>NZ_JAFCWK010000001.1:0-804220 GCF_049897525.1 Janthinobacterium sp. PSRC1-1
TTGATAGGCTGGGTGTGGAAGTGCAGTAATGCATTAAGCTAACCAGTACTAATTGCCCGTACGGCTTGTCCCTATAACCTTAGCAGGTACAGAGGATAAGACGGTACAACGTTGCGTGTGTGTTGATACTACCAGTCATTACCCCAATCTTTGCTTCTTCCAGATTCATGGCTTTGTCGCTCCACTGAGGACAAATGCCGGTACAAGTTATGCCTGATGACCATAGCAAGTTGGTCCCACCCCTTCCCATCCCGAACAGGACCGTGAAACAACTTTGCGCCGATGATAGTGCTGCAACCAGTGTGAAAGTAGGTTATCGTCAGGCTTGTTATTCGAAAAAACCCCCATCGGTGATCCGGTGGGGGTTTTTTTACGTCTGGCGCTTTTTCCAATAACCGCGTGCGGACATAAAAAAGCAGCGCTACGCGCTGCCTTTGTCATTTATCAAACCCATTAAAAGTGATAAGCGACTTTGACGTTCATGTAATTGACGCCACTGTTAGGCTTCTTGTAGCCGCCATTCGAGAAATGCTGGATCTTCGCAGCGACTTCCCATTTGTTATTGAAGATATAGCCGACGCCGATATGGTCGCCGAACTGGAAGTGGGTCGACAGACGGTTATCGTCGTTGTCGTACAGCTTGGACAGCATGTGTACGCCAATACCGCCTTCTGCATAGAAACCCAGCTTGTTTGTGTTTTCAAAGCGGAACACGGGAGTAAAACCCAGATCCCACAGTTTTTGATGCTGGCCAGGGACGTTGCGATAGCTCTTGCCATCCCAACCGCCGATGCTGGCATCCCAGTAACCGCTCAGCTGCGTGCCATTCGATACAAACCAGGCCTTATCCCAGCTCGAGGTCACGCCGGCGCGTACCATTTGTACCTTCACGCCCTTGGCATATTCGCCGTAGACGGAGTCGATCAGTTTGTCGTCGGCGGCAAAGCCGACGTTGGCCGCCATCAGCGCGGCAACGGCGGCGATGGATGTGAGGAGATTCTTCTTGAAGAACATAGAGGCTTTCATCGTAAAATTGGCCGATAGGCTATTGTTGTACAGGCATCTTGCATTGATGCCGCTCTCGCCACTTGTTGATCTCAGGGGTTCAATTGACATTCTCTACAAAAATCGCATTTCTCGGTATCGGTCTGATGGGGGATCCGATGGTCCGGTGCCTGCTACGCGCTGGATATTCTGTCACAATTTGGAATCGCACGTACAGCAAGGCCCAAGTCCTGCGTGCGGCAGGGGCGCAGCCGGCCGTTTCCATCGCTGAGGCGGTCAATGGCGCGGACGTCGTCATCTCGATGCTGGAAGCCGGTCCCATCGTGGCGCAGGTGCTGCAGGAGGCGCTGCCGGCCCTGCCCGCAGGGGCGCTGTGGATCGATATGAGCTCCACGCAACAATCAGAAGCCCGGCAATTTCATGCCGTCTTGCAGGCGGCAGGCCATTCCTTCATCGATGCGCCCGTGTCGGGTGGCGTCGGCGGGGCACAGGCGGGCACCCTGGCCATCATGGCTGGCGCCAGCACCAGCGATTACGCGCGCGTGGAAGCTATTTTGACGGCAATGGGCCGCCCGACCCTGGTGGGGGCGCCGGGCAGTGGCCAGGTCGCCAAGCTGTGCAATCAGCTGATCGTCGGCGCGACATTGACCATCGTGGCCGAAGCGCTGTTGCTGGCCCAGGCGGCCGGCGCCGATGCGGCTGCCGTACGGGCGGCCATCCGCGGTGGTTTTGCCGAGAGCAAGATTTTGGAGGTACATGGCCAGCGCATGTTGGAGCGCAATTTTGTTGCTGGCGGGCAGGTGAAAAGCCAGATCAAGGATATGCACAACATCCTGGCGGCGGCCGAAGCTGCCCACGTCACCTTGCCGGTGACGCAACTGGTGACGCAGCGCTATGAAACCCTCGCCACCAGCCACCCGACGGCCGACCATGCGGCGGCCTTGCTGGCCCTGGAAGCGTTGAATCCGGGCCAGCGTCTGGGAAGCGGCCCGGACAAATTGAGCTGATTCAGGCGACGGGCAGGCTCGTCTCGGCCAACTTGACCCAGAAGCTGGCGCCGATCGGCAACAGATCATCGTTGAAGTCGTAGCTGCCATTGTGCAAGACGCACGGGCCCAGGCCGTGGCCGCCATCGCGATGCTCGCCATCACCATTGCCGATGAAGATGTAGCAGCCGGCTTTTTCCTGCAGGAAGAAGGCGAAATCTTCCGCGCCCATCGTCGGTTCGACATTCGCGTTGACCTTGTCGGCGCCCACCACGCTTTTCATGACGTCGACGGCAAACGCTGTTTCTTTCGCGTGGTTGACCAGCGGTGGATAGTTGCGCTTGAAGTGGAACTCGACTTCTGCGCCAAAGGCGGCGGCCGTGTGCACGGCGATGTCGCGCATGCGTTCTTCGATCAGGTCCAGCACGGGCGTGGTGAAGGTGCGCACGGTGCCAACCAGGCTGGCGTCATCGGGGATCACATTGGTGGCGCTGCCCGCATGGATTTGCGTGATCGACAGCACGGCCGTATCGAGCGGGCTCTTGTTGCGCGTGATGATTGTTTGCCAGCTTTGCGCGATTTGCACGGCCACCATCACGGGATCGATGCCCTTGTGGGGCTGGGCCGCGTGGGCGCCCTTGCCCTTGACGGTGACGTGGAATTCATTGCTGGACGCCATCATCGGCCCTTCCACCACGCTCAGCGTGCCCGTTTCGGCGCCTGGCCAATTGTGCATGCCGTAGATGGCATCCATGGGAAAGCGGCTAAACAAGCCGTCTGCGATCATTTCGCGCGCGCCGGCGCCGCCTTCTTCGGCCGGCTGGAAGATCAGGTACACGGTGCCGTCGAAATGGCGGTGCTGCGCCAGGTAATGGGCGGCACCGAGCAGCATGGCCGTGTGGCCGTCGTGGCCGCAGGCGTGCATCTTGCCCGGGTGGCGTGAAGCATGCTCGAAGGTATTCATTTCCTGCATCGGCAAGGCATCCATGTCGGCGCGCAGGCCGATGGCGCGTGTGGAGGTGCCCTGCTGGATGATGCCGACCACGCCAGTGCGGCCCAGGCCGCGTACCACGGGAATGCCCCATTGCGTCAGTTTGGCGGCGACCACGTCCGAGGTGCGTTGTTCTTCGTAGCACAGCTCGGGATGCGCGTGCAGGTCGCGGCGGATAGCTTGCAGCTCGGATTGAAACGCCAAGATCGGATCAACTAGTTTCATGGAACTCTCCTGTGGATGCTGGCACGCAGCAATGTATGGCGCGCCGGACCGCGGCTGTTTGATCAAAAACAGACGCGGCTAATGGTGCATTGTAGCCCTTGTTTGCCGGGTAAATCCAGCGCACGGACCAGCTTGCCATGGCGCCAACAGCAAGCACGCGGAATGGTTTACAGTATCGCCTTCCCCCAACGTTTTTGGATTGCACCATGACCACCACCCAAGTGCGCGCCGCCTGCCCGCTCGACTGCCCCGATACCTGCGCCCTCCTGGTCACCGTGACCGATGGGGTGGCAACAGCCGTCAAGGGCGATCCTGATCACCCGACCACGGCGGGCGTGCTGTGCACCAAGGTGTCGCGCTTCACGGAGCGGACCTACCATGCGGACCGGCTGCTGCATCCGCTGCGCCGCGTGGGCAAGAAGGGCGAAGGCAAGTTCGAGCGCATCAGCTGGGAAGAGGCATTGCAGACCATCGCGGCCCGCTTGAAACCGATCGCCGCGCGCGATCCGGAGGCGATCTTGCCGTACAGCTACTGCGGCACCATGGGCCTGGTGCAGGGCGAGTCGATGTCGTCGCGTTTCTTCAACCAGCTCGGTGCCTCGCTGCTGGACCGCACCATTTGCGCCTCGGCCGGCGCCACCGGTTACCGCTACACGGTGGGCGCCAGCATCGGCACGGACCTGGAACAATTCCAGAACGCGAAATTGATCATCATCTGGGGCGGCAACCCAATCGCCTCGAACCTGCATTTCTGGATGCGTGCCCAGGAAGCCAAGCGCCATGGCGCGACCCTGATCGCCATCGACCCGTATCGCTCGCTGACGGCCGAAAAATGCCACCAGCATATCGCCTTGCTGCCGGGCACCGATGCGGCCCTGGCGCTGGGCTTGATGCATGTCCTGATCACGGAAAACCTGGTTGACCAGGACTATGTCGACCGCTACACCGTGGGCTATGCGGAACTCAAACAGCGCGCGCTGGAATGGCCGCCCGCACGCGTGGCCGAGGTGTGCGGCATCACCACGACGGAAGTGGTGGACTTGGCGCGCCTGTACGGCCAGGCATGCCGTTCTGGCGAGGGCGCCGCCATCCGTGCCAACTACGGCGTGCAGCGCGTGCATGGGGGCGGCACGGCGGTGCGCAATATCGCCTGCCTGCCCGCGCTGACGGGTGCCTGGCGCCATCCTGCCGGCGGCATGCAGCTGTCGAGCTCGGGTTCATTCCCCGTCAACCGCAAGGCCCTGCAGCGCCCGGATTTGCTCAAAGGCACGCCGCGCACCATCAACATGAGCACCATCGGCGACGATTTATTGAAAGAAAGCTCCGCCGAGTTCGGCCCGCAAGTGGAAGCCGTGATCGTCTACAACTCGAACCCGCTGGCGGTGGCGCCCGATTCCTCGAAAGTGGCGCAGGGCTTTGCCCGCGAAGACTTGTTTACGGTCGTGCTCGAACACTTCCAGACCGATACCGTTGACTACGCCGACATCGTGCTGCCCGCCACCACGCAGCTTGAACATGTCGATGCGCATGCCACCTACGGCCATTTGTACATGATGGCGAACAATGCGGCCGTGGCGCCGCTGGGCGAAGCGAAGGCGAATACGGAAATCTTCCGCCTGCTGGCCCAATACATGGGCTTTGATGATCCGTGCTTCCAGGAAAGCGACGATGCGCTGGCGGCCAAGGCCTTCGATGCGACCGATGCGCGCGCCGTGCATTTCGACTGGGAATCGCTGAAACGTACGGGCTGGCAAAAGCTGGCCATGCCCGAGGCGCCATTTGCCGAGGGTGGTTTCCCCACGCCATCGGGCAAGTGCGAGTTGTATTCGGAAGCCATGGCGCAGGCGGGGCTCGATCCCTTGCCGACGTATATTGCGCCGCACGAATCGCAGGCCAGCAATCCCGCGCTGGCGGCGCGTTTCCCGCTGGCCATGATTTCGCCGCCGGCGCGCAATTTCCTCAATTCCACGTTCGTCAACGTGAAAAGCCTGCGCGCGGCCGAAGGCGAGCCGCACCTCGATATCCATCCCGATGATGGCGCCGCCCGCGGCATCGCCGCCGGCGACATGGTACGCATCTTCAATGACCGTGGCAGCTTTGTTGCCAAGGCCAGGGTCACGGACAAGGCGAGAAAAGGCCTGGTGGTCGGCTTGTCCGTGTGGTGGAAAAAACTCGCCAGCGATGGCAAGAACGCCAATGAAGTGACCAGCCAGCGCCTGACGGACATGGGCCGCGCACCGACCTTCTACGATACGCTGGTCGAAGTGGAAAAGGTTGCCTGACATGCTGCGCTGGCCGGCCTGCTTGCTTGTCGGCACGCTGTGTCTGCTGCTGGGCGGCTGCACGCAGCTGCGCTACTACACGCAGGCGGCACAGGGGCAATATGCATTGTGGTCGGGCGCGCGGCCCGTCGGTGACTGGCTGGAGGACCCGGCCACCGAGCCGCGCCTGAAAGTGCGCCTGGCCAGGGCGCAGCAGATTCGCCGCTTTGCCGTCAGCGAGCTGGACTTGCCCGACAATGGCAGCTACAAGAACTACGCGTCCCTGCGGCGCCCGTTTGTGCTGTGGAACGTGGTGGCCACGCCGGAACTGTCGCTGCAGCCGCTGCAATGGTGTTTTCCCATCGCCGGCTGCGTCAGCTATCGTGGCTATTACAGCAAGGACGAGGCGCTCGCGTATGCCGACGCGTTGCGCGCCCAGCATTACGACGTGCAGGTGGGCGGCGTGCCCGCGTATTCCACCCTGGGCTGGTTCGATGATCCCCTGCTGTCGACCTTTATCAACTACAACGACGCGGAACTGGCGCGGCTGATTTTCCATGAACTGGCGCACCAGGTGGTGTACGTGCCCGGCGATTCGGCCTTCAACGAATCGTTTGCCAGTGCCGTGGAAGAGGCGGGCGTGCAGCGCTGGCTGGCGCGCGAGGGCAATGACGCCATGCGCGCGTCATACGCCCAGTATGCGGCGCGGCGCCAGGATTTTCTGGCCTTGCTGCTGACATACCGGGGCAAGCTGGAGACCGTGTATGCGAGCGACGCCAGCGAGGCGGACAAGCGCGCGCGCAAGGCGCAGGTGTTTGCGGCATTGCAAGACGCGTATCAGGTATTGAAGCAAGACTGGGGCGGTTTTGCCGGTTACGACCGCTGGTTCGAGCAGCCATTGAGCAATGCGCACCTCGCTTCCGTGTCGACCTACAATGAATTTTTGCCTGCCTTCAAAAAATTGCTGGAAGAAAAAAAGAACTTTCGTGCTTTTTATGCTGCAGTGCACACAATGGCCCAGATCAAGAAGCCTGAGCGCAGGCATGCGCTGGAACAATTGTCCAGCCCCTGACCCGTAAAGATTGTCCCGTACGGCGAGGCAAGCGATTCGGTAACAGTGTATTTATCATGCTGCAGTGCAGCACAAAATGCTCCTAGAGTTGCTGCTCGAATACTGTTGAAAGCGCTTGCATGGAAGCGCGGCGCCCGATAGCATCGCATTAGTAGCATAGAGCAATTGCTCGTCAGAATGCTCAAACTGACTGCAGGACGACAGAATCCGCAGCAATGATCCGCGCCGGCAGGCTGCGCCGGCTCCCCCCCGATTATTCGAGACAAGAGGCACAGGATGGAAAAAATTTGGCTGAAGTCATACCCTCCCGGCGTTCCCGCCGACATCGATCCTGATCAATATCGTTCGCTGGTGCATCTGCTGGAAGAGGCGTTTCAAAAATATGCGGATCGCAATGCCTATGTCTGCATGGACAAATTTCTCACCTATGCCGAACTCGATACTTATTCGCGCCAGCTCGGTGCCTGGCTGCAAAGCCGTGGCCTGAAGAAGGGCGCCCGGGTCGCCCTGATGATGCCGAACGTGCTGCAGTATCCGGTGGCGATCGCCGCCGTGCTGCGCGCCGGCTACACGGTGGTCAACGTCAACCCGCTGTACACGCCGCGCGAACTCGAGCACCAGCTCAATGATTCGGGCAGCGAAGCGATCATCGTGCTGGAAAACTTCGCCCATACACTCGAACAAGTGTTGAGCAAGACGGCCGTCAAGCACATCGTCGTCGCCAGCATGGGCGAGATGCTGGGCGGTTTGAAGGGCATGCTCGTCAATTTTGTCGTGCGCAACGTCAAGAAGATGGTGCCCGCGTATTCCTTGCCGAACGCCATGCGTTTCAAGCAGGCGCTGACGCTGGGCAGCCGCATGAAACTCACGCCCGTCGAGCTGAGCATCAACGACGCCGCTTTCCTGCAATACACGGGCGGCACCACGGGCGTGTCGAAAGGTGCGACCTTGAGCCACCGCAACGTGATCGCCAATGTGCTGCAGAGCGAAGCGTGGTCGGGCGCGGCGCTCGATCCGAACAGCCGCGAGCAGCTGATCATCGTTTGCGCCTTGCCGCTGTACCATATCTTTGCCCTGACGGCGTGCGCGATGTGGGGCACGCGCGTGGGCGCGCTGAATATCCTGATCCCGAATCCGCGCGATATCCCTGGCCTGATCAAGGAACTGGGCAAGTACAAGTTCAACCTGCTGCCAGCGGTCAATACGCTGTATAACGCGCTGGTGAATCACCCCGACTTTGCCAAGCTCGACTTCTCGGGCTTGAAGATCGCCAATGGCGGCGGCATGGCGGTGCAGCAAGCCGTCAATGACAAGTGGCTGCAAGCGACGGGCGTGTCCATCATCGAGGGTTATGGCCTGTCGGAAACGTCGCCCGTCGCCACCTGCAACCGCGCCGACAGCACGGTGTTTTCCGGCACCATCGGCTTGCCGATTCCGTCGACCGAGATCGCGATTCTCGACGATGACGGCAAGGAAGTGCCGCTGGGGCAGACGGGCGAGATCGCCATCCGTGGCCCGCAAGTGATGACGGGCTACTGGAACCGTCCCGATGAGACGGCCAAGGTCATGACGTCCGACGGCTATTTCAAATCGGGCGACGTGGGCATCATGGATGAGCGCGGCTACGTGAAGATTGTGGACCGCAAGAAAGACATGATTCTCGTCTCCGGCTTCAACGTGTATCCGAACGAAGTCGAAGCCGTTATCGCAGCCCATCCGGGCGTGCTCGAGTGCGCCTGCGTGGGCGTGCCCGATGAGCATTCGGGTGAAGCCGTGAAAGTGTTTGTGGTACGCAAGGACCCGAACCTGACCCAGGCCGTGCTGGCCGCGTATTGCAAGGAGCAATTCACGGGCTACAAGCGGCCGAAATACATCGAGTTCCGCGATGAACTGCCGAAAACCAACGTCGGCAAGATTTTGCGTCGCGCCCTGCGTGACGAGAAAAAGATAGCAGCATAAACAATGTGGATGCGCCAGGAGGCGCATCCCTTTTACAGATAAAGATGAGGCGAGATGGACAAGATTTGGTTGAAGTCATACCCGGACAGCGTTCCCGCAGAGATAGATTGCACGCAATACCGTTCCGTGACCCATTTGCTGGAAGAGTCGTTCCAGAAATATGCGGACCGCAACGCTTTCGTGTGCATGGATAAATTCATGACCTATCGCGAGCTCGACCAGCTGTCGCGGCAGATGGGTGCCTGGCTGCAAAGCAAGGGCCTGCAACGGGGGGCGCGCGTGGCGATCATGCTGCCGAACGTGCTGCAATATCCGGTGGCGATGGCGGCGATTTTGCGCGCCGGCTATACGGTGGTGAACGTCAACCCGCTGTACACGCCGCGTGAATTGCAGCACCAGCTGATCGATTCGGGCAGTGAAGCGATCATCGTGCTGGAAAACTTCGCCACCACGGTGGAGCAGGTGTTGCCGCATACCCAGGTCAAGCATGTGATCGTGGCCACCATGGGTGATTTGCTCGGTGGCTTGAAGGGCACGATTGTTAATTTCGTCGTGCGCAAGATCAAGAAAATGGTGCCCGCGTTTTCCTTGCCGGGCGCCATCAGTTTCAACAAGATGCTGGCCGAAGGTGCGCGTCTGACCTTGCAGCCCGTGCAGCAGGGGCATGACGATATTGTCTTCCTGCAATACACTGGTGGCACGACGGGCGTCTCAAAAGGCGCGATGTTGTTGCACCGTAATGTGATTGCCAACGTATTGCAAAACGAGGCGTGGATGTCGCCCGTGATGACGCCTGAAATGCGCGCCACCTCGATGGGATTCATGTGCGCCTTGCCCCTGTATCACATTTATTCGCTGACGGTCAGCGCCCTGATGGGCATGCGCCTGGGCGGCATGAGCGTGCTGATTCCCAATCCGCGCGACATTCCCGGTTTCGTCAAGGAATTGGCCAAGCACAAGATCGTCGTCTTCCCGGCCGTCAATACCCTGTACAACGCGCTGCTGAATAATGCCGAGTTTGCCAAGCTCGATTTCTCCAGCTACAAGGTGTGCAATGGCGGCGGCATGGCCTTGCAGCGCAACGTGGCCGAACGCTGGCTGAAACTGACGGGCTGTCCGCTGATCGAAGGCTATGGCATGTCGGAAACATCGCCCGTGGTGACGGGCAACCGTGTCGACATCACGGAATTCACGGGTACCATCGGCTTGCCTTTCCCCTCGACGGAAGTGGCGATTCTCAACGATGACGGCGTGGAAGTGCCGCTGGGCGAGCCGGGCGAAATCGCCGTGCGCGGCCCGCAAGTGATGGCCGGCTACTGGCAGCGTCCGGACGAAACGGCCAAGTCGATGACGGCCGACGGCTACTTCAAGACGGGCGACGTGGGCGTCATGGACGAGCGCGGCTACGTCAAAATCGTGGACCGCAAGAAAGACATGATCATCGTCTCCGGCTTCAACGTGTATCCGAATGAAGTGGAAGACGTGGTTTCATCGTGTCCGGGCGTGCTCGAATGCGCGTGCATCGGCGTGCCCGACGCCAACGCGGGCGAAGCCGTGAAAGTGTTTGTCGTGCGCAAGGATCCAAACCTGACGGTGGAACAGATCCGCGAGCATTGCAAGCATGAATTGACGGCCTACAAGAAACCGAAATACATCGAGTTCCGCGATGAATTGCCGAAAACCAACGTCGGCAAGATCTTGCGCCGTCAATTGCGCGACGAGAAGAAGGTGGCTTAGTTTGCCTCTATGGCTGTGTCCGCCGCCAGGTTCCGGCCTGGGCGGGCGGGCAAGCCGAAGCAGGGGCGCAGCCAGTTCACCTTGCTGATCAGCAGCGAGGTTCCCAGCCAGCAGGTCGCCAGCGTGCCAGCCAATATCAGCAGCGGTTCGAGCACGGGGCCCAGCTTCAGGGGCACCAGCCAGTAGGCCAGCAGCACGATCGCGCTCTGGTGCAGTATGTACCAGGGAAAGACGGCCTGGCGGGCCCAAGGCAGCCAGGCCAAGGGGCGGTTCAATAAGGTATGCGACCAGCCCAGGATGGCGCAGATGGCCAGCCACATGTACAGGTTGCGCATGGGCCAGGAGCCGGCCGATGCCCAGGTCAGCAGGTTTTCCGAATACATCTGGTCAAATACCATGTACACGGCAAACGCGCCCAGACCCAGCCATAGAGTCTGCCAGCGCAGGCGCGTCAGTTCCGCCCACAATCCCCTGTCATTGCCCAGCCACCAGCCATACACGAACAGCGTGAAATAGATGCTGTGCGCATACCAGTCGTGCACCACCGCATGGGTTTCCGGATAGCGCATTTTCAGGAACACCGTGGCGGTCAAGGTGGGTAGCGCCGGCAAGACCAGCAAACGCCAGCCGCGCAAGTGCTGGAACAGGGGGCGCAGCGCCGCCAGCAGCGGCTGCAGCGCCACCAGCACGGTGATGTACAGCAGCAAGTACACCAGATACCACAAGTGATTCCACGTAAAACCATATTGCCAGCCTGCAAATGCGCCGGCCGGCCAGGCATGGCCGCCAAAGTAATGCAGCAGGAACTGTCCATAGCCGGGTTCGACCAGGCCGTTGCTGACCCCTTCGCAATACGGCTGGATGGGAATGACGATGGCCATGCCGAACAGCAGCGGCAGCAGCAAGCGCTTGATCCTGCGCCAGAGGAAGGCCCCGCGCGAGGTCAGCGTCATCATGGCGCACGACACGCCGGAAATGAGGAAGACGATTTCCATGCGCCAGCGGTTAATGAAGACCAGCGGCATGTTCAAGGCATCGGTGGCGTAACTGCTGTGCATGTGAAAGTTCCATCCATCCATGTACAGCAAGGCAGTGTGATAGACAATCAGCAGGCTGAAGACGAGAAAGCGCAAGGCGTCGATATCGTGACGGCGTATGTCATGGCGCATGATCGGTGGGCAAGTGGTCAAGGAAGGCCCAGCATAGGCAGCGGCGGGGCTGGCAGCCAGCGCGAAGTGACCAGCGGACGGCTGGCTGGGACGAATGGATCGCCTGGGACGGGTGTGGGACGTTACAATCGTGCAACTAATTTACCTACTGAAGCCATGCGCGTCTCTTCCACCGACATGTTGCAACGTTATCAACGCTGGCGCCGCGTGGCCGAGCCGGGATTCTGGATCGTGCTGACTCTGCTGCAGGCCAGCGTCAACAGCTGGCTGGCCTGGCTTGACCTGCGGCGCGCCGGGCTCGCTACGCCATACTGGGAAGTGGCCGTGTGGGAGTGGAGCAGCAATCTGGTGCTGCTGGCGCTGGTGCCCGTGGTCGTGCTGGCGGGACAGTACCGGCCGCTACACCTGGTGTTCCAGCGCCAGAACCTGCGCTGGCACCTGGCTGCGTCGGTCGTCTATAGCCTGGTGCATGTGGCGGCCATGGTGGCCTTGCGCAAAGTTGCCTATTGGAGCCAGGGCAGCCACTATGATTTTGGCGACTGGTGGCGCGAGTTGCCGTATGAATACCTGAAAGATGTGCGTGCTTACTTCCTCGTCTTGTTGGCGGTGGGGTTTTACCAGTTGCTGCTGATGCGCTGGCAAGGCGAGGCGACACTGCTGGGCGAACCCGATGAAGGCCCAGCCGTGGAGCCGGTGCAGCAGCCGGAACGCTTCCTGGTACGCAAGCTGGGCAAGGATTTTCTGTTGCCGGCTGCCGATATCGAGTGGATACAGGCCTGGGGAAATTATGTGAACCTGCATGTGCGCGGGCACGATTATCCGCTGCGCTCGACCATGGCCGCCATCGAGCGCCGCCTCGACGGCAAGCGCTTTGTGCGCGTGCACCGCAGCTATATCGTCAACCTCGATTTCGTGCAGAGCATCGTGCCGTTGGAATCGGGCGATGCGCGTGCCGTGCTATCCACGGGCGGGGATGTGCCCGTCAGCCGGCGCTACCGCGATGCCTTGAAAAGTACCTGCTAAGTGGGCTGCAAGCCCGCCTTGCCGTCCTGGACGGTAAAGCGGGCCAGTGTCGCGATGCCCGATGCGCTGTCGCGCACATTCTCCAGGCCCTGGAACAGGGTCGTCGTTTTCTCTGGAGTGATTTCCATCAACATATAGCCGCGCTTGTCGCTGCGTCCGTAGCGGATGTGCGGGTTCATCGCTACATACTGCTCGGTGCGCGCCTGCGGGCGGGAGCTCGACGTGATGGACGTGCCGCAAAACTCGGTCGCCAGCACGGGATTATCCTTGCTGGTGGGGCGCATGGCGTTGCGGCTCAGTTCCGTGGCATAAAACGTGTGTACGTCGCCCGACAGCACCAGCGGGTTGCTGGCCTTGCTGCTGCGCAGGGCGTCGAGCAGGTGCTGGCGCGCCAGCGGGTAACCGTCCCAGCCATCGGTCCAGACGCGCTCGTCGCCGGGGCGCAGGATGGGCACCTGGCTGGCTTGCGCCATCAGCGTTTGCTGAGCCAGGATATTCCAGCGCGCCGGAGACGTATCGAGACCAGTTTGCAGCCAGCGCTGCTGCTCCTCGCCCAGCATGCTGCGGCCGGGTTTGAGCAAGTCGGGACAGTTGCGCGTGGTGACGGAATTGGAGCCGCCGCGGCCCGGTTTGGCGCACGCGTGATAGGCGCGGTATTGCCGGTCATCGAGCACGTGGAAGCGCGCCAGCCGGCCCCAGTCATAGCGCTGGTAGATGCGCATGTCGGCAAAGCCGCGTCGCCCCAGCGGTAGCAGCCGCAGCGGCATGTGTTCATAAAACGCCTGGTAGGCGGCCGCGCGGCGCTGCAAGAAGGTGGGTGTGAGCAATTCGTCGCGGTCGTTGCCGTAATCGTTGGCCACTTCATGGTCATCCCAGGTCACGATCCACGGCGCGGCCAGGTGCGCGCCCTGCAAATCCAGGTCGCTCTTGTATTGCGCATAGCGGGCGCGGTACTCGTCCAGGCTAAAGCTTTCGTGCGTGCGCATGGCCCGGCTCGGGTGCTGCAGCTGGTACGGTCCCCACTCATAAATGTAATCACCGAGAAAGGCCACCAGGTCGGGCGCGGCCGCCGCGATGTGCCGGTGCGCCGCATACGCGCCGAATTCCCAATGCTGGCACGAGGCGACGGCCAGTTTCAGCGAGGCCGGCATGGAGCCGGGCTCGGGCGCTGTGCGCGTGCGGCCCACGGGACTGACGGCGTCGCCAAAGATAAAACGGTACCAGTACCAGCGTCCGGGCGCCAGGCCGCCCACGTCGACGTGCACGCTGTGCGCGAGGGCGGGCGTGGCCGTGGCTTGTCCCTTGGCGGCGATGCGCCGAAAAGCCTCGTCTTCGGCCACTTCCCAGCGCACGTTCAGGGCGATGGCGGGCGTGGCGTCTGCCTGCAGCGGGTCGTAACAGATGCGCGTCCACAGCACCACCGCATCGGGTAACGGTGAACCGGAGGCGACGCCGAGCGCAAACGGATAGCCGTTGCCGTTCAGGCGCGTGGCGGCGCGCGCGCCCGAGCCGGACAGCACGCTGCCGGCGGCGGCCAGCGCCGTGATGCGCGCAGCGCTGTGCAGGAAGATGCGGCGCTGGCTATCCATGCCGTCTGAAAATAAAACGTAGGATTATTGCGACAATAAGGTCTCGATCGGCGGCACCTTGCGCGGCTTGCGGTCGGAGTCCGTCGCCACGTAGATCAGGGTCGCTTCCGTGACTTTCACGATGCACGCCTGCAGGCGGTTGCGCTCGGCATACACCTCGACATTGACGGTGATCGAGGTATTGCCCACCTTGACGATTTCGGCGTAGAAGGAGAGTAGATCGCCGACGAAGACGGGGTTTTTGAAGATGAAGGAATTGACCGCGATGGTGGCGACGCGGCCGTTGGCGCGCCGCGTGGCCGGCAGCGAACCGGCGATATCGACTTGCGCCATGATCCAGCCGCCGAAGACGTCGCCGTACACATTGGCGTCGGACGGCGCGGGCATCATGCGCAATTCCGGCATTTTTCCGGCGGGCAGGCCGGAGGCGAGGCAGTTATCGGGACGGTCGGGGGAGGTGCTCATCTTTTATTCTCATGAAAGGCTACAATTGCCCCGATTGAACCATAAAAAGCCGACCTTCGCCATGCGCCGTTCCCAGACTCCCCCTCCGCCCCGCTCGCCAGCCTCCGCCAGCCACAGCGATTTCGCCACCATCAAGACCTTGCTGCCGTATCTATGGGTCTACAAATGGAGAGTATTGCTGGCGCTGCTATGCCTGGTGGGCGCCAAGCTGGCCAACGTAGGCGTGCCCCTGATCCTGAAAAAACTCGTCGACGCCATGACGATCACGGCGGCGCATCCACAAGCGCTGCTGGTGCTGCCGGTCGGCTTGCTGGTGGCGTATGGCTTGCTGCGCCTGTCGACAACCTTGTTTACGGAATTGCGCGAATTCCTGTTCGCCAGGGTCACGCAGCGGGCCGTGCGCACCATCGCGCTGCAAGTGTTCCGCCACCTGCATGCCTTGTCCTTGCGCTTTCACCTGAACCGCCAGACGGGCGGCATGACGCGCGATATCGAACGGGGCACGCGCAGCGTCGGCTCGCTCATTTCCTATACCTTGTTCAACATCCTGCCGACCCTGGTGGAAATCACCCTCGTGCTCGGCTATCTGGTCTTGCATTACGACATCTGGTTTACCGTGATTACGGCGGTGGCGCTGGTGTCCTACATCGCGTTTACCGTCTTGGTGACGAACTGGCGCACGCATTTCCGCCGCACCATGAACGACCTCGACTCGAAGGCGAATACCAAGGCCATCGATTCGCTGATCAACTATGAAACCGTGAAATATTTCGGCAACGAGGATTACGAGGCGAAGCGCTACGACGAAGGCTTGCAGCGCTATGAGTCGGCGGCCGTGAAATCGCAGACTTCCTTGTCCCTGCTCAATACGGGCCAGTCCTTGATCATCGCCACGGCCGTCACCTTGATCCTGTGGCGCGCCACGGTGGGGGTGATCAATGGCAGCATGACCCTGGGCGATCTGGTGCTGGTGAACGCCTTCATGATCCAGCTGTACATCCCGCTCAATTTTCTGGGCGTCATTTACCGCGAAATCAAGCAAAGCCTGGCCGACATGGAACGCCTGTTTTCCTTGCTGAACGAGAACCGCGAAATCGCCGATACGCCGGACGCCCAGCCGCTCGTCACGCGGGGCGCGGCCGTGCGTTTCAATCATGTGGATTTCAGCTATGAAGCCAAGCGGCAAATCCTGTTCGACGTGGACTTCCAGATTCCCGCCGGCACCACGACGGCCGTGGTGGGCCACAGCGGCTCGGGCAAGTCGACCCTGTCGCGCTTGCTGTTCCGCTTCTATGAAGTCGATGGCGGCAGCATCACCATCGATGGCCAGGATTTGCGGGCCATCACGCAGGACTCGCTGCGCGCCGCCATCGGCATCGTGCCGCAGGACACGGTGCTGTTCAACGACACCATCGAATACAACATCGCCTACGGTAAGCCCGGTGCCAGCAAGGATGCCATCGTGGCGGCGGCGAAAGCGGCGTCGATCCATGATTTTATTGAAAGCTTGCCAGATGGCTACAACTCTATGGTGGGCGAGCGGGGCTTGAAGCTGTCGGGCGGCGAAAAGCAGCGCGTGGCCATCGCCCGCACCTTGCTGAAGGACCCGGCCATCCTGATCTTCGACGAAGCGACGTCGGCGCTCGATTCCAAGGCCGAACAGGCGATCCAGTCGCAACTGAAGGAAATCGCCAAAAACCGCACCACCCTGGTCATTGCGCACCGGCTGTCGACGGTGGCCGACGCCCAGCAAATCCTGGTGCTCGACCATGGCCGCATCGTCGAGCGGGGCACGCATCCGCAATTGCTGGTGCTTGACGGCTTGTATGCGCAAATGTGGCAACGCCAGCAGGCGAATCGGGACGATGAGGCGGAAGAGGACGACGCGCTGGCGGGGCTGGCGCCGGCAAAATAAATCGGCGGGGGACAATCAGTAGGAAAAATGCTACAGCCGCGCTGATTCCGGCGCGCGTATAGCGCCTATTTGACGGCAATCGCAGAAAACGGCTAGTTCGGCGCTGAAAATGAAATAAAATTAATTCCATTGGTGGCGTTTGCACCACAGTTGTTTCGTCCGGCTTTGTATCCGGTTTGTCCGTCCAGGAGAATTTATGAAATTGACCAAAATTATCGCCACGCTGCTCAGCGTCGGCGTCATCAGCAGCATGTCGCCAGTCCAGGCTCAGGAATTGACCGGCACCTTGGCCAAGATCAAGAAAGCAGGTTCCGTCACCCTCGGCGTGCGCGACGGCTCCGTGCCCTTCTCCTATCTCGATGACAAGCAGCAATACCAGGGTTATTCGATCGACCTGTGCATGAAAGTCGTCACGGCCCTGCAAAAGCATCTGGGCCTGACCGAACTGAAAGTGGTGATGAGCCCCGTCACCTCGGCCAACCGCATCCCGCTGATGGCCAACGGCACCATCGACCTCGAATGCGGCTCGACCACGAACAACCTGGAGCGCCAGCAGCAGGTGGCGTTCGCGCCCACCATGTTCGTCATCGGCAACCGCATCCTGGCGAAAAAATCCTCGAACATCAAGACGCTGGAAGACTTGCGCGGCAAGACCCTGGTGGCCACGGCCGGCACGTCGACCATCAAGCAGATGACGATTTTGAACAAGGAAAAGAACCTGGGCATGACGATTGCCGTCGGCAAGGATCATCCTGAGTCGTTCCTGATGCTGGAAACGGGCCGCGCGGTGGCCGAAGCCAACGACGATATTTTGCTGGCGTCGCAAGTGGCCAACTCGAAAAACCCGAACGACTACGAAATCACCAAGGAAGCGCTGTCGGTCGAGCCGTACGGCATCATGCTGCGCAAGGGCGATCCGGCCTTCAAGAAAGTGGTCGACGAAGCCTTGACCCGCCTGTACAAGAGCGACGACATCAACCGTATTTATGCGAAATGGTTTACCTCGCCGATTCCGCCGAAAAACATCAACCTGAAATTCCCCATGCCGGCGCAATTGAAGGCCGTGTTTGCGAATCCGACCGACTCCGGTGATCCGGCCGCCTACGCGGCCGTGCCTGAGGCGCAGAAGACTTCGGACAAACGGAAAAAATAACAAGAGTGCGTAACAAATCGGGGGGCGCAAGCCTCCCGGTTTTATTTGCGGGGTAGGCGGCTGGCCGCTGCCCTTGGGCTGCATCGGAAGGATGATCATGAATTACAACTGGAATTGGCGCATCTTCTGGGAGATGTCCCCCGATGGCGTGGGCACGTATATGGATACCCTGTGGTCCGGCCTGGTGTGGACCCTGGCCACGGCCGGTGCTGCCTGGATCATGGCCTTGATCCTCGGCCTGGTGATCGGCACCGTCCGTACCCTGCCGAACAAATGGCTGGTGGGCCTGGCCAATGCGTACGTGGAATTGTTCCGCAATGTGCCGCTGCTGGTGCAGATGTTCCTCTGGTATTTCGTCATGCCGGAATTGCTGCCGCCGGATCTGGGCGCCTGGGTCAAGTCGCTGCCGAACGCGCCGTTCATCACGGCTGTGCTGTGCCTGGGATTCTTTACCTCCTCGCGCGTGGCCGTGCAGGTCACGACGGGTATCGAGGCGCTGCCGCGCGGGCAGAAACTGGCCGGCACGGCGCTGGGCCTGACCCTGCCGCAAACTTACCGTTTCATCTTGCTGCCGATGGCCGCGCGCGTCATCATGCCGCCGCTGACCAGCGAATTTTTGAACATCATCAAGAACAGTTCCGTGGCGCTGACCATCGGCCTGATCGAACTGACGGCCAGCGCGCGCGCCATCCAGGAGTTTTCCTTCCAGGTGTTCGAGGCGTTTTCGGCTGCCACCATCATTTATGTCGTCGTCAATCTGCTGGTGGTGGTGCTGATGCACCTGATCGAGAAAAAGGTCGCCATCCCGGGCTTCATCGTCGCCGGCGCCAAGACGGGAGGACATTGATATGTTCGGTAATTTCGACTTCGATGTCATCTCCCGCTCGTGGGTTTACCTGTTCCAGACCGGCATGGTCTTCACCCTGAAACTGACGGCGCTGGCCATGGTGGGCGGCATCGTGCTGGGCACTGTGCTGGCGCTGATGCGCCTGTCCAGCAACCGCCTCATCTCGGGCGTGGCATCGAGCTACGTCAACCTGATACGCTCGATCCCGCTGGTGCTGGTGATCTTCTGGTTCTACTTCCTGGTGCCGTACATCGCCGCCTGGGTCATCGGCGCCAACGAACCCGTGAAAGTGGGCGCATTTTCTTCCGCGCTGATCACCTTCATCATGTTCGAGGCAGCCTACTATTGCGAGATCATGCGCAGTGGCATACAGTCGATTCCCCGCGGCCAGGTGTGGGCCGGGCAGGCGCTGGGCATGAATTACCGGCAGACCATGGGCAGCATCGTGCTGCCGCAGGCCTTCCGCAACATGATCCCCGTGCTGCTGACGCAGACCATCGTGCTGTTTCAGGACGTGTCGCTCGTGTACGTGCTGTCGATCCCCGATTTCGTCGGCGCCGCCTCGAAAATCGCGCAGCGCGACGGCCGCCTGGTGGAAATGTATGTGTTTGTCGCCGTCGTGTATTTCGTGCTGTGCTATGCCTTGTCGTTCCTGGTAAAACGCCTGCAGAAACGCGTCGCCATCATTCGCTAACCGAAAAAGAAAGAACAAGATGATCGAACTCAATAACGTCAGCAAATGGTATGGCCAGTTCCAGGTACTGACCGACTGCACCACCAAGGTCGCCAAGGGCGACGTGATGGTCATTTGCGGCCCGTCCGGCTCCGGCAAGTCGACCCTGATCAAGACCGTCAACGGCCTCGAACCGATACAGCAGGGGCAGATCATCGTCGACGGCATCAGCGTCAACGATCCGAAGACGAATTTGTCGAAACTGCGCGCGCGCATCGGCATGGTGTTCCAGAATTTCGAGCTGTTTCCGCACCTGTCCATCCGCGAAAACCTGACCATCGGCCAGATCAAGGTGCTCGGTCGCAGCGCCGACGAAGCCAATGCCAAGGGCTTGAAATACCTGGACCGCGTGGGCCTGCTGTCGCAGCAGGACAAATTCCCCGGCCAGTTGTCGGGCGGCCAGCAGCAGCGCGTGGCGATCGCCCGTGCGCTGTCGATGGACCCGATCGCCATGCTGTTCGACGAGCCCACTTCGGCGCTCGATCCGGAAATGATCAACGAGGTGCTCGACGTGATGGTGGGCCTGGCGCAGGAAGGCATGACGATGATGGTCGTCACGCATGAAATGGGCTTTGCCAAGCGCGTGGCCAACCGCATCGTCTTCATGGACCAGGGCAAGATCATCGAGGATTGCAGCAAGGATGACTTCTTCAACACCACGCGCTCGGACCGCGCGCGCGATTTCCTGGCCAAGATCATTCACTAAGCTGGACTTTATCCATTCAGACTGCGTAACAGACGGTCTCCGTCAGGCGCTCGAATAATGCGCGGGGAATTTTTACGGTATCGGCTTGCTGCCCCGACCCGCAAAAAATCCGCGCGCCCCATAGGGACCGTCGTACCAAGGCAATGGTGTCGGAGAAGGTCGGGCTGTCCTTGGCGTACCAGGCAGCGTGGCGGGTCGGCATTGTTTGTCCCGCCAACAACGCGTTGGCGGCCAGCGTGACGATCGAGTACAGCCCCAGTAGTGCCGGCGTCGTACGCGCGATAGCCGGTGCGGACCATTGCCGCTGCGTCTCCATTCCCAGATGGGCGCGCGCTTCCTCGAACGTGACTTCGATTTGCCAGCGACGGATGAACCAGGCCAGTATTTGTTCCGGCCTGGCTCCCAGGTCGGTACACAGAAAGGCCTGCCCCTGGAAGGTGTTGCACGGATCGCGCACCAGCACCCAGCGCAACGGCACGACAGGCAAAGTGGCGCTGTACCACACAGCGGTGCCGGTGGCGAACTCGATGGTTTTATTGGCCTGCCCATACCATTGCGACAGCGTCGCATCGCGCCAGAGCGTGGTGTCGGAAGCGAGCACCTCCTTGAGCGTCGGTTGGCGCGCCCCTTTCAACGGCGGCCGTCCACGCGTGTCCGGCGCTCTGGCTGGCGCGGGATCGTACAAGGCGGCATCAAGACGCAGGCGGGTGACCACGCACAGCTGTTCGCGCACGGCGGCAAGCAGGTTCAATGCCGCAAAGCTGCTGTCGGCGACGACCACGATGGACCGCTCTGGCAGCCATCGTTTGACCATCCATAGTAATTGCCGAGCCCGGTCGGTGAGCTTGTTGGGGTGGCGTTTACGGTCGAGGTAGTAGCGCTCCGACGGCGCCAGCACCGAACAGAACGGTAATGCCCAACAACGTCCGGCCCAAGGAATCGGCGCCACCAGCATCAGGCACAGCCAACGCAAGCCGCTGGCCTTGACGAAATGGCTGTGGCTCGATCGCACTGGATCGCGATAGATTCCCTTGGCAGCGATCCTGGCACCACGCCGGCGTTCAATCGTGTCGTCCAGGGCCATGAGCACGGGTCCCTGCGGCACGAATGCATGGAGCAGCAAGTACAGCAGGCGTCGGCTGGCGGCCAGCGCCGACCATTTGACACGGTTCAGCACCCGGTGATACTTCTGAAATTGTTTCTCTTCGGCCATGCCCATGACGCGCAGCACGGCGGTGACCGTGCGCGGACCAACGGCCAGGATGGCACCGGCCAGCAACACCTGCGCCAGCGGCCAGGCTCGCTTGGAAAACAGATCGGAAAATCCTACAATGGACTGCGTAAGCCCGGATGGTAAAACTGCCATGATGAACCTCTCGTGGTGGAGTTGGTCAATCAATGACAGTGCATCCAGGGCTTACGTTCCCACTATCCAGATTCAAAATTGGATAAAGTCCAGCTAAGTAACCCCCAATAAATTATTGTGATTTCTGACTGCCATAACCGGCGCTCTGCGGCGTTGCCCTCTGCTAGCAGTGCCCGCACTGCGTCGCAGCGGACGCCTTGCATAGCATCCGGTTCTGTTCTTCATAAATTCACAATAATTTCCTGAGGATTACTTAGCAGATTGAGCCAGGTCCGCTACCGGCGGCCCTGATCGTACCTGCGTTTCTTCTGTCCGTCGCTGGAGATATGTCTCCAGCGACACATCTTGTCGTATCCCCATGTTAAATTAGTTGCATTGAAGAAATTTCAATGTGCGCGTCATGCCGCGCTACTTTTTTCATTTCATCTGAACGGGATCATTACATGTTTTCACCGCAAATCCATCTTCTTGAGGTACTGCCGGCTATCAGGCAATTGCTCCAGACTTATCAGCAGCCGCAAGAGTGGTTGGCCGGCGTGGAACAGCAAACGCGCCATTTCCTGGTGCGTGTACCTTTCGTGGGGGCGTTCAGTAGCGGAAAATCGAGCTTGTTGAATGCCTTGATGGGGGAAAGCTTGCTGTCGACGAATGTCGATCCGCAAACCTCGATTCCTGCGGAGCTCGCATATGGCAAGCCGGAACGTTTTACCTTATGTCTTCCTGATGACACAGTCAGGCCATTGGCGCGCAGCCAGGTATTGGAACTGCAAGCTGGCCAGGCACCGGCAGGCGCCTGGCTGGACTTGCATGTGGAATGCGATACCTTGGCTCGGCTGCCCCATTTGAAACTGGTCGACATGCCAGGCTGGGACTCGGGCAATGGCCAGCACGGACGCGCCATCGACGATTACGTCGAGCGCAGCCTGGCTTATTGCATCGTGGTCAGCGCGGAGGAAGGTGGTCTGCATGCAAGTATCCGTGCTGCCCTGGCGGAGTTGCAGCTGCATGACATGCCGGTGATCGCGGTCATCAGCAAGGCCGATAAAAAATCGCCTGACGATGTGCAGGAGGTGGCGCGCCAGGTGGCCCGGGAGATTGAGGGCATTTCTGGACGGGCACCTTTACGGGTAGTGACAGTTTCAGCGCGCACGCATATGGTGCGCGAGCTCGATGATGCGCTGCAGGAACTCGAGGCATTGGCCGAGCCATTGTTCCTGCATTCGGTCACCAGGCCCTTCGTTGCCCGCCTGCGCCCATTGGTCCAGTATCTGGATGTATTGCTCAATCGAGAAGATCTGGACCGGGAAAAAATCGTTCTCGAAAAGATGCGTGTTGCAGAGGAAATAAAACTGTTTGAAACGCGGCTGGGGCAAGAAACCGCACAGCTCGATGCCAGCTTGCCGGCCGTCCTGGAAGCCATCCTCCTGCATGTGCGCAATCGTTTGCACGAGCAGCTCGAGGCATGGACGGTTGCCGCATTGGGCGGTCGTGACGTGAGCGCGCAGATTGACCAGGCCATCCGCCTGGGCATGACCAGTGGCATCCAGGCCGAATTTGATGTGGCCATGCGCCGCTATTTTGACCGAGTCGGCGATTTTACGCCGGCCGTGCTGGATATAGACCTGCGTATTCCTGGCGGCGCTTCGGTGGCGAAAGACAGCGATGCGGGCATTGATCGCGCGATGATACACATGGTGGCGGATCAAGCCATCGATTTGCTTGCCAGCCGGTTTCCGGTTGCAAAAGTGCTCAAGCCCTTGTTGCTGGGTTTGATAGACATCTTGCAGCGGATCTTTGCCAATCGCGGCAAGGCTGAAGTTGCTCAGGCGCAGCGTCATGAGGAAATCCGCATGCATCTGCTCAACCAGGTCTTCCCGCAAATACAGCAGGCCGCGCGCACCGCCTTGCAAACGACGTTGCAGGCACATGTGCAGCAGGCCAAAGCCGGTATTGTTGCAGCAGCAGAACAGCAACTGGCCCAGCGCCAGGCAGCGCTGGCCAAGCTTGATGCCGACCTGGCGCAAGGCGATACGGCGTTCCAGCAGAAGCGCCGGCAGTATGAGATTGATCGCCACGCGGTCCAGTCCATTATCGACGCCTGCGAGCAGCCATGAGCGTGCTGTTGTCTCCGGACGAGATCGAAGCGCGATATCGTCTGTTATGCCGCGTCACCGCTGGTGAGCCAGCCGCCGCAGGCGCGGCCGCCATCAATGACGAGTTCGATGCGCTGCAGCAGCTTGTCCGGCACGATTTGATGGAACTGGCGCGGCATGGCGCGCCGGCTGATTTCAGCCAGATCGTCGCGGCACTGGAAGAAGGGTTGGGACAGTTGCAACAATTGTGCAGCTTTCCCATGCTGACCGGGAGAAAGACCGTCGGCGTCGGTGGTACGTTCAGCGCCGGCAAATCCAGCCTGATCAACGCCCTGCTTGGCCAGCAATTGCTGGCCGTCGAGGTCGACCCGACCACCGCGCTGCCGACCTATCTGTTGCGACATCAGCAAAGCGTGATTCTTGGGCTCAATCGCCTGTTGCAGAAGGTCGAACTGAGCAAGTCGGAGTTTCTCAGCCTGACGCATGGTGAGCAGGAAGCGTACGGCAGTAATGCAGGGGCGATGTTGCAAAGCGCCCTGTATGCGCTACCGGAATTTCCATGGCCTGCGCTGGCCCTGATCGACGTGCCTGGCTATTCCAAACCCGATGGCAACGTCCTCAAGGCGCGTACCGATGCCAGGATCGCCCACGCACAACTGAGTGCGGCGCAGGCCGTGATCTGGGTCGTGTCGGTCGAAGCTGGCGCCATCTCGGAACAAGACCTGGTGTTCCTGGCGTCGCTGCCCCGTGAGATGGCATGCCTGATTGTCGTCAGCCGTGCCGACAAGCGCGACCCGCAGTCCGTGGCGGCGGTCGTGAAGGGTATTGGCGAGGCCGTATCGGCACGCGGCATTGCGGTGCTCGCCGTGGTGCCTGTGTCCACGCGGGACAGTCAGGCTTATCCCTTGTCAGCCGTGCGCGAACAATTGCAGCGCTGGAACGATGAGCTGCCGGCAATAGGTCCTGCCGAGTGCTTCAAAAGCCAGTTTTTTCGTTATGAGCGTTACCTTGCGCATGAAGCACAGCAGCGCCGCCGCCAGCTGGGCCTGATGAAGCGGATACTGGCTTTGTCCACCGAGGTGGATGCGCAGCATGATGCCGGCGAGCTGCTTGCCGAGATGCAGCTTGCGCTGGAATGGGCGCTCAGGCAGGCGGCGCAGCTGCAGGCGTTCCAGCAGCGCTTTTTTGCTCACTTGCATACGTTGGTGCCGGCCAGCGGCATGGCTGTGCCGGCCGGTGCCGGTGCCGGTGCGGGACAGGGCTGCCTTCCCCCGCTCGACTTGCTGTCCCTGTTGCGCGCATTGCATGCACCAGGCTATGCATCGCAAGTGCATCGCCGCCATCTTGCCTTGCTCAGCCGTCCGGCTGACGCGACACAGCGGCCGTCGCTGTTGCGGCGTACATCGCAGCGCTACCTGCCACTGCTGCAGCCTTACTCGGCGGCTGCTGAAGCCAGCAATGCCGCGCGCTTGCTGCACCAGGGCAGCCGCCCGGCCAGCGTGCGCATCCTGTCTTTTTAATACGTTACACCCTCAGGAAAAATCATGAATTCCCATCATTTTGACTTGCCGCGATTGCTGCGCGATACCGATGCCCTCAAAGTGGAAATGTTTCCCTTGCCGCCGCATTTTGCAATTGCCTGCGATGAGTATACGCGCCTGTGCCATGCCAGCGCCGTGGCCGCGACGCTGTTGGCCGATCAACCCATCAGCGAGATGGCAGGCCGCTTGTTCGACATGTTGCTGACCTCGCTGGGGCTGGCTGAGCGGCGAAGTACCGTCTGGCAGATGGCCGCCGATCTGAACCGGGATAGCCTGCGCGAATTCTTGCAGGCGGTCCAGCAGCACCAACTGGCGTCCAGCTTCATGCTCGACGTCCTGGTCGTGTGCCGGCTGGACGGCCCGCTGTCGCAACCGCAGCTGACTTTGCTGTCAGAGCTGGCCGAATTGTTGCAGCTGCCCGAGGATGAATTGCTGGTGCTGACTTTCTGGGTCGCGAAAGTATTGGGCCTGCCGTTTGATACGGCGTTGCCTGAGAGTTGCTTGGTTTCTGTTGTTAATACGTCATCTGGAACTAACAGAGGCTGGAGTAATTTCACGTTTGTTGTTGAGCAGCAACTTGCTGAACCTGGCGATATGCTGAGTGAACGACAGTTGATCCTCACTTCTGCTGAAAATCTTCAAGATAAAAATGCCTATGTGGGAGAAACGCGTAGCAGCCAGGCTGGCTGCTTGCACCGCATACTGCTGAAAAAATCCGAGATTCTGGAGGTCGGAAAGGCCGGCGCGCTGATCCTGCCTTTTCCTCCAGCCTATGCGGTGTGGCGCGAGGCCGTGGGGATACCCGCAGTCGCACCGTAAGGTGCTGCATCAGTATTCCCCCATACCAATCATCGCAGGAAGAATTGAATGAATCATCAATTGATGGATTTCGAGCGCCAGCTCAACGGCCTGTGCGCAGCGCTGGAAGCCTGGCGCAGCACGCATTTTCAGCACGAAATCAGTGCGCTTGGCGTGCAGCGCCAGGATTTCCTGACGCAAATGACACGCTTCGACGAGGCACGGCAGCATTTAAGCATCGGCATCATCGGCCAGGTCAAGGCGGGGAAAAGCAGCTTTCTGAATGCCTTGCTGTTTGATGGCCGCCCCGTGCTGCCCGAAGCTGCCACGCCGAAGACGGCCAATCTGACGCGCATCGCGCATGGCCCGGCGCCGGTGCTGACGGTGGAATACTACAGCCCGCAGGAATGGGCAGGTATCGTTGACATGGCGGCAGGCGTGGCGCAAGACGATGGCGCCAGGGTCGCGCGTGAACTGGTCAGCATGGCCCGTGACAGTGGTGTCGATATCGCCGCCACCCTGGCCAAGGGCAGCGAGCGGCTGGTCGCCACGCATGCGGAACAGCTGCCGCTCAATGACTACGCAGGCGAGAACGGCCGCTATACGGCCCTGGTCAAGGCCACCAGCCTTGAACTGCCCATGGAGGAACTGCGCGGGCTCGATCTCGTCGACACGCCGGGCATGAATGATCCGGTGATCAGCCGCACGCAAAAGACCAAGGAATACATGGCGCAGTGTGACGTGGTGTTTTTCCTGTCGCGCTGCAGCCAGTTCCTGGATCAGTCCGATACCGATCTGCTGCATCTGCAATTGCCAGGCAAAGGTGTCAAGCGCATCGTACTGGTCGCCGGGCAATATGATTCCGTGCTGCTCGATGATGGTTATGACCGCAGCTCGCTCGCCGCCACCGAAGATAATATCAAGTCGCGGCTGTCGCGGCGTGCGGCGCAGGCAATGGACAAGCTTGCCAATGAACGCCAGGCGCAAGGCCGTGGCGAACTGGCGGCCATGCTCCATGGCCTGCGTGCGCCCGTCTTTGCCAGTACCTTTGCGCATGGCTTTGCCAGTTGGCCGGAGCATCGCTGGAACAAGAACATGCATCATGTGCATGGCCAGATGCAGGCGATGGCAAGGCAATGCTGGAATGGCGCAGTCATCAGCAACGAAGACTGGGCCCGGTTGGCCAACTTTGATGCGCTCAAGGCCGCATATGAGCAGGCACGGCTCGACAAGCACGACCTGCTGGAGCAGCAGCGCCAGGACGTCTTGCCGCGCGCACGGCGTGAACTCGGCCTGTGTTTGCGTGAATTGACGGATGCGGTGCAACGGCGCGCCCAGCAACTACAAACAGGCGATCTTGCCACCTTGGAGCGCCAGCGCCAGGCCTGTGAGCACCGTATCGCCGATATCGTCACCTGCCTGACACGGGAAATTGACCAGCATACACAGGCCGCATGGCGCACCAGAGACACCATGCTGGCGCAATTGAAAGGCGCCATGGCCGACTTTTCCAACCTGAAAGAAAAATCGGGAACGGAAACCCATACCTCATCGCATGAAGTGAGCACCTCGCGCTGGTATAACCCCTTTTCCTGGGGCAATACCGAGACTGTTTATCGCAGCTATACCAGCAGCTATACATATATGGCTGCGGCCGATGCTGTGGAGCAAGTGTTGACGTATGGCCGCACCAGCGCCGCCGATATCGAGCACGCTTTCGCCCGCGTCGTCAACCGCGGGGAACTGCTGGCTGCCTTGCGCAGCGCATTGTTGCGCGCCCTCGATACCGATGATGCCGCTTTCGATCCAGGTCACTTTCGCCGGACCTTGCAAGCATCGATGGAGCGCCTGGTGTTACCCGAGCTGCAACTGGAGGTCAGCGGTATCGGTGCCGGTATCGGTAGCCGTTTCAAGGGTGAAATACGTGACCCCGAGCACATGGCGCGCTTGAGGGCGTCGCTGGCCCAAGCCTTGCAGGATGTCTTCCAGGATATTGGTAGTGCTTTTGAGCTTGGCGTAGCGCAGTTGTGTCAGCAGCTCGATGGCGTTCGTGCCTCGCTGGAGCAGCAAATGGTGGCGGATCTGCGGCAGGAGTTGTCGTCCTTGCAGCAGGCGTTTGCAGACAAGGAAAATGACCTCGCGATTGGCGCCAGGATTGCCGTGCTCGCGGCCGGCGTGCTTGCCACCCTTGAGACTCAAGCCTGACAATCAAGCGATCAGGCACCTGAAACTGCTTATCGCCCAGGCGGGTGACTGGCCTGCAAAGGCTGCCCCGCGGCTGGTAAAATGGCGTTATTCGCAATGACCGCCTGAGAGCAGCCGCCATGTCCACACTCGATCACACCCCAGCCGCCGTTCCATCCTCCATCACCATCACCCGTCCTGACGACTGGCATCTGCACCTGCGCGATGGCGCCGTCATGGCCAGCGTGCTGCCGCACAGCGCGCGCCAGTTCGGCCGCGCCATCGTCATGCCGAACCTGAAGCCGCCCGTCACCACCACGGCCGATGCCGCCGCCTACCGCGAGCGCATCCTGGCCGCCGTGCCGCAAGGCGTGAACTTCGATCCGCTGATGGTGCTGTACCTGACGAACAACACCTCACCCGACGAAATCCGCCGCGCGCAGGACAGCGGCATCGTGCAGGCCGTCAAATTGTATCCGGCTGGCGCCACGACGAATTCCGACCTGGGCGTGACGGATTTGAAGAATTGCTACAAGGTGCTCGAAGTGATGCAGGAAGTGGGCATGCCCTTCCTCGTGCACGGCGAAGTGACGGACCCGGAAATCGACATCTTCGACCGCGAAGCCGTCTTCATCGAGCGCGTGATGCGTCCGCTGCGCAGCGCCTTCCCGGCCCTGTCCGTCGTGTTCGAACACATCACCACCAAGGATGCGGCGCAGTACGTGGCCGAAGCGGAAGGCCCGATCGCCGCCACCATCACGGCGCATCATCTGCTGTACAACCGCAACGAGATTTTCAAGGGCGGCATCCGTCCGCATTACTACTGCCTGCCCATCCTCAAGCGCGAAGAGCACCGCCTGGCGCTGATGACGGCCGCCGCCAGCGGCGACGAGCGTTTTTTCCTCGGCACCGACTCGGCGCCGCACGCGCAAGGCGCCAAGGAAATGGCTTGCGGCTGCGCCGGTTGCTACACGGCCCTGCACGCGATGGAAATGTATGCCGAAGCGTTCGAACGGGCCGGCGCGCTCGATAAACTGGAAGCGTTCGCCAGCTTCCACGGCCCGGCCTTCTACGGCGTGCCGCGCAACACGGACAGCATCACCTTGCGCCGCGAAAGCTGGACCTTGCCGGCTTCGCTGCCGCTGGGTGACAGCCACGTGATTCCGCTCAACGCGGGCGAGCAGATCAACTGGAAAATGGTCTAAGCGTTCATGCTGCCATCGATAGACTGGAGCCGTCCCTGGTTTGCCACGGTGCTGCCGGCGCGGCGGCAGCTGGATCTGCAGCGCGATACGGTAATTGCCGCGCTGAACGCCCGGGCGCGGGCGCTGGACTTGCGCAATCCCACCGGCCTGCCGCTGGCCTTCGTGCCGCAAGCGGACCTGCCCGAAGGCGTGGCCTATGAAGAGTTCATCGGCGCGACGGGCGGCGTGCCCACGCGCGACAATCTGCACGATTTTTTCAACGCGCTCGTGTGGCTCACCTTCCCCCGCATCAAGCGGCAATTGAACGCGCTGCAGGCGGCGCAGATCGCCCTGTCCGGCGTCGGAAAATCGCGCGGTCCCGCGCGCGATGGCGCGACGATTTTCGATGAAAATTGCGCCTTGCTGGTGCTGCGCGACAGCGATGCCGGACGCGCGCTGGAAGCGGCGCTGCGCGGGCACGACTGGCGCAGCGCGTTCATTGCGCAGCGCGATAAATTTGGCGCGGGCGGCGACGCCGAAGTCTGGCTGTTCGGCCACGCGCTGATGGAAAAACTGGTGGTGCCGCGCAAGGCCATCACGGCGCACACGCGCGTGATCTTTGCCGGTGACGCCTATTTCACCCTGGACGATGCGGCACGCCGCACCTGGCTCGACGAGCGCGTGGCGCAGGATCTGGCCCAGCAAGGTCTCACCACGGCGGACTTCACGCCGCTGCCCGTGCTGGGTTTACCCGGCTGGTGCGAGGGGCAGGACGACGATTTTTACAATGACGCGGCGGTGTTCCGCCCGAAGCGCAAGGCAGCTGGCGCAGAAAGAGAGTAGAGCATGGAAAAGACCGTCCGCTGGGGCATCCTCGGCACCGGCAAGATCGCGCGCGCGATGGCCCATGGCTTGCGCGATGCGCCCGGCGCGCAGCTGGTGGCGGTCGCTTCGCGCAGCGATGCCGGCGCACAGGCCTTCGGCGCCGAATTCGGCATCGAACGTTGCCACGGTTCCTACCAGGCGCTGGCCATGGACCCCGGCGTGGACGTGATCTACATCGCCACGCCGCACACCCTGCATGCGGAAAACGCCTTGCTGTGCCTGGCCGCAGGCAAGCACGTCGTGTGCGAAAAACCGTTCACCATGAACGCGCGCGAAGCGCAGGCCGTGGTCGACCTGGCACGCGATAAAAAACTGTTTTTGATGGAAGCCATGTGGAGCCGTTTCCTGCCCGCCGTGCAGGAAGCGCAGCGCATCATCGCCAGCGGCGAAATCGGCGTGCTGCGGCAAGTGCAGGCCGATATCGGTTTTGTCGCCAATTTCCCGCCCGAGCACCGCATGTTCAATCCGGAGCTGGGAGGTGGCGCGCTGCTCGACGTGGGCATCTATCCGCTGTCGATGGCGGCGTTTTTCCTCGGTCCGGTATCGCAGGTACAGGCGCTCGCTGAAATGGGCGCCACCGGCGTCGATGAGCAGGTCGTGTTTTCCCTGCTGCACGCGGGCGGTGGCACCTCGTCCTGCGCCTGCAGCCTGCGCGCGCAAACGCCGACTGAAATGACCATTTCCGGCAGCCTGGGGCGGATTCGCCTGCCCAACCGTTTTTACAAACCCGATCATCTGATCGTCGAAACGATGGATGGCGTGCGCCGCGTCGTCGCCGCACCGCACCTGGGCAATGGCTACGCGCACGAGGCCATCGAAGCGATGCGCTGCATCCGCGCCGGCCTGCTGGAAAGTCCCGTCATGCCGCACGCCGACAGCGTGGCCCTGATGCATAACCTTGACACCATGCGTGGCCAGATCGGTCTCGTGTATCGCTCTGACCACAGCGCCGAGCAGGCGTGAACAGGAACCCCATGACATCGCCCTCATCCCGCCCCAGCCTGAAAACCGTCCTCATCGCCAGCGGCGTCGTCCTGACCCTGGCGATGGGCGTGCGCCACGGCCTGGGCTTCTGGATGCAGCCGATCTCGCAAGCGAATGGCTGGACGCGCGAAACGTATTCGCTGGCGCTGGCCATGCAAAACCTGATGTGGGGCGTCTTCGGTCCGTTCGCCGGCATGGCGGCCGACCGTTTCGGCACCATGCGCGTCGTCATCGTCGGCGCCATCAGCTACATGGCGGGCCTGGTGTGGATGGCGCTCGTGATGCAACCGGCCCTGTTCATCGCCGGTTCCGGCATCTTCATCGGCCTGGCGCTGGCCTGCACGGCCTTCGGCGCCATCAGCGGCATCATCGGCCGCAGCGCGCCGCCCGAGCAGCGCTCGTGGGCCTTCGGCATTTCGTCGGCGGCCGGCTCCTTCGGCCAGTTCCTGATGATGCCGGTGGAGCAGCAGCTGATCTCCGCCGTGGGCTGGCAAAACGCCTTTTATGTGCTGGCCGCGCTGGTGCTGCTGGCCATGATCCCGATGGCCTTTTATTTGCGCGAGCCACCCGTCTCGCACGCCGGCGGTCCGCAGCAAAGCGTGGGCGCGGCCTTCAGCGAAGCCATCGCCAGCCGCTCGTTCTGGCTGCTGCTGGCAGGGTATTTCGTCTGCGGTTTCCAGCTGGTCTTCATCGGCGTGCATTTGCCGGCCTACCTGAAGGACCAGGGCCTGATGAATCCGAACATCGCCGTCACGGCGCTGGCGCTGATCGGCCTGTTCAACATCGTCGGCTCCTATTACGCGGGCAAACTCGGCGGCAAGATCGCCAAGCGCTATCTGCTGTCGGCCATCTACGTGACGCGCGCCGTGGTCATCACCGTGTTCCTGCTGGCGCCATTGTCGGCGTGGTCGGTGTACCTGTTTGCCGCCGGCATGGGCGTGCTGTGGCTGTCGACGGTGCCGCTGACGAACGGCATCATCGCCGGCATCTTCGGCGTCAAGCACCTGTCGATGCTGGCCGGGATGGTGTTCTTCTCGCACCAGGTGGGCAGTTTTCTGGGCGCCTGGCTGGGCGGCTATCTGTACGAGCACCAGGGCAGTTACCACATCGTCTGGATGATCACCATCGGCCTGGGTTTGCTGGCCGCGCTGATCAACCTGCCCATCGACGAGCGCGCCGTCAAGCGCGTGGCGGTGGCCGCGTGATGGCCAGCTGGCGCACGTGGCTGTGGCGCCTGGCTGGCGCCGCGCTGCTGGCCCTCGTCTTCCTGGCCTATCTGCGGCCCGACTTCATGCTCGACCTGGCGAACCGCTTCTGGATGTGCATGTAGGCTGCGCGGGCGCAAGGTAGTTTGCGAAAAGTCGGATTACGCTGGAAGTCGGATTACGCTACGCTAATCCGACCTACCCGACCTGCCGTCAGGGTATTTGCGTAGGTCGGATTAGGCCGCAGGCCGTAATCCGACATCACCCGAAAATAAACAATTCCGATGGCGTCTAGGCCGCAGGCCGTAATCCGACATCACCCGAGAATAAACAATACCGACGGCGTCGGGGCCGCAGGCCGTGATCCGACATCACCCTGAAACCATGCGATACCGACGCGCATACCAGCCAGGCGGCAGCTTTTTCTTCACGGTGGTGACTGCCCGTCGCCGGCCCGTTTTTGCTACCGCCACTGCCGTGGACGTGCTGCGGGATGCTTTTCGCGCCGTGCGCCAGAAACGGCCATTCGATATCGTGGCCATTGTCATCCTGCCCGATCACCTGCACTGCATCTGGACCTTGCCTGCCGGCGATACCGATTTCATGACGCGCTGGCGCTTGATCAAGACATGGTTCAGCAAGCACAGCAATCTTAAAAATGTCTGGCAGCAGCGGTATTGGGAGCATGTCTTGCGCGACGAGCGCGACTTCGCCAACCATGTCGATTATATCCATTACAACCCTGTCAAACATGGTTTGGTGGGTAAAGTTATCGATTGGCCGTATTCCAGTTTTCACCGGTATGTAAAGCACGGCTTGTGCGCAGAGGATTGGGGCGGGGACGGTGTGGCGATTGAGGGTGTTGGACGGGAGTGAGGAGCGCTAACAATGTTGTCGGATTACGTCAGAAGTCGGATTACGCTACGCTAATCCGACCTACCCGACTTGCGCCACGTCTATCGCGTAATCCGACAACACCTAAAAGCCAGCAATACCAGATTTACACCTTCAAAAATTCTTCTTTCCCACCTAGCCAGCGCGCCAGATGCGCTTCCACGGTGGCCGCTGCCGCTGCCGTGGTGGCGTGCAGCAGATCGTGCGCCACGTCGCGCGCCTGATCGACCAGCCATTGATCCGTTTCCAGGTCGGCGAAGCGCAGCATGGCCTGGCCGGACTGGCGCGCGCCAAGAAACTCCCCGGGGCCGCGGATTTCCAGGTCGCGGCGGGCGATTTCAAAACCGTCCGTCGTCTCGCGCATGGTCATCAGGCGCTGGCGCGCCACGCCGCCCAACGGACCTTGATAGAGCAGCAGGCAGACGCTGGCCGCCGTGCCGCGCCCCACGCGGCCGCGCAGCTGGTGCAGCTGCGACAAGCCAAAACGCTCGGCGTGCTCGATCACCATCAGCGAGGCGTTCGGCACGTCGACGCCCACCTCGATGACGGTGGTGGCCACCAGCACGTGGATCTGGCCGGCGATGAAGGCGTCCATCACTGCCTGCTTTTCCGCCGGCTTCATGCGGCCGTGTACCAGGCCCACCTGCAGCGCGGGCAGCGCTTCGGCCAGCATCATGTAGGTGTCGGTGGCCGTCTGCAGCTGCAGCGCTTCCGATTCCTCTATCAGGGGACAGACCCAGTACACTTGCCGGCCTTCCAGCGCGGCCGCATACACGCGGGCGATGACTTCGTCGCGCCGGTTCTGGTCGATGGCGCGCGTGACGATGGGGCTGCGTCCGGGCGGCAGCTCGTCGATCACCGACACTTCCAGGTCGGCGTAATACGTCATGGCCAGGGTGCGCGGGATCGGCGTGGCCGACATCATCAGCTGGTGCGGCACGGCCGCGCTGTCGCCCTTGTTGCGCAGGGTCAGGCGCTGGCCCACGCCGAAGCGGTGCTGCTCGTCGACGATCACCAGGCCCAGTTTGGCAAACAGCACATTGTCCTGGATCAGCGCATGCGTGCCGATCACCAGCTGGGCTTCGCCCGATTCGATCAGGGCCAGCGCGGCCGTCTTTTCCTTTTTCTTCAGGCTGCCCGTCAGCCAGGCCACCTTCACGCCCAGCGGCTCCATCCAGGCGGCGATCTTGCGGAAGTGCTGCTCGGCCAGGATCTCCGTGGGCGCCATCAGCGCGGCCTGGTAGCCGCTGTCGATCGCCTGCGTGGCGGACAAGGCGGCGACGACCGTCTTGCCGCTGCCGACGTCGCCTTGCAGCAGGCGCTGCATCGGATACGGCTGGTGCAGGTCGGCGCGGATTTCCTCTAGCACGCGCGCCTGCGCGCCCGTCAGCTTGAAGGGCAGGGCGGCGGCAAAGGATGCCGAGAGTTTGCCGACGATGGGCAAGGACGCCGCGCCTTTCGAGCGGCGCGCGCGCTGGGCGCGTTTCAGCGACAGCTGCTGCGCCAGCAGCTCATCGAATTTCATGCGCACCCAGGCCGGGTGCGAGCGGTCCATCAGCGCGCTTTCATCGATGTCCTGCGGCGGATAGTGCAGCAGGTGCACGGCGGCGCGGAACGGCGACAGCTGCATCTGGTGCAACAGCTCGTCAGGCAAGGTGTCGTGCCAGTCGATGCGGCGCATGGCGTCGGCGATCTCGCGCCGCAGCACGTGCTGCGACAAGCCTTCGCCGGACGGATACACGGGCGTCAGCGCCGTGGGCAGGGGCGCGCCCTCGTTGACCACTTTATACGTCGGGTGCACCATCTCGGCGCCGAAAAAGCCGTGTTTGAGTTCGGCACGCGCGCGCACCCGCGTGCCTTCGGCCAGCTGCTTGACCTGGCTGCCGTAGAAATTCATGAAACGCAGCAGCAAATTGCCCGTTTCGTCGGCGATCGTCACCAGCAATTGCTTGCGCGGCTTGAAATTGACTTCGCATTTGGTGACGACGCCTTCCACTTGCCACGACTCGCCGCCACGCAGGCAGGCATCGCGTATCGTGTAGACTTTCGTCTCATCCTCGTAGCGCATCGGCAAGTGCAGCACCAGATCCATATCCGTGCGCAAGCCCAGTTTGGCCAGCCGGCTTTCCGTGCTGACCACTTTTTTGGCGGCTTTCGGCTTCGCGGCCGGCTTGGCTGCGGGAGGAAGATCGGGCTTGGGTTCGGACATATCGGAGATTTTTGTGCCGCTAGCGTAAAATAGAGGGTTGTCCGGCACACCCTGTGCGTACCGCAGTCGTAAATTGTTGCGGCGGATTATTGTAATGCCTGTATAGGCGCACAGTATAGTGCCAGATGTTCCATTGCGCACTCCTAATCATTTTTGACGTACTTTTGAAGCAAAACGCATGTATTCGCTTTCCGATTTCGATTTTAATTTGCCGCAAGAAAACATTGCGCAAACTCCGTTGGCCGAGCGCAGCGCCTCGCGCCTGTTGCATCTGGACGGCGACACCCTGGTCGACCGCAGCTTCGCCGACATCGTCGGACAGCTAGCCGCGGGCGACCTGCTGGTGATGAACGATACGCGCGTACTCAAGGCGCGCTTCTTTGGCGTGAAGGAAAGCGGCGGCAAGATCGAGGCGCTGGTCGAGCGTGTCTTGGACGAGCGCACCGTGCTGGCCCAGGTGCGCGCCTCGAAGTCGCCGCCGCCCGGCTGCCGCATCCGCCTGGCCGACGCGTTTGACGTGACGGTCGGCCAGCGCGCCGGCGAATTCTTTACTTTGCACTTCGAGGCCGACGTGTTCGAGCTGATCGAGGCGCATGGCCGCTTGCCGCTGCCGCCCTACATCGAGCACGATGCGGACGAATTTGACGAGACGCGCTACCAGACCGTCTTCAACAAGGTGCCCGGCGCCGTCGCCGCGCCGACGGCGGGCCTGCATTTCGACCAGGCCCTGCTCGATCAATTGAAGGCCAAGGGCGTCAACTTTGCTTATGTGACCCTGCACGTGGGCGCCGGCACCTTCCAGCCCGTGCGCACGGAAGTGCTGGCCGAACACAAGATGCACACCGAGTGGTACACCATGCCGCAGGACACGGTCGATGCCGTGCGCGCCGCCCAACTTTCCGGGCGCGACGTGGTCGCCGTCGGCACGACCAGCTTGCGCGCGCTGGAGTCGGCCTCGCAAAGCGGCCAACTGGTGGCGGGCAGCGCCGATACGGCCCTGTTCATCACGCCCGGCTATGCGTTTAAAACGGTGACGCGGCTGATCACCAACTTCCATTTGCCGAAGTCGACCCTGCTGATGCTGGTGTCGGCCTTTGCCGGCTATGCGCCGATCCGCAACGCCTACGCGCATGCGATCGCGCAGAACTACCGTTTCTTCAGCTATGGCGATGCGATGCTGCTGACCACGCAATCGCGCGCTGCACTGAACCTTGATACTCCCGTGAAAGACTGACCATGCTGGAATTTACACTACTCAAGACCGACACGAGCGGCCTGACCAAGGCACGCCGCGGCACCTTGAAACTCAACCATGGCGTCGTGCAGACGCCGATCTTCATGCCAGTGGGCACTTATGGCACCGTCAAGGCGATGTCGCCGCTGGAACTGAACGAGATCGATGCGCAGATCATCCTGGGCAACACCTTTCACTTGTGGTTGCGCCCTGGCAACACCGTCATGGAGAAATTCGGCGGCTTGCACGGTTTCATGGGCTGGAACAAGCCGATCCTGACCGATTCGGGCGGCTTCCAGGTGTTTTCGCTGGGCGCCATGCGCAAGATCACGGAAGAGGGCGTGCATTTCAATTCGCCGATCAACGGCGATAAACTGTTCCTCTCGCCGGAAGTGTCGATGCAGGTGCAGCGCGTCCTCAATTCCGACATCGTGATGCAGTTCGACGAATGCACGCCGTACGAAATCGAAGGCCGTCCGGCCACCCTCGAGGAAGCGGCCAAGTCGATGCGCATGTCCTTGCGCTGGGCGCAGCGCTCGAAGGACGAGTTCCACCGCGGCGAGAACCCGAACGCGCTGTTCGGCATCGTGCAGGGCGGCATGTTCGAAATGCTGCGCGACGAGTCGCTGGCCAAGCTCGAAGAGATCGATTTCCCCGGCATCGCCATCGGCGGCCTGTCCGTCGGCGAGCCGAAGGAAGACATGATGCGCATGCTGGCCCACGTGGGCCCGCGCCTGCCGGCCAACAAGCCGCATTACCTGATGGGCGTGGGCACGCCGGAAGACCTGGTGGCGGGCGTGTCGAACGGCATCGACATGTTCGACTGCGTCATGCCGACGCGTAACGCCCGCAATGGCTGGCTGTTCACCCGTTTTGGCGACATCAAGATCAAGAACGCCAAGTACAAGGAAGACCAGGCGCCGCTCGACGAAACCTGCAGCTGCTACGCCTGCCGCAACTTTTCGCGCGCCTACCTGCACCATTTGCACCGCTCCAAGGAAATCCTCGGCGCGCGCCTGAACACCATCCACAACCTGCATTACTACCTGGACTTGATGCGCCAGATGCGTGAAGCGCTGGACGAAGACCGTTTCCACGCGTTTACCCTGCAATTCCATGCGGAACGCGCACGCGGAACTTAAGAAAAGCTTAGCTTGCGCCCTGGCGGCAGCCAGGCTGGAAGTTTTGTGGATTGGTGCTTGGACTGGGGCGATAAAGCATTGCATAATGCCTTTTTAGCCCCATTTAAAGTTGCCATGCCTGCAATTCGGGTTACGACGTATAGCCAATGCTAGAATACAGCGCTATTTTTTCAAACTGATTAGAACTGGAGTCACCGTGTTTTTCATTTCCAACGCTTATGCGCAAGCCCCAACCGACGCCCTGGGCTTCGGCGGCAACCTGACCAGCTTCCTGCCGCTGGTATTGATGTTCGTGGTCATGTATTTCCTGATGATCCGTCCACAGCAAAAACGCGCCAAAGAACAACGGGCGATGATGGATGCGCTGGCCAAGGGTGACGAAGTCGTCACCGCTGGCGGCATGCTGGGCCGTGTTGTCAAGGTAGTGGACGCTTACGTCACCATCGAAGTGGCGACCGGCACCGAAATCACGGTGCAAAAGAGCGCCATCACCACCCTGCTGCCTAAAGGCACCCTGAAGGCGCTGTAATTCCTCGCTGTCATTGCCTAGTCAATGATGACCGGGGCGGCTACCCGCCGCCCCTCGCGACGCCTCCGACGCTCAACACTGAACGCTGAATCAATATGAATCGCTATCCTGCCTGGAAATACATCATCATCGTCGTCGCCTTATTGCTGGGCGCACTCTATACGGCGCCCAATTATTTCGGTGAATCACCGGCGCTGCAAGTAACCAGCGGCAAGTCGACCGTCAAAGTGACGGGCGAGCTGATGACGCAAGTCGAGCAAATATTGACGAAAGAAAACGTCAAGTCGGAAGGTGTCACCATGGATGGCGCTGGCAACCTCGCCTCCGTGCGCGTGCGTTTCGCCGATCCCGATACCCAGTTCAAGGCAAAACTGGTGCTGGAAAAGGACCTGAATACGGATGCCAGCGACCCTGCGTATATCGTGACGGTCAATCTGCAAGCCAATACCCCATTGTGGATGCAAAAATTGCATGCCTTGCCCATGTTCCTGGGCCTGGACTTGCGCGGCGGCGTGCACTTCCTGATGCAGGTCGATGCGAAAGCCGTACTGAACAAGAAAATCCAGGGCGTCCAGTCCGCCGCGCGTAGCGTGTTGCGCGACAAAAATATCCGCCACGCCGGCATCGAGCGCGTGGGCGACAGCGTGCAGATCAACTTCCGCGACGCCGATACGCGCCTGAAAGCCAAAAATGTGCTGTCCGACCAGATGACGGAACTGGCTTTCGCCGATGCGGGCGAAGGCAGCGATTTGAAACTGAACATCACCCTGAAGCCGGCGGCCCTGAAAGCGACCATCGACGAAGGCGTGAAACAGAATATCTCCACCCTGTCCAAGCGCGTCAACGAGCTGGGCGTGGCCGAGCCGCTGATCCAGCAGCAAGGTTCTGACCGTATCGTGGTGCAACTGCCGGGCGTGCAGGACGTGGCCCGCGCGAAAGCCATCATCGGCCGCACGGCGACGCTGGAAGTGCGCCTGGTCGACGAAGGCATCGTGCCTGGCACGGAACTGTCGAGCGCCATTCCGTTCAACTCGGAACTGTTTACGGTTGGCAAGGGCGTGCCTGTCGTCCTGTCGAAAGACGTGATCCTGACGGGCGACTATATCTCCAGCGCCACGGCCAGCTTCGACCAGAACCAGCAAGCGGCCGTGTCGATCGACCTGAACGGCGACGGCGGACGCAAGATGCGCGAAGCGACGCGTGAGCGCGTCGGCAAGCGCATGGCCATCGTGCTGTTTGAAAAGGGCAAGCCGGAAGTGCTGTCGGTGGCGACCATTCAGCAGGAACTCGGCTCGCGCTTCCAGATCACGGGCATGGGCGGCGCGGAAAACGCGAATGAACTGGCCTTGCTGTTGCGCTCGGGCGCCCTGTCGGCACCGATGACCGTCATCGAGGAACGCACGATCGGACCGCAGCTGGGCGCGGAAAACATCGCCAAGGGCTTCCATTCGACCCTGTATGGCTTCATCGCCATCGCCATCTTCATGATCGCCTACTACATGCTGTTCGGCGCCTTCAGCGTGCTGGCCCTGGCCACCAACCTGCTGTTGCTGGTCGGCTTGCTGTCGATGATCCAGGTGACCTTGACCTTGCCCGGTATCGCCGCGATCGCGCTGGCGCTGGGCATGGCGATTGACGCCAACGTGCTGATCAATGAACGTATCCGCGAAGAGTTGCGCGCCGGCAATACACCGCAAGCGGCGATCGCGGCCGGCTTCGACCGCGCCTGGGCCACGATTCTCGATTCGAACGTGACCACCCTGATCGTCGGCCTGGCGCTGCTGGCCTTCGGCAGCGGTCCCGTGCGCGGCTTTGCCGTCGTGCATTGCCTGGGCATCCTGACCTCGATGTTCTCCTCCGTCTTCGTCTCGCGTGGCGTGGTCAACCTCTGGTATGGCCGCAAGAAAAAGCTGACGACTTTGTCGATCGGCACGGTGTGGGTGCCGGGCACGAGCAAATAAGCGGCGGCCCGTACTCACCCAATAGCGACAACAGCGATCGCGTCCGGTGGCACAGCCGCCGGACGCACAGAATAGAACTCAGAGGATTTCATGGAATTTTTCCGGATCAAAAAAGATATTCCCTTCATGCGCCATGCGTTGATTTTCAACGTGATTTCGGCCGTGACCTTCCTTGCCGCCGTCTTCTTCCTGTTCCACAAGGGCTTGCACCTGTCCGTGGAATTCAAGGGCGGTACCGTGATGGAGGTCAAATACCCGAAAGCGGCCAACCTTGAGGGCATACGCGGCACCCTGATCGGCCTCGGCTATGAAGAGCCGGGCGTGACCAGCTTCGATACGGCGCGCGACGTGATGATCCGCCTGCCGGTGGAAAAGGGCGTGACTGCCGCGAACACCTCGCAGCGCGTGTTTGAAACGCTGTGCAAGGCCGAGCAAGGCACGACCAAGGGCATCGATACCGTCACCGACAAGGGCGAGCACGTCATCAAGACTGCCTGCCTGGACGCTGCCGGCAACGAAGCGCTTGTGCTGCAAAAGGTTGAATTCGTCGGCCCGCAAGTGGGCGAGGAACTGACGCAGAACGGTCTGAACGCGCTGGTGGTGGTGATCCTGGGCGTGATGGCTTACCTGGCCGTGCGCTTCGAGTGGAAATACGCCGTGTCGGCCATTATCGCCAACTTGCATGACGTGGTCATCATCCTGGGCTTCTTTGCCTTCTTCCAGTGGGAATTCTCGCTGACGGTGCTGGCGGCGATCCTGGCGGTGCTCGGTTACTCGGTCAACGAATCGGTGGTGATCTTTGACCGTATCCGCGAAAACTTCCGCAAGCAGCGCAAGGCTTCCGTGCATGAAGTGATCGACAGCGCGATCACCAGCACCATTTCGCGTACCATCATCACCCACGGTTCGACCCAGATGATGGTGCTGTCGATGCTGGTCTTCGGCGGCCAGACCCTGCACCACTTCGCACTCGCGCTGACCATCGGTATCTGCTTCGGTATTTACTCGTCCGTGTTCGTCGCGGCCTCGATCGCCATGTGGCTGGGCGTCAAGCGCGAAGACTTGATCAAGCCGGTCAAGGAAAAAGACGAAACCGACGGCGCCGTGGTGTAAGCGCACCGTGGTGTAAGCGCAGTTTGTTGCATGACGAATTCAAGAACGATCACCCGCGCGGTGGTCGTTTTTTTTTGTAACGGATGACGATGAAGCGTTTGATCGTGATGGGCCTCATGGCGGGCATCGGCACGCTGGGCAGTGCCGCGGAATTGCGTCGCGTAGGCGGCGATACCATCGCCCTGCGCGGTGCCATCGCCGAGGGCGACGTGGACCAGCTGCGGCAGCTGGCCACGCCAGCGACCACCGTGCTGCGCATCAATAGCGCAGGCGGCGACCCGCAGGCGGCCATGCTGCTGGGGCGCTACCTGCGCCAGCGGCAATGGCGCCTCGCCATCGATACCGTGTGTGCCGGCAGCTGTGCCCTGTACGTTTTCCCGGCCGCGCAACATACAAGCATTCCAGACACCGCCGTGCTGGCACTGCAGGAGTCGGCCTTTCTGCGCGCGCAGGAAGGCCCGCAGCACATGCGCCGCAGCCTGATCGAGGCGGGCGTACCGGCCGATGAGCTGGAGCGTGACACTGCGGCGCTGGCCGTGCAACTGGCGCAGGTGGCGGCGCTGGAAGCGGCGTTTGCCGCGGAGCTGGGCATCGCCCCCGCCTTCTACCGCGATTTCCGACAGGTGGCGGCGCAGGCCGATGGCGTGCGCCAGCGCTTTCCCGACCAGGAGGCGGCCGTCTACTGGTGGCCGGGGGCGGCACGGCTGCAGCGCTGCTACGGCATCGCCGGCGTGCAGGAGGGGACGCGCGCGGCGCGCCTGGCGCCCGACGGCTATCTGTACGTGCCGGCCCTGTCTGCCCTGGTGATGGGCGACCAGGCTTTGCAGGCTTGTCCATGAGCCGCAGCGGCCGTTTGTTCCTGCTGATGGACGCCATGCGCGCCAAACGCGTGCCCGTCACGGCGGCCCAGCTGGCGCAGCAACTGGGGGTATCGGAGCGCACGATTTACCGCGACATCCAGACCCTGGCCGAACTGGGCGCGCCCCTGCAGGGTGAGGCCGGCATCGGCTATGTGCTGCGCCGCGGCGCCTTTCTGCCGCCGCTGATGTTCGGACCCGATGAACTGGAAGCGCTGGTGCTGGGCGCGCGCTGGGTGCGCCGGCAGGGCGATGCGGGCCTGGCGCAGGCGGCCAGCAATGCCCTGGCGAAGATCGCGGCCGCTTCGCCGCGCGACCTGCGCGACAGCATGGCCGAGACCAGCTTGTGGGTGCCGCTGGGCAGTCCCGCCGATGGCACGCAGCCGGCCGACCGCTACGTGCAGCCGGTGCGCGAGGCCATCCGCTACGAACAGAAGCTCACGCTGGCCTATCAGGATGAGCATGGCAGCGCCACCTCGCGCACGGTGTGGCCGTTTGCCCTGGCCTTTTTTGAAGGCAAGCGCCTGCTGGCCGCCTGGTGCGAGCTGCGCGGCGATTACCGGCATTTCCGCATCGACCGCATCGCCGACGTGCAGCGGCACGAGGAGCGCTATCCCACGCGGCGCCATGTGCTGTTGGATACCTGGCGCAAGGCGCATGAGATTGATCCGGAATCGTGAGATGCGCTCCTGACAAAAACTGTCAGTGACTGGTTCTACGATGGTGGCTTCCTCACTCACCGGAGTTACGCACCATGCGCCTGTACCACCACCCCATGTCTTCGAATGCCCGCCGTGCCCTGATGACGGCGATCCACCTCGGCCTGCCTCTGGAACTGGCCGAAGTCGACCTGATGAATGCGGACGACCGCCGCCGCCTGGCCGAACTGAACCCGAACGGCAAGGTGCCCGTGCTGGCCGATGGCGATTTCCTGCTGTGGGAATCGTGCGCCATCATGCAATACCTGGCCGAGCAGGTGCCGGGCCAGACGATTTATCCACAGGCGCCGCAAGCGCGCGCCGACGTCAACCGCTGGCTGTTCTGGGCCGCGCAGCATTTCGCGCCGGCCATCAGCGTGCTGGCCTGGGAACGCGCCTGGAAGGGCATGACGGGCAATGGTCCGGCGGACCCGCTGGAAGAGGCGCGCGGCGAGCGCGATCTGCATGCGTGCGCCGTGGTGCTGGACGCGCATCTGGCGCAGCGCGACTGGCTTTGCGGCGATGCCTTGACCCTGGCCGATTTCGCCGTGGCCGCGCCGCTGATGTACCGCGACGCCGTGCGGCTGCCGCTGGCGCAGTACCAGCATATCGAGGCGTGGTTTGCCCGTGTGCGGCAGCTGCGCGCCTGGCAGGAAACGGACGTGCAACTGCTGCCGGGATAATGTACGCACTACGTGTGCCAGCGCACGGAGCCGGCACGGCGGCACGCATAAGATAGGGCTGTCTCTTTCAGGACATCCCTAGCTTTGGACTTTACCCGCTTTCGAGCGGGTTTTTTTTGTCTGGAGCTTGATAATTGGAGCGTCGCCGCACAGATGCGGCGTCTCCCACTGCCAGCAGGTACGCCATGTTCATGCCACGCCATCCGAAGCCACTCTTGAGTACCCGGGCGGTCGCCACGCAAGTCGCCCAGCAGAAGCAGGGAACGCAGGCCATGGACAAGCATGTGCTGATCGTCGACGTGCCGAAGCCGGCGCCAGGCGTGCCGATCATGCCGCCGGTGCCGGTAAAACAGGATTAATGCACGAGCACCTTCAGCAGCGACTGCACTTCATCGTCCGATTCTTCCATGATGCTCGACAGGGTCGCATCGCCGATCACGCAATCGATGCTGCCGGCGGCGCGGGCGGCGCGCACGGCGATGGCGGCCGGGCTTTCGTTGAGGGGGGACGAGACCGGCGCCAGGTCATTCGCCAGCAGCAAGGTGTCGCCCAGCGATTCGGGCGGGATGGCGCGCAAGCCTTCCCACAGCGCAGCGATGGCGCCCATCACCGCTTCCGGCACCTTCAGTTTGGTCAATACGCCATGGCCGATCGCTTGTTCGCCATGTTCGACCCAGTCCTCCGGTTCGCCGTCGAGGATGCCGGGGAATTCGGCTGCGCGTGACAGCAGATAAAAGCCGCCCACTTCATGCATGATGCCGGCAAACAGGGCCGTATCGGGGTCCACCCTGGTGACGCGGCGAGCCAGTACCTGCGACAGGGCCGCCACGTGGGCCGTATGTTCCCACAGCTGCTTGGCCTTCGCCTGCAGCACGGGATCGGTAATGGTGCTGCCCAGCTGGCGCACGATCAGCGACGCTACCACCGACTGCAGGGTACGCACGCCGAGCCGCTGTACGGCATTGCGCACGCTGGTGATTTCGTTGCCGGAACGGTTGAACGCCACCGAATTGGCGATGGCCACCGTGCGCGCGGCCAGCAGCGGGTCGGCTTGCACCAGCTTGGCAGCGGCCTCGATATGGCAGTCGGGATCGGCCAGCGCCTCTTGCAGCTTGAGCGAAGCGTTCACATTGGCAGGAAAGGTCAGCTCGCCACGAGCGGCTTGTGCGGCGATGCTTTTAAAGGCGTCGAGTCTGTTCATTGAAAAAATTATACTCGCAATATTTCCGTACGGAACTTTTTAACTGTGATCTTTTCGCAAACAGCTTGGCAAAAGGCAAGCAAATGCCCCGGAAACGAAAAAAGGCATGCCCCTATGCAGGTGGCATGCCTTTTTTCTAACGACAGCGCGACTACAGCGATTCGCTGAAGATGGCGTCACAGCCTTCAACCAACTCGTCGCTGTCTTCCAGCTCATCCGTCAAGCCCAGGTCGAAGAGTTCCTCGACGGCGTTCATGAAGCTGTTGTGCTTGGTGGCGCCGATCAGGCGGTAGATTTCGCCGTCTTCGTTGCGCACGCCGATGATCAGTTTTTCCTGGCGTACCAGTTCCGGCGTGCTGGCGTTGAGCAGCAGGTTGCCGATGATGTGTTTATCGAAATGAGCGGGCTTTTTGCCGTCGAGCAGTGTGGTTTTCAACTTGGTTTCCTTTGTCTTGTTTGAATGTCTGTGCTTGGTGAATGATCAACTGTGGCCGTTGGCGATGGCGTGTTTCAGGCTGGCCAGGGTGGTTTCCAAGCGCATGAAATCGTCTTCGGTATAGCCGTCAAACAAGCGCTGTCCCTGCTTTGTCAGCTTGGGGAACACGTCATGGAACACCTGTTCACCCTCGCAGCTCAAGCGCACGAAGTAGGAGCGCTTGTCTTTGTTGCAACGTTCGCGTACCACCAGCCCCTTTTGCTCCAGCCGGTCCACCACGCCCGTCAAGGTGCCCTTGGTAATCAGGGTTTTCTGGCCCAGCTCCTTGTAGGACATGCCGCAGGTGTTGCCGAGCGTGGCAATGATGTCGAATTGCGCATGCGTCAAGCCGTACTGGCGCACGAAGTCGCCTGAAAACCGCTCGAAGCCTTGCATGCATTCGGCCAGCAGCCGGATACTTTTTAAATATCGTTCACCCATGGGGTGTGATTATATCCTTCCATCCCGCTTTTTTCCGCCGGGGCAGCGGCGTTATTGCGTGAAGGGTTCGATGGGGCGGAACTCCGGTATCATGTGGGCAACTCAGCCCTTGCCCCTGGTCCGCCCCGCCGATGTCTTTCGCTAATCTTTCCCGTATCGGCCTCGACAAACCGCTGCGCCTGCTGTTGGTCCATGCCGGCGATGCCGAGTCGATTACCTGGGCGGGCCTGGTGCAACCGCTGCGCCTGTGCGCGCGGGCGCTGGGGCCGGACGCGCTGCAACTGGACGTGCGCACGCCCGAGCAAGTGGCCCAGCAGGGCGGCAACTGGCATATCGCGCTGCTGGTGGCCGATGAAACGCAGGCGCCGCTGCGCGCCGAGCTGTGCCGGGCCGTGATCGAACGCTGCCGTTCGGCGCCATTCTGGGGCGGCGTGGGCGCGGCCGTGCTGTGGCTGGCCGACGCGGGCGTCATGGATGGCGTGCGCATCGCCTTGCCGTGGGCCCTGTACGCCGATGCGGAAGCGAAGGCCGAACGGGCCATCCTGACGCCGCACCTGTTCGACATCGACGGCCCCCACATTACCTGCTGCGGCGGCGCGGCCAGCATCGATTTTTCGCTGACCCTGATCGAGACCATCTTTGGCGCCGACGTGCAGGCGCTCGTCAAGGAAGCGTTGTGCGTGGACAAGGTGCGCGGCAAGGAAGAACGCCAGCGCGTGGCCTTGCAGGCGCGTTTCGGCGTGCTGCAGCCGAAATTGTCCGAAGCGGTCACCTTGATGGAAGCCAATATCGAGGAGCCGCTGTCGACCGATGACATCGCCAGCCTGGTGGGCCTGTCGCGGCGCCAGCTGGAACGGCTGTTCAAGCAATACCTGGGCAGCTTGCCGTCGCGCTACTACCTGGAGCTGCGCCTGCAGCGCTCGCGGCAACTATTGCTCGATACACATTATTCCATCGTGCAAGTAGGCCTGATGTGCGGCTTTTCCTCCGGTTCGCACTTTTCCACGGCGTTTGGCACCCTGTTTGGCAATACCCCGCGCGAAGAGCGGCAAAGAAAGCTCATGCCCCCGGCTTGATCAAGGCAAGTCCGGCTGTGATGAATTGTGAAAATCCTTGTCGCAGATTCAAAAGAGTTTTAGCATCCCGCTTTTTATAATGCAGTACACACGTAGCTGTCGTAGCTGCGGAGTACCTAACATATTGATGGGGAAATGCTATGAATGCCAAGCTTGATTCGACCGTAACGGCTCGTCCAGTCACCCGGGATACCTTTGACCAGGTCCTCGTTCCTACCTACGCCCCTGCAGCGATGGTACCCGTGCGCGGTTCCGGACTGGATCTGTGGGACCAGACCGGCAAGCATTACCTCGATTTCACCTCCGGCATCGCCGTCAACAGCCTGGGCCACTGCCATCCTGTGCTGGTCGACGTGCTGACCAAGCAAATCAATAATTTGTGGCATTTGGGCAACGGCTACACCAACGAGCCGGTGCTGCGCCTGGCGCTGGCGCTGACGGAAGCGACTTTCGCTGACCGCGCTTTCTTCTGCAACTCGGGCGCGGAAGCCAACGAAGCGGCCCTGAAACTGGCGCGCAAGTACGCGCACACCAAATTCGGCGCGCACAAGTCGCGCATCATTTCGTGCTTGAGCTCCTTCCACGGCCGCACCCTGTTCACGGTCTCCGTCGGCGGCCAGGCCAAGTATACGGAAGGCTTCGAGCCGCTGCCACCGTCGATCGACCACATCGCCTACAACGACATCGAAGCGGCGCGCGCCGCCATCGGCGATGACGTGTGCGCCGTGATCGTCGAGCCGGTACAAGGCGAAGGCGGCGTGGTGCCGGGCAATCCTGAATTCCTCAAAGAGCTGCGCGCCCTGTGCGACAAGACGGGCGCCCTGCTGATTTTCGACGAAGTCCAGAGCGGCATGGGCCGCACTGGCGCGTTGTTTGCCTACATGGGCTACGGCGTCACACCGGACGTCCTGACGGCAGCCAAGGCCCTGGGCAACGGCTACCCGATCGGCGCCATGCTGACCACGCATGAACTGGCGCAAACCCTGTCCGTCGGTACCCACGGCACCACCTACGGCGGCAACCCGCTGGCCGCTACCGTGGCCTTGAGCGTACTGGAAACCATCAACACGCCAGCGTTCCTGGCGCGTGTGAAAGAAGCGAGCGTCAGCACCATCGCCATGCTGCAAGGCTTGATCACGGATTACCCGCAAGTGTTCTCCGTCGTGCGCGGCAGCGGTTTGCTGCTGGGCCTGGTAGTCAGCGATGCCTGGAAGGGCCGCGCGAAAGACATCCAGAAGGCGGCAGAAGCGCAAGGCTTGATGGTGCTGATCGCCGGCATGGACGTGGTGCGCCTGGCGCCGGCCCTGATCGTCTCGGACGAACAGATCGCCGAAGCGGGCCGTCTGCTGCGCGTCGCCATCGACGGCATGCTGAAAGCCTGAGGCTAGCCTCGCTCCCTGTTTGATCACCGGCCCGCCGCTTTGCTGCGGGCCGGCTTGGTTCTACCCGGGTATTCAGCCCAAGTATCGTCAGCATTGAAGGAGTACCCATGTATGTTGTCCGTCCGGTAGAAATTGCGGATATCGCCGCCCTCGAAGCGTTGGCCGCGGTAACCATGCCGGGTGTCCATACCCTGCCGAGGACGCGCGAAAAAATCGCCGCCTCCGTCGAGCGCTCCATCGCCTCGTTTGCCGCCCATGTCGACATCCCCAGCGAAGAGTCGTATCTCTTCGTGCTTGAATCCCTGCTCGACAAGAGCATCTTTGGTACGGCCGCCATCTTCGCCTCGGCCGGATCGAACGGCACCTATTTTTCCTTTCGCAACGACGTCATCCAGCAAGTCTCGCGCGACCTGAACATCAGCCACAGCGTGCATGCGCTGACCCTGTGTTCGGAGCTGACGGCGTATTCGCAGCTGTCCGGCTTTTACGTGCGCAACATGGAGCAGGCGGGCCTGGAAGCGGCCCTGCTGTCGCGCGCGCGGCTGCTGTTTGCCGTACTGGCACCGCACCGTTTCGGCGACCGTTTCTTCGTGCCGCTGGCCGGCATCACGGACGCCAACGGCCAGTCGCCGTTCTGGGATGCGCTGGGCCGCAAGTTCTTCCAGATGGATTTCCTCGATGCCGAAAAAGTCATCGGCGGCGCGCGCAACCGCACCCTGATCGTCGAACTGATGCCGCACTACCCCGTGTACGTGCCGCTGCTGCCGGGCGACGCGCAGGCGGCCATGGGCCAGATCCACCCGAGCGGCGAACTGGCGTTCAATTTGCTGACGGAAGAAGGCTTTGAAGCGGACGATTACATCGACATCTTCGATGGCGGCCCCATTTTGCAGGCGCACAAGCATGCGCTGCGCTCGTTTACGGGTTCGCTCACGCGCCGCGTCGTCGCCGGCGTCACTCCCAGCCGCACGGGCCTGAAAGTGCATTACGCGGTCGCTTCGGGCGCGGAGCGCAACTTCCGCGCCGTCACCTTCACCTGCGATGCGCTCGAAGCGCAGGACACCGTCGGCTTGCCGCCCGAGCTGCTCGAAGCGCTGGCCGTGGCCGAAGGCGACAGCGTCATTTGCGTGCGCATCTAACCGAGAGAACATTATGCTAGTAGTACGCGCCATCAACGCTTCTGACCTGGACGCCCTGTACGGCTTGGCCAGCCAGGTCGGCACCGGCATGACCACCCTCAAGCCGGACATGAAAATGCTGGGCGACCGCCTGGCCATCGCCTGCGCCTCGTTCGCCGAAACCATCGCGCCCGAAAAGCGCGACTACATGTTCGTCATGGAGGATACCGACACGGGCCGCCTGGCCGGGGTGTGCGCCATCAAGGGCGCCGTGGGCCTGGAAGAACCGTTCTATAACTACCGTATCGGCACTCTGGTCCATTCCAGCCGCGAGCTCGACGTGTTTACGCGCATGGAAACCCTGTACCTGTCGAACGACCTGACGGGCAGCACGGAACTGTGTTCGCTGTTTTTGCACCCCGATTACCGCAGCGGCAACAACGGCAAGCTGCTGTCGAAAAGCCGCTTCCTGTTCATCGCCCAGTTCCCGCACCTGTTCACGGAAAAGCTGATCGCCGAAATGCGCGGCTACCAGGCGCCGGACGGCAGCTCGCCGTTCTATGAAGGCCTGGGCCGCCACTTCTTCAAGATGGATTTCCACCACGTCGACGACTTGACGAGCCTCGGTAAAAAATCGTTCATCGCCGAACTGATGCCGCGCCAGCCCATGTACGTGGCCTACCTGCCCGACGAAGCGCAGGAAGTCATCGGCAAGGTGCATCTGAGCACGGCGCCCGCGCGCCGCCTGCTGGAACAGGAAGGCTTGCACTTCGAAGGCTATGTCGACATTTTCGACGCCGGTCCCGTGCTGCAGGCGCGCGTGTCCGAGTTGCGCGCCATGCGCGACAGCATGCCGGCCGTGCTGGACGCCGACGCTGCGCCGGAAGTGGGCGGCGACGCCGTCCAGGCCGAGCCTTACCTGGTGTCGAACACCGACCTGAAAGATTTCCGCATGATCGTCACCAGCGCCAATCCGCACGGCGGCAAGATCGCGCTCGATGACGCTGAACTGCATTTGCTGCGCTGCCATCACGGCGATACCGTGCGCACCTTGTCACTCAACCCGAGGAAGCATCCCCATGTCTAACGTATTTCATTCGTCTACCGCAGCATCGAACTTCATCAACGGCGCCTGGCTGCCGGGCACGGGCCGTGAACTGGTCACCATCGACCCATCGAACGGCAAGCAAACCTGGGCCAGCCTGGAAGCGACGGAGCGCGAAGTCGAACAGGCTTGCCAGGCCGCCCGCGCGGCGTTCGAAGCATGGGCCGATACGCCCGTCGAGGAACGCATCGCCATCTGCGTGCGCTTTCGCGAACTGCTCAAGGAGCATGCGGAAGCGCTGGCGCTCCTGATCTCGGAAGAAGTGGGCAAGCCCTTGTGGGAGTCGCGCACGGAAGTGGCCACCATGGCCAACAAGATCGATATCTCGGTGCAGTCCTACCACGCGCGCACGGGCATCACGCAAAGCAAGATCGCCGATGGCGACGCCGTGCTGCGCCACCGTCCGCATGGCGTGTTCGGCGTCTTCGGCCCCTACAATTTCCCCGGCCACCTGCCCAACGGCCACATCGTGCCGGCCCTGATCGCCGGTAACACCATCGTCTTCAAGCCCAGCGAATATGCGCCGCGCACGGCCGTGAAAACCGTGCAGCTGTGGCAGCAGGCCGGCTTGCCCAATGGCGTCGTCAACCTCGTCAACGGCGGGCGCGACACGGGCGTGGCGCTGGGTGCCAATGCGCACCTCGACGGCGTGCTGTTTACGGGTTCGTGCCAGACGGGTATCAGCCTGCACCGCCAGTTCGGCGGCCAGCCGGGCAAGATGCTGGCGCTGGAAATGGGCGGCAACAACGCCCTGGTCGTGTGGGATGTGCAGGACGTGGACGCGGCCGTGCACCACGCGATCTTCTCCGCTTTTGTGTCGGCCGGCCAGCGCTGCACCTGCGCGCGCCGCCTGGTAGTGCAAGATAGCGCAGCGGGGTCTGCCTTCGTGGCGCGCCTGGTGGAAGTGGCGGCGAAACTGGGCATCGGCGCGTCCGACGCGCAGCCGCAGCCTTTCATGGGCCCAGTAGTGTCGGCTGCCGTGGCCGCGCGCCTGGTGCAGGCGCAGGCGGACATGGTGGCCAAGGGTGGTACCACCCTGCTGCAGATGCGCCAATTGAATCCCGAGGCGGGCTTTGTCACGGCCGGCATCGTCGATGTCACCGCTGCTACCGGCATCCCCGACGAGGAATGGTTCGGCCCGCTGCTGCAGGTGATCCGCGTGGCCGATTTCGATGCGGCCCTGAAGGTTGCCAACGCCACCGAATTCGGCCTGGCCGCCGCGCTCCTGTCCGACGATGCGGCGCTGTGGCAGCTGTTTCAAACGCGTGCGCGCGCCGGCATCATCAACTGGAACCGCCCGACCACGGGCGCGGCCAGCACGGCGCCGTTCGGCGGCATCGGCAAGTCGGGCAACCACCGTCCGAGCGCCTATTACGCGGCCGATTACTGCGCCTACCCGGTCGCCTCGATCGAAAACAGCGCGCTGGAAATGCCGGCCAAGCTGTCGCCCGGCCTGAATTTTTAAGGAAATCCCATGCACAGCACGCGCGAATACAATTTTGACGGCCTGGTCGGGCCATCGCATAACTATGCCGGACTGTCGTTCGGCAACGTGGCCTCGTTCAGCAATGTGAAAAGCGCTTCGAATCCGAAGCAGGCCGCCTTGCAGGGCCTGGCCAAGATGCGTGCGCTGGCCGCGCGCGGCTTTGCGCAAGCGTTGCTGCCGCCGCAAGACCGGCCCAATTTCCGCCTGCTGCGCTCCATCGGTTTCACGGGCACGGATGCCGAGGTGCTGGCGCGCGCCTACAAGGAATCCCCTGTGATTCTGGCCTGCGCCTATTCCGCCTCGCCCATGTGGACGGCGAATGCCGCCACGGTCAGCCCGTCGGCCGATACGCAGGACGGCCGCGTGCATTTCACGGCCGCCAACCTGAATAACAAGCTGCATCGGGCCTTTGAGCACGCGCAGTCGGCGCGCAGCCTGCGCGCCATCTTCAGCGACGACCAGCACTTCGCCGTGCATGACGCGCTGCCGTCCACGCCCGCTTTTGGCGACGAAGGCGCGGCCAACCACACGCGTCTGGGCGCCAGCCACGGCGCGCCATCCGTTGAATTGTTCGTGTATGGCCGGGTGGAGTTCGATCCTTCCGCGCCGTCGCCGAAGCGCTACCCGGCGCGCCAGACCCTGGAAGCGTCGCAAGCCGTGGCGCGATTGCATGGCCTGGACGCCAAACGCACCGTGTACGTGCAGCAGAACCCGGACGTGATCGACCAGGGCGTGTTCCATAACGACGTCATCGCCGTAGGCAATGGCAATGTGCTGTTCTATCACGAGCAGGCATTTGCCGATGAAGGGGAAAGCCTGTCGCAGCTGCATCGCGCCGTCGCCGCCACGGGTGCGCAACTGCACGCACTGCGCGTGGACACGGGCCAGGTGCCGATCCAGGATGCGGTGACCAGCTATCTGTTCAACAGCCAGTTGCTGACGAAAGAGGGCGGCAAGATGGCGCTGGTGATACCGCAGGAGTGCCAGGAAAACCGCGCCGTGTCGCGCTATCTGGAAGGCCTGGTGGCCAGCGGTGGACCCATCGACGAACTGATTCATTTCGACCTGCGCCAGAGCATGCGCAACGGCGGCGGGCCTGCCTGCCTGCGTTTGCGCGTGGCGCTGACGCAAACCGAAGCGCGCGCCATGCACCAGGGCGTGATCATGACGGAAACGCTGTACCATCGGCTGGTACAGTGGGTGGAGAAGCACTACCGCGACCATCTGGAGCCGGCCGACCTGGCCGACCCGCAACTGGCGCTGGAAGTACATGCGGCGCTTGAAGAATTGACAATCATCCTCAACTTACCTGGATTGTACGACTTGTAGGCGATAGAAAAAACACAGAAAAAATCCGAGACAGACTATCCGTAGCACAGACAGAATTGGACGGGCGACCCCCGTCTCTTGACACCGCTGCCGCCCAGCCACAAGCCCGAACGACAGCGTTGGACATTCACATTACCGTAATGGAGATGCAAGATGAATCACACGCCACAAGATTTGCGCACACAAACGCTGGAGCTGATTAACGCGGCTGGCAATGCGAACAAGGCGGCAGCGCCTGTCGTACAACTGGTGCAGGCATGGCTGGACTCGCTCGACGCCGAAGACCTGGCCGACATCGCGCCCGACAGCCTGGCGCCCGTGCTGGTCGACGGTTTCACGCAAGCGGCCAAGCGCACCGGCAGCGGCTGCCAGATCGCCACCCTGCGTTATGCCGATGGCCGTGGCGGCATGGCGAGCGCCTTGCTGATCCTGAACGAAGACATGCCTTACCTGGTCGACTCCATCGTCATGGCCATGCGCCGCCAGCACCTGGCCGTGCGCGGCGTGATGAACACCGTGTTGCCCGTGCGCCGCGCCGCTGACGGCAGCGTCGAAGCGGTACGCCAGCCGGGCGACCCGCTCGAATCGTATGTGCTGGTACTGCTCGACGAAGAGCTGGCGCCGGAAGCCCTGGCCGCGCTGGTCGCCGCCCTGGAGATGGTCGCGCGTGACGCCTCTGTCGTGCGCCGCGATGCCGCCGCCATGGGCGAGCGCCTGGCCGCTGTCGCCGTGGCTGCCGCCCAGCATGGCGAAGAAGGCGCGGAAGTGGCCGCCTTCCTGGAATGGGCCCGCAACGGCGGCTTTGAAGTGTTCGGCTACGCCTATTACCGCGTCAAGCCGGGCGTGCGCGAACTCGAACGCGACATCCCGAGCCGCGTCGGCGTGCTGCAGGATACGGCGCACCCGGTCTACGGCACCTGCCTGGCGAATATTCCCGGTGATTTCGACACCCTGGCCAAGCGCGACTCGGCGCTGTCCATCGTCAAGGCCGACGTGGCAGGCACGTTGCACCGCGACCAGCAGCTCGATTTCATCGGCGTGCGCGACATGGATGCGCAAGGCGCGATCCTGGGCGAGCATTGCTTTGTCGGCCTGTTTACCCGTGCCGGCAACTCCACCCCGCTGGCGGCGCTGCCGTTTGCGCGCGGCCGCGTGGCCAAGGTATTGAGCCTGGCCGGCGTGCGCCAGCAAGGCTTCCGCGCCGAGAAATTCCGCGAAATCCTTGAGTCCTTGCCGCGCACCGAAGCGCTGGAAGCGGACCTCGACTGGCTGGCGCAAGTGTGCGGCGCCGTCGTCTCGCTGTACAAGCAGCCGCGCACCAAGGTCTTTGCGCGCCGCGACGTGTATGCGCGCCACCTGAACGTGCTGGTCTACCTGCCGCGCGAGCGCTACAGCGCCAGCGTGGCATCGAGCCTGGCAAAAGCCCTGCAAGCCAGTTCCGGCGCCACGCACGTGAGCACGCAAACCCTGGTGGCCGACGGTCCCCTGGCGCGCGTCTACCTGATCGCGCATGCCGCCCGTTACCCGCTGGACCTGGAAACGGATATCGAACAGCCGCTGCTGGGCGTGCTCGATGGCTGGCATAACGGCTTTGCCGCCGTGGCCGACGCCGTGCCCGACGTGGCCCTGCGCACCAGCCTGCGCAAGCTGTGCGCCACCTTGCCGCTCGATTACGTGGCCGCCACCGCGCCGGCCGTCGCCTTCCGCGACCTCGACACCATCCTGCGCAACACCGATCCATCGCAGGTGGCCGTGCGCATCGAGACGGGTGCCGTCACCACCATCCGCCTGCATTCGGCCAACAAGGTGCCGCCGCTGTCGGCCATCCTGCCGGCCCTGCATAACGCGGGCGTGGCGATCGACCGCGAGCAGGCCTTCTCGATTTCGCCTCCGGACGGCACGCGCTATTTCGTCACCAGCCTGACGGTCGATGCCGCCAGCGCGGCGAAACTGGCGCAGCCATCGGTCGTCGCCGTGGCGCAGGAACTGTTTGCCGCCCTGTTCAACGATGAAGCGGAAGATGGCCGCCTGAATGGCCTGGTCATCGAAGGCGGCCTGTCGACGCGCGAAGTGCAACTGGTGCGCGCCTACACCAGCTACTGGCGCCAGACGGGCAGCCGCTTCTCGGTGCGCTACATTGCCGAAAGCCTGCGCAAGCAGCCGGCTCACGTGAAAGCCCTGGTCGACGCCTTCCTGCAGCGCTTCGATCCTTCGCTGTCCGACGCGCAGCACGCGGCCGCCCTGGAGGCGATCGCCACCATCAAGGCCGGCCTGCCATCGGTGAATCACGCCGATACCGAGGAAATCCTCGGTGCGCTGGCCGACCTGATGGCCGCCACCCTGCGCACCAGCTACTTCCAGAACAATCAACAAGGCGACAAGATCATCTTCAAGTTCGACACCAGCAGCCTGGCGCTGGTGCCGGAACCGCGTCCTTACCGTGAGATTTTCGTCTTCTCGCGCCGCTTCGAAGGCGTGCACCTGCGCGGCGGCCCTGTCGCCCGTGGCGGCTTGCGCTGGTCCGACCGCATGGAAGACTACCGCACCGAAGTGCTGGGCCTGGTGAAGGCGCAGATGGTCAAAAATGCCGTCATCGTGCCAGCTGGCGCGAAAGGCGGTTTTGTCTGCAAGATGATGCCGAAGGACGCCGTGCGCGAAACCATCGCGGCCGAAGGCGAAGCCGTGTACCGCCTGTTCATTTCCAGCCTGCTGGAAGTGACGGACAACCGTTCGCTGGGCAATATCGTGCCGCCGGTCGACACCGTCTGCTTCGATGAAGCCGATCCGTACCTGGTGGTCGCTGCCGACAAGGGCACGGCCACGTTCTCGGACATCGCCAACGGCATCGCCGTGCAGCGCGGTTTCTGGCTCGGTGACGCGTTTGCCTCGGGTGGCTCGAACGGCTACGACCACAAGAAACTGGGCATCACCGCCAAGGGCGCATTCGAAGCCGTGAAGCGCCATTTCTATGAAATGGACCACGACTTGAACACCACCCCGATCACCATGGTCGGCGTGGGCGACATGTCGGGCGACGTGTTCGGTAACGGCGTACTGCTGTCGCGCCAGCTGAAACTGGTGGCCGCCTTCGACCATCGCCACATCTTCCTCGATCCGACACCGGACGTCGCTGTGTCGTTCGACGAACGCGCGCGCCTGTTCGCCTTGCCGCGCTCTTCGTGGGATGACTACAACAAGGAGCTGATCTCGGCCGGCGGCGGCGTGTATCCGCGTTCAAGCCGCACGATCGAGCTGTCGCCGCAGATCCGCGCCGCGCTCGATATTGCCGAGACCTCGCTGGCGCCGGAAGAACTGATGCACCGCATCCTGAAGTCGCCGGTGGACCTGTTCTACAACGGCGGCATCGGCACCTATATCAAGGCATCGACCGAGACGCACGCCCAGGTGAAGGACCGCGCCAACGACCATATCCGCGTCAGCGGCAATGAGCTGCGCGTGAAGGTCGTCGCCGAGGGCGGCAATCTGGGTGCGACGCAGGCCGGCCGCATCGAGTTCGCGCTGGCGGGTGGGCGCATCTTCACCGATGCGATCGACAATTCGGCCGGCGTGGATTGCTCGGACCATGAAGTGAACGTGAAAATCTGGCTGGACGTGGAAGTCAATGCGGGCAAGCTGACGGAAGCGGAACGCAATCGCGAGCTGTATGCGATGACGGACGACGTCGAGCGCCTGGTCTTGCGCGACAACACGCAGCAGACGCATTTGCTGGTGCGCGAGTTGCAGGCGCAAAGCGAGAGCGCCGTGCAGGATGGCTATGCCGCGCTGATCGCCAGCCTGGAAGAAGAGGGCGCCCTGTCGCGCGAGCTGGAGCAACTGCCGTCGGTGGCCGAACTGGCACGCCGCAAGAGCGACGGTCGTGGCCTGACCACGCCGGAACTGGCGGTGGTGATTGCCAACGTGAAGAACCGCTTCAAGCGCATCCTGTCCGCGCTGCCGTTGACGGATGAAACCTGGGCCGAGCCGGTGCTCAAACCGTATTTCCCGTCGCTGCTGGTGGAAACGCGTTCGGCGCTCGACCACCCGCTGGCCAACGCCATCCTGGCCACCGTGCTGGCCAATGAAGTGATCAACCGCTGCGGCCCGCTGATGATCCGCAACCTGGCGGCGGAACATGGCGTGGACGAGTCGGCCGTGATTCTGGCATGGGGCCAGGCCTGGGTGGCGCTGAATCTGGCGCCCGTGTTCGACGCGCTTGATGCGGATGCCTTGACGATTCCGCGTGCCGTGTCGATCAAGGTCGACGCGCAAACGCGCGTGCTGCAGCAAACGATGATCGCGGGCGTCTTGTCCGTGCCGGCCGAGCAATTGCGTGGCGCCGGCCTGGCCGAACTGACGCGTTTGTTTGGCGCGGAATCTAAGCGCGAGCTGCTGCAAGCCGTCGGCATCAAGTCCGAAGCGGCGCTGGTGCCGGGCCTGACGCCGGCCTTCGTGCAGGCGTGGGATGCGGTCGATGCGCTGGAAGTCGTCGCCGGCTTCCTGTTCCCGGCCCTGTCCGTGCCGCGTCCTGCGGCGATGGACCTGGCGGCCTTCCTGCAAGTGGGCCTGGCCCTGCGCAGCCAGGCGGGCATCGATACGCTGGAGCGTGGCCTGAAGCTGGCCGCGCAAGGCAAGTCGCAGGAGCAGTTGCGCAACTACGCGCAGCAGGCGCTGCGCCGCACGCAACAGCGTCTGCTGACGCAGGTGCTGGCGCGTGCCGGGCAAGGCAATGCGGGCCAGGCCGTCGATGCGGTGACGGGCGCGCTGGGCCTGTCGGCGTATGTGGCGGCGACGGAACTGGAGCAAGCCATGCTGGACGTGTGGACCTTGTCGGAAGCCGTGAATAAAATCACGGCGGAATCCACAGCGGAAGCGGCGGTGTAATGACGCAAGAAGTACGACAAGTTGGACCGGGTGCTGGCGGCTTGCCGCCAGCCGTGCAGGCGCTGGCGCAGGCCGATTTCAGCGGCGTGGCGCAGTTGTTTGCCAACGCCGGTTTCACGGTGGCCTTGCCGGCGCCGGGCATGCTGCAAGTGGTCAAGCCGCAGGCCGATGCGGGGCGCGCCAGCGTGGCCGTCTCGGTGGGCGTGCATGGCGACGAGACGGGGCCGATCGAAGTGTTGGCGCATCTGCTCGACGCGCTGTCGCGCGATGCGTCGGCGCTGGCCGTCGACTTGCTCGTTTGCGTGGGCAATGTCGATGCGATCCGGGCCGGCAAGCGTTTCATCGACGCCGACCTGAATCGCATGTTCCGTCCCGTGCGGGGGAGTCTGGCGCAAGCGGCGGAAAGCGCGCGCGCCGATGAAATGATCGCCGCGACCACAGCGTTCTTTGCCGCGGCCGGTCCCGTGCGCTGGCACCTGGATTTGCACACGGCCATCCGGCCTTCCGTGTACCCCACGTTTGCCATCGTGCCCGACCTGGTGGCCGACGACGCCAAGGCGCAGCTGATCGATTGGCTGGGCCAGGCGGCCATCGGCGCCATCATCATGAACCCGCAGTCGGCCGGCACGTACAGCTATTATTCGGCCGAACATTGCGGCGCGGCCGCCAGCACGGTGGAACTGGGCCGCGTGGGCACCCTGGGGCAGAACGATTTGTCGCTGTTCGACGACGTGTCGCGGGCGCTGGACGGCCTGCTGCGCGGCTTGCCCGCGCAGCCCGTCAAGGTGCAACCGCACGTGTTCAAGGTGGCGCAGGAAATCATCAAGCACAGCGATGAATTCCGCATGGCGTTTGATCGCAGCACGCAGAATTTCACCTCCTTGCCGCAGCACGCCGTGATCGCCAGCGATGGCGACCACGTCTACACGGTGCGGCACGCGGAAGAGCTGGTGGTGTTCCCCAACCCGGACGTGCGCGTGGGCTTGCGCGCGGGCTTGATGGTGGTGCGGACCTCCTGATCGTCCAGCCGTCACATAGCGTCAGGCGCCAGCCGGGGAAACCCGTTTGGCGCCATTTTTTTGCCTGGCGTTCGGTGCGCACCCGCAGGCGGCGCCTCGGGTACACTGGCTCATCGTTCACTATCAGGAGTTCGCCATGTCCGTGTCCATGTATCAGGCAACCGTTCCCGTCTTCATCCGCGGCTTGCGGGTCGTCTCGGCCCTGCTGGAAAAAGCGCAAGCGCATGTCGAGGAAGATGGCATCGTGCCCGAGATTTTATTGGGCGCGCAGCTGGCGCCCGACATGCTGGACTTGACGGCGCAGGTGCAGCGCGTCAGCGACACGTCGAAGATGTCGGTCGAGCGCCTGAGCGGCGTGCCGGCGCCGAAGTTCGAGGATAACGAAGTGTCGTTCGAGCAGTTACAGGAACGCATCGCCAGCACCATCGCCTACATCGACAGCGTCAACGCGGGCCAGATGGCCGGCAGCGCGCAGAAGGAAGTGGTGCTGAACTGGACTGACGAGGGCAAGAAATTCTCGGGCGACAATTACCTGCTCAGCTTTGCCTTGCCAAACTTCTATTTTCACGTCTCCATGGTCCACGCCATCCTTAGAAACAATGGCGTGGCCGTGGGCAAGCTCGACTATCTGGGACCGTACGACTGAGATTGATTATCGCTGCGGCTGTTGTACCTGGTTCTGCACCGCATTGCCCAGCATGCCGCCGCCGATGACGCCGGCCACCGTCGCCAGCGCCTTGCCGCGGCCGCCACCGACCTGATTGCCGATCAAGCCGCCGATGACGGCGCCCGTGCCGATGCCCACGTAATTGGGCTGGGCCGGTGCCGGTGCAGGCACTGGCTGCGGCTGGCGTACAGGTTCGCGGTAGGCGGTGTCGCGGTAGCCATCGTTGTTATCGTTGTAGGCGGGGCGCGCTTGCGCCACTGGCGTGTGATGCACGACGCGCTTGTGCACGACGGGCGCCGGGGCTGGTGCCGGGGCAGCCTGCGCGACGACAGGCACTGCGACCGGTGCCGCCAGGGCTGCGGCGTTCGCCGGCGTCATGGTGGCCACATCCGCTGGCACGGCCGGCACATTCGCCCGCGAATTGGGCAGGATGCCGGCGATGGACGCCGCGCCCACCAGGCACAGGACGGTCACGGAAATGGCGGCGCCGGCCATCAAGGGGTGGATACGGCTGGCGGTGGTCGTCGTGTTCATGTGTTCTCCTGGGGTGGTAGTGCGGGTGTTATTGATGTGTCCAGATTAGCGGCCGCGCCTGTCCAAGGCTAGCCCTTGCGCTGTATCAAACGTAAGCAGGTGTAAGCCCTGCTGTCCAAAGCGCAGTAGAATCGGTGCTTCCCCCTTTCCGAAAGTCCGCCATGAGCCAGCTATTCACGCCGTATGCACTGGGGCCGCTGCACGTGGCCAATCGCATCGCCATCGCGCCCATGTGCCAGTACTCGGCCGACAACGGCAACGCCACCGACTGGCACATGATCCACCTGGGCCACCTGGCCCTGTCCGGCGCGGGCTTGCTGATGACGGAGGCGACGGCCGTCTCGCCCGAGGGACGCATCTCGGCCGAAGACCTGGGCCTGTGGTCGGACGCGAATCAAACTGCGCTGGCCAAGGTGGTGCAGGCGATCCGCCGCCACGCGCCGATTCCATTGGTGGTGCAGCTGGGCCACGCGGGACGCAAGGCATCGAGCCGCGCGCCATGGGAAGGCGGCGCCTGCGTGCACCTGGCCGAGGGCGGCTGGCAAACGGTGGCGCCATCGGCCATCGCCCACGCGCCCGGCGAAACGGTGCCGATCGCCCTCGACGAGATGGGCTTGCTGCAAATCAAGGGCGCCTTTGTCGCGGCCGCCCAGCGCGTGCATGCGCTCGGTATCGAGGGCATCGAACTGCACGCGGCGCACGGCTATCTGCTGCACCAGTTCCTCTCGCCCCTGTCGAATCAGCGCACCGATGCGTATGGCGGCAGCCTGGACAATCGCATGCGCTTTCCGCTGGAAGTGCTTGAAGCCGTGCGCGCCGCCGTGCCGGCCACGGTGGCCGTGGGCGTGCGCATCTCTGCCACCGACTGGGTCGAAGGCGGCTGGGAAATCGAGCAAAGCGTGCGCTTCGCGCAGGAACTCAAGCAGCTGGGCGCCGATTTCATCCACGTCTCCAGTGGCGGCATTTCGCCACAGCAGCAGATTCCCGTGGGACCGGGCTACCAGGTGGCGTTTGCCGAACGCATCAAGCGCGACAGTGGCTTGCCCACCATCAGCGTGGGCTTGATCACGGAGGCGCAGCAGGCGCAAGACATCATCGCCAACGGCCAGTCCGACATGGTGGCGCTGGCGCGCGCCATCCTGTTCGACCCGCGCTGGCCCTGGCATGCGGCGGCCCAGCTGGGTGCGCAGGTGTCGGCGCCACCGCAGTACTGGCGCTCGCAGCCGCGCGAGTACAAGAACCTGTTCGGCGACACGACCCTGGGCCAGCGTTGATAATCCCGCTCGGGAGCGTCTTTTGCTGGCAGCCGGCGGGGCTGGCGGGCTAAGGCGTATGCGTAAAGGCGGGGCCCGTGGCGCTCACCCCCACTGCGGAGCGGCCATCGATCAGCATGCCAACCGAGCGGCCAAAGAAGAAGCTCGCCCCCATGTTCAAGGTCTGGTAAGGCGCTCCAACGGCGCCAGCCAAACCCTCAAACGCATGGGCAGTCGGGTTTGCGCTGAACGCAGCCGATGCGTCAACGGTGAGGATGGAGACGGTCGACACTGTGCCGGCGCGGCCAGTGTTCGAGGCCGTGAGCGACAGGGCGCCGCCGGGACAGAAGAAGGCGGAGATTGCACCACCGCAGGAGATGAAGTTGCCGCCAGCGGGGAAGTAGTTGATGGTCGAGCCGCTGTCGATGAAGCTGTTGCTCAAGGTGCGGCCATTGAAGTCCGACGAAAAGTAGCCGAGATTGGTGGCGGCCAGTACCGAGCTGCCCGCTGGCAGGGCATTATTCGAGCGGGTTCCCAGACCAAAGATCAGCATGCCCTCGGCACGGTCGGCAACGTGGTTCGACAAGGTGGGCAAGATGATGATGTTGCCGTTGTTATCGGCGCCAAAGCCGGTGAGGGGATTGCCAACCTGGTCAGCCAGCGGCACTGGAATTTGGTGGCAGGGTGCCGAGGAGCACGCGTAGTAGACCGGAGCGGCGAAGACAGTGCACGCGGAGCCGCAGTCTTGCGCGAACAAGCCCACGCCAATGATGCCCTTGGCGCCTATGTCCGCAGCCGTTTTCAGCATGCTGCCCTGGGTTTGGCAAGTTGCAGGGATGCTGGCAAATGTGGCGCCCGGATCGGCGATGATCTGGATGGCCATGTTGGTGGCCAGTTTGCCGCCTTGATTGGTGCCGCCCATGCGGATGTCGGCCCTGCGAACGCTGCCCCAGGTGGTGCCGGAGATGAAAGAAAGACACTGGCCCAAAGGTTCACCGCCTGAGGTGGCGCTGGCCAAGCTCCCCAGCAGTGGAGAGGGCATGTCGGCAGCGAACACGCGCAGGCCGACCGAGCCGGTGTCAACCAGGACATGGTCGATGACGGCGCAGTTGTTGGCATTGCCCGGAGCGCAAATTTTGACATCGACAAAGATCGTGTTCGGCGTGCTGCCGTTACCGTTCGCGGGGCCGGCATCGACATAGACAGGCGCGACATTGTCGTCGCCGATGACGGCGGCGACCGGATTCAACGGCGATCCGCCGGGCTTGTTCTCAGGAGGTTTGATGATGATCGGTGGATCGCTGGGGGTGACGGGGGGATTGGTGACCACAGGCGGAGTCACCACTACCGGTGGGGCAACGACAGGAGGCGCCACCACTGGCGGTATCACGGGCTGATTCCCGGGCTGGTTTCCGCTCGCAGGGGGTGGAACTGATGAGCCGGAGCCGCCGCCGCAAGCGCACAAGGCAATGGCGGCGGAGAGGGCAATGGCGGCGGACATCATTGTCGCGCGGCAACGATGCGCGAAGGAGGTCGTTTTCATGGAATCCTTGATGGTGTTGAGTTGGAATAGCCGGGGAAGGCGGGCGCTTAGCGCAGCTTCGCCAGGTCAAAGCCTGCGGGCAGCCGCGAACTCAGGTAGGAGTAGCCCGAATAGGCGCGCAGGTGTCCGCTTGAAACGATGGTCCAGTCGCCAGCGGTGGCGTTGAGCAGGCGCGGCGAGCGACTCCGCGACGCGCGTTGGGCGACCTGGGCGCGATCGAGGGCGGGTTTGTAGGCGCCCAGCAAGGCTGTCAGGTCGGGCATGGTTGGGGCAGCCCATGACACGGCGAATACGAAACCGTCGGCATTGGCATACTCCGTGGCGACACCGCCATCGGGCAGGGCAATCCGGTGGCTTGAATACAGCAGGCTCGTCGAGGCCGATGCATCCAGGACGGTTGAAAAGGAGCGTGCGTGCATGGCCCTGGCATCAGTGACGGGGCCCAGGGTTGGCGAGATCATGTCGCCCAGGCCGGCCAGGGCGACAGGGGAGAAAATGCACAACAGGAATGCCAGGACAGTGGGGCGCATGGCACTGCGCGCGGGCACCGTCGCCAGGTGGCTGGTGAGCCGTGCTGGCCCGCTACGTGGAGAGTTGAACATACCGACACCTTTTCATTTGCTAATCATAAATAATCGCCCCCTCTTTTCCACTTGCGTCCTTGCGAGTATTCAGAAAAGGCGTCGTTATCGGAAACTGCTTCGGAGAGACATGCTGGTAAGAACAGTTCTGCTGCGAGGCCATTGCATGACTCGCGCACAGGATCGTCTTGCCATCGAATGCCGCTCCAGCATCGCGTTCCACCGCTGTGATGGGCAAGGTTGGATGGAATTCTTGCTTCATGGCAAGACGAAAAATACAATAGCCGTTGAGAAAAAGATTGAATCTGTCCGACAAATGCAGATCGATATGAAAAAAAGATCCCGCGTGGTTCCCGCCGGGCAATAACATCCATCTTCTGCTAAACTCCGGTTTCTTCCATCATTCTTTCCGGACGCTTCGACATGCGCCATTGATACTGCCGTGCTGTGCACGGCCTCGCCCTTCCCGCCAGCGCAGCATTGCGCCGCGCGGGTTCGCCAGCCTTGCTCAAGGAGTATCCATGCCCGCCTTACTACAACTCGACCGTCTTTCCTTCGTGCTGCCCGATGGCCGCACCCTGTTTTCCGATTTGCAATTTGCCTTTGCCCCGCAACGTATCGGCCTCGTCGGCGATAACGGCGTGGGCAAGAGCGTGCTGGCGCGCCTGCTGGCGGGCCAGGAGCTGCCGTCTTCTGGCGCCGTGCGCTGCGACGGCAGCGTGCATTACGTGGCGCAGGAGCTCGATCCGCAGCGCTATCCCAGCGTGGCGGCGCTCGCCGGCATGCAGGAGGTGCTGGCCGCGCTGGCGCGCATCGGCGCCGGCAGCATCGACGAGGCCGACTACGCCCTGGTGGGCGAGCGCTGGGATGCCCACGCCCGCTTGCGCCAGGCGCTCGATGCGCTCGATTTGCGCCACGTCGATGCCGACACGCCGACGAGTCGCCTCAGCGGTGGCGAACGCCAGCGCATCGCCCTGCAGGGCGCCTGGCTGTCGCAGGCGGACTGGCTGGTGCTCGATGAGCCGAGCAACCATCTCGATGCACGACAGCGCGCCCGCCTGGTGGCGCAGTTGGCGCGCTGGACTGGCGGCCTGCTGCTGGTCAGCCATGACCGCGGCTTGCTGCAGCATGTCGATGCCATCGTCGAGCTGTCGCCGCAGGGCTTGCGCAGCTACGGCGGCAATTACGCGATGTATGCGCAGCAGCGGGAACTGGAGCAGGCCGGCTACGTTGCCGCCCTGCAGGCGGAAAAGGCCGGCGCCCGGCGCGAACAGCGCGAGGCGCAGCAGCAGGCAGAACGGCAACATAAACGGGTGACGCGCGGTGAGCGCGAGGGCCGCGAAGGCAATCAAAGCAAGCTGCTGCTCGACGCGAAAAAGGAGAAAAGCCAGGATAGCCAGGGCAAGCTGCGCCTGCGCGCGCAAGAGGCGCAGCAGGCGCGCCAGCAAAGGGTGATGGACGCCAGCGCCCGCTGCGCGCCCGAGGTCGAACGGCTGCTGCTGGCGCCCGAGAGCCTGGTGCCGAATGGCAAATTGCTGCTGGAATTGCGCGACATGGTCTTGCCGCATGGCCAGGCGCACGCGATCAACTTGCTGCTCAGCGGGCCGCGCCGCCTGGCCGTGACGGGCGACAATGGCAGCGGCAAGTCGACCCTGTTGCGCGTGATCGCCGGCCAGCTGACACCGGCCAGCGGAGGTCTGCGCTGCCACGCGCAGGTGGCCTGGCTGGACCAGCATGCGGGCCTGCGGGAAGGCGAGCGGAGCGCCGTGCAGCGCTTGCAAGCACGCAACAGCATTGTGCCGGAAGGCGAGCTGCGCACGCGGCTGGCGCTGCTGGGCATTGCCGGTGCGCGCGCCACCATGCCCAGCCGTTTGCTCAGCGGCGGCGAGCGCATGAAGGTGGCGCTGGCGGCCGAACTGTATGCGCAGGCGCCGCCGCAACTGCTGCTCCTCGACGAACCCGACAATCATCTGGACCTGGCCAGCCTGCAGGCGCTCGAGCAGATGCTGCTGCAATATCAGGGGGCGTTACTTGTGGTTTCGCACGACCAGGCATTTTTGCAGGCGATAAACCTTGACCCGGAGGGCTTGACATTGCACAAGTGACAATTTAATGAAAAAAGTCACGCTCGATGCCTGTAGAGCATGCTTCATGAACCGATGCTGAATTTTGTTTGATTGTCGGTATAATCCACTGAATAACCGGGCCTATTTGTGAACTAAAACTGCTCGTTCACCAATATGATGACGTTTAATCTGGCACTGTTGTCGGTCACTACCGCGCTGCCAGGGCGTCCTCCTCCGTGCCCTGCCGTGCATGAATTTTGGTTTCGCTTATATTGTTTTCTTGGAGAAATAGCATGTCGTTTTACGAAAAACTCAAAGCCCTCAACATTGAACTGCCAGTCGTTGCCGCACCAGCTGCCGCCTACGTGATGCATGCCCGCACGGGCAATACGGTCTTCCTGTCCGGCCACCTGGCCAAGAAGGATGGCAAGGTCTGGGTCGGTCAACTGGGCAAGGACGTCAGCACGGAAGAAGGCAAGATCGCTGCGCGCGGCATCGCCATCGAACTGATCGCTACCCTGCAAGACGCGTGTGGCGGCGACTTGAACAAGGTCAAACGCATCGTCAAGGTCATGAGCCTGGTCAATTCCACCTCCACATTCACGGAACAGCACCTGGTGACCAATGGCGCCTCGGAACTGTTCGTCGAAGTCTTCGGCGACAGCGGCAAGCATGCCCGCTCCGCCTTTGGCGTGGCGCAAATCCCGCTGGGTGCTTGCGTCGAGATCGAACTGATCGCCGAACTGGCCTGATCATCTGAGCATGCCGGCGCTTGTCGCCGGCGCACCGTTTCCTCCTTTCCAGCAAGAGCGGAACCGCCATTGGAGGCAGGGATCGGTGTATTCAAGAAAAAAACGGAGACACGTAATGAAAACGAATGAACAAGGCTTGCACCGCGGCCTGGGCGAGCGGCAAATCCGCCTGATGGCGCTGGGCGCCGCGATTGGCGTGGGCCTGTTTCTGGGTTCCGGCAACGCGATCAAGATGGCCGGTCCCGGCATCATGCTGTCGTATATCATCGGTGGCGCGGTCATCTTCATGATCATGCGCGCGCTGGGCGAAATGGCCGTGCACAATCCCGTGGCCGGTTCTTTCAGCCGCTATGCCCAGGATTACCTGGGCCCCCTGCAAGGCTATCTGACGGGCTGGAACTACTGGTTCCTGTGGCTCGTCACGTGCGTGGCGGAAATTACCGCCGTCGCCATCTACATGGGCATCTGGTTCCCCGACGTGCCGCGCTGGATCTGGGCCCTGGCGGCCTTGGGCTCCATGGGCGCGATCAACCTGCTGGCCGTGAAAGCCTACGGCGAGTTCGAGTTCTGGTTCGCCCTGATCAAGGTCGTCACCATCATCCTGATGATCATCGGCGGCACGGGCATGATCGTCTTCGGTCTGGGCAACGATGGCGTGGCCATCGGCATCTCGAACCTGTGGACGCATGGCGGTTTCTTCCCGAATGGCGCGCAAGGCGTGCTGATGTCGCTGCAGATGGTGATGTTTGCTTACCTGGGCGTGGAAATGATCGGCCTGACGGCTGGCGAAGCGGCGAACCCGAAGAAATCGATTCCGGACGCTATCAATTCGGTGTTCTGGCGCATCCTGATTTTCTATGTCGGCGCGCTGTTCGTCATCCTGTCGATCTACCCATGGAATGAAATCGGCACCACCGGCAGCCCCTTCGTGATGACGTTCGAACGCCTGGGCATCAAGACGGCCGCCGGCATCATCAACTTCGTCGTGCTGACGGCGGCCTTGTCGTCGTGCAATGGCGGCATCTTCAGCACCGGCCGCATGCTGTACAACCTGGCGCTGCAAGGCCAGGCGCCGAAGGCGTTTGCGGAAACCACGGCCAGCGGCGTGCCGCGCCGCGCCATCCTGGTGTCCGTCTTCGCGCTGTTGCTGGGCGTGCTGCTGAACTACCTGGTGCCGGAAAAAGTGTTTATCTGGGTCACCTCGATTTCCACCTTCGGCGCCGTCTGGACCTGGGGCGTGATCCTGGTCACGCAGATCCAGTTCCGCAAGACCCTGACGCCGCTGGAAATCAAGAACCTGGCCTTCCGCATGCCGTTCGCGCCCTACGGTTCCTGGATTTCGCTGGCCTTCCTGGCGCTGGTGATCGGCCTGATGGCGTATTTCCCCGATACGCGCATCGCCCTGATGGTCGGACCAGCCTGGCTGATCCTGCTGACGGTGCTGTACTACGTGCTGGGTCTGGCGCCGAAAGAGCGCCGCGACGACGTGCCGCAAGGCTACGAAGCGGGCTGGCCGCAGGCAGATGCGCCAAGCGTCAAGAAGTAAACCAGCGTCGTTGAGCTGAGTCAAAAGCGCGCCCCTGCTCCTGCAGCGGCGCGCTTTTTCTTTCATATAAACAATTTCTTCTTCTCCAGCACTCCTGCGGCTTTGCCGGCGCACGCCTGGCGTTGTTTCCTTGCATCAAAGTTCTGTTTAGCTGAGCCGATGAAAGCCCTATAATCGCTTAGTTTTGAAAATGGACGCGATCTTTCCGGTTTTTTGCCAGGTAGGGCCGGAGCGCTATTTGTTTTTACCCGTCATACGAATATGTGTGCCTCATAAAGGAATGCTAGTGAGCCAAACCCTGGTCCAGAAACTTTGCCGCACCAAGCCGATCGATACCACGGTCGAATATGGTGAAGGCCTCAGCAGCAGCGGCTTGAGCCGGTCCATCGGCCTGTTTTCCCTCACCATGATCGGCGTCGGCGCCACCATCGGCACGGGCATTTTCTTTACCATGGTCGAAGCCGTGCCCAAGGCGGGCCCGTCGGTCGTCCTGTCTTTCCTGATCGCCGCCATCACGGCTGGCTTGACGGCCTTGTGCTACGCGGAGCTGTCGTTCCGCATTCCCGCCTCCGGCTCCTCGTATTCGTTTGCCTACGCCACCGTGGGTGAGTTTCTTGCGTTCATCATGGCCGCCTGCCTGCTGCTCGAATACGGCTTGGCGGGCAGTGCCGTGGCCATCGGCTGGTCGTCCTACCTGAACAACTTCCTGGAAAATGCCTTCGGCTGGCACATTCCCGAGATGCTGCGCACGCCGATGATCGTTTCCGGCCCGCATGGCATGGAGTTTCATGCCGGCCACATCAACCTGCCGCCGATCTTTTTGATCTGCATGTGTGGCTTCTTGTTGCTGCGCGGCGCCAAGGAATCGGCCCTGATGAACGCCATCATGGTCATCATCAAGCTGGCGATCCTGGTGTTTTTTGTCGTCATCGCGTTTTCCGGATTCAATGCCGACAACTTCTTCCCCTTCTTTAATACTGACAATAGCAAGGGCTTTGCCGGCATGACGGGCGTCACCGCTGCGGCCGGCACCGTCTTCTTCTCCTTCATCGGCCTCGATACGGTGGCCACCGCAGGCGACGAGGTGAAAAATCCCACGCGCAATGTGCCGCGCGGCATCCTTGGCGCCTTGCTCATCGTCACCGTGTTTTACCTGCTGGTGGCCGTGGCCGCCCTCGGTGCGCAACAGGCGAAATTGTTCGAAGGCCAGGAAGCAGGCCTGGCGGTGATCCTGCAAAACGTCACGGGCAAGACCTGGCCCGCGCTGGTGCTGTCGGCCGGCGCCGTCATTTCCGTCTTCAGCGTGACCCTGGTGACGATCTATGGCCAGACGCGCATCCTGTTTGCCGTCAGCCGCGACGGCCTGATCCCGAAGTCGTTCCAGAAGATCCACCCACGCACCCTGGTACCGGTCAGCAATACCATCATCGTCTGTCTGGTGGTGGCCGTGGTGGCCGGCTCCATCGATGCCACTTATCTGTGGGACATGGTCAGCATCGGCACCCTGACCGCCTTCATGGTCGTCTCGGTTGCCGTGCCCGTGCTGCGCCACAAGCAGGGCGCCAACCGCATCGAAGGCTTCAGCGTGCCGTTCGGCCCGTATGTGATTCCCGGTCTGAGCATCCTGGCTTGCCTGTACATCATGCGCGATTTGCCGCATACGACGTTTGTCGTGTTCAGCGTGTGGATGGCGGTCACGGTGGCCATTTACTTCCTGTACAGCATGCGGCATTCGCACCTGGGCAAGAAGGCCCGCTAATGCAGCCTGTTCCATCCAAAACCGCCGCGCTTGCCGGCGGTTTTTTTCATTTCTAACCGGAATTTACATGATGAAAATAACTGATCTGGCCGCCTGCGGCTTGCTGGCTAGCAGCCTTCTGGTGGGCGTGACGCAGGCCGCCCCTGCAAGCGAGCCGGCCTTGCGCGATTACCGCGCCGTGGCCCTGTCGGCCAATGGCCTGCATATCGCCGCCATCGAATCGGGCAAGGTGGAGAAACAGCCGCAGCCGCAGCGCCCGCATGCAGTCATCGTCGTGCGCGACGCCGCCAACGGCGCCATCGTGCAGCAATTCGATCCATGCAGCGTGTGTTCGTACGACAAGCCCAGCTGGTCGCCGGACGGCAGGCAGCTGGCCTTCGTCGGCTACGACGCCAAGGCGGGCACGGCGCAGCTGTACCTGGCCATCCTGTCGCAGGCGCCGGTGCGCGTGTTGACCAGTATCCAGGGCGTGGCCGGTACGGCGCGCTGGTCGCCGGACGGCAAGCAGCTGGCCCTGCTCGCCACGGTGGGCGCGCGCAAGCTGGCCGGCGCCGTGGAGGCGGGCGTGCGCCAGGTGGGCGAAGTGGGCAGCGAAGACGATGCCCAGCGCATCGCCGTCGTGCCTGCCAGCGGCGGTGAACCGCGTTTGCTGTCACCCGCCGACACCTATGTGTATGAATACAGCTGGACGCCCGATGGCCGCGGCTTTGTCGCCACCAGCGCGCAAGGCAATGGCGACAGCAACTGGTGGGTCGCCAAGCTCAGCCATATTGATGCGGCCACGGGCGCCCTGCGCGTGATCGCGTCACCGGCCATGCAGCTGAACCTGCCTTCCGTCTCGCCGGACGGCAAGACGGTGGCCTTCATCGGCGGCCTGATGAGCGATTTCGGCTCCATCGGCGGCGATATTTATACCGTACCGCTGGCGGGCGGCACGCCGCGCAATCTCACGCAAGACTATCGCGGCACCTTCAATGGCGTCGTCTGGCGCGGCGCCGGTTTGCTGGCGACTGCGCTGATCGATTCGCAGCTGGCGCTGGTGCCCGTCGATGCGCAAAGCGGTCCGGCCCAGCCGCTGCTGCTCGGTGAAATCAGCAGCAGCGGCAGCGATGGCCGTCTGTCGTTCAGCGCCGATGGCTTGCAAGCGGCTGCCGCACAGGAAGATTTTACGCACGCCAGCTATCTGGTGGCGGGACCGGTGGGCCAGCTGAAAAAGATCACGCGCGACAATGACGGCTTTGCGCCGCAGCTGACGGTGCGGAACGTGGGCTGGACTAACGAGCAATACAAGGTGCAGGGCTGGCTGCTGGGACCGTTGTCGGTGGAGGCCGGCAAGCGCTACCCGATGATCGTCAACGTGCATGGCGGCCCGGGCGCTGCCGCCTCGCCCCGTTATGTGGCAGCGAGCACCGTGATCGAGGAATTGACGCAAAAAGGCTATTTCGTCTTCCTGCCCAATCCGCGCGGCAGCTTTGGCCAGGGCCAGGCGTTTACGCGCGCCAACATGGCCGACTTTGGCGGCGGCGACTGGCGCGACATCCTGGCCGGTATTGATGCGGTGGAAAAAGTGGCGCCCGTCGACGGCCAGCGCCTGGGCCTGATCGGCCATTCGTATGGCGGCTTCATGACCATGTGGGGCGTCACGCACAGCGACCGCTTCAAGGCGGCCGTGGCGGGCGCGGGCGTGTCGAACTGGATCAGTTATTACGGCCAGAACGGCATCAACCAGTGGATGATCCCGTTCTTCGGCGCCTCCGCGTATGACAAACCCGAGGTTTACCGCCGGGCTTCGCCCATCGAATCGATCAAGGCGGCCAAGACGCCGACCCTGATCTATGTGGGCGAGCGCGACGTGGAAACGCCGGCCGCCCAGTCGCTGGAATTCTGGCACGGCTTGCGCGCCATGGGCGTGCCGTCCAGCCTGTTCATCTACGACGGCGAAGGCCATTCCTTCCGCAAACCCGAGCACCAGCGCGACTTGCAGCAGCGAACCATCGGCTGGTTTGAGCGCTATCTGAAATAGATCCCGGGGATTTAGCGCGGTGTCACAATGTGCACGATCGCCGCGCTATGTATCACGATCTTGTCGGCATCTGCCTGCAACAATCGGATGCGTCGCTTGACCAGCGGCCACCCCGACCAGGCCACGTCGCTGACGGGCGGGGCTGCAGGGGCGGCCAGAGGCGCGCTGATGGTGGCCTTGTCGTCCAGTTGCTCCAGCGCGCGCGACAGGGTCAAACACACTTGCGTATGGCTGTGGCCAAGCAGGGCGTTGACGGGCGCGACGGGCAGCTGGCTGGCATGCCGGCCCAGGATCGAGCGCAGCGCCGCCACATGGGCGACCAATAGATAATTTTGCACGATGAACAGGTTGATGTCTTCCACGGCCCGCTGCTTGCTGGCCGGTTCGTCGAGCATGCGCACGAGTGCCGAGCTGAGGGCGGCCAGGCTGTCCATCAATCGCTTGCGCTCGATGCGGTAGGCGAAATCATCGAAGCATTTCCCCTGCAGCAGCGCGAAGCTGGCCTGCATATAGCTGAGGTTCACGTTGAGCACCTGACGCACGAGGCGCGGCAGGCTCTGGTATTCCCAGTTGGCCAGCACAAAGCTGAATACGCTGGCCACCGCCGCGCCGATCAGCGTGTCGATCAGGCGTTCGCTGACGAGGTTCGGATTGCTGGGCGCCACCAGGTGCATTTGCAGCAAGATCATCAGGCTGACGGCAATGGCCGTGTAGCGGTAGCGCAAATAGATGAAGGTGGGCGTGGCCACGATGGAGAGAAATAAAATGGCCATCAGCACGATATTGCTGTGCACAAAGCGGATCACGATGGCCGTGACCACGCAGCCGATGAGGGTGCCGATGATGCGGTCGGCGCGGCGCTGGCGCGTCATGCTGAAGGTGGGGCGCAGGATGATGACGATGGTGAGCACGATCCAGTAGCTGTGGGCCGCGTACGGCAGCCAGTGGCCGATCAGCAATCCCACCGAGATGGCCATCGACACGCGCAGGGCGAAGCGGAACACGGGCGAGTCCAGGCGCAGATTCGACAGCAGGGTTTTCAGTTCGTACTTTTGCTGCGACAAGAACGGCGCCATGTCGGCGCCGCTCCAGAACGGCACGTCGGCATAGACTTGTTGCGTCGCCAGGTGCAGTTCCGCGATCATCCTTAAGATCGCGCGGATCTTGTTGCGCTGCGCGCGCAGGGTCGCCAGCGCTTCCTGCGCAGCGTCCCCTTGTGCATGCAGGCGGGCAATTTCCGCTTCGATATCGGCCCATTCCTTGTCATAGCTGATCTGCGCATACGAGGCGCGCTTGCGCGTGACGGCATATGCCACGGCTTCGATATCGCGCGCCGCCTTGTAAGCGAGGTCGTGCAAGGATTTGAGGACGTCGGAGTCGGCCAGGTGCTGGCGCAGCAGCGCGTAATCGGTGTGCGTGGAAAGAATCAGCTCGTATAAATCGAGCATGCACACGTGCACCTGCACCACGATGGCGTCCTTGCTGTTCTTGTGGCTGCGCAGAATCAGGTCGCGCGACGCCTGCTGGCGGTCGGCCAAAATGCTTTGGTGGCGCACCAGCTTGTTGAACTGTTCCGTCAGGTTAAAACGCGTGTCGTAGAAATCGGCCTTGATGTCGATGTAGGCGGCCAGCTCGAACAGGGCTTCGGCCAGCACTTGCTGCTTGATGCGGTGGCGCAAGACCCAGGCGATGGCCATGGCATAGGCCAGATAAATCAAGCCGCCGAGCATGAACAGGCCCGCGTGGTGAAACGATTGCTGCCACGTCATCTGATGCTCCATCGACATGGTCATGATGAACAGGGCGGCCAGTTGCAAGGGCATGGATTTCTTGCCATACACCACCATCATGCTGGCGAGAAAACTCACGAGGACGAGCACCGTCATCAACAGCCACTGCACCGGGCCGCACAGGCTGATCAGCAAGGTGACGGCGCTGCACAGCAGCACCGAGGCCAGCATTTCGTTGAACTTGTGGCGCAGCGGGCTGGGCATGTCCATCAGGGTCGTGCACAGGGCGCCGATGCATACCGTCATGGCGGTGGCGCTGTCGCTGATTTCCTGGACCAGCAAGGCCAGGCCCACCAGGCCGACGGCCACGCGCAAGCCCAGGTAGAAATAATGGCTGTAAATAAAGGTGCGCAGGTTCAGTGCGTAGTGCATGGGATTACCTTGTGGGCAGGGCACAGAAAGAGGCGCCGCACCGGGATCTCCGATGCGGCGCCAGGATGTTGCAGTTGCTGCAGCCCGGATTTACATCAGGGCAATCACGGGATATCTACGCCATTCCGGCTCGGCAAAGCGCTGGCAGTGTGCAAAGATGAAGTCGAGCACGGCTTCCTGATTGCTCAGCAAGGCAGGATTGGCCGCTTTCCAGTCGGCGAATTTGGCCGCCAGCGCCGGCTCGTCGCGCAGCAACTCGGAGGCCATATCTTCGAACACGTAATCGGAAAACGCTTCTTTCTTTTCCAGCACGCTGTTGAAGAAGCCCCAGCGGAAGAAGCTGTCGTGCGCCTGCGGTTCCAGGGTTTCCACGGCGTAGCGCGCGTTGTCCTGCTCCAGGGACACTACATAGTCGCCCGCCTGCACGGTGAATTCGCCCGTGCGCGCTTCCAGTTCCACCGTGTCGTGGAACATGTGGCCTTCGTAGGCGGTGGCGCGCGTGCCAACGGATGCGATATGGTAGTAGCGCGCCGTTACTGTTTTTTCGGCGGTGATGCGGTGCATTTCAACGCCGTTCCAGCGCAGCCGTTCGATCACTTCGCGCCATGCTTGCGGCACGACGTAGGCTTTCGGCGCGGCCACGGTGACGTCCGCGTCGAAGCGGTTGTAGTACGCGATATCGCGTTCCCACGGCTGCGAACGGTCGTAGGACAGGCGCTGGTAGTCGCCCAGGAGACTAGGCGTGTATTGCGCCGCGTAGCCCTTGAAGGGGAAGGTCGACGCTTGCTCTTCGTTCATGGCCCAGTGGATCGGCCATGCAGCTTGCGTGCGTCCGGCCGCCTTGGCTTGCGCGCGCAATTGGCGGATTGTCTCGCCATGTTCGATGGTAAACGCCATCGTGATGTCGAGCAGGGCACGCATGGAAGCATAGCGGTCGGCAAACGGTTTCAACATGTGCGTTTCCGGCATGAAACCGATGACGTGATGCAGGGCCGCAAAACCGGTCGAGAAACGCGGCACTTCGAGGAATTCGGCGATGCCGTGGTCAGGGCTATCCTTGACGGGATTCACATACGGGCAGGTGGGCCAGCCGGCGCTTTCCATGGCCGCAAAGATGTGCGGCAGCATGGTGTCTTGCAGGAAGGGGCCCAGGCCATTGCCCAGCTTATCCGTCTGCGTGTGGATCAAGGTCATCGTGTACGGGTAGTCGGCGCCGTTCGACGTGTGCGTGTCGACCATCACGTCCGGGTCCCAGCTGGCCAGCAGGCGGTTGAACACTTGCGCGTTCAGGCTGTCGCACTTGATGAAGTCGCGGTTCAAGTCCAGGTGGCGGCTGTTGCCGCGGAAACCGAATTGCTCCGGGCCATCCTGGTTCACGCGCGAGGTATTGGCGCGGTTCAGGCTGCCATCGACGTTGTAGATCGGAATGAACAGCAGCACGGTGCTGCCCAGCGCCGCCAGGCGCTCGGGCTGCGTGCAGAGGTCGCGCACGATGGCCATGCAGGCGTCGATGCCTTCCGGTTCGCCCGGATGGATGCCGTTGTTGTTGAAGAACACGGTGCGCCCTGCGCGCTTGATTTGCTCGCGGTCGAACACGCCGTCGGCGCTGACGACGCCAGCGTGGATGGGCACGCCCGAATCGGACAGGCCGATCTGTTCGAAATGCAGCACGTGTGGATAGCGTGCGGCGAGATCCTTGTAGAAGGTGATGCATTCCAGCCAGGTCGTGGTCTGGTTGTGGTTACCGAGTTCGTAGGTCGTGCGCAAGTCTGGTGGCATAGCGGTCTGAGTCTGGGAGGGGGAAGGCGCGCTGGGTAAGTGCGCCCGCTAGGGGCCAATTGTAGCACCGGCGCTCCTGCCTTGATGCGCCGCAGGGGCTGACTGGAGTACTTGTGCTATGCATACGTTTCACGGGCAAGGGGAGGCGGCATGGGCAAGGCGGTGATGGCAGCGCTGGCGGTGCTGGCGTGGTGGGCTTGCCTGGCGGCGCAGGCGGCGCCGCTGCGCTTGCCAGCGGGCAAGGGGCCGGTGGCGCAGGGCGGGTCCGTCACGGCCGCCGCACAGGGCGCGCTGATACGCTACCGGGACTGGCTGCTGGCCGTCGATGGGGCCGTATCGGAGGAGCGGCCCGATGTCTTGCTGATGTCGGCGGACGCGGGCCACGCGGCGCAGCTGCGGATCGGCGCCACGCAGCGCAGCTTGCCACTGTGGTCAGCCGTCGAACTCGTCAAGGGCAGCACGCGCCTGCGCATCACGGCGCTGCCGGGGTCGGAAGACATGCCCGCGCTGCTGCTGGACTTTGGCGAAAGCGACTACCGCATCGTGATTCCCGCCGCCCCCATCGAGCGGCAAGCCTATCCGCTGCTGGCGCAGCGTTTTCCCGGCGCCGACCTGGCCTTGCTGCCGCAGGATGGGCGGCGGGTCATGCTGCCGCTGGGAAGTGGCCGCGGGCCAGTGTTTGGCGCGGAGCAAGCCGTGCCTTACCGTTTTGCCAAAGTAAAACGTTAGACGAAAAAAAGCCACTCCCGCAGGAGTGGCTCAGGCGACAACCGCCCGTTGCCGGGCTTATTCGTTGTTGTTATCCGCGAATTACTCGGCGCCCATTTCTTTCAGCAGGTTGTCGGCGTGGTCGATGTGTTTCATGTTCCACAGCATGTAGCGCAGGTCGACCTGGATCGAACGGGTGTTGGCCTTGTTGTAGTCCCAATCGGAAATGATCGAGTCCAGCGTGCCGTCGAAGGCCAGGCCGATGAATTCGCCTTTGGCGTTCAGGGCAGCCGAACCGGAGTTGCCGCCGGTGATGTCCAGAGTGGCCAGGTAGTCGACCGGCACGGTTTTCAGCTTGGGATCGACGAATTTACCGAAGTCCTTGGCTTTGATCGCGGCCAGTTGTTTCGCTGGTGCATTGAACTCGCCTTCGCCCGTGGCTTTGGCGGCGACGCCATTGACGGTGGTGAACGCGGTCCAGGTGGTGCCGTCGGCGCCATGGTCACGGCCGGCCACTTTGCCGAACGTGACGCGCAAGGTGCTGTTGGCGTCAGGGTAGACGGCTTGCCCCTTGCTCTTCATGAAGGCAATTTTTGCCTTCATGTAGTTGGCGTAGGCTTGCTGGATCTTGCCTGCCAGTTCTTCGTCTTCCGCTTCGTTTTTCAGCGAATCCGGATACATGGCGACGGCCGCCTGGATGAAGCTGTCCTTGCTGGCCTGGAATTCGGCTGGCGTGCGTTTCAGCCATGCTGCGCGTTCTTCCTTGTCGGCCAGCTTGCTGCCGGCATACAGTTTGTCCAGGGCGGCGGACAGCTCGGCTGGCGACATGCCGTCCTTGATGCCGATGGCGGCGTCGAAGCTGGCACGGCGTTGGGCTGCCGGTTGCGCGGCGTACTTGGTCAGGCTGTTCAGTACCAGCGCCTTGTCGACTTTTTCATCGTAGGTGCGTTCGACCGAGGTGATGCCCGCTTCCAGGCGCGGCAAATCGCGCGTCTGGTAGCCGGACTTGCGTTCCGTATCGGCCTTGGTGCCTTCGTTCGACAGGCGGTACAGGCTGCGTGCCGTGTTCAGCAGGCGTGGCTGTGCGTAGCTGAGGAAGAAATCGCGCTTGGTGTCGGCATCGCGCTCGGCGATCAGCTTTTCCACTTGCTCGATATCGCCGGCAAATTCGGCCTTGCGGGCAGCATTCGCGTTGACCCACGCTTTCAGGGCTTCGTGTTCCGTCGTCTTGCGCGCCAGGAAGTCGCTGCCGGCGTACGAGTCCAGCATGCCTTGGCGGTTCTTGTAGTAATTGTTCACGCCAGCGACCTGGCCCGCGTATTTCAGCGCGACATCCTTGTTGTCCTTGGTTTCGCGCGCGATGATGGCCAGGGTTTCGCCCGAGGCTTTCACGAAGGCCGGGTAGTTCCAGTCAAACGTGAACGCCACTTCCGATGGCAGGCGGTGACGGTTGGTGCGGCCAGGGTAGCCCAGTGCCATCACGAAATCGCCTTCTTTCAAGCCATCCTTGGCCAGTTTCAGCACGTGTTTTGGCTGGTACGGCACGTTGTCCTTGCTGAAGTCGGCAGCCTTGCCATCCTTGCTCACATAGGCGCGGTAGAAACCGTAGTCGCCCGTGTGGCGTGGCCACATCCAGTTGTCGGTGTCGCCGCCGAATTTACCCACGCCCGCTGGAGGCGCGTGCACCAGGCGCACGTCACGGATTTCCAGTTGCTTGATCAGGTAGAACTCCAGGCCGCCGTAGTAGCTCGACACGGTGCAGCGGAAGCCCGCTTCTTTTTCGCATTCGGCGACCAGTTTCTTCTGGTTTTTCTCGATCGCATCGATGCGTGCCTTGCCTTGCAGCTTGGCCACGTCGGCGGTGATGATCTTGTCGCTGACATTGGTCACGGCCGAGGTGACGAAGATGCGGCTGCCCGGAGCGGCCGGCAATTCTTCAGCGAAGGTCTTGGCCAGGAAGCCGTTGGCCAGCAAATCGCGTTCCTTGGTCGAATTGACCGCCACGCTGTTGTAGACGCAATGGTGGTTGGTGGCAACCAGGCCTTGCGGCGAGACGAACGAGGCCGAGCAACCGCCCAGGCTGACGATGGCGCCCATCGGGAACTCGGTCAGTTTGGTCAGGGTGGTCGGATCGAGTTTCAGTCCGGCCGCTTTCAGTTCCTTGGCTACTTGTGGCAGCTGCTGGGGCATCCACATGCCTTCGTCGGCGTGTGCAAAATTGCTCAGGATGGCGAGCGCGATTAAAGATTTTTTCATTCGAGTTCTAGTCTTTTTACATGGTGGGAAGTCGGAACCAACGTGTACCCAGTGTTTTTCTCAGCGGGCGACCTAGAGTATCCGTATCGAACTCGCACTAGTCAATCACATTTTCCGGGTGGCATGCTGACGTCGAATTATTCAAATTGCATTATTTGTGCTGGAAGGGGGCAGAAAATCGGCTGCCAGGGCGCATTTTTCCGTACGGCGGCTGTAGTATTGTCCATACGTGTCCTAGCGGCAATAAAAAATGGCCGGGCGCTTGCGCGGCCCGGCCACCTCGTGAGGCACGGCGTGTCGCCGGTCTAGCGGATTTTGCCGCGGCGCAAAAGGTTCACGATGCCCAGCAGGATCACGGCGCCCAGGAACGAGACCAGCAGCGAAGACAGGCTGAAATTGTCGCTATTGATGGTGCCCGTGCCGAATAGCGGCGCCAGCAGCCAGCCGCCGAGAAAGGCGCCCACGATGCCGACGACGATATTGAGGAAGATGCCTTGTTGCGCATCGGTTTTCATGACCATGCTGGCCAGCCAGCCGATGACGCCGCCAATAACGATCCAGATAATGAAATTCATGCAGTCCTCCGCGCGATGGGTGAGTGGTTTTCATGTTAGAAAAACATCATGCCAGGTGATACTGATGCCGCACGATAGAAAAGTCCAGCGGATTTGCGTCGCGCATGCAAAAGCCCGCCTGGCTGCGGGCAGCGAGGCGGGCTTGTCATGCGGCAAGGTCGTGTTTAGTCGGCCTTGATCGCTTCGACCTGGATGGCCAGCTTGACTTCCGGCGAGAACGCCGGCATGCCGTAGTTCAGGCCAAAGTCGCTGCGCTTGAATTCCGCGCTGGCATCGGCGCCGCACACTTCGCGCTTGTAGCGCGGGTGCATGATGCACTTGAATTTGCTTACGTTCAATTTGACGGGCTTGGTCACGCCCAGCAGGGTCAGTTCGCCATCGACTTCCACCAGCTGATCGCCGTTAAACTTGAACGACTTGCTCTTGTAGGTGATTGCCGGGAATTTTTCCACATTGAACATGTCCGCTTTTTTCGCGTGCGTGTTCATGGCGTCGAGGCCGAAATCGATCGAATCGGCATCGATGACCAAGTCCAGGCTGCCCGTCTTGGCGGCACGGTCCAGGGTCACGGTTCCCTTGGTCTTGTTGAACTTGCCGCGCCAGACAGACATGCCCATGTGATCGGCTTCAAAGCTGGGGAAAGTGTGCGTCGGATCGAGGTTGTAGGTATCGGTAGCGGCCATGGCCGAACCCGCGCCGGCGGCTGCCAGCACGGCGATCATCAAGTGCTTGAATTTCATTGAGTTCCTAGAGTTAAACAACGAGAAATAAAACGATTATTGGGCGGCGACGTGGAATTTAATTGTGACCTCGTCGGCTACCATGCTCGTGTCTTTCCACTCGCCTTCGCCGATGTTGTAGGTCAGGCGCTTGATCGGCAGGGCGCCGTCGAACGCATATTTGCCGCCGTCGGCTTTCACTGTCAGGGGGAAGGTCACGTCGGTGGTCTTGCCTTTGATGCTCAGCTTGCCGCTTACCGTCAGCTTGCCCGCGCCGGCGGCCTTGATGCTGCTCGAGACAAAGGTGGCTTTCGGGAACTGGGCAGAGTTGAACCATTCTTTCTTGGCCACTTCCTTGTTGTACTCGGGGTCGCCGATATCGATGCTGGCCGTCTCGATGTCCACCGATGCTTTCGACGCGTCCGGCGTGGCCGGGTTGTAATCGATGGCGATAGTGAATTTCTTGAACTTCGCTTCCACGGGCACGTTCATTTGCTTGAACACGGCCGACACGCTGGTCTTGGCGGGATCGACTTTCAGCAGGGTGGCGGCGGTGGCGGCCACGGACAGGCCCAGCAGGGAAGCGAGGACGAGGCGTTGGGTGGTTTTCATCTTATTTTTCCTGGAGTTTCAGTTAGCAAGGGAAGTCGGTGTTACGGCAACATGCGCTTGAGGACGCCATCGCGGTCGATGAACTGGTGTTTCAGCGCCGCCAGCACATGGGCGGCCACGGCGGCAGCCATTGTCATGTTCAGAACATAATGAATTTCTTTTAAGAGCGGCTTAAGTTCCGGGTTCGGCGCCATGATGACGGGCAGCTGGAACAGGCCCAGATAGACCACCGGCACGCCGGCGGCCAGGGTGTACAGGTAGCCGGAAATGGGCACGGCGAAAATCAGGATGTACAGCAGCACGTGCATGGCGTCGGCCGCCTTCTTTTGCCAGGCAACCATGCTGGCCGGGTGCGGCGGCGGCACATTGGCCTTGCGCCACAGCAGGCGGATGGCGGCGATGGCCAGCACGGTCACACCGAGCCACTTGTGCCAGGAGAAATATTTGAGTTTGGTGGGCGTCAGGCCGGGAATGTCCGTCATGACCAGGCCCATGACGAAGGCGCTGATGATCAGCAGGGCGGTCAGCCAGTGCAGGATGATGGCGGTGGTGGTGTAGCGTTGCATCGGCGGCTTTCTTGAATGTAGTACGTATTAGGACTAATTCGGCCTAATATACCAAAGAAAAGCAAATTGCGCTGTGTGCTGCCGATTCTACAAGAAAGATTGCCGGAAAAACCGCGGGGCGGGCAGCATTTGTATGCTGGCCGCCCCGCGGGAGTGGATCTGCCTGATCCGGGGTGCGATGGCCGCTTAGATTGCCTTGGCCAATTGCGCCGCGATGCCGATGTAGTTACCTGGCGTCATGGTCAAGAGCACGTCCTTGGCATCTTGCGGAATGGCCAGGCCATTGACGAAGGTTTGCAGCGCTTCTTTCGAGATGCCCTTGCCGCGCGTCAGCTCTTTCAGCTGCTCGTACGGGTTTTCGATGCCATAGCGGCGCATCACGGTTTGTACGGGCTCGGCCAGCACTTCCCAGGTGGCGTCCAGGTCTTGCGCCAGGCGCGCGTGGTTCACTTCCAGCTTGTTCAGGCCGCGCAGGCAGCTGTCATAGGCCAGCAGGGTGTAGCCCAGGCCCACGCCGATATTGCGCAGCACGGTCGAATCGGTCAGGTCGCGCTGCATGCGCGAGACGGGCAGTTTTTCCGACAGGTGTTTCAGGATGGCGTTGGCCAGGCCCAGGTTGCCTTCCGAGTTTTCGAAGTCGATCGGGTTGACCTTGTGCGGCATGGTCGACGAACCGATTTCGCCCGCTTTCAGTTTTTGCTTGAAGTAGCCCAGCGAGACATACGTCCAGATGTCGCGGTTCAGGTCCAGCAAGATCGTGTTGGCGCGCGCAAAGGCGTCGAACAGTTCGGCCATGTAGTCGTGCGGTTCGATCTGGATGGTGTACGGGTTGAAGACCAGGCCCAGGCGCTGTTCGATGACGGCCTGCGAGAATGCCGGCCAGTCGAAGCCGGGGTAGGCGGACAAATGGGCGTTGTAGTTGCCGACGGCGCCATTCATCTTGCCGAGGATTTCCACTTGCTCGATGCGTTTCACGGCGCGCTGCAAGCGGGCCACGACGTTGGCGAATTCCTTGCCCAGGGTGGTCGGGCTGGCCGTCTGGCCGTGCGTGCGCGACAGCATCGGCACGTCGGCATTGTCGTGCGCGATCTGCGTCAGCTTGGCTACCAAGCCTTGCAGGGCCGGCAGCATCACGCCATCGCGCGCCGCTTTCAGCATCATGCCGTGCGAGGTGTTGTTGATATCTTCCGAGGTGCAGGCGAAATGGATGAATTCTGACGCCGCCACCAGTTCCGGCACGTCCGCCACTTGTTCCTTCAGCCAGTACTCGACCGCCTTGACGTCATGGTTGGTGACCGCTTCGATGGCCTTGATGCGGGCCGCATCGGCTTCCGAGAAGTCGCTCGCCATCTTGTCGAGCAGAGCGCTCGCCTCCGCCGAGAACGGCTTGATTTCAGCGAAACCGGCTTGCGACAGCGCTTGCAGCCAGGAGATTTCCACTTTCACGCGGTGGTGCATGAAACCGGCTTCGGACAGGATCGGGCGCAGCAGATCGGTCTTGCTGGCGTAGCGGCCATCGAGCGGAGACAGGGCCGACAGCGTGGAATACGGAGGTGTAGAAGTCATGAGAGCGGACGCAAGTTAAAGAAACGGTTGGCGTATGGCGCGCGGGGAGGGCAGGGTTATTGCAATAAAGCAACACTGACGGCGCCACAGTAAAGGGCGATTTTACCACCGCTGGCCGCTGGCCAGCCGTCCGTCGGGCTCCGGCGCAGCGCAATCTGGCCAAATCCGGCCCTGATGCGGCATGCCTGCCACACTGCGGCGAGCGCCGGGCGCGTGCCGCCAAACACCGCTGCCGCCGATGCTATACTGCTTGTTGCTCCTTTACCTAAAAGTACCTATGAAACTGATCGGCTCCCTTGCCAGCCCGTATGTCCGCAAAGCCCGTATCGTGCTGGCGGAAAAAAAGCTCGACTATGTCTTTGAGCTGGAAAACGTGTGGGTGCCGGAAACCCGCATCGCCCAGGCCAATCCGCTGGGCAAGGTGCCCTGCCTGGTGATGGAGGATGGCAGCACCTTGATCGATTCGAAAGTCATCGTCGAATACCTCGACACGCTCACGCCCGTGTGCAAGCTGCTGCCGGCCGGCGGCAATGGCCGCGAGCGGGCCGATATCAAGAACTGGGAAGCGCTGGCCGACGGCATCCTCGACGCGGGCGTGCTGGTGCGCCTGGAGCGCACGCAGCGCCCGCCCGAGCAGCAAAGCGCGGCCTGGATCGCGCGCCAGCTCGACAAAATCACGCTGGGCCTGGCCGCGCTCGAGGCGCGCCTGGGCGAGAGCGCGTACTGCGCCGGCAAGAACTACACGCTGGCCGACGTGGCCGTGGGCTGCGCGCTGGGCTGGCTCAGCTTCCGTTTCCCGGAAATCGACTGGCGCGCCGAGCATCCCGCGCTGGCGCGTCTGTTCGACAAACTGTCCGAGCGGCCATCGTTCAAGGATACCGTGCCGCAGTGAGCGCACGATGACCGGTACCGATTCGAAGGCGCAGCAACGCCTGCAGATGGCCGATATTGCGCGCCTGGCCGGCGTGTCGACGTCCACCGTGTCGCGCGCGCTGAGCGGCAGTTCGCTGGTCAACGACGAGACGCGCGCGCGCGTCATCGCGCTGGCCCGTTCGCTCAAGTATTCCATCAATATCGGCGCGCAAAACCTGCGCCTGAAACAGAACCGCACGGTGGGCGTGGTGGTGCCGTATGACGCGGCCACGCGCCAGCACCTGTCCGACCCGTTTTTTCTCGGCATGCTGGGCAGCCTGGCTGATGCGCTGACGGAGCAGGGCTTCGACATGCTCATTTCGCGCGTGGATGCCGAAACGCTCGATGCGGCCGCCCAGTCCTTCGATAGCGGCCGCGTGATCGGCATCATCCTGATCGGCCAGTGGCGCCACCATGAACAACTGAACCAGCTGGCCGCGCGCCAGGTGCCCATCGTCGTGTGGGGCGCGCAATTGCCGCAACAGCTGTATTGCACCGTCGGCGGCGATAACGTCGCCGGCGGCAGGCTGGCCACCGAACATTTGCTGGCGGCGGGGCGTACGCGCATCGCCTTCTTTGGCGACGCCAAGCTGCCCGAAGTGGCGCAGCGCCACCAGGGTTATGCGCAGGCGCTGGCCGCGCAGGGTCTGGCGCCCGACCCGCAACTGTACGTGGCCGGTTCCTTCCTGCCGCAGGGCGGGGCGACGGACGTGCAGGAACTGCTGGATCGCCAGATCCCGTTCGACGCCATCTTTGCCTGCAGCGACTTGCTGGCCATGAGCGCCATCAGCGCCCTGCGCGCGCGCGGCGTGGCCGTGCCGGAGCAGGTGGCCGTGGTCGGTTACGACGATATCGAACTGGCCGCGTATTTCCACCCGCCGCTGACCACCGTGCGCCAGCCGATCCGCGCCGCCGGGCGCGCGCTGGTGGCCTCGCTGCTGGCGCTGGTCGATGGCGCGCCTGCGCCATCGCAGCAATTGCCAACCGAGCTGATCGTGCGCGCCTCGGGCCGGTAAAGCGCGGCTGCAACCGATTGCAATAATTTAAAAATTTCCCGCTATTCTCCATGCTGCATGGCAGCATGGAAAACCCTGTTTTCGCATCAAACCCCGCCTGTTTCGCTATTTTCTACTCGTAGCGTTCGCCTAAAAACAACAACATTTCCATGTTGCAGTGCTCGATTGCAATCGATTGCAATAAATTCTTATTCGTTGAATAATGACGTACCGGCTCAGCCAGCGCGCCACGGCATGCAGCGGCCAGGACTCATAACAAGCGGATACCTCGATGTATCGGCATACAACACTGGAGACAAGATGAAGACACGTACTGCTCAACGCGGCTGCATGGCCGCAGCCGTCACCCTGGTCCTGCTGCAATGGGGTGCCGCCCAGGCACAATCGACCGGCGACACCGCCAGCGCCACCCCCGCCGATGGCCTGAATCTGGAACGCATCGTCGTCACGGGCACCACCGGCGGCACGTCCAAAATGAAGTCGAGCAATTCCGTCAGCAGCATGGAACTCGACACCATCCTGCACAACGCGCCCACCAGCGCCGCCGAAGTCCTGCGCTCGGTGCCGGGCTTGCGGGCCGAATCCTCGGGCGGCGAAGGCAATGCCAACATCACCGTGCGCGGCCTGCCCATTTCCGCCGGCGGCGCGCGCTATGTGCAGATCCAGGAAGATGGCTTGCCGGTGCTGCAGTTCGGCGACTTCAACTTCACCACGCCCGACAGCTTCGTCAAGATCGATTCCACGCTGGACCACCTGGAAGTGGTGCGCGGCGGTTCGGCCTCCACCCTGGCCACCAATTCGCCGGGCGGCATCATCAATTTCATCAGCAAGAATGGCAAGGAGCAGGGCGGCAGCGTGGCCATCAGCCGCGGCCTGGGCTACGACCAGACGCGCGTGGACTTCGATTACGGCGCGCCGATTTCCGAGCGCACGCGCTTCTTCATCGGCGGCTCCTGGCGCACGGGCGAAGGCATCCGCCACAGTGGCGTCAACAGCGAAAAGGGCGGCCAGATCCGCGGCAATGTCACGCATGAATTCGACAGCGGCTTCGTGCGCCTGTCGTTCAAGCACCTCGACGACCAGTCGCCCACGGCCTTGCCGGTGCCGGTCAGCGTGCGCAATGGCCGCATCACGGAAATCGCCGGCATCGACCCACGCAAGGCCAGTTTCTATTCGCCGTACTGGGTGCCCGACATGGTGCTGAACAAGGATAACCAGCGCGTGGCGACCCGCGTCAACGACGGCTTGCACGTCAAGAGCGACACCGTGGGCCTGGAAGCGTCGTTCAAGCTGGGGCAGGGCTGGAGCGTGAGCGAAAACTTCCGCTACGCCGACAATGCGGGCCGTTTCACGGGCGTGTTCCCATCGAATAACGGCAGCGACGGCAGCTATGTGTTTGCCAGCGGCCCGAATCAGGGCAAGCCCTACACGGGCCGCGCGTTTTCCGCCGTGGTGTTCAATACCTCGATCGACGACGCCAGCAATACCCTGAGCGACACCAAGCTGGCCAAGACCTTCGTGCTTGACAGCGGCAAGCTGACCACCACGGCCGGCCTGTACCTGTCGCAGCAAAAGCTGGGCCTGACCTGGAACTTCAATGAATACCTGATGCAGGCCACCGGCGACCAGCCGGCGTTGCTGCAGACGGCCAGCGGCACGCCAGGCTACATCGGCCCGGCCTTCGGCGCCTGCTGCTCGCGCGCCGTCGACATGGAATACCGCACGACGTCGCCGTACCTGAACCTGGCCTGGGAAAGCGGCGCGCTGAACCTCGACGGCGGCCTGCGGCGCGACCGCCAGCACGCCAGCGGCACGGCCAATATCGCCACCGGCGCGCAGGCCTATCTGCCATCGACGGTGCAGCAGGTCGATTACACCCTGGGCCACACTTCGTACTCGCTGGGCGCGAACTACAAGCTGCAAGCCAACCTGGCCGTGTTTGCCCGCGTCAGCGAAGGCGTGGCCTTCAATGCCGACCGCATCCTGTTCGGCACGCCTCTGGATGGCAGCGTGCCGGTGGCGATGAATACCGTGCGCCAGCTTGAAGGCGGCGTGAAATGGCGGCGCGGTCCCCTGAGCACTTTTGTCACCGTGTTCCAGGCCAAGACCAAGGAAAGCAATTACGAGGCGACGACCCAGCTGCGCACGGCCAACAGCTATGAAGCCAAGGGCGTGGAGCTGGAAGCGGCCTACAGCGCCGGCGACTTCCGCATCAATGGCGGATTGACATTCACGGATGCCGAGATCACGGGCACGGCGGCGGCCGACGTGGCGCTGATCGGCAACACGCCGCGGCGCCAGGCGCGCGTCGTGTACCAGCTCGCGCCCACCTATGAATGGGGGAAGGCCACCTTCGGCGCGAGCCTGGTCGGCACGGGCAAGTCGTGGGGCGACGATGCGCACACGATCACCTTGCCCGCCTACCAGGTGCTCAATGCCTTCGTCAATTACCAGCTCACGCCGCAAATGCAGGTGGCGCTGACGGCGAACAATCTGCTCAACAAGATCGGCTATACGGAAGTCGAGGGCGATGGCCATGCGGCCCGCTCGATCACGGGGCGCGCCGTCAAGGTCAGCCTGAAATACGCATTTTAAGCAAGGATAGGATTCATGATGTCGATACGCAGCCCCCTGGCGCGCCTGCTGGCGCCGCTCCCCACGCACTTGCGCGACGATGCGGCGCGCCGTTATGCGCGCCAGGAGGCGGTCTTGCTCGATCGCCTGGGCAGCCTGTATGGCCAGCGGCCGGACTTCCTGCCCTGGCTGGGCGACCTGATGGAAAGCGTGGGACGGCTGTACGCGGCGCGCGCGCCGGCGCTGCTGCGGCAGGATGCGCAGCGCGAAGCGCAGCCGGACTGGTTTGCCAGCCAGTCCATGCTGGGCTACAGCGCGTATGTGCAGCGCTTCGGCGGCAATCTGCAGGGAGTGGCCGCGCGCATAGCCCACTTGCGCGAACTGGGCGTGACGTATCTGCATTTGCTGCCGTTTTTGCGTGCGCGCGCCGGTGAAAGCGATGGCGGCTTTGCCGTCGCCAGCTTCGAGGAAGTCGACCCCGCGCTGGGCAGCAATGCCGACTTGCTGGCGCTGACGGCGCAGCTGCGCGCGGCCGGCATCAGCCTGTGTTCGGACCTGATCCTCAACCACGTGGCCGACGACCATGCATGGGCGCTGGGCGCGAAGGCGGGCGATCCGCTGCTGCGCGATTTTTTCCACACCTATCCCGACCGCGCGCAGCCGGACCGCTATGAGCAGACCGTGGGCCAGGTTTTCCCGCAGGCGGCACCCGGCAATTTCACCTTCGTGCCAGAGCTTCAGCGCTGGGTCTGGACCACGTTTTATCCCTACCAGTGGGATTTGAACTATGCCAATCCGGCCGTCTTCGCGGCCATGGCTGGCGCCATGCTGGGCCTGGCCAACAAGGGCATCGAGGTGTTCCGCCTCGATTCGACGGCCTTCCTGTGGAAGCGCGAAGGCACGGACTGCATGAACCAGCCCGAAGCCCACAGCCTGCTGCAAGCCTTGCGCGCGATTGCCGCCATCGTCGCGCCGGGCGTATTGCTCAAGGCCGAAGCCATCGTGCCCACGCCCAAGCTGCCCGCCTATTTTGGCAGCGATGCCGCGCCCGAATGCCATATCGCCTATCACAGCAGCCTGATGGCCGCCGGCTGGGGCGCGCTGGCCGAGGAAAGCACGGACTTGCTGCAGCAGGTGATCGCCGCCACGCCGCCGCTGCCGCCGGCCGCAAGCTGGCTCAGTTATGTGCGCTGCCACGACGATATCGGCTGGAATGTGCTGCTCAATGAAGCGGGCGCGGACGGGCCGGCGCGCCTGGCGCGCATCGCCCGCTTCTTTGCCGGTGCCCCCGGCAGCTATGCGCGCGGTGCGGCCTTCCAGAGCAGCAGCGCCGACAAGGCGCATGGCAGCAACGGCATGGCCGCCTCGCTGGCCGGCCTGGAAAGCGCCACCACGGTGCAGGAGCAGGAATACGCGTTGCGCCGCCTGCTGCTGCTGCATGGCCTGGCCTTGAGCTTTGGCGCCTTGCCGGTGCTGTACATGGGCGATGAACTGGGCATGACCAACGATGACAGCTATACGCAGCGCCCCGACCGGGCGATGGACAGCCGCTGGCTGCAGCGCCCCGCATTCGACGACAGCCTGCTGGCATGGCGCCACGATGGCGTGAGCGCCAGCGGCCGGCTGTACCTGGCGCTGCGTCAGCTGATCGACGCGCGCAGGCGCTTGCCGGCCCTGGCCGCCGCCGCGCCGCGCAGCGTGCTGCCGGCCGACACGCCGGCCGTGCTGGCGCTGCTGCGCGGCGACGCCTTCCTCAACCTGAGCAATTTCAGCGGCGCCAGCCAGCGTTTCACTTTGCCCGCAGGCGAATGGCGCAACAGCCTCGATGGCAGCGTGCTGGCCGGCACGGTGGGCTTGCAGCCATGGCATATGCTGTGGCTGGAAAGGGAACAGTCATGAGCGACGCCAGCACGCACCGCCCGCATCTGTCGTTCTGGCAGATCGTCAACATGAATGTCGGTTTTTTCGGCATCCAGTTCAGCTTTGGGCTGCAGCAAAGCAGCATGAGCCCCATCTACAAATACCTGGGCGCCGACGAGGCGAGCCTGCCATATTTGTGGCTGGCCGGTCCCATGACGGGGCTGCTCGTGCAACCGCTGATCGGCGCCATGAGCGACCGCACGGTGACGCGCTGGGGCCGCCGCACGCCGTACTTCCTGATCGGCGCCATCCTGTGCAGCCTGGGCCTGCTGGCCATGCCCTTCAGTCCCACCCTGTGGATGGCCGCCAGCCTGCTGTGGATACTCGATGCGGCCAACAACGTGACGATGGAGCCGTACCGCGCCTTCGTCAGCGACAAGCTCGACAAGAAGCAGCATTCGCTGGGCTTTCTCACGCAAAGCGCGTTTACGGGGCTGGGGCAAACGCTGGCCTACCTGACGCCATCGTTGCTGGTCATGCTGGGCATGAACAAGGATGCCGTCAATGGCAGCCATATTCCGCACATCGTCATCGCCGCCTTCCTGATCGGCGCCGTGTTCTCGCTGGCCTCGGTGCTGTGGACCCTGAAGACGACGCCGGAAAACCCGCTCACGGCGGCCGAGCTGGCGGCCATCCGCAGCCGCCCGCCGGGCTGGCGCCATACGCTGGCCGATATCGGCGCGGCCCTGCGCGAGATGCCGCCGACGATGAAGCAGCTGGCCCTCGTCAACCTGTTCCAGTGGTACGCCATGTTCTGCTACTGGCAGTACATTGCGCTGTCGCTGGCGGCGACCCTGTTCCACACCACGGACCCGGCGTCGCAAGGCTTTCGCGACGCGGGCCTGCTGAACGGTCAGGTGGGCGCCTTCTACAATTTCATCGCCTTTATCGCCGCCTTTGCGCTGGTGCCGTTCACGCGCCGCTTCGGCCCCAAGCGCATGCACAGCCTGTGCCTGTGCGCGGCCGGCGTGGGCATGCTGAGCATCCCGCTGATCCACAGCCCGGCGCTGCTGTTGCTGCCCATGCTGGGCGTGGGCCTGGCCTGGGCCAGCATCATGGGCAACCCCTACATCATGCTGGCCGGCTGCATTCCACCCGCGCGCACGGGCGTCTACATGGGCATCTTCAATATGTTCATCGTCATCCCGATGATCATCCAGATATTTACTCTGCCGCTGTACTATCGCAGCTGGCTGGGCGGCAATCCGGAGAACGTCATCCGGCTGGCAGGCGCCTTGTTGCTGTGCGCGGCGGTGGCGGTGCTGTTCGTCAAGCTGCGCACGCCGCAGCCCACAAAGACTTGAGGACGGACGAAAAAAAACCGGCAGTTGCCGGTTTTTTTCTATGCTGCGAAAAAGATTACTCTTCGACGGCCATCTGACTTTGCAGGTAGTTCTGAATGCCGACTTTGGCGATCAGGTCGATCTGCGTTTCGAGCCAGTCGATATGCTCTTCCGTGTCTTCGAGGATCATCAGGAACAGGTCGCGCGAAACGTAGTCGCCCGCTTTTTCGCTGATGGCGATGCCTTCCTTGACGGTGGCGTGCGCGGCGCGCTCCAGCTTCAAGTCGCATTCCAGCATTTCCGGCGTGTTCTCGCCGATCAGCAGCTTGTGCAGCGCTTGCAGGTTAGGCAGGCCGTCGAGCATCAGGATGCGGTCGATCAGCTTGTCGGCGTGTTTCATTTCGCCGATCGATTCTTCGTATTCCTTCTTGCCCAGCTTTTCCAGGCCCCAGTGCTTGTACATGCGCGCATGCAGGAAGTACTGGTTGATGGCCGACAGTTCGTTGGTGAGCTGTGCGTTGAGCATGCGGATGACTTCTTTATCGCCCTTCATGGGAATTCCTTTGTTCTGTGTCGCGTTCGATGATGAAACCGCAGGCTGCTGGCGTTCACTGCCGGGTGGCGCAGGGCTGCCTGGTGGCGCGCAGGTTGCCGGTTTCGCTATGCCCGCATGATAGCGCAAAAGATGGGCGTTTTTTGCTGCGAAACGGTGTCTTTCCGTCTTTTTAACGTAAATATCGTGCGAATAAAACCCATTCTCAAATGGATTGCCACATTTTCCCGTTTTTTATTTATTAAGGAAAATGCAGGCCATTCTCATTCGTGTTCATGCTGCTATTTGGCTGCGCTGAAAAGGCGGGAAATGTTGCTCCGTTCTTGCTTTTGTGCCTTCTTGGCCGCTGCCGGCGATGCGATAATCAGGCAGCGATTTTACTGAAAAAGGATAGCAAGATGATGCTGCATATACCCGGCGTGCTGACGCCGGAACAGGTGACGCAGTTTCGCCAGCGCCTGGCGCAAACGGACTGGGTCGACGGGCGCGCCAGCGTCGGGGCGCAAGGGGCGCAGGTCAAGCGCAACCGCCAGCTGGCCGAAGGTTCGCCGCTGGCGCTGGAGCTGGGCGAGATCGTCAGCCGCGCGCTGATGGCCAATCCGCTGTTCTTTGCCGCCGTGCTGCCGCTGCGCATCCTGCCGCCGTTCTTCAACAGCTATGCGGGCGGCGAGCACTATGGCCTGCATATCGACGGCGCCATCCGCACGCCGAAAAACGGCATGCAGTCGATGCGCGCCGACGTTTCCTCGACCGTGTTCCTGAGCGAGCCGGACGAGTACGAAGGCGGCGAGCTGGTGGTGGTCGATGCCTACGGCACGCATGAGGTAAAACTGCCGGCGGGCGACGTGATCGTGTATCCGTCGAGCAGCGTGCATCAGGTGCTGCCCGTCACCAGCGGCGAGCGTATCTGCTCCTTCCTGTGGACGCAAAGCATGGTGCGCGAAGACTGGAAGCGCAGCATGCTGTTCGAGCTCGATCAGAACATCCAGAGCGTGCGCGCGGAACACGGCGATTCGCCGGCGACGGTGGGACTGACGGGGCATTATCACAACCTGCTGCGGATGTGGGCGGAGATGTGATCGTGGCGGTGTCGGATTACGCGTGGCCTTTGGCCGCGCTAATCCGACCTACGATACTGCGTGAAGCACCGGCAAAAAAAAAGTCTGCCTGGCCCGGGGATGTAGGCTGGCAGACTGAAACAAGCAGTTGCTTGACTGGTACAGAAAACAGGGCGCAAGAAAGCAAGCAGGGCACAGGGTGCGATGCTTGCGGGCTGGCAGCGGCGCGCAGGCCGCCGGGAGGCTAGCTCAGCTGGAAGGTCAGGGGCACGAGCACGTACACGGGAACAGGCTTGCCGTTTTCGATCATCGGCTTGAACAGCGCGCGCTGCGCAGCCTGGCGGCCCGCTTCATCGAGGTTGCTGTAGCCGGTCGATTTCTGGATCAGGATTTGCTCGGGCAAACCCTTTTCATTGATCAGGATGCGCAATACCACGGTGCCGCTTTCGCCCAGGCGGCGCGACAGATTCGGGTAGATCAGTTGCGGCGCCTTGATGTATTCGACGCTGCTGACGGTACGCGGCGTGGACGGCGCCGGTGGTGTCGGCGATGGTGCGGCTGGCGCAGTCGGCGCGGCGGTGGCCACGGGGGCCGCTTCGGCGCGCGTCGGCTGCGGCGGCGTGATCGTCGGTTCGCTCGGCGCCACGGCGATCAGCGGCAGCGGCGGGATCACGGCGCGCGGCACGGGTGCGCTCAGTTCCACGGTTTTCGGCACCGACGGTGCTGGCGGCTTGGGTGGCGCCGGCGGGGCGATGATGCTGATGGTGGTGATGGTCGGCATGGCCGCCGTGACGACGCGGCTCAACAGGCCGCTCTGGATGGCGTAAAAGCCGGCGAGATGCAGGACGACGATGGCCATCAATGGCGCGAATTTGCTGCGCTGCTTCTTGTCGAAGTCGGCAAATTGCGGCACGGCCTGCACCGTTACGGGCGGGGGCATCATCGTCATGGCGTGTATCGCTTTCTTAGTTGGTCAGTACGGCTCGCATCAATACGGTTTCTTGCAGCACGACCGTGGCGCTCAGGTGATCGTTCAGCACTTCCCGCGCACAGGTATGGCATTTGCCGCAGCAGGTGGCCACGCCCAGGTCGCGGCGCAGTTCGGCCATGCTGGACAGGCCAAGATCGACGGCTTGACGGATTTCACGATCAGATATGTTGTTGCAGACACATACAATCATTGATACACCTTCTGGCTGGAGGATGAACAGACACTAGTGCTTGGAAGCATTGTTGCTAGTGTTTTAATGAGAATCATTATCATTACGTTTCATTGTCGCGCAAAGCGGGGGACAATGCAAGCGATTTTGATCAAGTGTGCGGCGCCTGGCGGCTGGGTGCCGCGGCTGGATATGCCGTTCGCCCGCATGACGTAGCCCTTGGCAGGGGGCGGCTCTCCGGGCTAAATAAAAACAATTCGCATTCATGTTTATAATGCTGGTATTGTCTCGGACGGTCGCCGTCCGGACAGTTTGAAAGGCCGCTTGTCGGTAATGCGCAACAGTTGCGTTTTACCTCACAACACCCAAGTCAAACGCGATGCGCCACGCGCAGCAGTTTGTCCCGGTGTTCTTAATTTGAACGGAATTTGCTCATGACTCTAGTTCCACCCTTGATGACGCTCGACGCGCTGGCAGTCGGCCAGAGCGGCACGGTGTTGCATATCACGCCCCACGCGGCAGGACAGACGGAAGATGGCGTCGACCTCGCCCGCCGCTTGATGGAGCTGGGATTCGTTCCCGGCGAACGCATCCGCATGCTCAAGCGCGGCATACCCGGCGGCGATCCGCTGGCCATCAAGGTCGGCAATGCCACGTTCGCGTTGCGCCGCTTCGAAGCGGCGCTGATCACGATTCAACCGCTGCTTCAACCGGAATAACCATGGGTGCTGTCGAAACGATCACCGATGCGGGCGTGCACAAGCCGCCGCATCAGCCACAAATTGCCTTGCTGGGCAATCCGAACTGCGGCAAGACCGCCCTGTTCAACCGTTTGACGGGCGCGCGCCAGAAAGTGGCGAACTACGCCGGCGTGACCATCGAGCGCAAGGAAGGCCATTTCACGTCGCCCGCCGGCACGCCCGTGCGCCTGCTCGATCTGCCGGGCGCCTACAGCCTGTCGGCCACCACGCCCGATGAAGCCATCACGCGCGACGTGGTGGGCGGCATGCGCCGCGGCGAGCCGCGCCCGGACGCCATCATCTGCGTCGTTGACGCCACCAATTTACGCCTGAACCTGCGCCTGGTGCTGGAAGTCAAACGCCTGGGCTTGCCCATGCTGCTGGCGCTGAACATGACGGACGTGGCGCGCAAGCGCGGCATGCTGATCGACACGGCCAGGCTGTCGCAGGAACTGGGCATGCCCGTGGTGGAAACGGTCGCGGTGCAGCACGACGGCGAAAAAGCCCTGTTGAACGCCATTGATGCCATGCTGCCCCTGCCGGTCGTGGAAGCGAAACCGCTGGCGGCCATCGATGCCGTCACGGTCGAAGAAACCCAGCGCGAAGTGCGCCGCATCCTGGCCGCCGTCAGCAATGACAGCAGCGATACGGGCAACCTGACGGAAAAAATCGACGACGTGGTGCTGCACCCCGTGTTCGGCCCCCTCATCCTGGCCGTGCTGATGTTCCTGATCTTCCAGGCCGTGTTTGCCTGGGCCGCCACGCCGATGGAAATGATCACCGATGGCGTGGGCCACCTGGGTGCCGTGCTGACGGCGAACATGCCCGATGGCCACCTGAAGAGCTTGCTGGTGGAAGGCATCATCGGCGGCGTCGGCAGCGTGCTGGTCTTCCTGCCGCAAATCCTGATCCTGTTCTTCTTTATCCTGAGCCTGGAAGACTGCGGCTATCTGCCGCGCGCGGCCTTTTTGCTGGACCGCCTGATGGGCGGCGTGGGCCTGTCGGGCCGCGCCTTCATCCCGCTGCTGTCGAGCTTTGCCTGCGCCATCCCCGGCGTGATGGCGGCGCGCACCATCCAGAACCCGCGCGACCGCCTGGTCACCATCATGATCGCGCCGCTGATGACGTGTTCGGCGCGTTTGCCCGTGTATGCGCTGATCATCGCCGCCTTCATCCCGCAACGCGAAGTGTGGGGCTATCTGAGCCTGCAAGGCCTGGTGCTGTTCGTGCTGTACTTCGCCGGCATTATCTCGGCCATGGCCGTAGCCTGGGTCATGAAGCGCGGCATGGGCGTGCGCGGCAACCAGCCGCTGATGCTGGAACTGCCGGCCTACCACTGGCCGCACCTGCGCAACCTGGCCGTCAGCCTGTGGGAGCGCGCGAAGATCTTCCTCACGCGCGTCGGTACCATCATCCTGAGCCTGATGATCATCCTGTGGTTCCTCAGCACCTTCCCCGGCCCGCCGGACAACGCGATCCATCCGCCGATCTATTACAGCCTGGCCGGCATCCTGGGCCGCGGCCTGGAAGTGATCTTCGCGCCCATCGGTTTCAACTGGCAGATCTGCATCGCGCTGGTGCCCGGCATGGCGGCGCGTGAAGTGGCCGTCGGCGCCCTGGGCACCGTGTATGCGCTGTCGCAAACGGGCGACGCGCTGGCCACCACGCTCGAGCCGCTGATCGCCCATTCATGGTCGATGGCCACCGCGCTGTCCTTGCTGGCCTGGTATGTGTTCGCGCCGCAGTGCCTGTCGACCCTCTCCGTGGTGAAGCGCGAGACGGGCGGCTGGCGCTATCCGCTGCTGATGGCCGGCTACATGTTCGCGCTGGCGTATGCCGCCTCGTTCATCACGTATCGCGTCGCCCTGATGCTGGGCGCTTAGGAGAAAACCATGTGGCAAACCCTCATCGTCGCCCTGATTGTCGCAGCCGCGCTGCTGCATTTCTCGACCAAGTACCTGCCGGCGGGCGTGCGCCGCGCCATCGTGCGTGGCCTGGTGCGCTGCGGCCTCGACGAGGCCAAGCTGTCGACCTTCTTCAAGGTGGCGCCCGGTTGCGGCAGCGGCTGCGGTTCCTGCGGCTCCTGCGACAGCCCGCCGCCGCCGTCCGCCACGCCGCCGGCCGACGGCAGCAGCAAGCGCGTGATCCTGATGCAGGTACAGCGCAAGATCTGATGTACGTCTAGGCGCGGGCGCGCCCGTGGGCTACACTGGGCTTTCCACATGGCAAGGAGTGGCAATGGCGATACTGTTGATCTTCATGTTTTTGTTTGCGATCGCCACCTGGCTGCTGGCCAGCCGGCGTGGGCGCAATGGCGGCATCTGGTTCGGCATCGGCCTGTTTCTCGGGCCGTTCGCCTTGCTGGCGGTGGCGGCCCTGCCGCCCGTGTCGCCGATTTCGCGGCCCTGAACGAAAAAACCCGCGGAAGCGGGTTTTTTTACGCCGGTACTACGCCTACGCCTTGCCGGCCAGCTTGTCGACCACCGGCACCAGCGCGGCCGGGCGGCAGCCGAAGGCGGCCAGGCGGCCTTGCGCGTGGGGCGCCAGGTCCAGGTCATACGGCAAACGGCCCGCCACCAGCCACAGTTTATCCTGCGGCAGGGCCTCGACCAGGCGGCGCTGGCCGTCGACGAACATGGCGTTATACGTTTGCAGCACGATCTGCTGCGCGCCTTGCGCAAAGGCGATGGCCTCGTCGACTTCGTCGTCCAGCGCTTCGGCCGACAAGGCGTACTCGCGCACGTCCAGGCCCGCTTCGAGCAGCGCCGGCAGCATCGAGCTGCGCGCTTCCTTGTTGCGCCCGAGCGCCACTTCGTCGATTTCGCTGCGCGAACGCACTTCCACCGTCAGCAGGGTCACGGGCAGGCTCGCGTCGAGCGCGCGGTACTCGCCCTGCACGCGCAAGGCGGCCTTTTGCAGCAGCTGCGACAGGGCCATGGCAGCCGGCTGCATCAGCGCTGGCGGGGCGACGGGGCGGTTGCGCCAGTCGCGCACGGCGCGGTTGCGTTTGAGTTCAGCCACGCGCGCACAAGCGGCGTCGATGCGCGAGAGCGCAATATCGCCGCGCTCCACGGCGGCGATGACGGCCTCGATGGCCGCCGTCTGCTGCGCTTCGCGGTGCGAGATGAGGACGATGTCGGCGCCCGCCTGCAAGGTGGTGATGGCGCCCTGGGAGATGCCGATGCCGTCGGCGATGGCCGCCATTTCCAGGCAGTCGGTAATGACCACGCCCTGGTATTGCATTTCACCGCGCAGCAGGTCCGTCAGCACGCCTTTCGACAGGGTGGCCGGCACGCTGGTGTCGGCTTCGAAGGCGGGGAAGACCACGTGCGCCGTCATGATGGCGTCGACGCCGCCGGCAATGGCCGCGCGGAACGGCGCCAGTTCCACGGCGCGCAGGCGTTCCTTGTCGTGCGGCACCAGGGCCATAGCGTAATGCGTGTCGATGGCCGTGTCGCCGTGGCCGGGGAAGTGCTTGGCCGTGACGGCCATGCCGCTGGCGCGCTGGCCGCGCATGGCGGCCATGCCGTAATCGATGACGGTGGCGGCATCCTCGCCATACGCGCGCACGCCGATGACGGGGTTGTTGCGGTTGTTGTTCACGTCCAGCACGGGCGCGAGCAGCAGGTTGATGCCCACCTGGCGCATTTCATCGCCGCTGATCTGGTTCATGCGCTCGCAATCTTCCACCGAGCCGGCCGCCTGGAAGGCCATCGCCGCGGGAATCGGCGTCACGCCCTGCTCGATGCGCATGACCATGCCGCCTTCCTGATCGATGGAGATCAGCAGTGGAATGTCGGATACTTCCGCATTGATTTCCTGCAGTTCGCGGCACAGCGCCGACACTTGCGCAGGCGTGTGCACATTGCGGCGGAACAGGATCACGCCGCCCACCTTCTTTTCGCGTATCAAGGTCTTGATATGCTCGTCCGCCTGCAGGGCGTCGAAGCCCACCATGAACAACTGTCCTACTTTTTCGCGCAAACCCTGCTCCATGCTGCAACTCCTCCGGTATTGATTGTGACGACGACATACGTATTCTGGCACCGTGGTGGCGCATCGTGGCGGTCACCGGAAAAGCTGCCTGCGTTTTGTACTTGTTTTGGTATTGTATTGGATTTGGATATTTGCGCAAGTGGTTATTAAGTGGTATTGCTCCACTTGCGCAAACGCCGTCTCAATCGAGGCGCTGGAACGACGCCGATTGCGCCTTGGGCCAGTACAGGCCGAACACGGGTGGCAACTGCGGCAGCTGGCTCGGGTCGAGCAACTGGCCCGCTTCCAGGAAGGGCAGCAGGGCCGAGGCCAGTTTCACCTGGTTCGGCGAGATACGCCGCACCAGGTGGTGCGGGCGCAGTTCCTGCGGATGCGCCAGGCCGGCGGCGGCGATCAGTTCTGCCAGCGCCTTCATGGTGTTCTGGTGGAAGTGCGCCACGCGGGCGATCTTGTCGGACACCACCAGCGCGCGCTGGCGCTGCGGGTCTTGCGTGGCCACGCCCGTGGGGCAGCGGTCCGTGTGGCAGCTTTGCGACTGGATGCAGCCCAGCGCGAACATGAAGCCGCGCGCCGAATTGCACCAGTCGGCGCCCAGCGCCAGCAGGCGGGCGATGTCGAAGGCCGTGATGATCTTGCCCGAGCAGCCGATCTTGATCTTCGCGCGCAGGTTGGCGCCCACCAGAGTGTTATGCACCAGCACCAGCGCTTCCTGCAGCGGCGTGCCCACATGGTCCGTAAATTCCAGCGGTGCCGCGCCCGTGCCGCCTTCGCTGCCGTCGACGACGATGAAGTCGGGCGTGATGCCCGTTTCCAGCATGGCTTTCACGATGGCGAAAAACTCCCACGGATGGCCGATGGCCAGCTTGAAGCCCGTCGGCTTGCCGCCCGACAGGGTGCGCAGGCGGTCGATGAAGTGCAGCATTTCCAGCGGCGTGGAAAAGGCGCTGTGCGCCGCCGGCGAGACGCAATCCTCGCCCACCATCACGCCGCGCGTGGTGGCGATTTCGATGGTGACTTTCGGGCCGGGCAGCACGCCGCCGTGGCCGGGTTTCGCGCCCTGCGACATTTTCAGCTCGATCATTTTGACCTGCTCCGAGCTGGCGTTGGCGATGAAGCGCTCTTCCGAAAACGTGCCGTCCTGGTTGCGGCAGCCGAAATAGCCGGAGCCGATTTCCCACACCAGGTCGCCGCCGTTTTCGCGGTGATAGGGGCTGATGCTGCCTTCGCCCGTGTCGTGCATGAAGCCGCCGCTGCGCGCGCCGCCGTTCAGGGCCAGGATGGCGTTGGCCGACAGGGCGCCAAAGCTCATCGCCGAGATATTGAAGACGCTGGCCGAATACGGCTTGGCGCGCGGGCAGTCCGGGTGGTTGCCGATCTCGATGCGGAAGTCGTGGCCCGTCACCTTGGCGGGGGCGATGGAATGGTTGATCCATTCATAGCCCGCCTCATACACGTCGAGCTGGGTGCCGAACGGGCGCTTGTCCGTCTGCTCCTTGGCGCGCTGGTAGACGATGCTGCGCTGGCTGCGCGAAAACGGCGTCGCCTCGCTGTCGCTTTCCAGGAAATACTGGCGGATTTCGGGGCGGATGCTCTCAAAAAAGAAGCGGAAATGCGCGAGGATGGGGTAGTTGCGGCGCAGGGCGCGCCTGGTCTGCAGCAGGTCGCTGATGCCGACCAGGGTCAAGGCACCGGCCAGCACGGGCAGCCAGTAATGATCGTAGTAAAACAGGGACAGGACAAAGATGGCGGCCGTCACAATGAAGGTCAGGTAGCGAAATGGTACTAGATGCATGGGCACTCCTGTGAAGTCAGACTGATATTGCCGAGTCTACCTTCGATTTGCGCAACGTGCTGGTGGGAAAGAACGCGGCGCCCGGAGGCGCCGCTTGAGGTGCTTAGCGCTGTGCTGCTCGAATGCGTGCGATGCGTTCAGTGCTGGCCGGATGGCTCGACAAGTACGGCGTGCCCTGGTCCAGCTTGCCCAGGGCGACAAACACTTGCGCCAGGTGTTCCAGCGCGATGCCGTTCTGGCGCAGCATGGCGATCGCGTAGTCGTCCGCCTCGCGCTCGACATCGCGCGAATACTTCAAGTCCAGCAGCAGCGGCGGCAAGGTCGCCACCACGGTCGACACGTCGCCAAACAGCAGCGCCGCGCCGGCGCCCACGGCCGACGTCTGGATCAGGCGCCGCGTCAGGTGGCGCTGCTGCAGATGGCCCAGTTCATGCGCCAGCACACCCATGATGGCGGCGTCGTCCGGCATCAGTGCCACCATTTCATCGGTCAGCACGATGTCGCCGGAAGGCAGGGCAAACGCGTTCGGACCGATCTTGCTTTTGCGGAACACGATGCGGTGCTCGGGCGTGCTGTCGCCAGGCGTGGCCAGACGCGCGAACTGGCTGCGCAAGGCTTGCTGGCGCGCACCGTCGAGTTTGCTCGCTTCAAACACGTGGCTGTCGAGGAAATCGAGCACGCCCTGGCCCAGCTGCCGCTCGACGGACTGGGGAATCGCATACGCGACCCCCTTCGCCACCACGGGCAGCAGGTATTGATAGCTGAGCCATAGGGCCAGCACGGTGGCGACCGTGGCCAGCAGGGCGCCGCGCCAGCTTTGCTGCAGCCGCACCACCCAGCCGTCGCGGTGGCCCGTGTCATGCAGCATGGTGTTGAAGGCCGCCTGGTCGGCGATCTCCAGGTAGGCGCCGTCGGGAAAGCTGACCTTGCGCACGGCGTGGCTGCTGCGTTCGGATACGTGCAGCTCGCCCAGCGGGCAGCTGCGCTCGATATCGCCGGCCAGCACGGCCACGCCATCGCGCACGGACAGCGTCACGTGGTACAGGCGCGAGGTCTGGCCGTCGAAATAGCGACCAGCCAGGGGAGCGTGGCTTTCTTGCGTGTTGGCATCCATGCTTACATCGACAGGTCGAAGTCCAGCAGGTCGACCATGCCTTCGCCCGTGGCCGATACCTGCTCTCCGGTGGCGGCGACAAAGGCGTCCAGGCTGCCGTGCACCAGCATCGACGTCGCTTCCAGGCGGTACTTCAGCCAGCGCACGTGGGCGAATGGCGAAAACAGGCCCAGGGTGACGACGATACCGAGCAGGTTGGTCAGCATGATGAAGGTGGTGCGGCCCCAGGTCAGCTGCGACTGGAACTGGTGCTGCTGCAAGCGCGTGTGGTTCCAGATCAGGTTCTGGATCATGGTCAGGAACAGCGGCAGCACGATAAACGCCCACGCATACAGGGCGGCCACGGCGCCAAAGATGCTGCCGGCCTTGGTGGCGTCATTGGCACTGGTGGCGAAGGCGGCGAAGACGCTGGCGAAGACGACAAAGATCAGCACCAGGAAACCGGCCAGCAGCAGGGCGAAGAACAGCAAATAGGTTTTGTAGAAGCTGCCAACCGTGGCGTCGAAGCTGAAATGACTGCTGCCGAAGCGGCTCTGCGTGTGCTGGAAGCGCTTCAGGCGCTGGTGCAGGAACGGCGTCATCAGGCCAGCCGTGAAGGTGTTCAGGATGGGCAGCCACAGGAAGTATTTGTAGGCTTCCCTGGCGCTGCCGTCAAAGCCGAAGCGGATGCCGCGGTAGCTGGTGTTGTACAGCTTGAATTGCAGGCTTTTCCAGACCAGCCATGGCAGCACGGCCATCATCAGAACGAGCATGATCAGGCCGACGACGGGCGAGATCTGGAAGGCGATGTTGTAGCCGCCGATCAATACCACGGCCGCGATGCGGCCTTTCAGGATGGCCACGGCATTGCCATGGTATTCGAAGCTGCTGCCGGCCAGGTGGGTGCTGGAATAGAAATAGCGGTTGCGGCGCACCTTGGCCCAGGCGGAATAAATGCCCAGAGTGACGATGCTCAGCAGCAGGTTGACGATCCAGATACGGAAGTATTCGCTGCCGGTGGCGCTGAAGGTGAGGGCTTCTTGCCTGGGAGGTGTGTTGTTTGTGTCGAAATCCACAGGGGTTTCCTTACTTATTGGAAACAAAACAAGATAAGGCAAGATTGAAAAGTTATCAATTGAAAATGCTGTTTTTGGCAATTTCTTTTGGTGTGCCGCCCCTGCCGCCGCGATTTTCCCGTCCCGGCTATACTGGAACCCAACCATCGCCTAACGGGAAACACCATGATCGTCGTCCACCATCTGAACAATTCGCGCTCGCAGCGCGTGCTCTGGCTGCTCGAGGAGCTGGGCCTGGAATATGAGATCAAGCGCTACCAGCGCGACCCGAAAACCATGCTGGCACCCGCTTCGCTGAAAGCCGTCCATCCGCTGGGCAAGTCGCCGGTGATCACGGATGGCGCCAACACCATCGCCGAATCGGGCGCCATCATCGACTACCTGGTCGAGCGCTACGGCAATGGCCGTTTGATCCCGGCGGCAGGCACGCCGGAGAAGCTGCGCTGGACCTACTGGCTGCACTTCGCGGAAGGCTCGGCCATGCCGCCGCTGCTGCTGAAGCTGGTGTTCGACAAGGTCGAATCGTCGCCCATGCCGTTTTTCGTCAAACCGATCGCGCGCGGCATCGCCGGCAAGGTCAAGAACAGCTTCATCCTGCCGAATATCCACAGCCAGCTGGCCTATATGGAAGCGGAACTGGAGAACACCAAATGGTTTGCCGGCAATGAATTCACGGCGGCCGACATCCAGATGAGCTTTCCGCTGGAAGCGGCCGCCATGCGCGGCGGACTCGACGAGCGCCTGCCGAAGCTGACGGCGTTCCTGCAGCGCATCCACGCGCGGCCGGCCTACCAGCGCGCGCTGGAAAAAGGCGGGCCCTACGATTTCGCCAAATAAGGGGCATTCAAGGGCTATGTGCGGGGAACCATACGGTAAAATGGCCGATTCAACCAGTATCCACTTACCGCATGGCCAGACTCCTCGCTATCGACGGCTTGAATATCGTACGCCGCGTCTACGAAGCCAGTCCTGAACCCGATTCCGACCTGAAGGCGGAGATCGCGCTGCGCCACGCGCTGTCGTCGTTCCGCACGCTCATCAACGACCACGAGCCGACGCACATCCTGCCGGCCTTCGACTTTGGCGGCCCGACCTGGCGCCACGCCCTGTATGCCGGTTACCGCGAGGGGCGCCAGCCCATGCCGCAGGTGCTGCGCGACGCCTTGCCCGGCTTTTACGCCACCCTGGCCAGCTTCGGCATGCACGTGGTGAGCATTCCCGAGGTCGAGGCCGACGACGTGATCGGCACGGCCGTCATGCGCTGGCTGCACGAGGGGCGCGGCGCGGCCGTTATCGCCACCACCGACAAGGATTTACATGGCCTGATCGCCCACGGCGCGCTGGTGTGGGACCATTTCAAGGGCATCTGGCACGACCGCGCCTGGGTCGAGAAAAAGTTCGGCGTGCCGCCGGAACTGCTGCCCGACTTGCTGGCGCTGATGGGTGACGTCACCGACAGCATCCCCGGTGTGTCGAAGATCGGCCTGAAAACGGGCGCGAAACTGTTGCGCGGTTACGGCAATATCGACGCCGTGATGGCCGGCGCGGGGATTTTGCCCGGTGCGCTGGGCGAAAGCCTGCGAAAAGAGCGGGAAATACTGTATCTTTCAAGAAAGTTAGTTGCGCTCAAAACGGATGTCACGTTGGGCGTGACCTGGAACAAGCTCGTGTGGGAAAAATAGAGCCAGGCAAGAACAATCAAGCAAGGGAAGTAATCATGATGTTAAAAACAGTCCTGATCGATAGCAGCGCCGTGGCGCGCGGCCTGCTGAACACGGTCCTGACCGATGGCGGCTACGATGTCTGCGGGCAGACGCATACCAGCGCGCTGGGACTGGCGCTGCTGGTCAAGCACCACCCGCATTTCGTCTGCATCGCGCGCGAGCAGGTGGAAGACGGGACGAATGTGGTGCAAACCATTCGCGCCGAGTACCCGAAGACGCTCATTTTCATGGTCTCGGGCGGCATCGACGCCGCCTCGCTGCAGGCGGCGCATGCCATGGGCGTGTCGGGCTTCATCGTCAAGCCCTTCATGGCCGACACGGTCCTGAAAACCGTGCGCAACACGGTCATTGCCATGGTACGCAAGCAGCAGCAGGCGCTGGCCGCTGCTCAGAAGGACGCCTGATTAAATCTACTGCGCGTCGCGATTTGCGGCCGGCGATGCTCACTGGCTCGGCGCCCCCGTACTAAAGTACAGCTGCGCTTCTCGGGCCAACGGGGGCGCCGAGCCTCACTGCCGCTCGCTACGATTTTCTCAGGCGTTGATACTGAACTTTACGCATACAATTATTACAGCACCCCGGTTGAACTGGCGATAATCCCGCCCCCCAGGCACACGTCGCCGTCGTACAGCACGGCCGACTGGCCCGGCGTGACTGCCCATTGTGCCTGGTCAAACGCCAGGCTGAAGTGTTCATTTCCCTCCGGCAGCAGCTGGCAAGCCACGTCGGCCTGGCGGTAGCGCGTCTTGGCGGACAGGGCGCCTGCCTGAGGCGCCACGCCCGCGACCCAGCTGGCCTGGTCCGCCGTCAAGGCGGGCGACAGCAGCCACGGATGGTCATGGCCCTGCACCACCCACAGGGTGTTGTTGGCGATATCCTTGCGCGCCACATACCAGGCGTCGCTGCTGCCGTCGGCATTCTGGTACGACTTCACGCCGCCGATGCCGATGCCCTTGCGCTGGCCCAGCGTATAAAAACTCAGGCCCACGTGTTCGCCCACCGTCTTGCCGTCGGCCGTTTTCATCGGGCCCGGTTTGTAGGACAGGTAGCGGTTCAAAAATTCGCGGAACGGGCGCTCGCCGATAAAACAGATGCCCGTCGAATCCTTCTTCTGCGCGTTTGGCAGCGCCAGCTGTTCGGCGATCTGGCGCACTTGCGTCTTCGGGATTTCTCCGAGCGGAAACAGGGTTTTTGACAACTGCGCCTGGTTCAGCCGGTGCAGGAAGTAGCTTTGGTCCTTGCTGGCGTCGACGGCTTTCAGCAGTTCATAGCGTCCAGCATCCGTCGGCGCCTGGCGCACGCGCGCGTAGTGGCCGGTGGCGATCAGGTCGGCACCCAGGGTCATGGCGTGGTCGAGGAAGGCCTTGAACTTGATTTCGGCGTTGCACAGCACGTCCGGGTTCGGCGTGCGGCCGGCCTGGTATTCGCGTAAAAAATCGGCGAACACGCGGTCCTTGTATTCGGAGGCGAAATTGACGGCTTCGATATCGACGCCGATGACGTCGGCCACGCTGGCCGCGTCGATCCAGTCCTGGCGCGTGGAGCAGTATTCCGAATCGTCGTCATCTTCCCAGTTTTTCATGAACAGGCCGATGACTTCATAGCCTTGTTCCTTCAGCATCCATGCCGCGACCGAGGAATCGACCCCGCCGGACATGCCGATAACGACTTTCTTCTTGCTCATCTTGCTTTCCAGTTACTTTTAAATGATTGCTATGCGCTATTAAAAACGGACGCATGCGTGTGCAGCAGGGCCAGCGGCGCGCGCCGGCCAGCCAGGTATTCGTCCACGCACTGCAGCACCAGAGGGCTGCGGTGGCGCTCCTGGCATGCCGCCAGCTCGTCGCGCGTCATCCACAAGGTGCGGATGATGCCTTCGTCCAGCGGGCGGTCATGCTCGGCGCCGGCCGTGCCGCAAAAGGTGAAGCGCAAATAGGTCACGTCCTCGCCCGTGCGCAATGACTGATAGCGCGACATGTACATGCCGACCAGTGCCGTGGGGATGAAATCGTAGGCCGCTTCTTCCAGCGTTTCGCGGATCACCGCCTGTTCCAGCGACTCGAACGGGTCGAGATGACCGGCCGGCTGGTTGAGCTTGATGCCTTCGCTGGTTTCTTCTTCAATCAGTAAAAACAGGCCGTCGCGCTCGACGATGGCGGCAACGGTGACAGAGGGTTTCCAGATTCTCGGCATGATTCCATCCTTGAAAGAGCCGACATTTTATCTTGTTCTGCGCGCGCGGTTTGAACCCGGCCTTCTGTTGCGCGGACATATTGATAAATGACAACGTTTTAGCAAATAGCGGTGGGAGGTACTTACGTCTTTCCCGGGGCGCGCACTAGCATGGGGGCTTAGTCGGCAAGATGGCAGGAAACGCCCGCTAATATAGGCTTTCCCTGTGGTCAAAACAAGCGCGCACGCAAGCTCGACTGTGGTGAGATTGACACACATTTCCACAATATGGTCGCCGCGCCGCATGGTGAAACGAATCGGGGGATGCTGATGAAATTAGTGTCGTACAACTAGAAGTTGCTGGTTCACAAACGTTTAACGCGCTGCTTTCCGTGTTAGATTCTAGTCAGTTTATCAATTAGCGGAGGCATCATGAGGATAGGCATACCGGCCGAAACACGGCCTGGTGAAACGCGGGTGGCAGCCACGCCCGAGACAGTCAAGAAGCTGGCAGCCAAGCATCAGATCATCGTGCAGGCGGGAGCGGGCTTGCAAGCGTCGATTCCCGACGAGGCGTATGCCGCCGTCGGCGCGCAGATCGGCACCGCCCAGGAGGCCTATGGCTGCGCCATCGTGCTCAAGGTGCGCGCACCGGACGCCGGGGAACGGGCCCTGATGGCCAGCGGCACGGTGCTGATCGGCATGTTGAACCCGTTTGACGCCGACAATATCGCCGCCATGGCCACGGCCGGCCTGTCCGCCTTCGCGCTGGAAGCCGTGCCGCGCATCACGCGCGCGCAGTCGATGGACGTGCTGTCGTCGCAGGCGAATATCGCCGGCTACAAGGCGGTGCTGGTGGCGGCCAATACCTACCAGCGCTTCATGCCCATGCTGATGACGGCGGCCGGCACCGTCAAGGCGGCCCGCGTGCTGATCATGGGCGTGGGCGTGGCCGGCTTGCAGGCGATCGCCACGGCCAAGCGCCTGGGCGCCGTCATCGAGGCGTCCGACGTGCGCCCGCCCGTCAAGGAACAAGTGGAGTCGCTGGGCGCGAAATTCCTCGACGTGCCTTTCCTCACGGACGAAGAAAAGGAAATCGCCAAGGGCTCGGGCGGCTATGCGCGCGCCATGCCGGCCGACTGGATGCGCCGCCAGGCCGAACTGGTGCATGAACGGGCGAAACTGGCCGACATCATCATCACCACGGCATTGATCCCCGGCCGCGCCGCGCCCGTGCTGATCTCCGAAGAAACGGTGAAGGCCATGAAGCCCGGCTCCGTCATCGTCGACCTGGCCGTCGAGCAGGGCGGCAACTGCCCCCTGTCAGAACTGGGCAAGACGGTCATCAAGCACGGTGTCTACATCGTGGGCGAGCCGAACCTGGCGACCCTGGTGGCGGCCGATGCCTCGGCCCTGTATGCGCGCAACGTGCTGGACTTCTTAAAACTCATCATCGACAAGGACGATCAATTGCTGATCGACCGCGAGGATGAAATCATCAAGGCCAGCCTGGTTTGTGCGGACAGCGCGATCTTGCGTAAATAAGTTACGAAAATAATGCGGCACAGGGAGAGAACTACATCATGGAAATCAGTCACACCATCACCAACCTGATCATCTTCGTGCTGGCCATCTATGTCGGCTACCACGTCGTCTGGACCGTCACGCCAGCGCTGCATACGCCGCTGATGGCCGTCACCAATGCCATTTCCGCCATCATCATCGTCGGCGCCATGCTGGCGGCCGGCCTGACGCAAGGCCCGCTGGCGCAGGCGGCCGGCACCCTGGCCGTGGCGCTGGCCGCCGTCAACGTGTTTGGCGGCTTCCTCGTCACGCAGCGCATGCTCGAGATGTTCCGTAAAAAAGAACCGAAGGCCAAGCAAGGAGCAAAAGAATGAGTCACGCCATGAGCTTCGTCACCATGAATCTGGTGACGATGATGTACCTGATCGCCTCGGTGTGCTTCATCCAGGCCTTGAAAGGGCTGTCGTCGCCCTCGACGGCGCGCCGCGGCAATGCCTTCGGCATGAGCGGCATGGCCATTGCGGCCGTCACGACCGTGGCGCTGATCCTGAAACTGAAGGAGCAGCAAACGGGCGGCATGGGCCTGACCCTCGTCATCATCGGCATCGTCACGGGCGGCGCCATCGGCGCCTACCTGGCAAAAACCGTGGAAATGACGAAGATGCCGGAACTGGTGGCGGCCATGCACTCGCTGATCGGCCTGGCGGCCGTCTGCATCGCCGTGGCGGCCGTGTCCGAGCCGTGGGCCTTCAACATCGCCCAGCAAGGCCAGGCGCTGCCTATCGGTAACCGTTTCGAGCTGTTCATCGGTACCTTTGTCGGCGCCATCACGTTCTCCGGTTCGGTGATCGCCTTCGGCAAGCTGTCGGGCAAATACAAGTTCCGCCTGTTCCAGGGCGCACCCGTCAGCTTCAAGGGCCAGCACATGCTCAACCTGGTGCTGGCGCTGGTGATGGTCGGCCTGGGCCTGGCGTTCTGTTTCGCCGACGCGGTGGAGCCAGCCTGGACGCCATTCGTCATCATGACCCTCATCGCCTTTGCGCTGGGCGTGCTGATCATCATTCCCATCGGCGGCGCCGATATGCCGGTGGTGGTTTCCATGCTCAACAGTTACTCCGGCTGGGCCGCGGCCGGCATCGGTTTTTCGCTGAATAACTCGATGCTGATCATCGCGGGGTCCTTGGTCGGTTCTTCCGGCGCGATCCTGTCGTACATCATGTGCAAGGCCATGAACCGCTCGTTTTTCAACGTCATCCTCGGTGGCTTCGGCGGCGCTGCGCCGGCGGCAGGCGTGGCCGGCGCGCAGGAACAGCGTCCCGTGAAATCGGGTTCGGCCGACGACGCCGCCTTCATCATGAGCAATGCGGAAACCGTCATCATCGTGCCCGGTTACGGCCTGGCCGTGGCGCGCGCGCAGCACTCGCTCAAGGAACTGGTGGAAAAGCTCACGCACAAGGGCATCACCGTCAAGTATGCGATCCACCCGGTGGCAGGGCGCATGCCGGGCCACATGAACGTGCTGCTGGCCGAGGCGGAAGTACCATATGACCAGGTCTTCGAGATGGAAGACATCAACGGCGAATTCGGCCAGACGGACGTGGTGCTGGTGCTGGGCGCGAACGACGTGGTCAACCCGGCGGCGAAAGATCCGACATCGCCGATCGCCGGCATGCCGATCCTGGAAGCCTACAAGGCCAAGAGCATCATCGTCAACAAGCGCTCGATGGCTTCCGGCTATGCGGGCCTGGACAATGAATTGTTCTACCAGCCGAACACGATGATGGTGTTTGGCGACGCCAAGAAGGTGATCGAGGATATGCTGAAAGCGATCGAATAAATGCCGCTTGCGGCGACCGGACGGCCCGCCTTGCGCGGGCCGTTTTTATTGGCCGGCCGCTGCCGCGACGACTTTATTGCGACCCTGATGCTTGGCCGCGTACAGGGCCTTGTCGGCATCCGATATGGCCGCGTCCAGGCTGGCGCCTTGCACCAGCGACGCCACGCCGATGCTGATGGTGACGTGCAAGGGGCTGCCGTCGGGCAGCACGGTGACCGCCGCCGCCACGGCTGCGCGGATGCGTTCCGCCACCTGGTAGGCCTGCTGCACGCTGGCGTCGGGGAAGAGCAGGCCGAATTCCTCGCCACCGAGGCGCGCCGCCACGTCGGTGATGCGTCCCGTGTCGCGCAGCGCCTGCGCCACCGTGCGCAGCACGGCGTCGCCCACGGCATGGCCGTAGCGGTCGTTGATCTTTTTAAAGTGGTCGAGGTCGGCCACGCCCACGCTCAGGGCGGCGCCGCTGCGCGCCGCGCGCGCCATCGCCTGCTCGGCCTGCGCTTCATAGGCGCGCCGGTTGGGCAGCGACGTCAGCGCATCGTACAGCGCCTGCTGTTCCAGTTGCGCCAGCAGGCTGGCGTTTTTTTCCGCCAGTTCGCGCCGTTCGCGCACATCGAGCAAGAAGGCGCCGAAATAGCGCACGCCGTCGACCACGCCCAGGTCCAGCGCCTTCATTTCGATGGGGATCATTTGCGCGTCGCGGTGGCGAATGGCAAATTCGCGTATCTTGCCCAGCACGCTGGAGCTGCGTGAGCTGCGGATGTAGTTGAGCACGAGGTTGTCGTGCTGCGCGCCGACGGCGTCGGGCAGCAGGCCGTTCAGGGTCTGGCCCAGCAATTCTCCGCTGGCATAGCCCGACAGCGCCTGCATGGCGCCATTGATATAGCGGATGCGGCATTGCTCGTCGATGATGATGACGGCGTCGAGGGCATCTTCCAGCAGACGGAAAAAAAGTACTTCGGGAAGAGCGGCAGGCGGTGCTGCGGGCAAAGCATCTGTCATGGAACGGTCGCCGAAAGCCAGGTGACAGTCATTGTCGCATCCGCAGGCGGTTTACTCCATGCCGGAGATGCTCGCTGTTTCTTTTTCGCCCGTTGCAGGATGGTAGCGGTTCAGCGGCGGCCGTACATCATCAGCTGGGCCAGACTTTTGCGCGCCGGCGGGAAGGCGTCCAGCAAGCCCAGCGACAGTCCCAGCAAGCCTTGCGTGGGCGCGCTGCCCGTGAAGATGCGCGCCATGGTGTCGGTGACGCGCACGGTCAGCCCCCGGTCAGCCTGGCGCAGGCTGGCGTAGCGTTCCAGCCCGGCCGGGCTGCTGTCCTGCGCCAGTACGCGGGCCAGCACGGCGGCATCGCGCAAGCCCAGGTTCAGGCCTTGCCCTGCCACCGGGTGCAGGGTTTGCGCGGCATTGCCGATGGCGACCGTGCGCGCCGTGCCGCCCGCCTGCGCGTTCAGGCCCAGCGGATAGGCCAGGCGCGCCGTCGTCTGGGTAAAGCGTCCCAGGCGGCTGCCGAAGGCGGCGCCCAGGCGCGCCAGGAAGGCCGCGTCGTCCAGAGCCAGCAATTGTTCGGCGCGCGTCGGCGGCACGCACCATACCAGCGCGTAGCCGTCGTCCTGCGGCAGCAGGGCCAGCGGGCCTTCGTCGGTGAAACGTTCATAGGCGCGGTGGGCGATGGGAGCGCTGCTACGCACATGAGCGATGATGGCGCTTTGGCCATAATCGCGGCTGACGGCGCGCTCCGGCTGCTGGCCGAACAGGCCGCCCTCGGCCTGCACCAGCAGGCTGGCGCGCAAGCTCGATGCGGCGCCCGCCTGGTCGATTTGCACGGACACGCCATCGCCGTCCTCGCCGCTGCCCGTCACCAGCGCCGGGCGCAGGCTGGCCACGCCCAGGCGCTCGCACACGTCGGCCAGCGCGCTGACGACGGCGCCGTAACGGGCCACATAACCGAGCGCCTCGACGCCATGCTCGCTGCGGTCCATCAGGCTGCGCCCGAACTGGCCGCGGCGCGAAACGTGAATCTGATGAATCGGGGTCGCTGCCACGGGCCAGGCGCCCGCTTCCTCGAGAATCTGGCGGCTGCCGTGCGACAGGGCGATGGTGCGCGGGTCGCGCCTGGCTTGTTCGAGCGACTTGGCGTCGAGCAGGGCGATGCCGGCGGCGCGGCTGCCCCGCTGCACCAGCAGGGCGGCCAGCGCCATGCCGACGGGGCCGGCGCCGCAGATGGCGAGATCGAAAGTGGACGGTGTATGCATGCGGCGGCGTTAATCCTGTGACATCAGTTGTTCGATTTCAGCGACGCTCTTGGGCGCCGTGCTGAAGACTTCATGGCCTTGCGGCGTGACCAGCACATCGTCTTCGATGCGGATGCCGGTATGCCAGAACTGCTCCGGCACGCCCGCGCCGGGGCGCACATAGATGCCCGGTTCCACCGTCAGCACCATGCCCGGTGCCAAAGCGCGCCACGGCTTGCCGGGCGCGCCCGTGTCGCGGTAGGCGCCCACGTCGTGCACGTCCATGCCCAGCCAGTGGCTGGTGCCGTGCATGTAGAAGGGCATATAGGCCTTGTCGGCGACGACGTCCTGCACGCTGCCGCTTTTCTGCCGATCCAGCAAACCCAGGTCCAGCATGCCTTGCGCCAGCACCTGCACGGCCGCTTCGTGGATGGCGCTGTGCGGCAAGCCGGGGCGCAGCATGTCCAGCGCTGCCTGCTGCGCGGCCAGCACCAGTTCATACAGCACCCGCTGCGGGCCGCTGAAGCGGCCGTTGACAGGATACGTGCGCGTGATGTCGGAGGCGTAGCCATCGAGTTCGCAGCCGGCGTCAATCAGCACCAGTTCGCCGTCCTGTAATACCGCGTTGTTGGCGCTGTAATGCAGGATGCAGGCGTTGCCGCCGCTGGCGACGATGGAGGAATACGCGGGAAACTGCGCGCCGCTGCGGCGAAATTCGTACAGCAGCTCCGCTTCCAGCGCGTATTCATGCATGCCGGGCCGCGTGGCGCGCATGGCGCGCACATGGGCCGCGCTGGAAATGGCGGCCGCGCGGCGCATCAGGTTTTGTTCTTCCGTGTCTTTCAGCAGGCGCATGGCGTCGAGCATGTCATTGATGTCATGCGCGATGGCGGGCGCCGTGACGCCGCTGCGGGCCTTTTGCCGTACGTTGTGCCGCCAGAGCTTGACCTGCGCATCGAGGCTGCCGCCCAGCGCATAGTAAATGGCAGGAGCGTCGGCCAGCAGGCGCGTCATCTCCACGTCGAGTTCCTCGATGGGGAAGGCGCTGTCAAAACCGAAGCTGGCGCGCGCCGCCTCGGGGCCATGCCGGAAGCCGTCCCAGATTTCGCGCTCGGTGTTCTTGGCGCGGCAAAACAGGATGGCGCGCGCCGGCGCCGTGGCGCTGGCGGCCACCAGCGCCACGGCGCTGTCGGGTTCCGTGAAACCGCTGAGGTAGTAAAAATAGCTGTCGTGGCGATACGGATAATCGCAATCGCTGTTGCGCGGCACTTCCGGCGCCGTGGCGAGGATGGCCACGCTACCCGGCAGCATCTGCGCCAGCAGCGCCGCGCGCCGCGCCGCGTAATTGGCCATCATGTTGCGCTGGCCTTGGCCGTGACGCCGTTGAGGGCGTCGAGCTGAGCCGGCGTGCCCACATTCGTCCATTCACCCGGATAGACTTCGCCGCCCACGCGGCCCTGGTCCGCGTAGCTGCGCAGCAGGTCGCCCAGTCTGGCGTGGCTGCCCGGCGTGATGCCGTCGAACATCTCGGGACGGTACACGCCGATATTGGCGAAGGTCCACTTGGTGTCGTCCGTATTGTTGATCGCGAACAAGGTCAGGCCGAAGTCGCCATTCGGATGGAAGTCGGGATTGGGCACCAGGTACGTCCAGGCGATGTCGCGCTGGTCGGCCGGGTACGGCGTGCCCAGCACATCCTTGTCGGCCAGCACGTCGAGTACTTGCTTGAAGTCAAAGTAGGGGCAATAGATGTCGCCGGAAATGGCGAGAAACGGTTCCTCGCCCAGCAAGTGGCGCGCCTGCGCGATGCCGCCCGCCGTTTCCAGCGGCGTGGTCTCGGGCGAATACGCGATGCGCGCGCCATACGCGCTGCCGTCGCCCAGGGTTTCCTCGATCAGGTGGCCCAGGTGGGAATGGTTGATGACGATGTCCGTGATGCCGGCGCGCACCAGGTTCAGCACATGCCAGACGATCAGCGGGCGGCCGCGCACTTTCAGCAGCGGTTTGGGACAGGTATCGGTAAGCGGACGCATCCGTTCACCGCGGCCTGCGGCAAAGATCATGGCTTTCATGGTGGAACTCGTTTTCTGTGCAATAAGTGAAAGGTGGTGCCGGGGCCCCACAGCGGACGGATCAGGTGCGCTGATTAAAACGTGTAGCCGACTTGCGGGACCTTGTTTTCCAATGCATCGAGCAAACGCACCAGCGGCTTGAGTTCCGTGTAGCGGTTGGCGGTCTTGCGCACGTAGTCGAGCACGGTTGGCAGGTCGCCCATGTACAGATCCTTGCCATCGCGGTAATTCAGGCGCGCGAACAGGCCGAGGATTTTCAGGTGGCGCTGCAGGGCCGTGAATTCGAAATCGCGGTAGAAGGCGTCGATGTCGGGATTGACTGGCAAGCCCAGTTGCTTGGCGCGCTGCCAGTAGCGGATCACCCAGTCGAGCACCAGTTCTTCATCCCACTGGATGTAGGCGTCGCGCAGCAGCGAGGCGATGTCATAGGTGACGGGACCGAAAACGGCGTCCTGGAAATCGAGGATGCCGGGATTCGGGATCGAACCATCGTTGATGTGCATCAAATTGCGCGAATGGTAGTCGCGGTGCATGAATACTTGTTGTTGCGACAAAATATTTGCGGCGATGGCTTCGAAGACCTTGTCCAGCTGGGCTTGTTGCACATCCGTCAAGGTGGCGCCCAGATGCTTGCCGATGAACCATTCCGGGAACAGATGCATTTCGCGCAGGATGAAGGCACGGTCGAACTCGGGCAAGACGTCCGGTTGGCTGGCCAGCTGGATTTTCATCAACGATTCCAGTGCTTCGGCATACAGCACGCTGGCATTGTCGTGGTTCAATGCGTCGAGGTAGGTGGTCGTGCCCAGGTCGGAGAGCAGCAGGAAGCCGTTGTCCAGGTCTTGCGCGATGATCTCGGGCACGGACACGCCGGCACCTTTCAGCAAGCCGGCCACCTTGACAAAGGCGGGCACGTTTTCGCGCTCGGGCGGCGCATCCATGGCAATCAGTGTATTTCCTGGCAATGTTGTATTGCCTGGCAGCATATCGAGACGGTAGTAGCGGCGGAAGCTGGCATCGCTGGAAGCGGGGCGGGCGGAATCGGGCGCGACGAGGTTAAGCGAGGTCAACCAGGCTTTCAACAGGGTCAGGCGAGCGTCGGCCTGGGCCGGCGCGGTGGAGGAATTGGAAGAGAATGACATTAAGCGGCCTGTGGAATCGGGTTGATGATGCAGATTCCCATATAATAAGGGATTCAAATCAAAAAATCGCCTCTCAATGGTGCTTGCCCCTTCCAATTCATGAGCTGGTTTTCGGCCTCCCCCCCTTCGCAGCGCTGGGCTTTCGCCATCAGCGCGCTCGTCGCCGCCACGACGGTGCCTGTTCACGCCCAGAAAGCACCGCGTCCGGTTCATGTGGAAGATCCCGACGCGCCCACCGTCATGACGGCGAACAGCATGAACGGACGACCCGAAAGGGAGATCAATCTCGATAAAAATGTCGTGATTGAGCGCGGAAAAACCACAAAAATGACGGCCGATACAGCTTGTTACAAACAAGTTGAAGATCAGTTCGATGCCGAGGGCCATATCAAGATGTGGCGTTTCGGCGATTACTACACGGGTGACGTCCTGAAGCTGAACATGGAGACCGGCAAGGGTTTCCTGCTCAACCCGACGTACCGCTTCGAAGTGGGCGGCGGCCAGGGCAAGGCCGAGCGCGTCGACTTCATCAACCCCGACGAAGCCACAGTCATCGAAGGTACGTACAGTACCTGCGAAGGGCCGAATCCGGACTGGTACCTGAAATCGAGCACCTTGAACCTCGATACGGGCCGCGACGTGGGCACCGGCAGCAAGACCATCATCTATTTCAAGGACGTGCCGATTCTGGGCACGCCGGGCATCTCGTTTTCGCTGTCGGGGGCGCGCCGCTCGGGCTGGCTGGCGCCCACGCCGGGCTTTGCCTCGAAGAACGGTTTCGAGCTGCTGATGCCGTATTACGTCAACATCGCGCCGAACCGCGACCTGACGCTGTTCCCTCGCTACATACAGCGGCGCGGCATTCAGCTCGGTGCGACGGGCCGCTACATGGGCGAGACGGATGCCGGCCTGTACCAGGGCGAAACGTCGTTTGAGTTCTTGCCTAACGACAAGCAGACCAAGACCAACCGCTACATGATCAAGTCCAAGCACGAGCAGGCGCTGGCCAAGGGCTGGAGTTACAGCTGGGATCTGCGCGACGCATCGGACAATAATTACCCGAACGATTTTTCGAAAACCGTCGCCACCGCCACCGAGCGCCAGTTGCTGCGCGAATTGCGCACCGATTACCGCACCGAGGACTGGAGCCTGACGGCGCGCGTGCAGAATTACCAGGTGCTGCAGGATCCCGATCCCAAAGTGGTCGTGCCACGCCCGTATGACCGCTTGCCAGCGGTGAACTTCCACGCTGGTAAATACGACGTCTGGGGCGGCTTCGACTGGACCTTCGACGCGGAAGCGACGCGCTTCGCCCACCCGACCGAGGTGCAAGGGTCGCGCCTCGTGGCCGTGCCGCAGGTGAGTTTCCCTATCGTGCGCCCTGGCTACTTCGTCACGCCCAAGCTGATGCTCAATGCCAGCGCGTATCAGCTCGATAACGATGCCAGGACCAAGGCGAAGTTTGCGGATACGTCGTTTACGCGCGCCGTGCCCACCTTCTCGGTCGACAGCGGCCTGGTGTTTGAACGCGACACGAATCTGTTTGGCGCCAAGGGCGGCACGCAAACCCTGGAGCCGCGCCTGTTCTACGTCTACACGCCGTACCGCGACCAGTCGAAGTTTCCGAATTTCGATACGGCCGCCGGCACCTTCAACCTGACGCAGATCTTCACGGAAAACCGTTTTGTTGGCAGCGACCGCATCGGCGATGCCAACCAGGTCACGGCCGCCCTGGTATCGCGTTTCCTGCAGTCCGATGGCACGGAACGCATGCGCCTGACGTTCGGCCAGCGTTTCTACTTTGCCGACCAACGCGTGCAGCTCAATTCGACCACGCCTGTCAACCAGTCGCGTTCGGATATCCTGCTGGCGGCAACGGGCCGCGTGTCCGAGACTTGGACCGCAGACAGCCTGGTGCAGTACAATCCCAGCGACCGCCAACTGGTCAGCTACAACTACACCTTGCAATATCAGCCCGGTGCCAAGAAAGTATTGAATTTTGGCAGTCGTTTCCAGCGTGGAGATACTGGTTGGCGCAATGTTGAAGTGTCGACCCAATGGCCGTTGACGGACCGCCTGTATGGCGTGGGCCGCATCAGTTACTCCGTGAAGGATCGCATCATGCTGGAAAGCCTGGTCGGCCTGGAGTACAAGGGCGACTGCTGGGTGTTCCGCATGGGCGCGCAACGTTTCGTGACGACGGCCAAGACTGTCTCGACGCCGATCTTCTTCCAGCTGGAATTGACGGGCTTGTCGAATGGCCTGGGTCTGGGCGCAAATGGATTGGAAACTTTTACAAAAACCATCCCCGGTTACCAGACACTGAGCCAGCCACTCCGTTAAGATAGGCCCTGTTGCCGCCGCCGGTGTTCCCGGCGCTGGCACAAACCGGTTTTTTTATTCACCTGAACTCATGAGCGCTCTACACATTATGCGTAATGCCAGTATGCACCAACTCAAAATTGCAACGGTTTTGTTGTGCGCCATTTCCGGCGCCACGACCAGTAGTGTCTGGGCGCAACAGGCTGCGCCAGCGCCTGCGAGCAAGCCCGCTGCTGCTGCCCCAGCACCGGTCAAGGGATTCACGCCACCGGCATCGAGCAGTGGCCAGAGCATCGACTCCATCGCCGTCGTCGTCAATGACGATGTGATCACGCGCAATGAAGTGGCGGCCCGCATCAAGAGCGTCGAGCAGCGCATGAAGGCGCAAAACGTGCCCTTGCCCGATCCCGCCGACCTGCGCCGCCAATTGCTGGAACGCATGATTGTTGAGCGCGCACAAATGCAGCTGGCCAAGGAAATGGGCGTGCGCGTGGATGACCTGACCCTGGACCGCGCGATTGGCCGTATTGCTGAACAGCAAAAGATGACGGTGCAAGAGCTGCGCAATCAGATGGAAAAAGAAGGCACGCCGTTTGCGACCTTCCGCGAAGACATCCGCGATGAAATCATCATGCAGCGCTTGCGTGAGCATGAAGTCGACGCCAAGATCCAGATTTCCGATTCCGAAGTGGATAACTTCCTGGCAGCGGAAAAAGCGGCGGCCAGCGAACAGGTCGAGCTGAACCTGGCGCAGATTCTCGTGCGCATTCCGGAAAACTCCAGCCCTGAACAGATCGCCGCGCGCCGCGCGCGCGCCGAAGAAGTCAGCCGCCAGTTGCGCACGGGCGCCGATTTTGCCAAGATGGCCGCCACCTATTCCGACGCCAGCGATGCGCTGAGCGGCGGCGATATCGGCTGGCGCAATAGCGACCGTTTGCCGCCTTTGTTCACGGAACAGTTGATGAAGTTGAAGCCGGGCCAGATCACACCCATCATCAAGAGCAACACCGGTTTCCATATTTTGAAACTGGTGGATCGCCGCAGCGCGGCTGAAGCGCAAGCTGTCGCCGCCGTGCAGCAGACGCATGCACGCCACATCTTGCTGAAAATCACACCGACCTTGTCGGCTGCCGAAGCCAAGCGCAAACTGGCCGAATTGAAAGAGCGCCTGGACAACAAGGCGGCCAAGTTCGAAGACCTGGCCCGCTTGTTCTCGAATGACGGTTCGGCCGCCAAGGGAGGCGACCTGGGCTGGCTGTATCCAGGCGACACCGTGCCGGAATTTGAAACGGCGATGAATGCGCTGAAACCGGGCCAAGTGAGCGAGCCGATCGAATCGAGCTTTGGCTTCCACCTGATCGAAGTGCTGGAACGCAAGAGCGACGACGTCTCGAAAGAGAAGCAGCGCAGCGCCGCACGCAACGCCTTGCGCGAGCGCAAACTGGAAGAAGCGACGGAAAACTGGGCGCGCGAAGTACGCGACCGTGCCTACGTCGAATTCCGCGCGGACGACCAGTAATGCTGCCGACTATTTGCGCATGAGTAACTTGCCTGCATCACGCCGCCCGGCCATCGCCATTACCTGTGGCGAACCGGCCGGTGTCGGCCCGGAAATCTCCATACGCGCGGCCTGGGCCATGCGCAATGAAGTCAACTGCATCCTGCTGGGCGACGCCGCCTTCCTGGCGCTGACGGCCAGCCTGATCGATCCGGAGATCCGCCTGGCGGCGCTGTCGCTGCAAGCCGTGCGCAACAACGGCCTGCCGCATTTCGGACCCGGCCGCCTGGCCGTGATCGATATTCCGACTGTCAATAATGTCATTCCTGGCGTACTCGACAAGGAAAACGGACGCTCCGTGCTGGCGACCCTGGACGCGGCCGTGGAAGGTATCGAAGCCGGCTGGTTTGGCGCCATGGTCACGGCGCCCTTGCAAAAGAGTACGATCAACGACGCCGGCGTGGCCTTTTCCGGCCATACGGAATACCTGGCAGAAAAAACCAACACAGCGCAAGTGGTGATGATGCTGGCCGGCGAACCGGGGCATGGCGAACCGACCCTGCGCGTGGCGCTGGCCACCACGCATTTGCCCTTGAAGGACGTGTCCGCTGCTATCACCCTGGACAGCCTGGCTGTCACCCTCGATATCATTCAGGCGGACTTGCAACAGAAATTCGGCATCGCCGCGCCGCGCATCCTGGTGACCGGCCTGAACCCGCATGCGGGCGAGGGCGGTTACCTGGGACGCGAGGAAATCGATGTGATCGCCCCGGCGATCGCCGCGGCGCAAGCGCGCGGCATCGATGCGCGCGGACCGTACCCCGCCGACACCCTGTTCCAGCACAAGTACCTGATGGATGCCGATTGCGTGCTGGCCATGTACCACGACCAGGGCTTGCCCGTACTGAAATACGCGACTTTCGGGCGCGGCATCAATATCACGCTGGGCTTGCCGCTGATCCGCACCTCGGTCGACCATGGCACGGCGCTGGACCTGGCCGCGCAAGGGCTGGGGCTGGCCGATTGCCACAGCATGGAGCAAGCGCTGCAAACGGCGCTCGACATGCTGCGCGCCAGCACCCGCGCCTGATACCCACCGGTTTTACCCCGCTACACCGCCTCTAGAATAGAAAAACAGAATATGAAACACGTTGCCCGCAAACGCTTTGGCCAGAACTTCCTGCACGACCGCTTCGTCCTCAACGACATCACGGCCGCCATCGCGCCGCAGGAGGACGATGCCATGGTCGAGATCGGCCCCGGCCTGGGCGCCATGACGGAGCAGTTGCTGCGCCACCTGAAGCACATGCATGTGGTGGAACTGGACCGCGATCTGATCGTGCGCCTGGAGAAGACCTTCAATCCGGCCAAGCTGACGATCCATTCGGGCGACGCGCTGAAATTCGATTTTGCGCAAATTCCCGTGCCGGCCGGCCAGAAGTTGCGCATCGTGGGCAACTTGCCGTACAACATTTCCAGCCCACTGCTGTTCCACCTGGCGGACTTCGCACCGCTGGTGAAAGACCAGCATTTCATGCTGCAAAAGGAAGTCGTCGAACGCATGGTGGCCGAGCCTGGCAGCAAGGCGTTTGGCCGCCTGTCCGTGATGCTGCAATGGCGCTACGACATGACCTTGATGTTCATCGTGCCGCCGACGGCCTTCGATCCGCCGCCGAAGGTGGAATCGGCCATCGTGCGCATGATCCCCGTGGCCGAGCGCCTGGCGTGCGATCAGGCGACGCTGGAAGCGGTCGTCATGAAGGCCTTCTCGCAGCGCCGCAAGGTGATCCGCAACTGCCTGGCCGGGATGTTTACGGAAGAGCAGATCAAGGCGGCCGGCATCGATCCGACCAAGCGCCCGGAAACCGTGGGCCTGGAGCAGTATGTTGCTTTGGCGAATTTGCTGAAGGCACCCGCCTAAGCCCCTGGTTTAACTTAAAACCACTGGTCGACCTGCTGCAGATCCTGCCGCAGCGCTGAAAAACAGTCGTCGACATGGTGGTTGCGGCTGATTTCATTGCGCCGCATCAAGGCGATCTTGCGCTTGCAGGTGGGCTGGCGCAGCGGGGCCACGTGCAGATCCTCGTCGTTGAGGAACGTCGTGTACAGGCTGGGCATGATACCGACGGCGATGCCGGCGCGCACCACGCCATACAGCGACTCGCTGTGGATCATCTGGTACAGGCTCGACGGGCTCAAGCCATGCTGGCGCAGCGCGCTCGATGCGAACTCCCAGATGCTGCCCTTGGTAAACACGACGATTTCCTGCCCCGCCAATTGCTCCCAGCGCACTTCCTTGAGCGGCGCCAGCGCATGGCGTCCCGCCGTCACCAGCACCAGCTCGTCTTCGAACAGGCCCACGCTTTCCAGCGAGACGGAGCCGGGCACCTCGATGCCCACGCAAAAGTCCAGCTGGCCCGAATGCAGCGCGTGCAGCAAGCCATCGTTGGGCATGTCCGACAGGACGATTTCCACTTCATCGCCATGCCGCTCGCTGTAGCGCGCCACCACCACGGCCGTCATCGCCATGGCCGACGGGATCGCGCCGATGCGGATGCGGTGGCGGCCGCTGCCGATGGCGCGCTGGATATCGGCAAACGTGTTGCTCGCCGTATTCAATAAATGCGTGGCGTAATCGAGCGCCAGCTTGCCTTCGCGCGTCAGTTCCAGCTGGTGGGTTGTGCGGTTAAACAACTTTTTTCCCAGCTGATTTTCCAGCAGCTTGATCGAGGCGCTGAGGGCCGGCTGGGTCACGCACAATTCCTGTGCAGCCTTGCTGAAGCTGTTTACCCGGGCTAGGGTGGCAAACGCTTGTAAATGTCGTAAGGAAATCTTCTTGCTCAGTTCATGCATGGGCTTTGCTTATTAGAAAAAGTAATGGATTTATAAAAATAAACAAATTTTCTTATCCCGCAATTTACCATATTCTGGACTGGTCTTTACTTGTCTTGAAGGCAACAATCTTCGGAGAAGCGCTTGCCAGGCGGCGCCGGTACTCGCGGCGGCGCGCCAGGCAAGGGACGCATCAATCAAATAATTCCAAAAAAACTCAGGGTGTATTCTTTTTAGGGTGGCGGCGATGAACAAATGGATGACGGGAACGATGGTGGTGGGTGGCTTGCTGGCGGCGCAGGGCGTGGCGCAGGCGCAAAGCAGCGTGCAAGTGTATGGTTTGCTGTCGGCCGGTATCGGCTATGTGTCGGATGAGGGTAACGGCAGCCGCACGCATGCGCTGAGCGGCACGAATCAGAATCCCCGCATCGGCTTCCGCGGCCAGGAAGACCTGGGCGACGGCACCAAGGCCGTCTTCGTGCTGGAAAACGGTTTTAACGTGATGACGGGCACGGCGTCGCAGAGCGGCCGTTTGTTCGGCCGCCAGTCGTACGTGGGTTTGTCGAGCAATGACAAGGGAACGCTGACCCTGGGCCGCCAGTATGAAGCCGTCAAGGATCTGCTGGGCCCGGTGGTCATCGCCAGTAACGGCGTGCACATCGGCGACAACGACAATGGCTACAACAACTTGCGCGTGCAAAATGCCGTCAAGTACGTCAGCCCGAACATCAGCAACCTGTCGTTCACGGGCTTGTACGGTTTCAGCGAGAACCCGGCAGACTCCAAGCGCAACCGCGTCTACAGCATGGGCGCCGGCTACAAGGTCGATGCCTTCAGCTGGGCCGTCGCCTACACGAAGATGGACCATCCGAACAGCCCCGATGCGCCGAATGGCGCCATCGGCAACGACTATGGCAGCTCGCTGTTGATCTTCAACAAGAGTGCCGTCAAGGGCGCCGGCGTGGACAGCCAGGCCATCGCCGGCACGGGAGGCTTTTATAATGTGGGCAGGACCAAGTTTGGCGCGCTGTACACCAACGTGCGCTATCACTACCTGGATCAAAGCAATCTGACCTTGCAAAACGTGGATCTGAACGTGAACCACAAGCTGACGGAAGCGTTGAACCTGGGCGCGTCGTATTTCTTTACCACCGGTAAGTACGACGTGATCAACAAGACGCCGAAATGGCATCAGGTCAACTTCCAGGCCGATTACTTCCTGTCCAAGCGCACCGATGTCGCCGTCACCTGGAGCTACCAGAAAGCGGCCGGCGATGCGACGTTCGCCCGCGTCTTCGGCTTTGGCGCCTCGGCCGGCAAGACGCAAAGTGTCCTGATCGTCGGCATGCGACATTATTTCTGAGTCTGATTCATCTTTACAGGCGCTGTCCCGCAGCGCCGTCCCCTGAAAGGAAGCATCTTGAAAAAGCACCTCATGTTGGCGTTGAGCCTAGGCTTGCTGGCCAACGCCGCCCACGCGGAAAAACGCGAGCTGGTCATTTCGGCCTATCCGATTGCCCAGCCCTTGTTCATGAAGTATGTGTACGAGCCGTTCAAGGCCAAATGCGGTTGCGATATCAAGGTGGAAACGGGGAATAACGCGGACCGCATCGCCAAGCTGGTGGTGCACGCCAAGAATCCGGTGATCGACCTGGTGCTGCTGTCCGATTCCGGCATGCTGGAAGCGGCGCAAAAGGGCGTGATCCAGCCCATGGATTACGCCAAGCTGAGCAATTACAAAGCCCTGTACGACGTGGCGAAAAACCCCATCGGCGGCAACTACGCCGTCGGCTACACGCTGTATTCGGTCGGCCTGGTGTACCGCAGCGACAAGATCGCCCCGCTGACGTCCTGGAAAGACCTGTGGCGCCCCGAACTGAAGGGCCGCGTGGCCTTCCCCGACGTGAGTACCACGCAGGGCCCGCTGATGCTGCGCATGGCCGATGCGGCCTGGGGCGGCAAGACGGACGACTACGCCACCGGCTTTGCCAAGATCGTCGGCATGAAGGGCAACGTCGTCACGTTCTCGAAAAACAGCGCGCAGCTCGCCGCCCTGTTCGCGCAAGATGAAATCTGGGCCGCGCCCGTGGCGCGCTTTACCTGGTCGCAGATGCTCAAGACGGGCCTGCCCCTGAAGTGGAGTATCCCGGCCGAAGGCCAGGCGGCCGGCATGAACGTGATGGGCATCGTCGCCGGCTCGAAGAATGCGGACCTGGCCTACCAGCTGATGGATTTCTGGCTGTCCAAGGAAGTGCAGACGCAGCTGGCGACCAACCTGGTCGACTCGCCCGTCAACAAGGACGTGCGCCTGTCGGTGGCGGCCGCGCAATTCAATACCTATGGCGCCGATCAAATCAGCTCGCTGAAATTCGTCAAACCGGAAACCATCCTCAAGCAGCGCAGCAACTGGATGACGCAGTGGAACAAGGCCATGAGCAAATAGTGGTGACGAGGAGAAAACACCATGTTTGCTGATCCAAAAAAGCGTCTGGGACTGCTGCTGGTCCTGCCGGCGCTGATCTTCATCGTCGTCTGCTTCCTGCTGCCCGTGCTGGCCTTGCTGGTCGACGCCTTCCGCGTCGGCGACGGCATGCAGTGGGGCGTGGACCGCTTCATTGAATTCTTCTCGCAGGAATTCAACCGCACCATCTTCTGGCGCACCCTGCGCATCGCCGCGCTGGTGACCCTGGCTTCCATCATCCTCGGCTATCCGGCTGCGCAAGCCGTGGCGCGCGTGTCGCCGAAGTGGCGCGGGCTGGTGGTCGGCATGATGATCTTGCCGCTGATGGTCTCGCCGATTGCGCGTACCTACGCCTGGATCGTCTTGCTGGGGCGCAATGGCGCCCTCAACGCGGCGCTGGTCAACATGGGTTTCACGGACGAGCCGCTGCGTTTGCTGTTCAGTGAGTTCGCCGTGTTTGTCGGCCTGCTGCAACTGCTGCTGCCGCTGATGCTGATGTCGCTGGCCGGTGCGCTGGAAAACCTGCCGCGCGACGTGGAACCGGCTGCGGCGACTTTGGGCGCGAATCCCTGGCAAGTCTTTTGCAAGGTTACCCTGCCGCTGACGCAGGAAGGCTTGGTGGTCGGCGGCACGCTGGTGTTTACGGGCTGCGTGACGGCTTACGTGACGCCGGCCCTCCTGGGTGGCACCAAGGTGCTGATGCTGGAAACGCTGCTGTACCAGAAGGTCAGCGTGGAGAGCGATTTCGGCGCCGCCAATGTGATCGCCGTCATCCTCGTCTGCATGACCCTGCTGGTAAATGCCGGCCTTAAACGTATTTCCTCGAGCCGGAGCTCCGTATGAAAGAAAGCCTGTTTTCGCGCGCCGTCCTGTGGCTGGTGTTTTTGTTCCTGCTGGGGCCTTTCGCCATCGTGGTGCTGGCCGGTTTTTCCGGCGGTGAAACGCTGGCCTTCCCGCCCGAGTCGTACTCGCTGCGCTGGATTATCGAAGTGTGGTCGGCGCCCGAGTTTCGCCGCGCCTTCCAGACCAGCCTGGAAATCGGCCTGATCGCCACCGTCATCGCGCTGTTGCTGGGCATTCCCGTCGCGTATGCGTTTTCGCGCATGCCGCCACCGGGCATCGGCGCCATCCGCCAGATCCTGACGTCGCCGCTGATCATCCCCGCCATCCTCGTCGGCCTGGGCTTGCTGCACCACCTGGTGCTGACGATTAACGCGCCCGTGTATGTGGGCCTGTTGATCGGCCATATCGCGCTGTTGATTCCGTACTCGGTGCGCGTCGTATACGCCAGCCTGGTCAATCTGCGCGTGGATATCGAGGATGCCGCCATCACCCTGGGCGCCTCGCGCCTGCGCGCCTTCTTCATGATCGTGCTGCCGAATATCCGCAACGCCGTGATCGCCGCCTTCTTCCTCGCCTTCGTCACCTCGTTCAACCAGGTGCCCGTCTCGCTGTTCCTCACGGGACCGGGCATCAGCACCTTGCCCATCGAGATGCTGGGGCATATGGAAAACAGCTTCGACCCGTCGATCGCTGCCCTGTCGACCTTGCTGGTCTTGTTCACCATGGCCTTCGTGATGGTGACCGAGAAGGTGCTGGGCATTTCTAAATACATGTAAGAGGCAACACACGATGAGTTATCTGGAACTGCACAAGCTGAACCTCGGCTACGCCAAGAACACGACGTCCGTGAAAGACCTGGACTTGCACGTCGAGCAGGGCGAACTGATTTCCCTGCTGGGCCCCAGCGGCTGCGGCAAGACCACCACCATGCGCGCCATCGCCGGCCTGATGCCGCTGCAGTCGGGCCGCATCGTGCTCGATGGCCGCGAGATCGGCAAGCTGGCGCCGAACAAGCGCAATATCGGCATGGTCTTCCAGTCGTACGCGCTGTTCCCGCACCTGAATGTGTATGACAACATCGCTTTTGGTTTGCGCCTGCGCAAGGTCGCGCCGGCCCTGCTGAAAACCAAGGTGGAAGCGGTGATCGCCGCCGTGGGACTGACCGGTTTTGAAACGCGCTTGCCGGCGCAGATGTCCGGCGGCCAGCAGCAGCGCGTGGCGCTGGCGCGCGCCATCGTCGTCGAACCGGCCCTGCTGCTGCTCGATGAACCGCTGTCGAACCTGGACGCCAAGCTGCGCGTGCAGATGCGCGCCGAGCTGCGCCGCATACAGCGCGAACTGGGCATCACCATGCTGTACGTGACGCACGACCAGGAAGAAGCGCTGGCCCTGTCCGACCGCATCGTCGTCATGAACGGCGGGCGCATCGAGCAGTTGGCCGCGCCGGAAGCCGTCTTCAATACGCCGTCGACGCGTTTCGTCGCCAACTTCATGGGTTTTGAAAACCTGTTCGACTACCGCGACGGCGCGCTGCACCACGCGGGCGCCAGCCTGCCTTACACGTCGCCCGTCGCTGCCGGCACCACGGTGCTGGGCTGGCGTCCGGACAAGGTGCGCGTCTGCGCCGCCGACGACGCGGCTGGTCAATACCCGGGCACCGTGCTGGCACGCGGCTTCCTCGGTGACACCGTCGAATACCTGCTGCAAACCCCGCTGGGCCAGGTCAAGGGCATTTGCGCGGCCGGCGGCGCCGCCTGGCGCGAAGGCACGGCCGTGTCCTTCGTGCTGCCGTCCGACAGCGCCCTGTGGCTGGGCGCGTGATTTTTGAATGGAACGCATCATGACCCACGCCTTGAAAAAGATCTGGCTCGACACCGACCCCGGTTTCGATGACTGGCTGACGATGCTGCTGTTGGGCAGCAATCCCGATATCGCGTGGCTGGGCGTGAGCGTGGTGGCGGGCAATGCGCCCGTCGACATCACCTACGACAATGCCTTGCGCATCAAGGCGCATGACGGTTTGACGGTACCGATTTATCGCGGCTGCGAAGAACCGCTGGCCGGCGTCATCGAAACGGCGCAGCGCATCCTCGGCGACAGCGGCATGCCGACGACCGGTGAAATCCTGCCACCGGGCGCCGCCGTCGATGCTGCCGGCCACGCCGTCGACGCGCTGATCGCCGCCGTGCGCAAGTATCCTGGCCAGATCACCATCATGGCGATCGCGCCGATGACCAATATCGCAACCGCGCTGGCCCGCGCGCCCGATATCGCCGAAAAAATCGTGGAAATCATTTTGATGGGCGGTTCGACCGACCAGGGCAACCACACGGCGGCGGCCGAATTCAATATCTACGCCGACCCGGAAGCGGCCGCCCAGGTCTTTCAGGCAGGCATCCCGTTGCGCATGTTCGGCTTGAACCTGTGCCGCCAGTTGCTGGTGACGAATGCGGAAGTGGCACGCCTGCGCGCCATCGGCACGCCGCGCGCGCAGCGTCTGGCCGGCTACCTGGAAGCGTATGTGCGCATCCGCAGTGCCGACGGTTCCGTGCCCATGCCCATGTACGACCCGGTGGTGGCCCTGTACCTGGAAGCGCCGCAGCTGTTCCAGTTCCAGAGCGCCCACGTGGCCATCGAATTGACGGGCGAACTGACGCGCGGCATGACGGTGTGCGAATTCCGCGTGCCGCGCCGCGCGCCCGTCAACACGCAAGTGGCGATGCTGGCCGATGGCCCGGCCGCCATCGAGCGCCTGATGCGCCGCCTGGCCGCCATTCTCGTCTGACCCACCTCACTACGAAACGAGCTTCATGTCTAATTCCCCCCTGAGCATCGAACAGTTTTTACGCGCCATGCCGAAGGTGGAGCTGCATTGCCACCTGTTTGGCACGGTGCGCCAATCGACTTTTCGCGCGCTGGCCGCCAAGACGGGCAATGTCGTCACGCCCGAGGAAATCGACGCGTTTTATACGCGCGGCGACAAGCCGGTCGGCGTGCTGCGCGTGCTGCGCGCGCTCGACGCGCACCTGATCGTTTCGCCGACGGACCTGTATTGCCTCGCCTACGAATACCTGGAAGACGTGCACGGCCACGGCGTGCGCTATGCGGAGTTCTTCTGGAACCCGACCGGCACGGTGCGCGTCTCGGGCATCCGCTATGACGCGGCGCAAGACGCCATCGTGGCCGCCATCCGCGACGCGCAGCGTGATTTTGGCGTGATCGGCCGCCTGATTCCCAGCATCGACCGCGAAGCCGCTCCCGCGGAAGCGGTGCAGATGGTGGAATGGATGAAGGCGCACCGCGCGCCGGAAGTCATCGGCATCGGCATCGACTATCGCGAAAACGACCGCCCGCCGGAGCTCTTCATCGAAGCCTACCGCGCCGCGCGCGAAGCCGGCTTCAAATGCACGGCGCACGCCGGTGAATTCGGCATGCCGTGGATGAACGTGGCGACGGCGATTGACGAATTGCAGGTGGACCGGGTCGACCATGGCTACACCATCGTCGACAACCCGGAATTGGCGCGGCGCTGCGTGCAGCGTGGCCTGGTGTTTACGGTCGTGCCGACCAATTCGTATTATCTGCGCACCCTGGCGCCCGAACGCTGGGCGCTCGACCACCCGATCCGCGCCATGGCCAAGCTGGGTTTGAAACTGCATCCGAACACGGACGACCCGACCCTGCACCACGTGACGCCGACGGGCGCCTGGATGATGATGCGCGAATTCGGTTTCGGCCTCGATGACATGCGCGGCTTCATGTTGAATGGCCTCGACGCGGCCTGGATCGATGCATCCACGCGGCGCGACTGGCGCGCGGAATTTACGCGCGAATTCGACGCCTTGCGCGCAAGGGTCGTCGACGCTTCTTAAGCGGAGACGGGCGGCGGCGCCAGCAGCGACGGAAACGCGCGCTGCGGGCAGCTTTGGCGCTCGCACACCTTGCAACCCGTGCCGATGGGCGTGGCGCTGGAAGGGTCGTGCAAATCGAGTCCCTTCGAGTAAATCAGCCGGTGCGCCTGCGAGATGTCGCAGCCCAGCGCCACGGCAAAGGTCTTGCCCGGCGCGCGGAATCCCGGCGACGCCGTGCTCACCTGGCGCGCGATCCATAGATAGGTGCAGCCGTCGGGCATGCTGGCCACTTGCGTCAGCACCTGGCCCGGATGGCTGAAGGCGTCGTAGACGATCCACAGCGGGCAGGTGCCGCCCACCCTGGAAAAATGGAAGTCCGTGGCCGACTGGCGCTTTGACACATTGCCGGCCCGGTCCACGCGCACGAAGAAGAAGGGCAATCCCGCCGCCTCGGGGCGCTGCATGGTGCTCAGGCGGTGGCACACTGCCTCAAATCCGACGCCGAACTGGTGCGCCAGGCGCTCGATATCGTAGGCGCGCGTCTCCGCCGCCTGCAAAAAGCGCTGGTACGGCATCAAGAGGGCACCGGCAAAGTAATTCGAGAATGCCAGGCGCGCGCCCGTTTGCGCCGCCGCACCGGACAGTCCCGCCGCCAGCACCAGCGCATCGATCAGCTCGCTGTGTTCGAGCAGGCTGATTTGCGCCGCCATCTGGAAGGCGCGCTGGCCGCCCGTCAGGGTATCGGGCAGCCACAATATCTGTTGCTGGGCATCGTAGCGGTGTTTGCGCACCATGCCCGCGTCGCCATCGGACAGGCGCACCTCGATGCCGTGGCGCTCCAGCAGCCGGCTTTGCAGCGCGTCGAGCGCACGCAGGGCGGGATCGAGTTCGCCCGCCACCAGCTCCGCCGCCCGGTCCAGTTCATCGATATAGTTTTGCCGCCGGTTCAGGTATTCGCGCACTTCCTCGTCCGTGGAAGGGGCCGCCGAGCTGGCGCCGCGGCTGCCGTCATCGAGGCGCGCTGCCAGGGTGTCAGCCCGCTCCGCCATCACGCGGTAGCGCCGCTGCAGCAGCAAAATCGAGCGCGCCAGTTCCGGCATGTTTTCCACCAGCATCTTGAGCTCGGCCATCGAGGTGGGCGGCGCGTCGGGCAATTCGCCGAACACGTCGCGCACGTCGGCCACCAGGCTGGCACTGTCGTGCTCGGAAAAGATTTGCGGATCGACCCCCAGTACCGTGCCGATGCGCAACAGGATCGGCACCGTCAGCGGGCGCTGGTTGCGTTCCATCTGGTTCAGGTAGCTGGGCGAGATGCCCAGGGACTTGGCCAGCGCCACCTGCGTCATGCGCCGTTCTTCGCGCAGCCGCTGCAGGCGCACGCCCATGAAAACCTTCGCCATCGCGCTTCCTCTTTCCCGGTTTGTGGAATCTGCAAATTTACAATATTTGCAGATTAACAGATTCAGCTTTGCATTATCTCGCATTTTCACGCCTTGTTTGCGGCGGCGATTGTGCGAATAATGCAAACAGACCAATACCCACACCAGGAGACACCGAGTGACCACGCAAACTGCCATCCCTACCGTTCCACTGCTGATCAACGGCGAGTGGGTTGAATCCCAGACTACCGTCTGGCGCGACGTCGTCAATCCGGCCACGCAGGAAGTGCTGGCGCGTGTGCCGTTCGCCACGCCCGACGAAGTCAATGCCGCCATCGCCTCGGCCCAGCGCGCCTTCAAAACCTGGCGCAAGACGCCGATCGGCGCGCGCGCGCGCATCTTTTTGAAACTGCAGCAGCTGATCCGCGAAAACATGGCCGACCTGGCCGCCACCTTGACGATGGAACAGGGCAAGACCCTGCTCGACGCGGAAGGCGACGTGTTCCGTGGTCTGGAAGTGGTCGAGCATGCCGCCAATATCGGCACCCTGCAGATGGGCGAATACGCGCAAAACGTGGCCGGTGGCGTCGATACCTACAGCGTGATGCAGCCGCTGGGCGTGTGCGCCGGCATTACCCCGTTCAACTTCCCCGCCATGATCCCGCTGTGGATGTTCCCGATGGCGATTGCCTGCGGCAATACCTTCGTGCTGAAGCCATCGGAGCAAGATCCGCTGGTGACGGAAAAACTCGTGCGCCTGGCCTTGCAGGCGGGCATCCCGGCTGGCGTGCTGAACGTGATTCACGGCGGCGAAGACGTGGTCAACGCCCTGTGCGACCACCCGGACATCAAGGCGATTTCGTTCGTGGGATCGAGCAAGGTGGGCACGCACGTGTACCAGCGCGCCAGCCTGAACGGCAAGCGCGCGCAATGCATGATGGGCGCCAAGAACCACGCCGTCGTCTTGCCTGACGCCAATAAAGAACAGACCCTGAACCAGCTGCTGGGCGCAGGTTTCGGCGCGGCCGGCCAGCGCTGCATGGCCGCCTCCGTCGCCGTGCTGGTGGGCGCAGCGCGCGAGTGGCTGCCGGAACTGTCCGCCAAGGCGCAAACCCTGACGGTCGGCGCGGGCAAGGACAATCCGGACCTGGGCCCCGTCATCTCCTGCGCGGCAAAGGAACGCGTGCACAGCCTGGTCGCCAGGGGCATCGAACAGGGCGCCGTCTTGACCCTCGACGGCCGCGACGTGAAGGTCGATGGCTATCCGAACGGCAACTTCGTCGGACCGACGATTCTTTCGGGCGTGAAACCCGGCATGGTCGTGTATGACCAGGAAATCTTTGGCCCGGTATTGATCGTCGTCGAAGTCGATACCCTCGATGAAGCGATCGCCCTGGTGAACGCGAATCCGAACGGCAACGGCACGGCGCTGTTCACGCAAAGCGGCGCGGCCGCGCGCTATTTCCAGGAAGAAATCGACGTGGGCCAGGTCGGCATCAACGTGCCCATCCCCGTGCCCGTTCCGCTGTTCAGCTTTACGGGGTCGCGCGGCTCCAAGCTGGGCGACCTGGGCCCGTTCGGCAAGCAGGTCGTGCTGTTCTACACGCAGACGCAGACGATTACCCAGCGCTGGTTCACGGACGCGGCCTCGGTGGGCAAGGTCAACACCACCATCAGCCTCAAGTAAGGAGCCGGCATGGACTTTGAACTGAGCGACGAGCAGCGCGAGTTCCAGCAGGCGGCGCGTGCGTTTGCCGAAGGCGAGCTGGCGCCGCACGCGGCCCATTGGGATGCGGAATCGATCTTCCCCGTGGAAACGATCGCCAAGGCGGGCGAGATGGGGTTTTGCGGCCTGTACACGCCGCAGCGCTGGGGCGGCCTGGGCCTGTCGCGTCAGGATGCTGCCATCGTCTTCGAGGAGCTGGCCGGCGGTTGCACCTCGACCACGGCCTACATCACGATCCACAACATGGCCACCTGGATGCTGTCGCGCTGGGGCCAGGAAGCCCTGTGCGACGAGTGGGTGCCGGCCCTGGCCGCCGGCCAGAAGCTGGCCAGCTATTGCCTGACCGAACCGCAATCCGGATCGGACGCGGCTTCCTTGCGCACCAAGGCCGTCAGGGATGGCGACTTTTATGTGCTGGACGGCACGAAGGCGTTTATCTCCGGCGCGGGCCAGACGGACATGCTGATCGTCATGGCGAGAACCGGCGGCGAGGGCGCGGCCGGCATTTCCGCGTTTGCCGTGCCGGCAAATTTGCCCGGCATCGTGTATGGCAAGAAGGAAGAAAAGATGGGCTGGAACAGCCAGCCCACGCGCATCATCAGCTTCGACCAGGTGAAAGTGCCTGTTGGCAACTTGCTGGGCGCGGAAGGCGAAGGCTTTGCCATTGCCATGAAGGGCATTGACGGCGGGCGCATCAACATCGCCGTGTGCTCGGTGGGCACGGCGCAGGCGGCCCTGACGCGCGCACAGGCGTACATGAAGGAGCGCACGCAGTTCGGCCGCGAACTGGCGCAGTTCCAGGCCTTGCAATTCAAGCTGGCCGACATGCTGACGGAACTGGTGGCGGCGCGCCAGATGGTGCGCCTGGCGGCCTGGAAGCTCGACCAGGAAAGCCCGGACGCCACCGCGTATTGCGCCATGGCAAAACGTTTCGCCACGGATGTGGGTTTTAATGTCGCCAACGATGCGCTGCAATTGCACGGCGGCTACGGCTACATCCGCGAGTACCCGCTTGAGCGCCACGTGCGCGACACGCGCGTGCACCAGATCCTGGAAGGGACGAATGAAATCATGCGCCTGATCGTCGCGCGAGCGATTCTGAAAGACGGCGCCACGGAGACCTTACGATGACTAAAGTGTATACCAATCTGTTGCTGGAACGCCGTGGCCACACGGCCCTGGTGACCCTCGACAACCCGCCCGCCCACACGTGGACCCAGGCCAGCCTGAACGCGCTGACGCAACTGGTGGCCGACCTGAATGCCAACCCGGACGTGTATGCGCTGGTGATCACGGGCGGCGGCGCCAAGTTTTTCTCGGCCGGTGCGGACCTGAAAGTGTTTGCCGATGGCAACAAGGACACGGCGTTCGCCATGGCCGCCGCGTTTGGCGAAGCGTTCGAGGCGCTGTCCGCGTTTCGCGGCGTCAGCATCGCCGCCATCAATGGCTATGCCATGGGCGGCGGGCTCGAATGCGCGCTCGCTTGCGACATCCGCATCGCTGAAGAACATGCGCAGATGGCCTTGCCGGAAGCATCCGTCGGCCTGCTGCCGTGCGCGGGTGGCACGCAGCACTTGCCGTGGCTGGTGGGCGAAGGCTGGGCCAAGCGCATGATCTTGTGCGGCGAGCGCGTCGACGCGGCCAAGGCCCTGGCCATCGGCCTCGTCGAGGAAGTCGTGCCAACCGGCAAGGCTGCCGCCACGGCGCTGGCGCTGGCCGCCAAGGTGGCGCGCCAGAGCCCCAGCAGTGTGACGGCGTGCAAGACCCTGATCCAGGGCGCGCGCAGCCATCCGCTCGTCGCTTCCCTGCCCGATGAACGCACCCTGTTCCTGGGCTTGTTCGATACGCAAGACCAGAAAGAGGGCGTGCAGGCGTTCCTGGAAAAACGTCCGGCGGAGTGGCGCAATGGCTGAAACCTTGGCTGAAAGTACCCTGATTGAAACGGTGAAAATCGAGGAGCGTGACTGTCCTGGCGGCATGAAGCTGGGCGTCATCACCCTCGACGCGCCGAAGTCCTTGCACGCATTGACCCTGGAGATGATCCGCGCCATCGATGGCGCCCTGGTGCGCTGGGCCACTGACGACGCCATCGCCTGCGTGGTGCTGCAGTCGTCGACCGACAAGGCTTTTTGCGCGGGCGGCGATGTGCGCAGCCTGCGCTCGGCCGTGGTCGAGCAGCCCGGCGTCGTGCCGAATCCGCAGGCGCTGGCCTTCTTTGCCGAGGAATACCGGCTCGACCACCGCATCCATACCTATGCAAAGCCGCTGCTGGTGTGGGGCGGCGGCATCGTCATGGGCGGCGGCCTGGGCCTGATGGCGGGCGCCAGCCACCGCGTGGTGACGGAAAGCACGCGCATCGCCATGCCGGAAATCACGATCGGCCTGTTCCCCGACGTGGGCGGCAGCTGGTTCCTGGGCCGCATGCCGGGACGCAGCGGCCTGTTCCTGGGCTTGACGGGCGCACCGATGAACGCGGCCGATGCCCTGTTTGCGGGCCTCGGTGATTATTTCCTGCGCCAGGAAGAGCGCGCCATGGTGCTCGACGCTCTGGCGCTGGCGCAATGGCAAGCCAGCCCGCTGGCGAACCACCAGCAACTGAGCCGTTTGCTGCGCGGCTTCTCGGCGCCCGCGCCCATGCTACCCGTCTCCGAAGTGCGCGCCAACTTCGACGCCATCGCCGCGCTGACGCAAGCGCCCACCTTGCCCGAAGTGGTGGCCGCCATTGCCGGCTATGACGGCGACTCGGCCTGGCTGCAAAAGGCGGCCCATACACTGGGCAAGGGTGCGCCCAGCTCGGCCGCTCTGGTGTGGGCCATGCGTGTACGCACTCTTCACATGAGTCTGGCGCAAGTGTTCCAGCTGGAACTCATTGTTGCCGTGCAATGCTGCGCCCACGCGGACTTCTGCGAAGGCGTGCGCGCCTTGCTGATCGACAAGGACAACGCGCCGCGGTGGCAGCCGGCCAGCCTGGGCGACATCAGCGATGCATATCTGGACGAGTATTTTACGGCGCCATGGACACAGCATCCCTTGGCTGACTTATCTTAAAAGAACAACAGGAGACATACACATGCAACATATCGCTTTCATCGGCCTGGGCAACATGGGCGCGCCGATGGCCCGCAACCTGGTGGCCGCCGGCTTCCACGTGTCCGTGTTCGACCTGGCGCCAGCGGCAGTGGCCTCGCTGGTCGAAGCCGGCGCCACGGCGGCCGCCTCCGCCAGCGCGGCCGTGCAGACGGCTGACGCCGTCATCACCATGCTGCCAGCCAACAAGCACGTGCAGGAACTGTACCTGGGCGCCGGCGGCGTGCTCGACTCGGCCAAGCCGGGCGCCCTGTTCATCGATTGCAGCACCATCGCGGCCGACGTGGCGCGCCAGGTGGCGCAGGCGGCCAGCGAGCGCGGCTTTGCCATGCTCGATGCGCCCGTCTCGGGCGGCACGGCGGGCGCGGCGGCCGGCACCCTGACCTTCATCGTCGGTGGCAGCGTGGCGGCCTTGCAGCAGGCGCGGCCCTTGCTGGAAAAGATGGGCAAGAACATCTTCCACGCGGGCGAGGCGGGCGCGGGCCAGGTGGCAAAGATTTGCAACAACATGCTGCTGGGGATCTTGATGGCCGGTACGGCCGAGGCGCTGAACCTGGGCGTGGCGCATGGCCTCGATCCGAAAGTGCTGTCCGACATCATGGCCAAGAGTTCGGGCCGCAACTGGACCCTGGAAGTGTACAACCCGTGGCCCGGCGTCATGGACGGTACGCCCGCGTCGCGCGATTACACGGGCGGCTTCGGCACGGCGCTGATGCTGAAAGACCTGGGCCTGGCGCAGCAGTCGGCCTTGTCGGCCAACGCGCCCACGCCACTGGGTGGCCTGGTGCGCCAGCTGTATCAGATGCATGCGCAAGCCGGTTATGCGCAGCAGGATTTTTCCAGCATCGTGCACATGCTGCAGCCGGGCTTGAACAAGCCTGCCTGAGGAATTTTGGACAAAAAAAAGCCCGCTGGTAAAAGCGGGCTAAATCCAATTCTTGGAAGAGTTGGAGGAGACAGATGCATTATGCTGCATCGCCACATATAACTCCAATTTATCTTTGTAATATCAATTATGTGTTCTAGTGATATCTCTTCCCGGTAGCCGCATGGCGGCTACCGTTCCCACAGCTCAGACCGGATTACAGGCGATCTTCACCGTCGTCACATTCGCTTCGCCCATGGTGCCGCTGCCCGTGCCCGGCTCTACCTCGCACTTCAGCCCCTTAGGCTGGACGCTGACGCTGACGCCATAGGTGGAACCGTCGGCGACATTGCCGACCATGGTAAAGGTCTTGGCATCCTTGGCCACCGTGGTGGGTACATTACCGTTAATCAGCTGCAAGCCTTCTACCGTCAGGCCGGAAATCGTGCCGCCCACGCTATAGACGTTTTGTGAACAAGAAACAGCGGCGCTGATGTTGATGTAATGGCCAGCCGAACCGGAGCCATTACTGATGTTGCAAGTCATATGGGCCGGTTGTTGCTTGAAGGTGATGTTGTAGTCGGTGCCGTAGTCGATGCGCTTTTTAAAGGTAAACGCGGTCTGGCCGGCGGCAATCGGCAGGTCCTCCCCGCCGTTGGCCAGGATCAGGCCATTGTTGTTCAAGTTGCTGACGGTGCCGCTGACATCATACGAGGCCTTGCCACCGCACGCGGCCAGTCCCAGGGTCAGCAGCAGCGCGGCGAGTGGGCGCAGGCAGGATAACTTCATGTATTTCTCCAAAAATTAGGTGACGGATCGCAAGGATTACTGCGGCGTGCAGTCGAGTGTGGCCGCGGTCGTGGCGGCAGAGCCCATCGTGCCGGCCGTATCGCTGCCGTCGGCACTGGTGGAGCCCTGGAAACGGCACTTCAGGCCCGTCGGCTGAGTCAGTACGGTAATACCGTATGGGGCGCCGTCAGCTACTTTTTCGAATGTGTAGGAGTTGGTGCCAGCCAGTGGGCTGGTGCCGTTGGGGCCCATCACCAGGCGCAAGCCGCCAGCGGTCAGGCCCGTGATCGTGCCGCTCAGCGGGTAGGTATTGGTCACGCAGCTCACCACGGCCGTGCTCGCGGAATAGCTCGTTGCCTTGCCGACACCGTTGGTAATCGTGCACACGGCGCCTTTTGGCTGCTGCGCGATGCTGATATCGTAGCGGTCATCGGTCTTGACCAGCTTGGTGAAAACAAACTGGGACTGGCCTGCAGGAACGGACAAACGTTCGCCATCATTCAGCAGAATCAGGCCATCTTTTGCCAGATTGGACACTTGGCCGCTCAGATACAGGTTGCCGCCGCTGCCGCCGCAAGCTGCCAGTGTGACGGCGCAAGCCGCCGCCAGCATCGAGCGCAGGTACAAATTTTTCATACATTCTCCAAAACGAATCAGGTTGGGTAGCGCAACGCGGACGCTGGCGCCGCATTGGAATGGCGCCTATTTTAGTCTATCTGGCAAGCCGAATGATCTTGCCTTGTATCACCCTGTAACAATTTTTCGCCGGGAAGCGCTGGCCCGGCCCCATTTCACGGAGGCGCAGCCATGCCGGCTGCGGCGATCGGTGCGACAATACATGCAGCCTGCGCATTGTGGCGCGGCATCCACCGTGAGTCCCATGTCCCTTTCCCCTGTCAAACCCGCCGTGCCGCCCAAGGCCATCCTGTTCGATCTCGACGATACCTTGTGGCCCATCGCGCCCGTGATTGCCGCCGCCGAAACCCTGCTGCATGACTGGCTGGCCACGCATGCGCCCAGGGTGGCGCAGCAGTTTTCCATCGAGGTGCTGCGCCAGCACCGCCTGGCCATGCTCAACGAACAGCCGCATTTCCATGGCAATTTGATCGAGTTGCGCCGCGCCGGCCTGCTGTCGGCCTTCGAAGCCGCCGGCGAGGATCCCACCTTGGTCGATGGGGCCATCGTGCACTTCCTGGCCGCGCGCAACCGCGTCCAGCCGTATGACGATGTCTTGCCTGGCCTGGCCTGGATGCGCCAGCGCATGCTGCTCGGCTCCATCTCGAATGGCAACGCAGACCTTGAAATTATCGGTTTGGCACAGCATTTCAAGGTATCGATCGCCGCCAGCGAGTTTGGCGTGGCCAAGCCCGACGCCAGCATCTTCCTGGCAGCCTGCGCGGCGCTGGACGTGGCGCCGCATGAAGCCGTGTATGTGGGCGACGACCTGTATTTCGACGTGACGGGAGCGCAAGGCGCGGGCATGCGTGCCGTCTGGATGAACCGCAAGGGCAGCGATGCCCACCTGGCCGCCGGCGTGCAGCCCGACGCCATCTGCGCCAACTTTGATGAATTGCTGCTGTGGCTGCAAGGGCAACTGGAAGATTGATCGCCGCAGGCCGGGCGAACGTGCATAATAGGCGCTGTTGACGCACGTTCGGCCGCTTTCGTTGCCGCTTGCTTAACAAAATACTTGCCTAAATAAAACACCATGCAACTCGATACACGTGCCCAAACACTGCTGAAAGCCCTGGTCGAGCGATATATCGCCGACGGCCTGCCGGTCGGTTCGCGCGCCTTGTCGAAAATTTCCGGCCTGGACCTGTCGCCGGCCACGATTCGCAACATCATGGCCGATCTGGAAGAGCTCGGTTATGTGTCCAGTCCGCACACCTCGGCCGGACGCATCCCCACGCCGCGCGGCTACCGTATTTTTGTCGACACCTTGCTGACCGTCCGCCATCTGGACGAGCACCTGGTGGAGTCGCGCATGCGCCTGCAGACGCCGCAGCCGCAAAAAACCATCGCCAACGCCGCGCAGATGCTGTCGTCGCTGTCGCAGTTTGCCGGCGTCGTGCTCAGTCCGCGCCGCGAATCCGTGTTCCAGCAAATCGAATTTCTGCGCCTGTCCGAAAAGCGCATCCTGCTCGTCATCGTGGCCCCTGGCGGCGACGTGCAGAACCGTTTATTGCTGACGGAGGCCGACTATACGCCGGCGCAACTTGTGCAATCGGCCAACTATATCAATCAGAATTATGGCGGCCTGTCGTTCGATGCCGTGCGCGTGCGCCTGCAGGGCGAACTGCGCCAGCTGCGCGACGACATGGGCAGCCTGATGCAGGCGGCCGTGGAAGCGGGCAGCGAAGCGATGGCCGACCATAGCGACGACATGGTGATTTCCGGCGAACGCAACTTGCTCAGCGTGAGCGATCTGTCATCGAATATGCACTCGCTGCGCCAGATGTTCGACATGTTCGAGCAAAAAACGGGCTTGATGCAGTTGCTCGACGTGTCGAGCAAGGCGACGGGCGTGCAGATTTTCATCGGCGGCGAATCGAACCTGGTGCCGATGGATGAGATGAGCGTGGTGACGGCGCCGTATGAAGTCAACGGCAAGATCGTGGGAACGTTGGGGGTGATCGGACCGACGCGCATGGCCTACGAGCGCGTCATTCCGATCGTCGATATCACGGCGAAATTACTGTCGAGCGCACTCAGCCATCATTAAGCGTACTGCCAGCCGCGCCAGCCGCCCCGTGGGAGCGGCAAGCGTTGGTCAGGCGGTTTTATGCGGGCAAGCCGTCTTGATGCAGTTGCCGTAGATGGCCAAGGCGTGTTCAGCGATCTTGAAGCCGCGCTCTTCCGCCACTTTTTGCTGGCGGATTTCGATCTCTTCGTCGAAGAATTCTTCGACCCGGCCACAGTCGAGGCACACCAGATGGTCGTGGTGGGAACCTTCGTTGAGTTCGAAAATTGCCTTGCCGGTTTCAAAATGGTTGCGGTTGAGCAAGCCTGCCTGTTCAAACTGCGTCAGGACACGGTAGACAGTTGCCAAGCCGACATCCATATTGTCGGCCAGCAGAATTTTATAGACGTCTTCTGCTGTCAGGTGGCGTACCGGGCTACTCTGGAAGATATCGAGTATCTTCAGGCGTGGCAAGGTGGCTTTCAGGCCGCTTGCCTTGAGATCACTAGGATTGTTACTCATGTTTGTTGCTCGTATGTGGGTCAGGTGCTTTATCATATAGCGTTTTGTCGGGGAGTGCCAAAATATGCATTTTTGGGCAGGCCGGTCACTCCTGGCGTTTTGTTCATCCAATTGAGGTCATTTATGCGCGTAACACCGGCTGTATTGCCATCTCTCTGGCACCGTATTTCATTTCGAGCACCAGTCATGGCAGGCATGGTCTGTGTCGCGCTGACCATGTCCGGCTGCGCCAGCCGTGGCATCCTTGGCGAAAAGCCGGCAGCTGCCCAAAAAGAAGGCAAGGAAGTGGTTCCTGAACAGGGCGCACAAACGACCACCATTACGCCGTTGCAAAAATTCATGTGGTTTTTCTCGCCGTATCGTCCTGACATTCAACAAGGCAACTTTGTCTCCGAAGAGATGCTGGCCCAGTTGAAAGTGGGCATGACGCGCGACCAGGTGCGTTTCGTCCTCGGCACCTCGTTGCTGACCGACATTTTCCATGCCGACCGTTGGGATTATCCATTCCGCCTGGCCCGAGGCAGTGGCGAAACCACCAGCAGCCGCGTGGTTGTGTACTTCGGCAAGGATGGCAAGGTGGAACGTTTCGAAGGCGGCAACTTGCCGACAGAGAAAGAATACATCGACCGCATCGCCGGTCCGTCGCCGTTCGCCAAGGTCGCCAAGGCCGACGTGCCTGCCGCCGCCGTGCCGTCGCCTGTGGCGCCGAGCGCCGTGCCCGTGCCGACCGATGCCGCGCCGGCCATTCCCGTGAGCAAGCCTGACGTTGCACCTGCACCTGCGACGGTGCCTGCCGCCGAGCCTGCACCCACTGCCGAACCCACCAAATAAGTTGCCGTAAGAGAATAAAATGACTGAACTGAAAATCGCCATCGCTGGCGCCAGCGGCCGCATGGGCCATATCCTGATCGAAGCGGTCAGCAATGCGCCCGACGCCGTGCTGGCCGGCGCGCTCGACCGCGCCGGTTCGCCGTCCATCGGCCAGGATGCCGCCGCTTTCCTGGGCAAGCCTGCCGGCGTGCTGACGCAGTCCGACCTGGCGAAGGGCCTGGCGAACGCCGATTACCTGATCGACTTCACGCGTCCCGAAGGCACCTTGCAGCACCTGGCGTATTGCGCCGAGCACGGCATCAAGATGATCATCGGCACCACCGGTTTCGATGACGCGGGCAAGGCCGCCATTGCCGCTGCCGCCGAAAAGACGGCCATCATGTTCGCGCCGAACATGAGCGTGGGCGTGAACGTCACCATGAAATTGCTGGAACTGGCCGCGAAAAGCCTGTCCGAAGGCTACGACATCGAAATCATCGAAGCGCATCACCGCTTCAAGGTCGATGCGCCGTCGGGCACGGCCCTGCAAATGGGTGAAGTGGTGGCCGGCGCCCTGGGCCGCGACTTGAAGGAATGCGCCGTGTACGGCCGCGAAGGCGTGACGGGCGAACGCGACCCGTCGACCATCGGCTTTGCCACCATCCGCGGCGGCGATATCGTTGGCGACCATACGGTGCTGTTTGCCGGCATCGGCGAGCGCATCGAGATCAGCCACAAGTCGAGCAGCCGCGTCACTTACGCCCACGGCGCGCTGCGCGCCGCGCGTTTCCTGGCAGACAAGCCGACCGGCCTGTTCGACATGCAGGATGTGCTGTCGCTAAAGAACTGAGGAAGATCATGGCCACTGCCATCCTGAATGGAAAAGACATCACCGACGCAGCGAGCTTCCACGCGCAATGCGTGCCAGCCTTCGGTTTCCCTGAATTCTACGGCAACAGCATGGATGCCTGGGTCGATTGCCTCAGCTATCTGCGCGACGACGAAAACATGACGCAGTTTCGTTTGAAGCCGAACGAAGTGCTCGACATCGTGGTGCAGGATGCGGAAGCGATGAAGGCGCAAGTGCCGGATTTGCTGGAAGAAATCACGTTCTGTATCGCCGGCATCAACGAGCGCTATGAAGATTATGGTGAAAAGCCGGCGCTGAAACTGGTGCTGAAGTAAGGCTGAATCAATAAAAAACGCCGGACAGTGTTGCCACTGCCCGGCGTTTTTCTTTAGACGACCTTGCGTTCGCGCAAACCGTCGATCTGGCCGCCATCGAGGCCCAGCCACTGCTGCAACACCTCGTCCGTATGCTGCCCCAGCAGCGGCGGCGGCAAGCGGTATTGCACCGGCGAGGCGGACAGGCGCACGGGATTGGCCACCAGCGCAACAGTCCCCGCCGTCGGATGCGGCATCTCCACTTTCAAGCCACGCGCCACCACTTGCGGGTCGGCAAACACCTGGTCGATGCGGTTGACGGGACCGCACGGCACGGCTTGCGCCTCGAAGGCGCTGATCCACTCGGCCGTCGTGCGCATGACCGTGGTCTGGCGCATCAAGGGAATCAGAATCGCCCGGTGTGCCACGCGTTGCGGATTGGTGGCGAAACGCTTGTCCTGCGCCCATTCCGGGTGGCCGGCGACGGCGCAAAAGCGCGAGAATTGCCCATCGTTGCCGATCGCCAGAATCATGTCGCCATCGGCCGTCGGGAAGTCTTGATACGGCACGATGTTCGGATGCGCATTGCCCATGCGCTGCGGCACTTTTCCCCCACACAAGTAATTGGCCGCCTGGTTGCCCAGCGCCGCCACTTGCACGTCGAGCAGGGCCAGGTCGATATGCTGGCCCAGGCCCGAGCGCTCGCGTTCGGCCAGCGCCGCCTGCACGGCGATGGTGGCGTACAGGCCCGTCAGGATGTCCGTTTGCGCCACGCCCACTTTTTGCGGCCCGGCGCCGGGCTGGCCATCGGGCACGCCCGTGATGCTCATCAAGCCGCCCATGCCCTGAATCAAAAAGTCATAGCCGGCGCGCGCCGCATACGGCCCATTCTGGCCGAAGCCGGTAATCGAGCAATACACGAGGCGCGGATTGAGCGCCAGCAAGCTGGCCGCATCGAGGCCATATTGCCGCAAGCCGTTCACCTTGAAATTTTCCAGCAAGACGTCCGCTTCAGCGGCCAGCTGGCGCACCAGCGCCTGGCCTTCAGGGGCGGCCAGGTCGATGCACAAGGAGCGCTTGTTGCGGTTGGCGCACTGGAAGTAGGCGGCTTCGGCGGTGTCGCGGCCATCCTCGTCTTTCAGGTAGGGCGGCCCCCAGGCGCGCGTGTCGTCGCCGCGGCCCGGCTGTTCAACCTTGACCACGTCGGCGCCGAGGTCGGCCAGCATTTGTCCTGCCCACGGGCCGGCCAGCACGCGCGACAGGTCCAGCACGCGCAAACCGGTCAGCGGCGCGGGCCGCAAGGTGGAAGCCAAGGCGTCCATCAGTTGCTGAAGGCGGCGATGCCGGTGATGGCGCGGCCGATGATCAGCGCGTGCACATCGTGCGTGCCTTCATAGGTGTTGACCACTTCCAGGTTGACCAGGTGGCGGATCACGCCGAACTCGTCGGAAATACCGTTGCCGCCCATCATGTCGCGCGCCACGCGGGCGATATCGAGCGCCTTGCCGCAGCTGTTGCGTTTCATGATCGAGGTGATTTCCACGGCGGGCGAACCCTCATCCTTCATGCGGCCCAGGCGCAAGCAGCCTTGCAAGCCCATGGTGATTTCCGTCAACATATCGGCCAGTTTCTTTTGCACCAGCTGGTTCGCGGCCAGCGGACGGCCGAATTGCTGGCGGTCCATCGTGTACTGGCGCGCCTTCAGATAGCAATCTTCGGCCGCGCCCAGCGCGCCCCAGGCGATGCCGTAGCGGGCGCTGTTCAGGCATGTAAATGGACCCTTCAGGCCGCGCACGTCGGGGAAAGCGTTTTCTTCCGGGCAAAACACTTCATCCATGACGATTTCACCGGTGATGCTGGTGCGCAAGCCGACCTTGCCGTGGATTTCCGGCGCCGACAAGCCTTTCCAGCCTTTTTCCAGCACGAAGCCGCGGATCGCGCCTTCATCGTCCTTGGCCCAGACGACGAATACGTCGGCAATCGGGCTGTTGGTGATCCACATCTTGGCGCCGGACAGGCTGTAGCCGCCCGGCACCTTGCGCGCACGGGTGACCATGCTGCCCGGATCGGAGCCGTGGTTCGGTTCCGTCAGGCCGAAGCAGCCGATGAATTCGCCCGTCGCCAGTTTCGGCAGGTATTTCTGTTTCGTTTCCTCGTTGCCGAAGGCGTTGATCGGCACCATCACCAAGGACGATTGCACGCTCATCATCGAGCGGTAGCCGGAATCGACGCGCTCGACTTCGCGCGCGGCCAGGCCGTAGCAGACGTAGTTCAGGCCGGCGCCGCCGTATTCTTCGGGTATCGTCGTGCCCAGCAAGCCCAATTCTCCCATTTCGCGGAAGATGGCCGCGTCCGTGCGGCCATGGCGGAACGATTCGAGCACGCGCGGCACCAGGCTGCCCTGGCAATAGTCGCGGGCCGCTTCCAGCACGGCGCGTTCGTCGCCCGTCAGTTGTTCTTCCAGCAGCAGGGGGGAATTCCAGTCGAATACGGTTTTGCTCATCACAGGCCTCGCAGGTGAGCGCCGGTGATCGGCGCAAGATTGAATATGGCTCATGGTAGGTTTTTGCCTAGCCTTGCGCAAACGATTTTTTCGCACCCAGACATGCGTGATACGCATATCTTGGGGCATACTAGGGTTCTTTTACCGGCCCGATACCCCATGTCACGCAAAATCCCGATGTTGCAGGCGCTCAATTGTTTCGAGGCGGCCGCACGCCACCAGAGCTACACGCACGCGGCGCGCGAACTGTCGCTGACGCAAAGCGCCGTGTCGCGGCAGATTTCGTCCCTGGAAAGCTTTCTTGGCGTGCAACTATTCCAGCGCACGCGCCATGGCGTGCTGCTCACCAGCGCCGGCGCCGCGTATGCGCGCCAGATCGCGGCGCGCCTCGATGGCCTGGAGCGCGACACGCTCGACACGATGGCGCGCCAGGGCGGCGGCGGCGCCTTGCAGCTCGCTTCCGTGCCCACGTTTGCCACGCGCTGGCTGATGCCGCGCCTGGGCTCGCTGGCAGGGCGGCACCCCGACATCGTCGTGCATATCGACGCGTATACAAAACCGTTCATGTTTGCCGATACGGAATACGACGGCGCGCTGTATGCGGGTACGCCCGAGCAGCTGGCGCGCTGGCCCGGCACGCGCGCCACTTTGCTCATGCACGAAGAAATCGTGCCCGTCGCCAGCCCGCGCCTGCTGGCGGCGCGCAGCACTTGGCAGCCGCACGATGTATTGGAACTGACCTTGCTGCAACAAAGTACGCGCCCGGGCGCCTGGCGCCAGTGGTTTGATGCCATGCAGGTCGAGGGAGAGGGGCGCGACGGGGCGCGCTACGGCGCCCGCTACGAACTGTTTTCCATGCTGGCCATGGCGGCCGTGCAAGGGCAGGGCGTGGTCTTGCTGCCACGCATGTTGGTCGAAGCGGAACTGGCGCGTGGCGAATTGCAGATCGTCTGCGAGCGCCCACTGCGCGGCCAGCGCGCGTATTACCTGATCACGCCAGAAACGGCGCATGAAAAAACGGCCTTGCAGCAGTTCCGCTTATGGCTGCAAGACGAGGCTGCCTAGACGACCTTGGCCGTATCGAAATGGGGATTGTCGATCAGGCCGATCTGGTTGCCGAACGGGTCGAGCAATTCCACCGTGCGGATGCCGTCGCCCACGTCCGTGAGCGGATGGTGCAGGGTGCCGCCCAGCGCGACGATGCGCTCGACTTCCTGCTCGATGCCGTCCACGCCCCAGTACGTCACGCTGCCTTGCGTGCCCGGTTCGCCACCGGGCAGCAGCCCCAGCTCGAAGCCGCCGATGGCAAAACCGACATAAAACGGCTGGTCGAAATACGGCGTCGTATTGAATACCTGGCTGTACCAGGCTTTGGCCTGGTCCAGGTCGGGGACGGGATAGGTGACGGTGCGCAAGCCCTTGATCATGTTCTGCTCCTGGTGAATGAAGAATATCGCCATCATGCCACTGGCGCGCGCGTGGCGATTGGAAAAATGGAAGGTGCTCAGGCGCGCCGGCCCGTCAGCCACGCCTCGGGCGAACTGTGGGCGAAATCCTGGAAGTCGTGGATCAGGTGCGACTGGTCGAAATAACCGAATTGCAAGGCCACCTGTGCCCAGTCCGGCTGCTCCGCCAGGCGTTTCAGTCCCTGGCTGGCGGCCCGGAAACGGCAGATGCGGGCAAACAGCTTCGGGCTGATGCCGACGTGCTGGCGAAATTGCAGCGCCAGGTGCTGGCGCGACACGCCCAGTTGCCGCGCCAGTCCCTCCACGCGCACCTGGCCGGATGCGCGTTCGATGGCCGCGATGGCGTGGTCGGCCGCCCCGGTCTGGCGCCGTGGCGGCGCGGTGCGCAGGCGCAGCAGCAGATAATCTTGCAAAACAGAAACTCTTTGCGCATTCGACAAGGGCTCGCTCCACAGCGCGTCACCGAGGCGTGCCGCCAGCGCGCGGCCCCACAGCTGCTGCAATCCCGTGCGGCCATCGCTCAGTTCGCACAAGGGCAGCTGGAAGAAGCGCGCCGCCGCGCCCGGCTTGAAGCGGGCCGCCACCGTCTGCACCAGCCCCAGGCTGGCGACGGCAATCGGCGCCGTCATCATGCCGACGGCAAAGCTGGCATCTTGCTGGTCCTGGCACAGGATATCGATGCAATTGTCGGGCAAGACCTGGTGCGTGACGGGCGTGGCGCCCGTCTGCACGCGACACGTCCAGACGCAGTCGAGCCAGGGCCGCAGGGCGGGAATGGGCGGATATTCCTGGTAGACGATCATGGCCGGACTTGAGGTAAAGAACAAGATTGCACATATATTACACAGCATAATTGTGCGCCGGCCAAAATATGCGACACCGGGCCGCCAGCGCGCCGCGCTATCAGGCGGCGACAACCAGTATAATGCTCGGTTCATATCCACTTTTGGCCGGGCCACGCTGGTCGCACATCCAATCATGCAAGATAAATATAGTCCCGCCGACGTCGAACAAGCCGCCCAGTCGCACTGGAAGGCGATCGACGCCTACAAAGCCGTCGAACACGACCCGCGTTTCCCAAAAGGCAAGTATTTTGCCTGCTCGATGCTGCCTTACCCTTCGGGCAAGCTGCACATGGGTCACGTGCGCAACTATACGATCAATGACGTGATGTACCGCTACCTGCGCATGAACGGCTACAACGTGCTCATGCCGATGGGCTGGGATGCGTTCGGCATGCCGGCGGAAAACGCGGCCATGGCCAACAACGTGCCGCCCGCGCAATGGACGTATTCGAACATCGCCCACATGAAGCAGCAGATGGAATCGATGGGCCTGGCCATCGACTGGTCGCGCGAAATGACCGCCTGCAAGCCCGAATACTACAAATGGAACCAGTGGATGTTCCTGAAGATGCTGGAAAAAGGCATCATCTACAAAAAGACCGGCACCGTGAACTGGGACCCGATCGACCAGACCGTGCTGGCCAACGAGCAAGTCGTCGACGGCAAGGGCTGGCGTTCGGGCGCGCTGATCGAAAAGCGCGAAATCCCCATGTACTACGCGCGCATTACCGACTACGCGGAAGAATTGCTGGCGTATGTGGATGACAAGCTGCCGGGCTGGCCCGAGCGCGTGCGCACCATGCAGACCAACTGGATCGGCAAGTCGACGGGCGTGCGCTTCGCCTTCCCGCACCAGATCAAGGATGCCGAAGGCGCCCTGATCGGCGACGGCAAGCTGTATGTGTTTACCACCCGCCCCGACACCGTCATGGGCGTGACCTTCTGCGCCGTGGCCGCCGAGCACCCGCTGGCCCTCCACGCAGCGCAAAGCAATCCCGCGCTGGCCGCCTTCAACGCCGAATGCAAACTCGGTTCCGTGATCGAAGCGGATATGGCGACGATGGAGAAGAAGGGCATGCCGACCGGCCTGTTCGTCACCCATCCGTTGACGGGCGCGCAAGTGGAAGTATGGGTCGGCAATTACGTGCTGATGACCTACGGCGATGGCGCCGTGATGGGCGTGCCGGCGCATGACGAACGCGATTTCGGCTTTGCCAAGAAATACAATCTGCCGATCAAGCAAGTGATCGAAGTCAAGGGCCAGGAATTTTCGACCGATGCGTGGCAGGAATCGTATGGCAGCAAGGACGGCGTCTGTGTCGCGTCCGGCAAATACGACGGCCTGCATTTCGCTTCCGCCGTCGATGCGGTGGCCGCCGACCTGGCGGAACTGGGCCTGGGCGAAAAGAAAACCACCTTCCGCCTGCGCGACTGGGGCATTTCGCGCCAGCGCTACTGGGGCACGCCGATCCCGATGATCCATTGCGCCGATTGCGGCGTGGTGCCGGTGCCGGAAAAAGATCTGCCGGTGGTGCTGCCGGAAGACTGCGTGCCGGACGGCACGGGCAATCCGTTGAACAAATATGAAGCCTTCCTGCAGTGCGACTGCCCGCAGTGCGGCAAGCCGGCGCGCCGCGAGACGGACACCATGGATACCTTCGTCGATTCGTCGTGGTATTACATGCGCTATACCTCGCCAGGCTCGAACGACGCCATGGTCGACGCGCGCAACGATTACTGGATGCCGATGGACCAGTACATCGGCGGCATCGAACACGCCGTCATGCACTTGCTGTACGCGCGCTTCTGGACCAAGATCATGCGCGACTTCGGCCTGGTCAAGTTCGACGAGCCGTTCGTCAATCTGCTGACGCAAGGCATGGTGCTCAACGAAACCTATTATCGCAAGGACGCGGCGGGCAAGACCACCTGGTTCAACCCGGACGACGTGCGCCTGTCGCTCGACGACAAGGGCCGTCCGCAAAGCGCCATCCTGGTGGCCGATGGCCAGCCGGTGGAAATCGGCGGCACGGAAAAAATGTCGAAGTCGAAGAACAACGGCATCGACCCGCAAGCGCAGATCGAGCAGTACGGCGCCGACACGGCCCGTCTGTTCACCATGTTCGCCTCGCCGCCGGAACAGACGCTGGAATGGTCGGGCAGCGGTGTCGAAGGCGCGAACCGCTTCCTGCGCCGCGTATGGAACTTCGGCTACGCCCAGTCGGCCACGATCCAGGCCGCACTGGCTGGCGGCGCCGCACCGGCCACTGGCGACGCGCAGAAAAACCTGCGCCGCGAATTGCACAAGCTGCTGCAGCAAGCCGATTACGACTTGAAGCGCATCCAGTACAACACCGTGGTGTCGGCCTGCATGAAGATGCTCAACACCCTGGAGTCGGCCAAGCTCGATGACAGCGCGCAGTCGAAGGCGCTGATCGCCGAAGGCTTCTCCATCTTCCTGCGCCTGCTCAATCCTGTCGCGCCGCACATCACCCACGTGCTGTGGCAGGAACTGGGCTACGCCGGCGTGCACGGCGACCTGCTGAACGTCGCCTGGCCGCAGGTCGACCCGCAAGCGCTGGAGCAGTCCGAGATCGAGATGATGATCCAGGTGAACGGCAAGCTGCGCGGCTCGATCACGGTGTCCAAGGATGCGGACAAGGCCAGCGTCGAAGCGGCCGCGCTGGCGTGCGAAAGTGTGCAAAAGTACGTCGAAACCACGCCGAAGAAGATCATCGTCGTGCCAGGCAAGTTAATCAGCATCGTGGTGTAATCATGACGACTTCCTCTCAAGTATCGCTGTTGGGCCGCCGCGCCGTGCTGGCCTTGGGTCTGACGGTTTTGCTGTCGGCCTGCGGCTTTCATTTGCGCGGTTCGAATGGCAGTTTCATGCTGCCGTTCGCGACGATGTACATCGGCTTGCCCGAGACATCGCCGCTGGCGATCGGCCTGAAGCGCTATATCCGTGCCATCGGCAGCACGGAGGTGGTGGGCACCAAGGATGGCGCCGACGCCGTCCTTGAAGTGCTCAATGACCCGGAGAGGACTCAAACCAAGACCATTTTGTCGCTGAACAAAAATGGCCGCGTGCAGGAATACCAACTCGGCTATTCGATCAATTTCCGCGTCCTGGACAAGGCCGGCAATCAGTTGCTGGCACCGACGACCATCAGCCTGGTGCGTCCGATTACCTTCGACGAATCGCAGGTCCTGGCCAAGGAAACCGAGGAGGCGGCGCTGTACCGCGACATGCGCAACGACCTGGTGCAGCAGATCATGCGCCGCCTGGCCGCCATCAAGCCGGTGCTGCCGGCCATGTCGGTGGCGCCCGTGACACCGGTCGCGCCGGCAGCCCCGCAGCAGTAACGGGGACGCCATGCAATTGCGGATAGACGCGCTCGACGGGCATGTGGCCAAGCCGCTGGCGCAGCTGTATGTGATCACCAGCGACGAACACTTGCTGGCGCTGGAAGCGGCCGACAAGATCCGCCGCGCGGCGCGCGCGCAAGGGTTTTCCGAACGCGACGTACTGACGGTGGAGCGCAGCTTCAAGTGGGGCGAACTGCTGGCGGCGAACCAGGAGCTGTCGCTGTTCGGCGATAAAAAACTGATCGAGCTGCGCATCCCCACCGGCAAGCCGGGCAAGGATGGCGGCGCTGCGCTGCAAAGCTATGCGAAAAACCTCAGCCCCGACAACCTGACCTTGATCACCTTGCCCAAGCTGGACTGGGCCACGCAGAAGGCGGCCTGGGTCGCCAGCCTGCAGCAGGCGGCCGTGTATATCGAGATTCCGAATGTGGAACGGGCGCAGTTGCCGGCCTGGATATCCCAGCGCCTGGCCGCGCAGGGCCAGAGCGCGGAGCGCGCCAGCATCGACTTCATCGCCGAACGGGTGGAGGGCAATTTGCTGGCGGCGCACCAGGAGATCCAGAAACTCGGTTTGCTGCATGCCGCGGGCAAGCTGACGTATGAGCAGGTGCAGGATGCGGTGCTGAATGTGGCCCGCTACGATGTCTTCAAGCTGTCCGAAGCCATGCTGGCCGGCGATCCGGCGCGCCTGGTGCGCATGCTCGAAGGCTTGAAAGGCGAGGGCGAGGCGCTGCCGCTGGTGTTATGGGCCGTCTCCGAGGAAATCCGCACGCTGTTAAAATTGAAGGCCGGCATGGCACAAGGGCGCCCATTGGGCGCGCTGCTGAAGGAATACCGCATCTGGGGACCGCGCGAGCGGATGATGGAACCGGCCCTGCGGCGCATCTCGCTGCCCGTGCTGGAAGCGGCGCTGCAGCAGGCGGCGCAGGTGGACAAGATGATCAAGGGCTTGCGCGCCAAGGGCTACGCGGGCGATGCCTGGGATGCCATGCTGCAGCTGGGCCTGAAGATCGCCCGAGGCTAGTTTTTAACGATATGGATACGAGCATGGACATCACAGAATATATGCAGGACGTGGGCACGCGCGCGCGCGCCGCTTCGCGCGCCATGGCGCGTGCCGACAGCGCCACGCGCAACCGCGCCCTGAGCCTGATCGCCGCCGCCATCGTGCGCGACGCCGACCTGCTGCGCGCGGCCAACCAGCGCGACCTCGATGCGGCGGCCGCCGCCGGCCTGGCCCCGGCCATGCTGGACCGTCTGACCCTGTCCGACGCCGCCATCGCCACCATGGTCGAAGGCTTGACGCAAATCGTCGCGCTGGCCGATCCGATCGGCGAGATCTCGAACATGAAGTTCCGCCCGACGGGCATCCAGGTGGGCCAGATGCGCGTGCCGCTGGGCGTCATCGGCATCATCTATGAAGCGCGTCCGAACGTGACGGTGGACGCGGCCGGCCTGTGCATCAAGAGCGGCAACGCGACGATTCTGCGCGGCGGCTCGGAAGCGATTCATTGCAACCGCGCGCTGGCCAAGCTGGTGGCCGAGGGCTTGCTGGGAGCGGGTCTGCCGGCCGATGCCGTGCAAGTGATCGACACCACCGACCGCGCCGCCGTCGGCGCCCTCATCACCATGCCGCAATTCGTCGACGTCATCGTGCCGCGCGGCGGCAAGGGCCTGATCGCGCGCCTGATGGCCGAGGCCACCGTGCCGATGATCAAGCACCTCGATGGCATCTGCCACGTATACATCGACGCCAAGGCCGATATCAAAAAGGCGATCGATATCGGCTTCAACGCGAAGTGCCACCGCTACGGCACCTGCAACACCATGGAAACCCTGCTGGTGTCGCGCGCCATTGCCGCTACCGTGCTGCCGCAGCTGGCCGAACTGTATTTGACCAAGCAGGTCGAACTGCGTGCCGATCCGGAAAGCCATGCGATCCTGGCCGCCGCCGCTTATCCGCACCTGGTGCCCGCCACCGAGGAAGACTGGTCCACCGAATATCTGGCCGCGATCCTGTCGGTGAAAGTGGTCGACGGCATCGATGAAGCGATGGACCACATCAACCGGTATTCGTCCAAGCACACGGAGTCCATCATCACGGAAGACTACAGCGATGCGCTGCGCTTCCTGCGCGAAGTCGATTCGGCCTCGGTGATGGTGAACGCGTCGACGCGTTTTGCCGATGGCTTCGAGTATGGCCTGGGCGCCGAGATCGGTATCTCGAACGACAAGCTGCACGCGCGTGGCCCGGTGGGACTGGAAGGCCTGACATCGCTCAAGTACGTGGTCTTTGGCCACGGCGAAGTCCGAAAATAGTCTCTTTCGCGGGTTGCCCACAAGGCGGCCCGCGCTCGCATTTTTCTCCACCTCTGACACTGGGAACCCCATGCTCTTTCTCTGGACCAAAGCCTTCCACATCATCTTCGTCATGTCCTGGTTTGCCGGCCTGTTTTATTTGCCGCGCATTTTCGTGAACCTGGCGATGGAGACGGAAACGGTGGCCACCGAGCGCTTGCTGCTGATGGCGCGCAAGCTGTACCGCTTCATGTCCCTGCTGGCGCTGCCGGCGATGGCGCTGGGACTGGCCTTGATGTGGATGCTGTACGGTGGGGGCGAAGGCCGCGTGAAGATACCGGGCTGGATGCACGCCAAGCTGACGTTCGTGGTGCTGCTGCTCGGCTACCACCACGCCTGCGGTGCCATCCTGCGCAAGTTTGAAAAAGGTCTCAACAAGCGCAGCCACACCTGGTTCCGCTGGTTTAATGAAGTGCCGGTGCTGATGCTGCTGGTCGTCGTGGTGCTGGTCGTGGTCAAGCCTTTCTAAGGGAATCGAGATGAGTGCAAGCCAGAACAAAGTCGTGCAGTATTTCTTCGCGCCTCACTCGCCATGGACCTACCTGGGTCACGCGCGCCTGATGGCCATCGCCGCCAGGACGGGCGCGCAGATCGACGTGCGTCCCTTCGACCTGGGCAAGGTTTTCAGCGTGTCGGGCGGCCTGCCGCTGGCCAAGCGCGCACCGCAGCGCCAGGCGTATCGCCTGGCCGAACTGGCGCGCTGGTCGGCCTTTTTGCAAGTGCCATTGACCTTGCAGCCAAAGTTCTTCCCCGTGTCGCCGGAAGCGTCGGCCAAGCTGATCATCGCCACGCGCCTGGCGCACGGCGTGGAAGCCTCGCTGAACCTGGCGCACGCCATCATGCGCGGCCTGTGGGCCGAAGAGCGCAATATCGGCGACGAGGAGACACTGGTGCAGATCGCCGTCGATGCGGGCTTCGAAGGTCGCCAGTTGCTGAAAACCTCCGAGACGGCCAGCGTGCAAGCCGAATACGATGCCAACACGGAAGCGGCGACTGCCGCCAGCGTCTTCGGCTCGCCGTGGTACATCGTCGATGGCGAAGGGTACTGGGGCCAGGACCGCCTCGATTTTGTCGAGCGCGCGCTGGAGAGGTTGTAGGTCGGATTAGCGCTGCGCGCGTAATCCGACAAGTTTTGAAATTTTTAGTTAATTGTTTTTCAACGGATAAAAGGTACACCATGGCTTCATATTTTTGCCCATGCCCGCGCGGCATGGAAGCGGCGCTGGCCGAGGAACTGGGCGAGATCGCCCAGGATAGTTCGACCATGAAGGTCCACAACCAGGTGCCGGGCGGCGTACATTGCTCGGGCGACCTGCTCGATGCCTACCGCATCAACCTGCATTCGCGCATTGCTTCGCGCGTGCTGATGCGCATGGCCCATTCCGGCTACAAGACGGAAAACGATATCTATGACCTGACTCTGGCGCAAGCCTGGGAAGACTGGTTCGGCGTGCACCACACGATTCGCGTCGACGTCACGGCCGTCAAATCGCCGCTGCGCAGCCTGGAATTTACGACATTGAAAATCAAGGATGCGATCTGCGACCGCTTCCGCGACCAGTTCAACGAGCGCCCATCGGTCAACACCAAGACGCCGGACATGCGCATCGTCGGCTTCCTCGACGCGCACACGTTTACCGTGTATCTCGACACCTCGGGCGAAGCCCTGTTCAAGCGCGGCTGGCGCGAAGAAACGGGCGACGCGCCGCTGCGCGAAAACCTGGCCGCCGGCCTGCTGCGCGTGTCGGGCTGGAAGCCGGGCATGGTGCTGTTTGACCCGATGTGCGGTTCCGGCACCATCCTGGCCGAAGCGGCGCAGATGCTGCAAGGTATTCCACCGGGTGCCACGCGCCAGTTCGCCTTTGAAAACTTCCACGACTTCGATCCGGCGCCGTGGAATGCCATGAAAAACGCCATCAAGGTCAATCCGCTGCCAGCCGAACCGACCATTTTCGGCAGCGACATCTCGGGCGATATGGTGGCCATGACGCGCCATAACCTGCGTTGCGCCGGCGTGCGTTTCGAGGTGCCCTTGAAACAGATCGAGGCGCAGGAAGTCAAGCCGCCAAGCGACGTGCCGGGCATCATGCTGACCAATCCGCCGTACGGCGAGCGTATCGGCGTGCGCGGCGACAGCACCATCCCGGAAGATGAATTGTCGACCTCCTTCTATTCGGCCATGGGCACGACCCTGAAGCAGCGTTTCGCCGGCTGGACCGTGTTCCTCTTCACGGCCGACCTGGGCTTGCCCAAGCTGCTGCGCTTGAAGGAAGCGCGCAAGACGCCTTTCTTCAACGGCGCGCTGGAATGCCGTCTGTTCCGCTTTGATATGGTCGCCGGTTACAACCGTAGAGAAGAAGCCAAGCCCAAGCCACAGCAGTAAGCGTTCGTCGCAAGACCCCGCAGTCACCCCCGCGCGCGGACCGTTACCGGTCCGCGCGCTACTTTGGATCCGCCATGTTTCCCATCCCTCCGGCGAGTGTGCCGCCCGACCCGGTCACGCCCGTTCCGCCTCCCACCCCGAGCCACATGGCGCCGCTGAGCCGCGGTGCGCTGGCCATGCTGCTGGCCGGCCTGTCGATGCTGGGGCCTTTGTCGATCGACACCTATCTGCCCGCCTTTGGCGCGATCCAGGGTTCGCTGCAGGCGTCGCCGCTGGAAGTGCAGCAGTCGCTGACGTTCTACATGCTGGCCTTTGCCGGCATGGTGCTGTGGCATGGGGCGATTTCGGACACCTTTGGCCGGCGCAACGTGGTGCTGGTATCGCTGCTGATGTTTGCCATCGGCTCGCTCGGCTGCGCTTCGGCGCACACGGTGCATTATTTATGGTTCTTCCGCATCCTGCAGGGTGTCTCGGCCGGCGCCGGCGTGGTGATCAGCCGCGCCATCATCCGCGACCTGTATGCCGATGCGGCGGCGGCGCGGTTGCTGTCGCTGGTGACGATGATCTTTTCCATCGCCCCGGCCGTCGCGCCCATCCTCGGTGGCTGGATCGTCATCTGGTTCGACTGGCGCTCGATTTTCCTGTTCCTCGCCTTGTACACGGTGGTGCTGCTGGCGTTCTGCTACTGGCGCCTGCCCGAAACCCTGCCGATGGAAAAGCGCCAGCCCTTCAATCCCCGTTTCCTGGCGTCGAGTTATGGCCAGATCCTGCGCTCGCCCCTGTTCCTCATCAAGGCCGGCATCGTCGCCCTCAATTTCGCGGGCCTGTTCCTGTTCATCACGGCCGCGCCGGAAATGCTGCCCAAGCAGCTGGGTCTGGGGCCATCGCAATTCGCCTGGCTGTTCATTCCCTGCGTGAGCGGGATTTTCATGGGCGCCCTGGCGGCCAACCGCATCGCCGGCAAGGTCACGTTCGCGCGCCAGATCGGCATCGGCTTTGCCTTCCTGCTATGCGCTGCCAGCGTCAATGTCGTGTACCACCTGTTCCTGCCGCCATCGCTGCCCTGGTCGGTGCTGCCCCTGTTCTTCTACACCTTCGGCATGTCGCTGGTGGGGCCGGGCGCGACCCTGCTGGCGCTGGACCTGTTCCCGCATATCCGCGGCACTGTCGCCTCGTGCCAGTCGTTCGCCAGCACCTTGCTCGGTGCCGTGGTGGCCGGCGTGATCTCGCCGCTGCTGTCCGGTTCCGTGCTGTGGCTGGCCTCGGGCCAGCTGGCATTTACAGCCCTGGCGCTGGCGCTGTGGCTGATCTCGCGGCGCTTCCGCCAGCGTTTTCTGGGTTCCTTCAAGGCATAAGTTTCCACGGCAGAACGCTGGGTTTCTTTCAACTTAATTTTCTATATTGCAATTAATGCAGGATGCTATGATAAGATGACTTTTTCCCCGGCATCCTCTCAGGCAGTTTGTTTTTGGGTTACAGGAGTGGAGGATTCCTCTGGACGTGGCCGCGCTTCGCTGCTGAGCGCTCATCCTTTTCGAACCGGCAATGCCTGATACGATGCAACAATCTGATCAAGATATTCGCAATCGCCTGCTGATTGCCCGCCTGCCGGCCATGCCGCAGATCCTCATCAAACTGATCGCCCACCTGCAGGCCGACGATGCCGGCATGCCGGAGCTGGCTGCCCTGATCGCCAAGGATGCGGGCATGAGCAGCAAGATCCTCGGCGTGGCCAACAGCTCGGCCTACCATCGCCAGGGCAAGGTCGTCAGCCTGGAACAGTCGCTCGTGTCGCTGGGCACGGACATGCTCAAGACCCTGGTCATCAGCGAATCCGTCTTCCAGACCTTCAACAGCTTTCCCCATTCCGGCAGCACGGATTTGCGCGCCTTCTGGAAAAGCGCGCTGTCGGTCGCCATCATGGCGCGCGCGCTGGCCAAGGCCATGGCCTATCCGCACGTCGAGGAAGCGTATCTGGCAGGCTTGCTGCACAACGTGGGCCGCCTGGCCTTGCTGGCCACGGCGCCGAAGGAATACGCGTTCAATTTCACGGCGCGCGACGATGCCGCCCTGTGCGCGGTGGAGCAGCGCACCTTGCAGATCACGCATGCCGAAGCGGGCGCCTGGCTGATCGAGCGCTGGCAGCTCGATTCCTTCCTGGCCGACAGCGTGCTGTATCACCATGAACCGCTGGCGCGCCTGGAGGCCAGTCATCCCTTGATCCGCATCGTGCGCCTGGCGCACCTGCTGTGCTGCCATGCCGACGATGCGGAATCGATTGCGCAGGCGGCGCAATTTTGCGCGCTGGAGCTGGAGGTACTGGAAAACTTGGCCGGCGGCGTCGCGCGCCAGGTGCAGCAGGCCGCGCAGCACTTGGGTATCGACCTGGCCGGCGCGGACGATATCGCCACCCCGCCCGCGTATGCGCCGCCAGCCGTCGATCCGGTGCAGCAGCGCCTGTCCGACGAAGTGCGCAACATGGTGCTGGTATCCGAAGTGGGCCAGACCTTTGCGCGGCAGCAGGGCGAGAGCAGCCTGTTGGAGGCCATCACGCGCTCGGCGCGCATCCTGTTCGATTTCGACACCGCCATCATCCTGCTGCAAAACCCCACCGGCCATGCGCTGGTGGGCGTGGCGGCGGGCGAACACCAGCAGCGCCTGGCCGGCTTCTCGATCCCGCTGGCCAAGGGCGGGCTCCTGGCCGCCGCGGCGCTGGAAGGCAAGCAGGCGTTCCTGAAACGCGACATGCCGGCGCTGGGCATCGTCGAGGAACAGATGTTCCGCATTCTTGGTACCGATAGCTTGGTCTGCGTGCCTTTGGTGGCGGGTCAGCGCAGCCTTGGGGTGCTGATCGGCGGCGTGGCGGCGTGGCAGATTGCCGCTTGCCAGAAGCGCGAGGGTTTCCTGCGCGCGTATGCCAACCAGGCCGCCATGGCGCTGGAAACGGCCGTCAGTGCGCGCGGCCTGGCACGGCGCCAGCTCGATCACGTGGCCGAGGAATACCGCGCCGCCTCGCGCCGCGTCGTGCATGAAGTGAATAACCCGCTGTCCATCATCAAGAACTATCTGAGCGTGCTCGATCACAAGCTGGAGAAACAGCAGCCGGTCAGCAGCGAGATGGCTATCCTGAACGAAGAGATCGACAGGGTCGGGCAGTTGATCGGCGGCCTGGCCGATTTGCAGCCGGTGGCGGCCAGTGGCGTGACCGATTGCGCGCGCGTGGTCGACGATGTGCTGCGATTGTTCCGCGCCACCGACTTCCTGCCGCCGAAGATCGAGGTGGTCACGCGCATGCAGGACGCGCCATGCGAGGTGGAGGCCGATGCCGACATGCTCAAGCAAATCCTGCTCAACCTGCTGAAAAACGCCGTCGAAGCCTTGCCCGATGGCGGGCGCATCGAAGTGGCGAACCGTGGCCACGTCAACCGCGACCGTCGCCTGTATCTGGAACTGTGCGTCAGCGACAATGGCGCCGGCCTGGCGCCGGAAGTGCTGGCGAATCTGTTTTCCCCTGTGCGCAGCAGCAAGGAAGGGGCGCATCACGGCCTGGGCTTGTCCATCGTACATGACCTGGTCACGCGCCTGCATGGCGTGATCGGCTGCCGCAGCAGCAAGTCCGGCACCTCGTTTGAAATTCTGCTGCCCATTCCCTTGCCGGCGAGCGCTGCAGCCGCGCTGCCCGCGCCCGGCAATACCGCCCTGTCTTCGTAACGTCCATGAACTCCTTCGCCATTCCATTTGACCTGGAAAACAGCCCGCGCATCCTGCTGGTCGATGACGAGCCCCGCCTGCTCGCTTCCCTGCACGAATTGCTGAAGGACCGCGGCTACCAGCTGTGCACGGCCACCTGCGGCAGCGAGGCGCTGGCGCAGTTGTCGAAACTGCGCTTCGACCTGATCCTGCTCGACTTGCGCCTGCCCGACATGAGCGGCCATGAAATCATGGACCACATCAACCGGCGCGGCATCGAGGGCGACGTGATCGTCATGAGCGGCGACGTCGGCATCGAGGCTGCCATCGGCGCCCTGAAGCGCGGCGCCTACGATTATCTGCGCAAGCCTTACAGCCGCGAGGAGCTGCTCAAGACGGTGGAGAACGCGCTGCAAAAGCGCAAGCTGGCGCTGGAAAACGAGCGCATCGCGCTGCAGCTGGAAAACTCGGAAAAGATGTACCGCTACCTGGTCGACAGCTCGCCCGATATCATCTATACCCTGAACCACGAAGGCCGCATCACCTTCATCAACGACAGGGTGCACCAGTTGCTGGGCTTTGGCCGCGAAGAGCTGATCGGCAGCCATTATTCGATCCTCGTGCACGACGAAGACCAGGAGCGGGCGCGCTATGCCTTCAATGAGCGCCGCCTCGACGAGCGCGCCTCGCGCAATGTGGAACTGCGCCTGAAGTGCCATAGCGGCAGTGGCAGCGACCGTACGTTCAACAACACGCTGATGACGATTCCGCTCAATTCAATCGGCATGCACGGCCTCGATCACGACGCCAGGAAGCAGGAATATTTCGGCACGTATGGCGTGGCGCGCGACATCACCGACCGAAAACGGGCCGAGGAAGTCATCTCCTACCAGGCGTACCACGACATCCTGACGGACTTGCCGAACCGCATGCTGTTCAAGGACCGCCTGGGCCTGGCCGTGATCCAGGCGCGGCGCAAGCTGACGGAGCTGGCCGTGATGTTCATCGACCTCGATCGTTTTAAACTGGTCAACGATACCCTGGGCCACGTGAAGGGCGACGAGTTGCTGCAGCAGGTGGCGCTGCGCCTGAAGGATTGTTTGCGCCGCGGCGATACGCTGGCGCGCCAGGGCGGCGATGAATTCACCATCGTGCTGCCGGAACTGCGCGACCGCCAGGATGCGCGCCTGATCGCCGACAAATTCCTCGAATGCCTGCACCAGCCCTTCGACCTCGATGGCAACCAGGTGCATATTTCTGCCTCCATCGGCATCGCCATCTATCCGGGTGACGGCGAGACCATCGACGAGCTGCTGCGCCATGCCGACATCGCCATGTACCAGGTCAAGGCGCTGGGCAAGAACGGCCACAGTTTTTATCACGAGTCCATGCTCGACGTGTCGCACCAGAAGATCGCGCTCGAGCAGAGCCTGCGCAAGGCGCTGGAGCTGAACCAGCTGGAGATGTATTACCAGCCGCAGGTGGACGTGATGACGGGCCGCATCGTCGGCGCCGAAGGGCTGATGCGCTGGAACCATCCGCAGCGCGGCTTGCTGACGGCCGGCGAATTCCTGCCGTTCGCCGAGGAAAACGGCTTGATGCTGCCGATCTCGGACTGGATGCTGGGCGCCCTGTGCCGCGACCTGGTGCAGTGGAACGCGGCCGGCGGCGAAGCCGTGCGCCTGTCGCTCAATTTGTCGCCGCAATACCTGGACCGGGGCGATTTTTTCGAAAAGATGCGCGGTGCGCTGACGCGCTACGGCATCGCGCCGGAAAAGATCGAAGTGGAAATCACGGAAAACATCTGCATCCGCAATCCGCAATATGCGATCGAGCAGTTGAACAAGCTGTGCCAGCTGGGCGTGTCGGTCGCCATCGACGATTTCGGCACCGGCTATTCCTCGCTGTCGTACCTGCACCGCTTCCCCATCCACACCATCAAGATCGACCAGTCGTTTGTGAAGGAAATCCACGACGAGCACGGACACTATCCCGTGATCCTGGCCATCATCTCGATTGCGCGCGGGCTGGGCCTGCACCTGATCGCCGAAGGCGTGGAAACAGAAGGCCAGGCGCGCTATCTGCAGGACAAGGGTTGCACGACGATGCAGGGCTATCTGTACCACCGGCCCATTTCGCTGGGCAGCTTCATCGGCGTGCTGCAGGAGCAGAACCGCCTGATCGTCGACGCCGCCCCCGCGCTGTCGCACTCGCTGGCCATCGAGGCCTGAGCCATGCCCCCTGCCGCTCCCCGCTCCACGGCCGCGCATTCCACGGCTGCGCATTACACAGCTGATTACCTGCGCCTGAAAGGGCTGGCCGAGAAGGGCAATGCGCATGCCCAGCACGGCCTGGGCTTCATGTATTGCAACGGCCAGGGTATCGAGCAAAGCTATGCGCTGGCACTGCACTGGTATGGCCTGGCCGCCGCGCAGGGACTCGAACACGCGCAATACAACCTTGGCGTGATGTGCCAGAAGGGCCAGGGCGTGGCGCAGGATTTTGTGCAGGCCGCGCACTGGTACCAGCAGGCGGCCGAGCAGGGTTACGCGGCGGCGCAGTACAACCTGGGCTGGCTGTATGCCAAGGGCCAGGGACTGGCGCAAGATAGCGGGCAAGCCATGCTGTGGTTCAGCCGCGCGGCCGAGCAGGGCGACGCGGGCGCGCAAAACAATCTGGGCATGATGTATGACAATGGCAAGGGCGTGCCGCAGGATTTCGTGCAAGCCATCAATTGGTATCGCAAGGCGGCCGAACAGGGCTATGCGCGCGCCCAGTTCAACCTGGGCCTGCGCTACGACAATGGCCAGGGCGTGCGGCAGGACCGCCAGCAGGCAACGGCCTGGATGCGCAAGGCGGCCGAGCAGGGCTATGCGCCGGCCCAGTTCAACCTGGCGCTGCGCTATGAAAACGGCGACGTGCTGCCGCAGGACAGCAGGCAGGCGATCAGCTGGTACCGGCGCGCGGCGGAGCAGGGCCACGCCAGTTCGCAGTTCAATCTGGGCCTGATCTACGACAATGGCCAGGGCGTGCCCTGCGATAAACAGGCGGCGCTGGCGTGGTACGTGAAGGCGGCCAGCCAGGGGCATGCGGCGGCCCAGCACAACCTGGGCCTGCACCATGAACATGGCGCGCAGGACTATCCCCGCGCGCAGGTGTTCTACCGCCAGGCGGCGGAGCAGGGCTTTCCCGCCGCGCAGTATCAGCTGGGACTCCTGCATGAACACGGGCAGGGCATGCCTGCCGATGCGCAGGAAGCCATCTTCTGGTACCGCAAGGCGGCCGACCAGGGACATGTGCGGGCGCAGTTCGACCTGGGCCTGCGCTATGAACATGGCCAGGGCGTGCCGCAGGATCTGTCGCTGGCGCTGGAGTGGTACCGCCGCGCCGCCGAGCAGGAGTACGCGCCGGCGCAATACATGCAGGGTGTCTTGCACGACCGCGACGATGGCCCGGCGCCCGACAGCCAGCAGGCCTGCGCCTGCTATTGCCGCGCCGCCGCGCAGGGCCACAGCCTGGCGCAGTTTGCGCTGGGCCTGCGGCACGACAATGGCCAGGATGTGCCGCAGGATTATGCTGCCGCCTGGGACTGGTACGCGCTGGCCGCGCGCCAGGGCCATGCGCGGGCGCAAATGAATCTGGGCTTGATGGCGGCCAGCGGCCAGGGTGGCCCGCTCGATTTGCAGCAGGCGTATATCTGGCTGTCGATGGCCGTGGCGGCCGGCGTGGCCGGTGCGGAAAAATCCCTGCGCCAGACGGCGGCGCGCATGCGTGAAACAGATTTGATCCAGGTGCGCCAGCGCCTGGAAGCGCTGGCTGATTAGCCCCCGTTAAAAGTCGTAGCGCGCGCTGGCGCCGACCGTGCGCGGCTGGCCTGCCGACGCCGCATAGGCATTCGTCCCCACGCCCGTCAGACCGAGGAAATAGCGCTTGTCGAACAGGTTGCGCGCCCACAGCGAGAAATCCCAGCGCGCGTCGCCCTGGCCCACGCGCCAACCCACGCTGGCGTTGGCCAGGCCATAGCCGGGCAGGCGCGAGTAGCGCGAGTTGTTGATATCGCCATAGCTGTCCGAACGCAGCGCCAGGTTGGCGTTGGCGTACTGCTCCACCTGGGCGCCGAGTTTCTGGCGCCATTGCACGCTGGTATTGAGTATCCACTTTGGCGCGCCGTTGACGCGGTTGCCGGCGATGCTGCGGCTGCCCTTGCCGTAGCCTTGCAGGGGATTGAGCGGATTACCCAGGTCATTGAAGGTTTCGAACGGCGTCGGCCCCGTGCCATTGTCGAAGGTGGCGCTGGTGTAGGCGCCGTTGAAGGCCAGTTCCAGCTGGCGCGACAGGCGCGCGCGCGCGTCGAATTCGAGGCCCTTGCTGGTCAGGTCGCCGATATTCGTCAGCACGCCGATGTAGCTGGCCAGCGGCGCATAGGGTATGTTGGTGACGCCCTGGTAATCCTTGACCTTGGTGATGAAGAGATTCGCGTTGACGGTGACGCGGCCATCCAGCCAGGCCGTCTTGATGCCCAGGTCCAGGTTGCGGGCCTTTTCCGGCTCGATGATGATGGACTGCACGCCGAAGGCCGAACCGACGGAAGCGACGCCGTTGACGTTGTAGCCGCCCGATTTTTCGCCCTGTGACAAAGTGGCGTAGGTCAGCACGTCGCGCTCAAGCCGGTAGCTGGCATTGAGCAGGCTGGCCACGTTCTTGTCGGTGCGGCTCAATTTGCCGGAATCCCAGAAGGCGAAGATCGGATAGGCCGTGTACGGCGAAGGCTGGCCCAGCGCGTCCTGCACCACGCGGCCCTGCTTGCGCTCGGAGTTCAGGCGCAGCCCCGCACTCAGGTCCAGTTTGGGGGCGACATGCCAGGTTTCCTGGCCGAACACGGCGTAGCTGTCCGTCTGCGCTTCGCCATGGCCCGACATCAGGTTGTTGTTCGGGTAGCCGCCGCCCGAGACGGCCGATGCCAGGGGTCCCGTGTCGTAGTGGTTGTAGCTGGCCGTCTTCTGATGGTAGAAGTAGGCGCCCAGCACATAATCGTAGGACTTGCCCGTCGGCGAAGCCAGGCGCAGCTCTTGCGAGAACTGGTGCTCGCTGGTGCTGAAGCCACCGGTCAATGCTTTCAAATCGCTGGAATCGAGGTCGTTCTTCGGTTCGAAACTCCAGTCGCGCCAGGCGGTGATCGAGGTCAGCGCATAAGCGTCGGCGCCGCTGCCGATCTTCCAGTTCGCTTCCGCCGAGACGGCGTTCTGCCGCACCTTGGCCTGCTGTTCCTCGTCGATGCTGACGTTATAGTCGTAGGGATTGAAGATGACCTTGGTCGCGCCCTTGGCTTGCAGCCACAGGCCGTAGTTGGTGGCGTTGGTCGGCAGGCTGCCGCCGGCCGCGCCGCGGTTCAGGGGGCCGTAGGCATATGGCACCAGGGTGCCGGTGCTGGAATCTTCTTCATTGTGCTCGGCTATCAGGCGCAGGCTGAAATCCTGGCTCGGCTTGATCAGCGCCTGCGCGCGCACGCCCTTGCGGTTGATTTCATTGAAGCGGCGATCATCCTGCAGGTTCTTCAGCCAGCCATCGTCATGCGTGTCGTAGGCGGCGATGCGCACGGCCACCGTGTCGCTGACGGGCCCGGAGTACCCTCCCTTGAACTGACGGTAGCCGCGCTGGCCCAGCGATACTTCCAGGTGGCCTTCGCGTTCGAAGGTGGGCAGGCGCGTGCGGATATTGAGCACGCCGGCCGTGGTGTTCTTGCCGAACAGCGTGCCTTGCGGGCCGCGCAGCAGGTCGACCTGCTCCAGGTCCAGCAGGTCGAACACGGCCTGGCCGGGACGGCCCAGAAAGACGTTGTCCAGGTAAATGCCGACGCTGCCCTCCAGGCCCTCGTTGGCCGTGTTGTTGCCGATGCCGCGCACGGCCACGCTGGACTGGCGCGCATGCAAAAATTGCGAGGTGACGTTGGGCAGCGCCTGCTGCAAGTCCTGTACCTGGTAGAGTCCCTGGGCTTCGAGCTGGGCGCCGCTGACGACGGAAATCGGCGCCGGCACGTCCTGCGCCTTTTCCTGGCGCCGGCGCGCCGTGACGGTGATGCTTTGCACCTCGCCGCCGTCACGCACGGCGGCGCCGGCGTCGGCGTCCGGCGCGGCGGGCAAGGTCTCGGCGCGCGCGGCGCCAAGGGTGCCGAAGACGGCGGCGATCAGCATCGCGCCGGAAGTCAGGGGAAAGCTGGATTTTTTCTTGGACATCGTTATGCCTGTAGGGTGAAATTCGGGATTTACAAGGGTTGCAACTGGTGCTGCCCCACCTTGCCCAGGTCGCGCCGGTAGTAGCGCAGTGCCAGCAGCAAGGTGGTCAGCTGCAGCGCGCCGCCGGCCAGCGCCAGGTACAGCAAGGCGTCGTTGAGGCCAAAACGGTTCGACAGCAGTCCCGCCAGCAAGGGGCCGGGCACGGAGCCGAGCAAATGCAGGGTGACGACGGCGCAGGTGGCGGAAAACGGGCGGAAGGCCGGGTGCACGAGTTCCTGCGTCATCGCCAGCGGCCCGGTGCCGGCGGCCGAGACGACGAAGGCGCCGGCGATCACCAGGCCGTACTGCCACGCCAGGCTGTGCACGATGCCAAAGGCGCTACCCAGCATGATGGTGGCGGCTAGCGAGGCGGCGATGGGGAACAGCAGCTTGGCCAGTTCGTTGCGGCGATTGTAATGGTCCATGACCCAGCCGCCCAGCGGCACGCCGATGATCGACAGCAGCATCACGCCGCTGGTCATGAAGGACGCTTGCTGCACCGGGATGTCGTGGAAGCGGTTCAGGTAGGTGGGCAGGAAAAAGACGGCCGGCACCCATTGCAAGGTGCCCATGGCCGCGCTCAGGTAGGCAAATACCAGCGAGGGCGTGCCGGCGATGACGGCCAGGCGGCCGCGCAGGGCCGGTTCGTCGGGAGACCTGGCGGCGGTGTCGCGCACGCTGACGGTCTGGTAGTCCTGGCCGCGGTACAGCCACACGGCGATCAGCAGGCCGGGCAAGGCCATGATGCCCAGCGCGTGGCGCCAGCCGTAGTGCGTGGCGACATAGCCGCCCAGCGCCACGCCAAGGGCCATGCCGATCGGCTGCGCGGACGAGAACAGGCCCAGGGCCAGCTGGCGCCGGCGCTTGGGAAAGGCGGCGCTGATCCAGGTGTAGGAGACGGGCGCGTAGCCCGCCTCGCCCGCCCCCACCAGGGCGCGGCTGGCGGCCAGCTGCGTGACGCTGCCCGCCAGGCCTCCGGCGGCCGACGCCAGGCTCCAGACGACGCCCATGATGCTGGCCGTCTTGACGCGGCTCCAGCGCTCGATGGCGATCGAGGCGGGAAACGCGCACAGCACCATGCCCAGGGTCAGGATGGAGCTGAGCATGCCGGCCGTGGCGTCCGTGATCTGCCATTCGGCCTTGATGGACGGGATCAGCGCGGCGAGGATCATGCGGTCGGCGAAGTCGAACACCATCAGCAGGCATAGCAGGCTGAAGGTCTGCACCGTGCGGCGCCGGCCGAACAGGTAGTCGTTCGCTGGCGTGGCGGCAGCGGGCGATGCTGGCGCTGGCGGCGTCGCGGGCAGGGCGGCGGCGCTCATGCCGCCAGTCCCAGCGGACGGGCCAGGCCCAGATGCTCGCGCAGGGTGTGGCCGCTGTACTCGGTGCGGAACAGGCCGCGCCGCTGCAGTTCCGGGATCACCAGGTCGACGAACGCTTCCAGTCCATGCGGGAAGGTGGGCGCGAGGATGTTGAAGCCGTCAGCGGCACCGTTCTCGAACCACTCCTGCAGCTGGTCGGCGATGCTTGACGGCGTGCCCCAGATGACGCGGTGGCCGCGTGCGCCGGCGGCGCGCTGGTAGACCTGGCGCAGGGTCAGGTTATCCTTTTTTGCCATGTCGATGAACAGCTGCACGCGGCTTTGCCAGCCTTCGCCCAGGGGCAGCTCGGGGAAGGGCTCGTCGAGCGCATATTTGCTCAGGTCCACGCCCGTCAGCCCCGACAGCAGGCCCAGGCCGATGACGGGGTCGATCAAGTCCTGCAGCTGGTCATAGCGGGCCTTGGCCTCTGCCTCGGTGGCGCCGATGATGGGCATCACGCCCGGCAGGATCAGCAATTCGTCGGTGCCACGGCCATGCTGCGCCAGGCGGGCCTTCAAGCCGCTGTAGAATGCTTGCGCGCCGGCCAAGGTCTGCTGCGCCGTGAATACCAGTTCGGCCGTGGCGGCAGCCAGTTCCTGGCCATCCTCGCTGGAGCCGGCCTGTATCAGCACGGGGTAGCCCTGCACGGGGCGCTGCGACTGCAGGGCGCCGCGCAGCTTGAAGTACTTGCCTTCGTGTTCAAGGACGTTCAGCTTGGCCGGATCGAAGAAATTGCCGCTGGCCTGGTCGAACAGATACGGATCATCGCCCAGGCTGTCCCACAGGCCCTTGACGACATCGACGTATTCGCGCGCGCGCTGGTAGCGCTCCGTGTGCGGCACTTGCGCCGACAGGCCGAAGCTTTTCGCTTCCCAGTCCGTGCCCGAGGTGACCAGGTTCCAGCCGGCGCGCCCGCCGCTGATGTGGTCGAGCGAGGCGAACTTGCGCGCCAGGTGGAACGGGTGCAGATAGGTGACGGAGGTAGTGGCCACCAGGCCGATATGTTCGGTGGCGCCGGAGAGGGCGGCCAGCAGGGTCAGCGGCTCAAAATAATACGGCAGGGCAGCGCGTGCCAGCAGCGCGGGCGGGCCTTCGGGAAAGCCCACCGTGTCGGCAAAGAAGATGGCGTCGAACTTGCCCCGCTCGGCCACGCGGGCCAGGTGCTTCAACGGTTCCAGCTGCGTTGCTTCGGCCGGATCGACATCGGGATGGCGCCAGGCGGCAATGTGATGCCCGACACCCTGCAAAAATGCGCCCAAACGCATTTGTCGCTTGCTACTGCTCATGAGCCGTTCCTTGATAGAAGTGAAGTCAGTCTCAGAGCGTAGCTAAAGTGTTAATTTTGACGAACGAATATATGTGGATATGGATATGCGTTTCCTTTGTCGCCAGGCCTGCTCCATAGCGCTGCCTGCGTGCCGCCTGCATGGTGATCGCGGCCAAACGTGCGCGAATACAACAGGATTTGTTGTAAGCTGCGCTCCTGCGCCGGTGCTAACGTGTATTTTTTTGAGCAATAAAAAGCACCCAAGGCGCCGTGGTTTGATATGCTGTCGGGTCAAGAGTTGCCCGATGCCTCGCCGGCCTCAAACAAAAGATGAACATGGATATGAACTTTTTCCCTGCCCGCCCAGTCGCCCTGATGTGCGCTCTGGCGCTGTGCTCGTCCATGGCCGGCGCTGCGAACCCGCTCGCCGCCCTCAGCAACCAGGAGGCCAGCAGTGGCCTGAAAGCGGCGCTCGACGCCGGTTCCGCCGCGGCCGTGGCCAAGCTGGGCGTCGAAAACGGCTTCCTGAACAATGACAAGGTCAAGATCAAGCTGCCCGGCATCCTGGAGCAGGCGCGCCCTTTGCTGAAGATGACGGGACGCGGGCAGCAGCTGGACGACCTGGTGGTGTCGATGAACCGCGCCGCCGAGTCGGCCGTGCCCCTGGCCAAGCCCATGCTGCTCGATGCGGTGAAGTCGATGAGCGTCACCGACGCCAAGAATATCCTGTCCGGAGGCGAGACCTCGGTGACGGACTTTTTCCGCCAAAAAACGTCAGCGCCGCTGGCCTGTACTTGATGATCGCGGAAGAGGAAAAAGCCATCCGCTGCAATCCGCTGGGTTATGGCAGCAAGATTATCGGTAAGGTTTTCGGGAGTTTGAAGTAATGATTGAAAATTGAACCGACGCCAGGCCGCCAAGAAATGGCGATGTTGCTTCGCCATGAATTACATTAATTGCATGTTCTCTCGTCCTGTTTTTCAGCTATTCGTACGCGACCGGCACCCAGGAAACAAGGTGGTTTGCAAGCCTGAACAGGCGTGTTCTGGTCGTATTTTTAAAGCAATGCTCGGCTTTCATAGTGATAAATAATGTTAAAATTCTAGGTTGCAATATTCAAACTGTGATGCTTTTTCAGTTGAATAATGAGATGAGTCCGAATTCAAACGCCGCGTCAGGGATATTCATCCGCGCCGGCTTTTTTGCTCGCTTTGTAGTTTTGGCCGTCCTCCGTATTGATCTTTCCGCCCCTGCGGGAAGTACAAGCGCAGGCTTTTGAGGTGGTTGGATTTGTTACGCGTACTCCGAAATTCCATTAATTATTCCTGGTGCGGTTACTTGCTGATAGGTGCCCCATGTGCCATGGCCGCGACCCCCAACCATGGCGGGCAATCCGGCTATATCAATATGCCCAGTGCTGTCGTTGAGCCGGATGGCACCTTCAGTGTCGGCTATAGTTATGACGATCCCTACGGTCAATTATGGGTGACGGCTAATGTGTTGCCGTTTTTGCAGGTTACCGGCCGCTATGTCTCGATCAGCGGTATTCCCGGATTTACCAATATTCCCGGCGAATATGGCAAAGAGTATGGTCGCTACAAGGATAAGGTTATCGATGGAAAGTTGCGCTTATGGCAAGAGGGCCAATGGCTGCCGTCGGTTGCCGTAGGCATGACCGATATCTTCGGTACTGAACTGTTCAAGGGACGCTACGTCGTCGCCACCAAGACTTTCGGTGCAAGCAAGAATATCGAGGCTAGCCTCGGCTATGCACATGGACGTCCCGATGGGGCGTTCGCTGGTGCGCGCTGGACACCCACCAGCATGCCGCGCTGGTCGATGGTGGCCGAATATGATGCAATCAACTACAAGAGTGACTTCAGTGCCAGTCTGACGCAGTCCGGCAAGCGTAGCAAAGGCCCCTCGGTGGGGCTGGAGTATCGCTGGGGCTGGCTTGCCCTGCAGGCTGCGCGCAGCCGTGATCAGTTCAGTATCAATGCCTTTGTCAGCATTCCGTTTGGTGAACGTGAGTTCGTACCCAAGGTCTTTGAGCCCGCCTATTTTGTCGATGACAAGAATCCACCGCCCCTGCCCAGCCGGGAAGAATGGCACCGCGATGCCGGCCATGGCGCGGATCTGGTGAACGCCTTGGTCAAGCAGGATTACAAGAATATCCGCGTCGAGCAAGAGGGCAGCACCCTCAGCCTCAGCTTGACCAATAGCCGCATTTCCAACATGGGGCGGGCCGTTGGCCGCGCTGCGCGGACTGCGCTGGCCTTCACCCCTAAGGGCGTAACGACCCTGCGCGTCACCTACACCAAGCTGGACCAGCCGATCGCCACGTACGAATTTTTCGACTTGGCGAAACTGAATGACTATTTGGCCGGCCGGATTGATCGTCAGGCTTTCCTGAATGTCGTCTTGCTGCGTTATCCGGAAAAAAGCGATGTCATTCGTGACGAACAGCAAGGCTGGCTGCAAGAATTTCTGGACCAGCCAACGCCGGCCAAGCCTGCCGTAGTTGCCGCGCCGGCTGTTGCGCCAGTGATGGCTGCCGTTGCCGCGCCAGTCATGATGGCGGGGAGCAGCGAGCCAGTTGCGGATATGCCGGTGCCGGCGGTCGTCAAGGCGGCTAATGCTGTCAAGAATGATGGCAAGTTGGCGGTCGGCGTCGGTGTCGATGGCGACGTAGTGCAGATCAAGTCGCTGGACCGGGAAGCGAACCGCTTCAAGATTGCGCCCAAGGTCGGCTTCTTCTTCAATGATCCAAGTGGCGCTTTCCGTTACTCGGTTTCCGCAGTAGCCAATTATGACCGGCGGCTGGGCGATGGCCTGTATCTGAATGGCGCCGCCAGCCTGCAGTTGCTGGAAACCGTCTCTGGCGTCAAGCAGGCCTCGAACAGTAACTTGCCGCACGTGCGCAGCGATGTGGCGGAATACCTGCGAGGCGGGCGTTTCTCGCTGAGCCGCATTCTGCTGAACAAATACGATAACCCTGCCGAACGCGTCTACACACGCTTGTCTGCTGGCTTGTACGAAGACATGTTCCGTGGCGTCGGCGGGCAGGTGCTGTACCTGCCGAAAGATAGCCGCTGGGCGGCCGACCTGTCCGTAGATGCATTGCAGCAGCGCGGTTATAAAGGACTGTTTGACAGTCTCGACTACAAGACGGTCACGGCAATTGGCTCCCTGCATTACCGCTTGCCGCACGACATCACCGTGACAGCGCGTGCCGGTCGTTTCCTGGCGAAAGACTCGGGTGTCCGCATGGAATTCAAGCGCCGCTTCCAGTCCGGCATTGAAATCGGGGCTTGGTATACGCATACCAACGGCAACGATATCACAACGCCGGGCACGCCTTCCAAGCCATATCAGGATCGTGGTGTTTTCCTGTCAATCCCGCTGAACAGCATGCTGCCGATGGATACGCAGTCGACGGCCGGCTTTGCCATTTCCCCATGGACACGTGATGTGGGACAGATGGTGGGGTCGCCCGGCGATCTGTATGACCTGATCGAACGCCCCCGGGCCGACATGCATACCTACGATGGTTTGGGCAACTTTGCCGAGCGTCCAGATGAACAAAACTTGCCCGCCGTCAATCCTCCGATTCGCCCCTTTGTCAGCCCGTGGCCAGCCATGCGCGCGCGACTGGAGCAGTCTTCGTCGGCTATGCCGGAGCCGGCCGACTGGGTCAAGGCAACGGCCCTGATCGGTGGCGTAGTGGCCGCTTCCGCACTCAGCGACAAGCCGGTCGATCGATTCGTGAAGAAGCATCAAAACTCGTCGGCGCTGCGTAACTGGGACAAGTTTGGGAAGGTCATGCCTTTCGCGCTGGTGGGAGCTGCCGGTGCCGCTTTCGCGCTGGGTGACGAACGCATGCAAAATATCGGCCTCATTTCCATGCAGTCGGTGGGGGCAGCAACAGGGCTGGCGCTGGTCGGCAAATATGCGGTTGGCCGTGCCCGTCCTGATGAAGATCGTGGTCCGTGGAGCGGTGTCGGAACCGGGAAATCCCGCTCGGACGCGTCCTTCCCCTCCGGTCATTCGGCCATCGCCTTCGCTGCGGTGACGCCGTTTGCCAAGGAGTACGATGCGCCGTGGTTGTATAGCGTGGCGGCACTCGCTTCAGCCGGCCGCGTTGCCGGACGCAAACATTGGGTGTCCGATACCGTCGCTGGCGGCATTCTTGGTTATGCCGTGGGTGGGTGGCTGTGGCAGGCGCAGCGCGATCAGAGCAAGTCTGGACTGTCGATCAACCCGGGACCGAAGGAAATCAGCGTGACTTGGCAAGGCAAGTATTAAGTGATGGATTGCGCGCATGCATGCGGGGATTGTTTGCCCCAAGATCATGGTGCGCGGATATTCCATAATTAGCGTTCATATGGAATATCCATCGATTCTCCCTGATGCAGGTCGCTAATGCCAGTCCAGCGGCGATGTTTGAATTGACGGACAACGCCAAACCACGCGATATGTTAGTGTTGTATATTGAAAATGACTCCATTTAAGTGGAAGCGTTTTTCATGGTTTGATAATTAAAAAATGGTGAACGCCGACGCGCTGGAGAGAATAGAGTTTTAGAGGTAATAATTTATTAAGAAATGGATTGCTCGATAAAATAATTTTTAAAATGTATATTCATTTTGTTGGTATTAAAATTATTTTGTTGTCATCGTCAGACGCAGCCAGGTCTATGTAAATCTGCCTGCAAATAAATGCCTATGCTTCGAGCGCCTGCGCCAGGATACGGCTGAACTGCTGTCAAATGGTGATTGAAAGTTGCTATGGCTTTTAAGAAACAAAAAATGATGTAATGCAAGGCGTTCATCGTCAGTGGCGCAGGTGTTGCGGGCCGTAGATACACTGCGCCGCTTTTGCGTAGTGGAAAACTCAGGAATGTCCCGCATTATCGAGCGCGACTCGGCCGTGAGTGCATAATGCACTGGCGAGTACCGCGCCAGAATTGATATTGTGTCACTATTTAAGTGGGTATTTTGAGTATATTTTACGCCAAGATTAGATGCGGTTATGCATCATATCGCCGATATTTGTTGCATCATCGAACGGCGTATGGCCGCCGCGATGTAGTTGGCAGGCCGATGATGTTCCTCGCAGTTTATTGAAGTGGCGTAAATTGACGTCAACATGTTAATCATTTTAAAATAACTTTCCAGTCATCATGATTTAAGCTAAAATATCAGACTGCTTATTGTGGCTATCGAGCTGCCTCCCACCCCACAACTGAATTCATCAATGATCAAAATCACCCGCCGTCTCGTGGCCGTAGTTCTGGCCATTACTTCTATCGCTGCTTTCGCACAGGATGCTGTCAGCAAGGCAGATACGGATGCTGCCAGCAAAGCAGACATGTTTGGTCAATCCATGGCGCCCACAGGCTCAGGCTTTGCTGCATCCGAGTCGCCACGGCGGGTCAGCATTAATAACGTCAGCGCCATGGATGGCAAAGCAGAGGCAAATCCAGCGCCCCAGTCGCGCGCGGGCATGGGCGCAAAGCAGCCGGCATCGTCAGGCCGTCGCAGCCCGGAAGCCGGCACCAGCGAGTTTCAAAAATTCATTGCCGATAGCACGGGCAGTATCTTGCCAGTATTTGGCGCCGAGTTTTTTGCGAATACCCCAAGCACGTTTACCCCGATCTCTGGCGCCCCCGTGCCTGCCGACTACCCTTTGGGTGTCGGTGACGAACTGATGATACGCGGCACGGGCAGCATCGATATCGATTATCGGGCAACCATCGACCGTAATGGCCTGATCTCGATTCCGACAATCGGCTCTGTCGCTTTGGCTGGCGTCAAGGCTGGCGATGCAGAGTCGGTGATCCGCAATGCGGTTGCGACGCTGTACAAGGGCGTCACGGTCAATGTAAATTTTGGTAAGTTGCGAGCAATTACTGTCTATGTAGTGGGGCAGGCAAGCCGGCCAGGCACGTACACGGTATCGAGCCTGTCGACGCTGGTGACCACGTTGTTTGCCAGCGGCGGGCCAAACGCCAACGGTAGCATGCGTCATCTGCAAGTCAAGCGTGCCGGCAAAGTCGTGGCCGACCTGGATCTGTATGCGTTCATCGCCAAGGGCGACAAGTCCGCCGATATCAAGCTGCAGGATGGCGACTCGATTTACATCCCGGCAGCGACCGGCCATATAGCCTTGGTCGGCAAGGTCAATACGCCCGCCATTTATGAGTTGCGCACTGCCAACGATACGATTGAATCCATGTTGGACATCGCTGGCGGACTGCCGGTGGTCGCTGACCCGCGTCGCGCTTTCCTAGAGCGTATTGATGCGAACAAAAATCAACCACGTAGCGTGGAGCAGTTTGCGTTGAATGGTCAGGGACTGAAGCGCTCGCTGAAAAACGGCGACGTGCTCAATATCACCTCGATTACCCCTGATTTTTCGAATGCTGTGGTTCTGCGCGGGAATGTGGACCAAGCGATCCGTGCCCCGTTCCTGCCGGGAATGCGTGTCAGCGATCTGATACCGAACCGAGAGTATTTGATTACCCGTAACTCCATCAAGCGTCAGAATAGCTCGCTTGGCAATGGCGAACCCGATATTGCCAGCACCGAAGTTGCCGGCAATATCGCATCGCGTATTGGCGGGATGATGGATGAAATCAACTGGGACTACGCAGTCGTGGAGCGTATCAACCGCTCCGACCTGACCGTCAGCTTGATACCGTTTAACCTGGGCAAAGTGTTTTCCAGTCCATCCAGCCCGGATAACGTGCAGTTGCAGCCAGGCGACACAGTGACTATTTTTTCCCAGCAAGATGTCGCCGTGCCCATGGACAAGCGCCGGGTATTCGTGCGTGTTGAAGGCGAAGTACTGGTGCCGGGTGTGTACCAGATGAACGCCGGCGAAACGCTACAGGCATTGCTTGCGCGTGCAGGTGGCACTACCCAGAATGCGTATTTTTTTGGTACGGCGTTTTACCGCGAGCAGGTACGTCTTGAACAACAGGCGAATCTGGAAAAAGCTGCTATCAAACTTGAAAATCAGTTGCGGGTTGAGCAGTCCAAGAATTTAGCCAATTCCCGTACTATTTCGCAAGCCGATGCCCAAGCCGCGGAAATCCAGCGCCAGGCGGAAATTAAGCTGGCGCAGGAAAATATTTCTATTTTCAGGCAAATGAAACCGACCGGCAGGATTGCGTTTGGCCTGGATCCGTCGGAGCGCTCATTCGGACGTCTGCCGCACCTGAAACTGGAAAATGGAGATCGCCTGGTGATCCCTGCCAAGCCGGAATTTGTCCATATCTTCGGCTCGGTCAATACAGAGTCATCGCCGCTTTGGCAGCCCAATAGCCGTGTGGATGATTACATTAAGAAGGCAGGGCTTACTGTCGATGCAGATGCCGAAAATATCTTTATCATGCGTACCGATGGCAGTGTTGTCGGACGAAACACCGGTGGTTGGGGTTTCGGCGGTATCGGTGGCGTCATTGTCATGCCAGGCGACTCCATCGTCGTTCCGGGAAAAATTGACAGGGAAACTGCGTGGACGAAGTTCACCAAAGGTACGCGCGAATGGGCAGCGATCTTTGCGAACTTTGGTTTGGGTGCTGCCGCCATCCAGGTGCTGAAACAATAAGTCCGGTAACGATGAGTGAAGGTGCGCGCAAGCGTATCCGTAGCATAGAATAATGGCATGATCATATGAGTGGCTCCAAAGCATGAACGACACGCAGAAGATATCAACAGAGTCAGGCAAGGGCGACGCTAATCCGGATTTTAATATTCTCGATCTGCTGATCGTTTTGGCCAAGCACAAAAAGTTAATCATCGGCTTGCCATTGGTCGTGGCGCTGATTGCAGTAGCGATCAGCCTGGCATTGCCTAACTCGTATCAAGCGACGACCAAGGTGCTTCCGCCTCAGCAGTCACAGTCCGGCGCGTCTGCACTGCTGTCACAGCTTGGCGGTGCAGCCGGGCTTGCGGCTGGTGCCGCGGGCATAAAAACGCCAGCTGATTTGTACGTCGGCATCCTGAGAAGCCGAACCGTCGCAGATAAACTGATCAGCCGGTTTGACTTGAAAAAAAGATACGATACTGAATCCCAGGAGGCTGCACGCCGCCGCTTGCAGGGGAGTACCGTGATTGTCGCGGGCAAGGATGGCATGATCACCATCGACGTCGAGGATGATGGTCAGAAATTTGTAGCTGGATTGGCGAACGCTTATGTTGATGAATTGCAGCAGCTGACCAGAACGCTTGCCATCACCGAAGCGTCGCAACGGCGCATGTTCTACGAGCGTCAGCTTGAGACTGCCAAAGACAATCTTGCAAAAGTTGAAATGTCGCTCAAGGGCGCAATGGATAGCCGCGGAGTGATCAGCGTCGATAGCGAGAGCCGGGCCATCCTCGAAACGGCGGCACGTCTCAAGGCGCAGGTTTCAGCCAAGGAAATCCAACTTGGCTCGATGCGAGCTTTTGTTACTGCGCAGAATCCGGAATTTCGGCGCGTCAACGAAGAGTTAGGCAGCTTGCGGAATGAGCTGGCGAAGCTGGAAGGCGGCCGCGCTGGCGCCACGCCGCCTAGCGACATCAACCTGGCAGGCCTGGAGAATATCCAGTTGATGCGCGATCTTAAGTATTACCAGATGCTGTACGAGCTGCTGGCAAAGCAATACGAGGTTGCACGTCTTGATGAGGCCAAGGAGCCTGCACTGATCCAGGTACTTGACCCGGCAGTGGAGCCGGAGCGCAAATTCAAGCCAAAACGTGCGCTGATCGTGTTGTCTGCCACGATGATGGCCGGTTTCGCGGCGATACTGTGGGCATTCTTTTTGGCGGCGAAGCAACGCGTTATGGCCGTGCCAGCGGAAGCAGCCCGTTGGAATGAGCTGAAATCGTACCTTCGTTTCAAGTAAATTTGCTTCGCGAGCCATCTTCATGGGGGCGATCCGGAGTGCCTTGCGCATTTCCGGCGTCCGTAATTTCTTAAGGTGTTACCAGCGTCCGAAGCAAGATGCATATCATTCGTTGCTGTATAGCATGTAAACCGAGCCTAGTTGAGTATGTAACGTAGAGAAAAATATGAACTTGAACGAAATTAAAGTAGCAATTATTGGGCTGGGCTATGTCGGACTTCCGCTGGCTGTGGAATTTGGTCGCCAGCGCACGGTCGTCGGGTTTGATATCAACGACAAGCGTATCGCAGAACTGAAAATTGGGCAGGACTTCACGCTCGAGACGACTGCCGACGAATTGCGGGCAGCTGAGCACCTGAGTTTTACCACCGACATAGATGATTTGCGTTCGTGCAACTGTTTTATTGTCACAGTGCCAACTCCTGTCGACATATACAAGCGCCCGGACCTCACTCCTTTGCTCAAGGCGAGCGAGACCGTCGGCAAAGTTCTGAAAAAGGGCGATATCGTCATCTACGAGTCAACGGTTTATCCTGGTGCGACCGAAGAGGATTGCGTTCCTGTATTGGAGAAGTTCTCGGGGCTTAAGTTCAACGCAGATTTTTTCTGCGGCTATAGCCCTGAACGCATCAACCCTGGCGATAAAGTAAATACACTCACCAAGATCAAGAAAATCACCAGTGGCTCGACGCGGGAAATCGCCACACTGGTGGATGACCTGTATGCCAGCATTATCACGGCCGGAACTTTTCCCGCCGCTAGTATTAAAGTCGCCGAAGCGGCCAAGGTAATCGAAAACACGCAGCGCGATCTGAACATCGCCCTTGTGAATGAGTTGTCGGTGATTTTCGCTCGCCTCAACATCGACACCCAGGATGTGCTTGATGCTGCGGGCAGCAAATGGAATTTCCTGCCATTCCGGCCAGGCATGGTGGGTGGTCACTGCATCGGGGTCGACCCGTACTACCTGACCCATAAGGCCGAAGCGGTTGGCTACCATCCTCAGGTGATACTCGCCGGCCGTCGTATCAACGACAACATGGCGCGCTACGCGGCCCGCAACGTCATCAGACTGATGCTTCAGAAAGGCGTCGACGTTGCGCGCAGCAAGATTGGTATCATGGGCGTGACGTTCAAGGAGAACTGCCCGGACATCCGCAACAGCAAGATCGCGGATCTGGTGAAAGAGCTGCAGACATGGGGCGTCGAGACCGTGATCAGCGATCCTTGGGCGAATGCCAAGGAAGTCGAGCACGAGTATGGCATCCGGTTGGGGCAGATCGATAGCGACAACCAGGTTGATGCGCTGGTAGTCGCGGTTGGTCATGACCAATTCCGTGCGCTCGATGCTGCCGCATTGAAGAGCATGTGCCGTGGCGCCACGCCGGTACTGGCTGACCTCAAGTCGCTCTTCAACCGCGATGCACTGGCTGCCGCCGGATTTACCGTTTTCCGACTCTAAACCCAGGACACTTATGCAGAACTATCAAACCATCACAGACCGGAAAATCCGCGTTGCCTTGGTTGGCTGCGGCCGCATTGCGAATAACCATTTGGACGCGATGGAAAAGCACGCCGCTGATTTCGAAATAGTCGATGTGTGCGACATCGATACGCAAGCGTTGGAGCGCGCCGTCGCGCGCACCGGCGCTAGTGGACACATCCACCTTTCCGACATGTTGGCGAAAACGACCGCTGATGTTGTCGTGTTGACCACCCCGAGTGGATTGCATGCCAACCAGGCAATCGAAGTGGCGAAAACCGGGCGTCATGTTGTGACAGAAAAGCCAATGGCCACTCGCTGGCAGGATGGCCTGCGCATGGTGCGGGCCTGCGATGAAGCTAACGTGCGGCTGTTCGTCGTGAAGCAAAACCGTCGCAACGCCACGCTTCAGCTGCTCAAGCGTGCTGCCGAACAAGGCCGTTTCGGTCGAATCTACAGCGTGGCGGTGAATGTCTTCTGGACCCGTCCGCAGGAATACTACGATAGCGCCAAATGGCGCGGCACCTGGGAGTTCGATGGTGGCGCCTTCATGAACCAGGCGAGTCATTACATTGATCTGTTTGATTGGGTCATTGGTCCGGTGGAAAGCGTCATGGCCTACACAGCTACGCTCGATCGCGACATCGAAGTCGAAGACAGTGGCGTGGCTGCGTTGCGCTGGCGTAGCGGCGCCATGGGAACGTTGAACGTGACGATGCTCACCTATCCGAAGAACCTGGAAGGTTCGATCACGATTCTGGGCGAGAAAGGCACCGTACGCATCGGCGGCGTGGCCGTGAACGAAATCCAGAAATGGGAATTCTCCGAACCGCACGAAGACGACGAGCGCGTCAAAGATGTCAGCTACGAGACGACATCGGTCTACGGCTTTGGGCATCCGCTGTACTACCAGAATGTGATCCAGACCCTGCGCGGTACTGCCAATGCAGAGACCGATGGCCGTGAAGGCCTCAAGTCCCTGGAATTGCTCATCGCAATGTACCTGTCGTCGCGCGACGGCAAGCGCGTTGCTCTGCCGCTCGAATATTGATGCACGGTGAATCGATGAGCTCCAATATTCATTCGACCGCCATCGTTGATGATGGCGCGCAGATCGGCGAGGGCACGCGCGTATGGCATTGGGTGCATATCAGTGGTGGTGCACGCATCGGCAAGGCCTGTTCTTTTGGACAGAATGTGTATGTCGGTAATGACGTCCAGATCGGCGACAACGTCAAGGTGCAGAACAACGTCAGCGTCTACGATGCTGTGACATTGGAAGACGACGTGTTTTGCGGACCGAGCATGGTGTTTACCAACGTGTATAACCCCCGTTCGGCCGTGACGCGCAAGAACGAATACCGCAGGACAGTGGTGCGCAAGGGCGCTACGCTGGGCGCCAATTGCACAATCGTGTGCGGCGTCACGGTCGGCGCTTACGCCTTCGTGGCCGCCGGTGCGGTTGTCAATCGCGACGTTAAGCAGTATGCCCTGATGGCTGGTGTACCGGCACGCCAGATCGGCTGGATGAGCGAGCAAGGCAATCGCCTGCAGCTGCCATTGACAGGTAACGCTACCTGCATCTGCCCCGACACTGCGGCAAGTTATCGCCTTAAGGATGGTGAAGTCACCAAGGAAGAACAAGCATGATTCCCTTTATCGATCTGAAACAACAATATCAGGCCCTCAAGCCACAAATTCAGGAGCGCATCAATCGCGTGCTTGACCATGGCCAATACATCATGGGCCCGGAAGTGCGTGAAATGGAAGCGCGCCTTGAAGAATTTACCGGCGCTAAGCACTGCATTTCGGTGGCGAGCGGCACCGAGGCATTATTGATTAGCCTGATGGCGCTGGGGATCCAGCCTGGCGACGAGGTCATTACGACGCCGTTCACGTTTGCAGCCACAGTTGAAGTCATCACGCTCCTGGGTGCGCGTCCCATCTATGTTGATATCGAAGCCGGTACCTGCAACATTGACGCGTCTCTCATCGAGGCTGCAATCACTCCGCGCACCCGTGCGATCATGCCCGTGGGGCTATACGGGCAGGTCGCGGATATGGATGAAATCAACGCGATAGCAGCCCGTCATGGCGGTCTGGCCGTGATCGAAGACGGCGCGCAGAGCTTTGGCGCTACCTACAAAGGGCGAAAGAGCGGCAACCTGAGCACGTTCGGCTGTACCAGCTTCTTCCCCAGCAAGCCACTCGGCTGCTATGGCGACGGTGGTGCGATTTTCACCAGCGACGATGCTCTTGCTCAAGCTTGCCGTGAGATACGCGTGCACGGTCAAAGCAAACGTTATGTGCATACACGGGTTGGTGTCGGTGGCCGCATGGACACGCTCCAGTGCGCGATTGTCTTGGCCAAGCTTGAACGCTTTGAATGGGAGATCGAACAGCGCAAGGAGTTGGGGAAAAACTATGCGGCGCTTATCGCTGAAAGCGGCTGTTCCGGGGTGGAATTGCTGGAACTGAAGAGTGATCGCGATTGTGTGTGGGCACAGTACACGGTGAAGGTGGATGCGCGTGAACAGATACAGGCGGGTCTGCAGGAAGCGGGCATCCCGACCGCGATCCATTACCCGATTCCCATGCATTTGCAGCCCGCCTATGCGGACCCAGCGCAGCCGAGCTTCCCCGTTGCGGAAGCAATGGGGAAACGAGTGATGAGCTTGCCAATGAGTGCGGACATCCAGCTATCTGACCAACAGGAAGTGGTTCAGAATCTTGCCAAATTGGCAGGATAAGCAATGCACGTTCTGGTTATACCCGCCTGGTTTGCTCAATATCAGGGTGATCCGAGCGGGTCGTTTTTTGCAACGCAAGCATCCGGAGTGCAGGAACTTGGCGAACAGGTTGGCATTATTTATCCCGACCTGAGGTCAGTACGCCATGTGAAAAAGTATTTGCGTAGTAAGGTCGCATGGTCCAGTCATGACGGTGTCAATATACTGCGAAAAACGTATATCAACTGGACCCCTCGAATAGAGCGCCTGATCCTTCCGAAGTGGATAGCTGTAGGGGTTCGCCTGTTCGATGAATACTGCGCCAGGTTTGGCAAACCGGATGTCATCCATGCACATTGTTTGTTGAGAGCTGGTGTGCTCGCGGCGAGGATATCGAAAGAACACGACATACCTTATGTGGTTACGGAGCACTCCAGTTCCTGGCATAAGCACATGGTATCGGCCTACGAATTGCGGCCCGCGCGTTTGGCAGCAAGGCATGCATATACGGTGATCAGTGTATCCAATGCCTTGCTGACTCACTTAAAGCAGGATGTGGAGCTCAGCCGGACACAGGTATTACCAAATGCAGTGGATGTGCTCTTTTTGAATGGCCAGATAAACGAACGCCCGAATACGGGCAAGCTGACGTTTATTAATGTCGCCTTGCTCAATCCGGGTAAGCGCCATGATATTTTGATCGATTCGTTTTTTCGTGCTTTTGGCAAGAATACGCAACATACGCTGTCCATTGTCGGCGATGGGCCTTTACGCCTGGCACTTGCAGAAAGAATCGCCAAGTATGGCATGACTGCGTCCATCCGTCTTGTTGGCATGCAGAACAAAAATAGGGTCGCAGAGTTGCTCGCTGAGGCGGATTGTTTTGTCCTGACCAGTGACCATGAAACGTTTGGCGTGGTTGTCACGGAAGCGCTTGCAAAAGGCCTTCCCGTCATCTCAACGCAGTGCGGGGGCACCGACGATATTGTCGTACCCGAAAACGGCATCATGACGCCAGCAGGAGATGCTGATGCGGTCGCTGAAGCATTGACAGTAATGTGCGAACGCATAGCAACGGGGTTTTACGACCGAAACAACATACGCAACAGTTGCATCGAAAAGTTCAGTCAACATTCCGTGTGCTACGAATTGGTAAAAATTTACAAAGACGCCGTTCAACATCACCGGACTGTTGGTGCTGAAGCGCAGCAAAGGCATTGACATGAATAGTACACCACTCGTTAGTATTGTTATCCCCGTCTACAATGGCGCCAACTTTGTGGCTGAGGCGATCGAGTCCGCACTCAAGCAAAGCTACCAGAACATTGAAATTCTGGTCATCAACGACGGCTCGTGTGATGACGGTGCAACCGAACAGGTTGTGGCCCAGTATGCGGATCGCGTGAAGTACATCAAGAAGGAAAACGGCGGGGTCGCAACTGCTCTCAATCTTGGGATCGAGGAGATGCGCGGGCAGTATTTTTCCTGGTTGAGTCACGACGACCTTTATCAGCCGAATAAGATCAGGGCGCAGATCGATTTTCTGTCGGCATTGGGTTTTCCAGACGTTGTGGTGTATACAAATCATTACAATCTCATCGAATCGAGCAAGACATCGTATTTGGCACGCCACCAGCCATGCACAGATTTGGAGTTTCGCGCGAAAAAACTTGTTGCCAATAACCAGATACATGGCTGTGCACTTCTCATCCCCCGCAAGGCATTTGAGGTGGCGGGATTATTTGACACAAAATTGAGGGTTGCCCAGGACTATGATCTCTGGTTCAGAATCGCCAAAACATTTCCATTCAGGTACCTGGATGACGCCTCCACCACTGGCAGGGTACATGCCAGCCAGGTTGGTGTTCGTTTGCACGAGCGTGTATTAATTGAAAATGACGAATTTCGGTTGCATTGCCTTAAGCAGCTCAGTGATGCTGAAATAGCGTCACTCGGGAATGGCGAGAAGGCACTGGGCCTTCTCTACTTGGCATTGAGGATGTACAGGATGGGATGCCCGGCATCCCATGCATATTTGTCGTCAGAATTAAAAAAGCTGGTGTCCTTGCAACCGCGCAGGATTGGTGTCGCATTATTGGCAGCGTTGGCAGTAGGTGTGGATTTTTGCCATGTCACGGCGCTGAAGACGGTCAGAAGAATGAGAACCAGAACGGTAAGCTAGAAATTAGGAGTAGCTACTTTGTGACTATTCGCAGGCAGGTATGGATGTATATTTGAGCATGAATGATATATAAATGAACAGGAAGTCAGCAATTGCATTTTCTTTATCCCCGATAATTGTCAGTGCAATTGGGTTTGTATTCATACCAATCCTGTCATGGTGGTTAGGGGAAGATGACATGGCCAAGTTTGCCATGTTTCAGACGAATGTAAACTTTTTTGCATTGATCGTGGGGCTGGGTCTCGACCAGGCGCTTGCACGGGAGTTTCACGAAACGCGCAGCCCGGCCGGACTGTTGAAAAAAGTATTGCAACTTGTATTCATTGCAATTCCAGCAGGTGTTTTGGCATTGGGAATCATCAAGTTCTACGGCCAGGGCCTGGCCAGCGCCTCGATTACGGCAGGAATGGTTGCTGCTTGCGTGCTGATGCTGTTGAACCGGATCTTTTCCTCGTTTATTCGGATGTCGGGAAATGGCGTGGCATACGCAATCGATATCGTCACGCCGAAAGTGTTTCAATTATCTGTGCTGGCCCTGATTGGCAGCCAGGCGATATTTGTCATCACTTACGACGTTGTTGTGGGGATTTTCGTATTCAGTGCGGCAGTCGCACTCGCCTACGAAATCTGGATGGCGCGTCGAATTGGTATCGCGTATGAATCGAGTACAGAGGCCCGAGGCACCAAGGAGCCACCTCGTCATTCCGCTTTGCTGAAGTTTAGTGCTCCCTTGGTGCCGGGTGCACTTGCTTTTTATGCCATTTCCGCCTCGGCTATTTATATAGTCGGCGCGCATGGAAATTCCCGCGAAGTTGTTACGACTTCACTGGCGATTTCCGTTGGGAGCGGACTGGCTGTTTTGCAGTCGGTATTTGCGACGCTGTGGACCCCATTCGCCTATCGTTGGCATGCGCGCGGAGGCGCACCGGCGTTATATTCACATATTGCGACACTTGTGACAATGGGGTGTGCGGTCTTTTTGCTGGCCAGTCTGTTCCTGGCGCCGTATATACCTATCCTGTTTCCAGAAAAATATAGCGGAATACCGAAGCTTCTTGTTCTTGTTATTGTCTGGAATCTTCTTTATCTGGTGTCAATTGTCGGCAGTTTCGGCATCGGCATCAAGCGCATGAGTTTCACTTCGATGACGATTTCGCTGCTTGGCGCCTCGCTTAGTATCGGTATGTCTATTTTTGCAGGCAAGTATTTCGGCAGCCTTGGCGTGTTGTTCTCCGTATTGGCGGCATTCGTCGTCACCTTGGTATTGAATTGCGAACTGTCGGCCAAAGGATGGGAGCGGGTAGTGGGTACACAGCATTACTTGATGGTCAGCGCCATGGTGGCCTCGGGTGTTATTTTTAGTCTCGGGCACGAATGGCTGGCTGCAGGTATTTTATCGCTTTCGATTATTTTCTATTTGCCTAAGTTTCGGTCTGGCGTTATTCAGGTATCTGCAATTTACAAAAAATTTGAAAAATAGGCGCCAGGGTCTTTTTCAATGCGCAATTTTTACCTTGAAATGTCCAGACTAGATAATGAAAACTATGATCGAGCCGGTTGAAAGTAATTCACAGTCATACGTTCCCTGGCTCATCTCAGCCGCTGTGGTCGCGTTGGCTTTTGGCGGCGTAGGCGGCAGTCTGCAAATTAGCCGTATTGTATGTATTTTAATATTGCCAGTCGCATTGGCGCGCCTATTAAGCTTTACATCGAAGGTGAAGTTTCAGACTGAAACATTGGTTTTCATATTTCTGTTGATGATCATCAGTCTCACCTCTATCGTCTGGTCCATCGACAAAGCATCGACGATGCAGTATTTGGTCGTGATGATGATCAATTTGATTCCTTTGCTCATGATAGCGTTGTTAACGCCCGGTGAAGCTGAAAATTTACGGCAACTATTGCCGCGCGCATGGCTGCTGGCCGGGGTCGCCGTACTTCCGCTGGCAATTTATGAATTGACCACGGGTAATCACTTTGCACTCGGTTTTGAAGAGCGTGGCGGAGGGACGATGGTCAACTTGCTGCCTTTTGCGTCGGGGGTGCATGGAAATTATAATGACTTCTCACTTTTTTTGGTGTTATGTATCTTTGGAACGTGTTTTGCGAAAAATAATAAAAGCGACATAAACAAGCGTGCGCAGTATTTTAAATACTCCATCATTGCATTGATTTCAATGGTGGTGGTTATTAATTCAAGTCGAGCAGCCATTTTGTGTTTGGCTGCGATATTGTTCGCGCGTTTTATTTTGCCTCTTCGAAAAGGTCATTTTATTTCAATATTTATTCTGGTGGCAATTTTCGCCGGATTTTCCATCAGTTTATGGGATAACGATTCATTGCTTTTGAAGTTTCTTCAATTGAAATTCACGGATTTTTCGAACGACTTTGAAGCAAGTGAGGGGCGCTTGGCCATTCTTATTTCTGGGCTGAAAGGATTTTTCGATAGCTTTGGTTTGGGTGTTGGTGCCGGTGCAAGCAGCAGTTATTTGGCAACCGATAAAGCCATATTGATTCCAAATCCGCATAATTTACTCCTGGAATGGGCGTTGAATTTTGGCTTGATTGGTTTTTGTTTGCTGCTGTGGTTTATATCTCGCATGTGGAGTGCAAACAAAAAAAATAATAATGATATCAATCGCCGCTTGAATTATGTTGCCATTTTGATATTGCCATTGCTTGGTGTAATTCAAAGCCACTTGACTGGCTATACTTATTTCTGGCTCATGTTGAGCACAATGGCGGCCTTTGCCATATGGCCTGCATTACCAAAAAAGGGTTAGTAGTATGTTTTCGCTGATATTGCATGTATGGTGCAAATTTATAAAAATTGGCCGAGGCCGTTCCGTACGTCGTTCCTATGTGAATCCTAATTCCAAGGTCGAGGCCGGTTCGGCACTTATCAATTCGAGTATGGATAAGCATTCCTTCTGCGGTTACGACTGCACGATTTTAAATGCTGATATTGGTTCATTTGTTTCGATCGCAAGTCGAGTAACGATCGGTGGCGTTGCACATCCGATGCATTTTGTCTCGATGTCACCGGTATTTCTGTCGCATAAAGATAGTGTTAAAACAAAATTTTCCAAGTTTGACTATCTTCCGGATACCAGGACAGTAATTGGATCGGATGTCTGGATAGGTGATGGCGCCTTCGTAAAGGCTGGTGTCCGGGTGGGGAATGGCGCGGTAATCGGAATGGGAGCGGTAGTGACCAAGGATGTTCCTGACTACGCTATCGTTGCCGGTAATCCAGCTCGCATTGTGAAGTACAGATTTGATGAGGAGACCTGCGCCGCATTATCTGCTTCGAAGTGGTGGACACTTGATGAGGAAGCACTTGCGATGCTTGCACCGCTTATAACCGATCCAGTTTCCTTTATTAAAGCCAAGAATAAGTTATGAAGATTTTACATTTGTGTCTTTCATGTTTTTATATTGATGGATACGCTTACCAAGAAAATATGCTCGTCGCCGAGCATGTTCGTGCTGGCCACGACGTGAGCGTACTCGCGTCCACCGAAAGTTTTGGTCCTGCAGGCCAGCTAGTTTACTTACCCCCAGGTTCGTACGCAGGATCAGATGGCGCCATGGTGGAACGCTTGCCATACAGATTTGCATCGGTTTTCGCACTGGCGAAAAAAATCCGTGCCTATCCAGATCTGTCCAAGCGCCTTGCAGAAATTGCCCCGGATGTGATCGTATTCCATGGACTTTGCAGCTACTCGCTGCTGGAGGTGGCCAGATACGTCAAGAAAAATCCGCAAACGGTGTTGCATGCGGACTCTCACGAGGATTTCAACAATAGTGCGCGTACCTGGGTATCGAAGTGGATACTGCATTTTCTGTTCTACCGGACGATCTTCCAGATGTCGCTGCCGGCGATTCATAGCGTTTCCTGCATTTCAAAGGAAACGGAATCGTTTGTCCTCGATTTTTACGGCTGCCCTCCCGCCAAGGCCCAGTTCCTGCCGTTGGGCGGTACGGTGTTTTCCGATGCGCAGTACCACCAGCTACGCAAGGCAGCGAGAGCCAAGTATCAGTGGAGCGATGAGCAACGTATATTTGTGCAGAGCGGGAAATTTGACAACGCGAAGCGCTTGCTTGACTCCCTGGCCGCGTTTAGCGCATTGCCAGATCAAAATCTGCGCCTGGTGCTGGCCGGTGTTTTTATGGACGATGTGAAAGAGGCGGCAGAAGAACTGGTGCGCAAGGATAGCCGCATTGTCAAACTGGGATGGCTCGATACCCAGGGATTAACCAGTCTCCTGATCGGTGCGGATGTTTACCTGCAGCCTGGTTCGCAGTCGGCTACCATGCAAATGGCAGTATGCTGCAGAAAACCTGTCATCGTCGCTGATGTTATTAGCCATCGCGCGCTTATTTCTTCCAATGGTTGGCTTGTCAGCTCCAATCAAAGCCTATACGATGCGCTGCAGTCTGCCGCGCGCATCCAGCAATCCGAGCTTGAATCAATGTCCGCGCAATCTGCGAAGATTGCCGCAAGCATTCTGGATTATGCCCTCCAAGCTGAAAAATTAACCTCTAAGACAAACTAAACATGAACCTGGACTCCAATTACCAGATGTGCTGCCGTTGTATCATGGATACGTCCGACGCAGGCATACAATTCGACAGCGGTGGAAAGTGCAATTATTGTAATAATTTTGACGCGAACATCGTCCCCAACTGGCATACTGATGCGAAGGGGGCGAACGAACTCGCCGTTCTGGCAGATAAAATCCGTGCGGATGGAAAAGGCAAGGATTTCGATTGCATCATCGGGCTTAGCGGTGGACTGGACAGTTCTTACGCCGTCTATGTGGCGAAAGAAAAGATGGGGCTGCGCCCACTGTTGTACCATGTCGATGCTGGCTGGAATACGGACCAGGCGGTTGGGAACATCGAAAAATTGGTGGATGGCCTGGGTCTTGACTTGTTCACAGAGGTGGTGAATTGGGAAGAAATGAAAGACCTGCAGGTTGCCTTCCTGAAGTCGCAGATTCCGGATCAGGATTTGCCGCAGGATGCATCGTTCTTCTCATCGCTGTATAAATTCGCGCGCAAGCACAAGATTAAATATGTAATCACCGGATCGAATTATTCGACCGAATGCTGCCGTGAGCCTGAGGCTTGGGGCGGCTACCTGGGTATCGACAAGACGTTGTTCGGCGACATTCATCGCAAATTTGGCAAGCGACCGCTGAAGACCTTCCCGCTGCTCGACATTCTCGTCTACAAGGGATATTACCAGCACGTTCTGGGCATGGAGGTAGCCAAACCGTTGAACATGGTGCCGTTCGTGAAAAAAGATGCCGAAGATGAACTGGAACGCCGTTTTGGCTGGAAGCGTTTCCAGCACAAGCACCATGAGTCGCGTTTCACGCGATTTTACGAGGACTACTGGCTGCCGCGCAAGTTCGGCTTCCAAAAGCGTCGAGCGCATTTTTCTAGCTTGATCATGACCGGCCAAATGACGCGCGATGCGGCGTTGGAGCGGATCTCTCGCCCAGAAATGGACGAGCATTTCCTCAAGCAGGAGTTTGAATATGTGGCGAGTAAGCTTGGCCTTTCCGTGGATGAGCTTCAAGCCATTTTTGATGGCGAGAACAAGACTTACCGCAATTATCGCAACAAGCGCTGGCTGATCGGCGCGGGCACTAATGCACTGCGCCTGTTTGGTTTGGAGAAAAGGTTTTTCCGATGATACATATCGTTGACTACGGCCTGGGCAACGTGCAAGCGTTCGCCAATATGTACAAACGCCTAGGCTTCGAGGCCACGCGGGCGAAAACAGCCGCAGAACTGACCGGCGCTACCAAGATTATCTTGCCTGGCGTAGGTGCGTTCGACAAGGCTATGGAATTGCTGGACGCATCGGGTATGCGGCCTGTGCTTGAGGAATTAGTTGTGGAAAAGAAAGTGCCAGTACTGGGTATTTGCGTCGGCATGCAGATATTGGCGAGCACCAGTGACGAAGGTAAGGCCGCTGGTCTGGGCTGGGTTCCAGGACGGGTCCGCTCTTTCGGTTCGGTGGAGGAATCGGCCAGTTTGCCGCTTCCGCACATGGGCTGGAACGATGTGATGCCACAGACCGGTTCGGCGCTGTTCGCCGGCCTGGAGTCAGACGCGCGCTTCTACTTCCTCCATTCATTCTTTTTTGACAGTAGCGATCCTGCTCACGTGGCGGCACGTGCGACGTATGGTCTCAATTTCGGCTGTGCGGTTAGCTCGGGCAATGTCCATGGAGTCCAGTTCCATCCAGAGAAAAGCCACCATTATGGTGCCTTGCTGCTGAAAAATTTCGCGGAGTTATAAGATGCTCAGACCAAGGATTATCCCTTGCCTGTTGGTACATGAAAAAGGACTGGTCAAGACGGTCTCGTTCAAGGCTCCAAAATATGTGGGTGACCCGATCAACGCGGTCAAGATTTTCAACGAAAAGGAATCAGACGAGTTGATCGTGCTTGACATTGATGCTTCGGTGAATGGTGAGGAACCCGATTACAAGCTCATTTCTGACTTGGCAAGCGAGTGCCGTATGCCCCTGTGCTATGGCGGTGGGATTCGCACTGTGGCGCAGGCGAAACATATCATTAGCCTGGGTGTGGAAAAAATTGCGATTAGTTCTGCTGCGGTGGAGAATCCTGAACTTGTCGCACAGATCGCTCACGAAGTAGGCCGCCAGAGCGTTGTGGTGGTTATCGATGTCAAGAAGCGCATGCTGAGCAAAGAGTACGACGTTTACATCCATAACGGGCGTAAGAACGCCAAGCGTAACCCGATCGAACTGGCCAAGCAAATGGAATTGCTGGGGGCGGGCGAAATTGTACTCAATTCGATCGACCAGGATGGTCAGATGAAGGGTTACGATTTGACCCTGGCGCAGAGATTGCGCGAAGCAGTGCGTATCCCTATCACGATCCTGGGCGGCGCCGGTTCTTTGCACGACGTCGAGAAGCTGATTGGCACTTGTGGCGTGGTCGGCGCCTCGGCTGGTAGCCTGTTTGTCTTCAAGGGTGTTTATAAAGCCGTTCTGATCAATTATCCGAATGTAGGCCAGCGTGACGAACTGGTGGCGCGTGCGCTAGGTTTAAACTTGGCAACAGTTAACGAAAAATAAGGAATTGTATGTTTGAAGGCAAAGTACTGCTCATTACCGGGGGCACGGGTTCGTTTGGAAACGCCGTTCTACGTCGTTTTCTGGATACCGAGATCAAAGAAATCCGCATTTTCAGCCGCGATGAAAAAAAGCAAGATGACATGCGGAAGAAATACAATAATCCGAAATTGAAGTTTTATATCGGTGATGTACGTGATTTTTCGAGCGTCTTGAATGCAACCCGCGGCGTGGACTTCATTTTTCATGCCGCTGCTTTGAAGCAAGTTCCATCGTGCGAATTCCACCCGATGGAAGCGGTCAAGACTAACATTATTGGCACCGACAATCTGCTTGAGGCTGCCATTCAGAACAGCGTGCGCCGCGTGGTGTGCCTGAGTACCGACAAGGCCGCCTATCCGATCAATGCCATGGGTATTTCCAAGGCAATGATGGAAAAAGTCATGGTCGCGAAGTCGCGTGGCCTTGATGATGCGAAAACCGTCATTTGCGGCACGCGCTACGGCAACGTGATGGCATCGCGCGGTTCGGTCATTCCTCTGTTCGTGGACCAGGTATTGGCAGGCAAGCCTATCACTACCACCGACCCAGCCATGACGCGCTTCATGATGACGCTTGAGGACGCCGTGGATCTGGTTCTGTATGCGTTCGAGCATGGAACCAATGGCGATATGTTCGTTCAAAAAGCCCCGGCCGCCACGGTAGAAACACTGGTTGCAGCGCTGCTGTCGATCATGGAAAAGCCGAATCACAAGGTCGACGTGATCGGAACACGTCACGGCGAAAAATTGTACGAAACCTTGCTAAGCCGCGAAGAAATGGCTGCGGCTGAAGATCTGGGCGGTTACTACCGTATTCCGCCAGACCTGCGGGATTTGAACTACGGTAAGTTTGTCGAAGAGGGCGAGCAAAAAATCTCGACCTACGATGACTATAACTCGCACAATACGGATCGCCTTGACACTGCCGGTATGAAAAAATTGTTGATGAAACTGGAGTTCGTCCAGGCGATCGCGCGTGGTGAATCCCCGGTTGAGGAAGGTTGAGCGATGAAGGTACTTGTCACTGGAGCGAACGGCTTTATCGGAAAGAATCTGTTGATCCACCTTCGGGAGCGTGGCGTCATCGATTGCCTCACCTTCGTGCGTGGTGATTCGCTTGATGAGTTGGATGCAAAAGTCGCGCAAGCGGAGTTCATTTTTCATTTGGCGGGCGTGAATCGTCCGAAAACTGAGACGGAATTCGAGGAAGGTAACGCAAATCTTACGCAAGCGCTGTGCGATGCAGTAAAACGCAGTGGCCGCCAGGTGCCGATCATTTATGCCTCTTCCATTCAAGCCGAGATGCCTAACGCCTACGGCGCCAGCAAGCGCGCCGCAGAGGACGCATTGCGCATCCTGGCATCCGAGATGGACTTGCCGGTGTATATCTATCGCTTGCCGAACGTTTTTGGCAAGTGGTGCAGGCCGAACTACAATTCGGCGGTGGCGACCTTCTGCCACAATATCGCCCATGGCCTGCCGATTCAAATAAATAATCCGGCGTCTGAGTTGCGACTGGTCTATGTTGATGATGTGGTTGCCGACTTCTTGAACGTCATGGACGCTGCGCCAGTCGCTGGAACAGCAGTGGAAGTGCAGCCAATCTACACAACCACCGTCGGTGAGATGGCGAATTTGTTGCAGGCATTCAAGGATAGTCGCTCGACCCACGTCACCGAACGTGTCGGTACTGGATTTACACGTGCCCTTTATTCGACCTACATTACGTATTTTGAACCGGAGAATTTTTCCTATCCGCTCGTAAAGCATGCAGACCCGCGCGGTGTGTTTGTCGAGATGTTAAAGACACGCGATTCCGGTCAGTTTTCCTTCTTTACTGCTCATCCCGGTATTACGCGTGGTGGACATTATCACCATACGAAGACCGAGAAGTTCCTGGTTATCAAAGGCAAGGCGCGATTCTGTTTTCTGCATATCGAGAGTGGTCGCACGCATGAGCTGTACACCAGTGCCGATGCCCCGGAAGTGGTGGAAACGATCCCCGGTTGGTCGCACGATATCACCAACATTGGTGATGAGGAAATGATTGTGATGTTGTGGGCGAATGAAATTTTTGACCGTCAACATCCAGATACCGTTGCATACAAGGTAACAGCATGAAAAAGTTAAAAGTGATGACCGTGGTTGGCACGCGGCCTGAAATCATCCGCTTGTCGCGTGTGATGGCCAAGCTCGACGAATACTGCGAGCAAATCATTGTGCACACTGGGCAAAATTACGACTACGAGCTCAATGAAATTTTCTTCCAGGATCTACAGGTACGCAAGCCGGACCATTTTCTGAATGCTGCTGGCGGCACTGCCGCCGAGACGATCGGCAAGATCATGATCGCTGTCGATGCAGTCCTGGAACAGGTGCAGCCGGATGCAATACTTATCCTTGGCGACACGAATAGCTGCCTGTCAGCTATTCCTGCGAAGCGGCGCAAGATTCCCATCTTCCACATGGAGGCGGGCAATCGTTGTTTCGACCAGCGTGTCCCAGAGGAAACGAATCGCAAGATTGTCGATCATACGGCCGATATTAATCTGACGTATAGCGACATCGCCAGGGAATACCTGTTGCGTGAAGGATTGTTACCGGACCGGATTATCAAGACGGGTAGTCCCATGTACGAAGTCTTGCATCACTACAAGGCGCGAATTGAGGAGTCGGATGCTGTCGAGCGCTTGGCGCTGACGGAAGGCGAGTATTTTGTTGTCAGTGCGCATCGCGAAGAAAACATCGATTCACCAGCAAATTTTGCAAAACTGGTCGAAGCCTTGAACAAGGTTGCAGAGACGTACAACTTCCCGGTGATCGTTTCAACGCATCCGCGTACCCAGAAGAAGGTCGACGCGCTGGGTGCCACTTTCCATCCCTTGGTGCGTTTGCTCAAGCCGCTCGGTTTCCGGGATTATGTGAAATTGCAGGCGAGCGCCCGCGCAGTGCTGTCTGACAGTGGGACGATCAACGAAGAGTCGTCGATTTTGAATTTCCCGGCCTTGAACTTGCGCGAAGCGCATGAGCGCCCGGAAGGTATGGAAGAGGCTGCCGTCATGATGACTGGCCTGGAAGTTGATCGCATTTTACAAGGATTGGCAATTCTGGCAGATCAGCCGCGCGGTGAGCAGCGCAGCCTTCGCTTGGTAGCGGACTACAGTATGCCAAATGTGTCGGACAAGGTTGTCAGAATCATCCATAGCTATACCGACTACGTCAATCGCGTAGTTTGGAAGAAGCAGTAGAGGTATCGAAGTGCGCCTACTTGTTGTTACGCAGTACTTTTGGCCGGAGAACTTTCGGATCAATGACCTGGTTGCCGAACTGGTTGGGCGCGGCCACCATGTCACGGTTCTGACCGGCCATCCGAACTACCCGGCGGGTGAGTTTTTTAGCGAGTTTTTGGAAGCGCCAGAAAATTTCAACCAGTATGCTGGTGCGGACGTGGTGCGTGTGCGCCATACTGCGCGTGGCAAGGGGGGCGTGCGGCTGATGCTCAATTACCTGACATTCGCCCTGAGCGCGACATGCGGTGGGTTGTGGAAATTGCGGGGACGCGACTTCGATGCTGTTTTTTGCTATGAACCGTCGCCGATTACGGTCGGCCTTCCCGCTGCGGCATTGCGGGCGGTAAAGAAGGCCCCATTGGCATTTTGGGTGCTCGATTTGTGGCCGGAGACGTTGCATGCGATCGGCGTGGTGAAGTCACCGGCGATACTTAGTGCTGTTGGAAAACTGGTATCGTTTATTTATAAGCGCTGCGACCTGATCCTTGCTCAGTCGCGTGCGTTCGTTCCGAATATAGTGAAATATGCAGGTTCGTCGGCGCGGGTCGAATATTTTCCCAGTTGGGCGGAATCGGTATTCGACATGGCGGGAGTGGCACCTGCGGTCGAAATGCAGAGTGATACGTCGACGTTTATCGTCATGTTTGCTGGTAATGTAGGCGATGCGCAGGATTTTCCGGCTATTCTCGCCGCAGCGGAAATGCTGAAGGGGAATCGGGCAATTCGCTGGGTAATCGTGGGTGATGGCCGGCTGAGTGGCTGGCTCGCCGAGCAGGTTGTAGCGCGCGGCTTGTCCGAGTGTTTTATTTTGCTCGGACGCTATCCGGTCGAGCGTATGTCCAGCTTTTTCAAGCACGCGGATGCATTACTTGTTTCCCTCAAGGATGAACCGATTTTCTCGATGACGATCCCGGGAAAATTACAGTCCTACCTGGCCGCCGGCATTCCTTTGCTGGCCATGTTGAATGGCGAAGGCGCGGATGTGGTGAGACAGGCTAGGGCCGGTTTGACTTGCGGGGCGGGGGACCATGAAGGCCTTGCCAATGCCGTATTGGCAATGGCATCGATGACGCCTTCGGAACGTTCTGCCATGGGAAAAAACGGCTTGGGAGCGAGTGCCGCACAATTCAGTCGTGAGGGGTTGATTTCTCAATTGGAGCAATGGCTGGCCGAGATCCAGTCTCATCCAAGTGCAACCCAACAGAGATTAAAAAATGATAATGCTTGTTACAGGAAGTAATGGTTTTGTGGGCAAGTCGCTTTGCAGCACTTTGCGCGTAGGTGGAAGCACGGTGCGGGCCGCTGTCAGGAAGGCTGCCGGTGCCGGCGAAATCAATGTCGGTGACTTGAATGGCAAGACCGACTGGCGCGTTGCGTTGCAGGGATGTGATGTGGTTTTTCACTTGGCCGCGCGCGTCCATGTCATGTCCGACAGGGATGAAGATCCGCTGCGCGCCTACCGTGAGGTGAATGTGGATGGCACTCTTAACCTGGCCAGACAGGCGATCCAGGCTGGCGTACGCCGTTTCGTCTTTGTCAGCAGCGTGAAGGTGAACGGCGAGTCGACCACGACGCAGCCGTTCAGGTCGTCCGATGTGCCGATGCCCTGCGATCCTTATGGCCAGTCGAAGATGGAAGCTGAGCAGGCGTTGCAGCAGTTGGGCCGTGAGACCGGATTAGAGGTGGTGATCGTACGACCGCCGCTGGTGTATGGTCCAGGCGTGAAGGCGAATTTCCTGAATCTGATCAAACTGGTGCAAAAAGGTATCCCGTTGCCATTTGGCAGCATCAGCAACTTCCGCAGCATGGTTGCATTGGATAATCTGGTTGACTTACTAATTGTCTGCAGCAAGCATCCTGATGCGCCTGGTAACATTTTCATGGTGTCCGATGGGGCCGATATGGGCATCAAGGAATTGGTAACGAAAATTGCCAATGCGATGAACAAACGGCTCTGGTTGGTGCCAGTGCCAGTGGGGTTGATGATCGCTGCCGCAAAATTGCTGGGCAAGCAAGGTGTTGTAGATCGCTTACTCGGATCACTGCAAGTAGATATTGCACATACTCAAGCGACGTTAGCATGGCAACCAGTGGTTACGTCGCAGGCGGCAATCGACAAGACAGTCGAGCAGTTTTTTTTGGTGAATGACAGAACGAAAAAATGAAGAGATTATTTGATTTGCTTCTGAGTGTGATTGCGTCGGTGATCTTTTTTATTCCGCTTTGCCTGCTTGCCGTGGTGGTCAAGGCCACCTCTCAGGGGCCAGTATTGTACTGGTCGGATCGTGTCGGTCGTGGCAACCGTATTTTTTCCATGCCTAAGCTGCGTACCATGCGGATCGATACGCCGGTGGTTGCCACTCACTTGTTGACGGATCCAAAAACATTTTTGACGCCTGTCGGCGGTTTTCTGCGCAAATCCAGCCTTGATGAAATACCGCAGCTTTGGTGCATCATGCGCGGAGACATGAGCATCGTTGGCCCACGGCCGGCGCTGTTCAACCAACAGAATCTGATCGACATGCGGACTGAGCAAGGTGTACATTTGATTCGGCCTGGTCTTACCGGTTGGGCACAAATTAATGGCCGCGACGAACTGCCGTTGCCGGAAAAAGTAAAACTGGATTCGGATTACGTGCAGCGCCAGTCTTTCGGCTTAGACCTGAAAATCATCATGCTGACGGCCCTTAAAGTAGTTCGGCGCGACGGGATCGTGCACTAATCATTACAAAGGCTTATGTTGCCGACAGGTACAGGAATTCGCCCAGTGTTGCTTTCAGTCAGCCCTGGGTGAGCAGATGCATCCCGCGTCGTGGATCCGGAGCCAGAACAGGCAACGGCTTTGCGTTCACGCATGATTCTTGCGTGTTCGGTCGGCCCAACAATAAAGCCGTAGCGGCGCGATGGATTACGCAATAGGCCTTGTTCCGTGCCCGCGCTTGCGGTCGAAGACGCTTATTCGTGCTTTGCCGGGTAATCCCCCCCCCCTTTTTTAGATTGCGCTAAAAGTAGAGGTTAAGCGGCCAAGGCAAGCTTTTGTTTTGGTGTGATGCCGCCAAGTGCCATGTTGGGCTGGTCGTGATTGTAGGTCCACAGCCAGCGGGTTGCAAAATCCTGGATCTCATCGAGCGTTTCAAACAGGTGATGGGCCAACCAATCGTAGCGCACCGTGCGGTTATAGCGCTCGACATAAGCATTCTGCTGCGGCTGGCCAAGCTGGATGAAGTCGATGCGAATGCGGCGTTTGGCGGCCCAGGCCAGCGTCACGGCGCTGATGTACTCCGGGCCGGTATCGCAGCGAATAAGCCGGGGTTTGCCACGCCATTCGATGATCCTGTCGAGGGACCGGATGCCCCGTTCAGATGGCAATGAGAAATCAACCTCGATACCGAACCCCTCACGACTTGTAGTCGTCGATCACATTGAACAAGCGGATGGCTAATGCCAAATGCCTGACAGGCCAGTCCGATTGTGGCTGAACGCTGGGCCACGGCCCATTGCGCCATCTCCCGCCGCTGAGATGGCGCTACCATTTTTTTGTCAGGGCTTCCGCGACGATCTCGGCCTTCAAGCGCGCTTCGGCATACATCTTCTTCAGGCGCCGGTTTTCGTCCTCCAACTCCTTCATGCGGGCCATCAGCGAGGCGTCCATGCCGCCGAACTTGGAGCGCCATTTATAGAACGTGGCATTGCTGATGCCGTGCTCGCCGCACAGCTCTGGGACGGGTGAGCCGCCCTCGGCTTGCTTGAGGATGGCGATGATCTGGCTATCGGTAAAACGGGACGTCTTCTTGCAGAACCTTCAACAATCTGAATTTGGAAAATTCTACTTTTAAACGCGATCATTTGGTGGGGGGATTACCCCCCCCCCCCCGCCCGCGATCGAAGACACTTATTCATGCTGTGCCGCAGGTGTGGCTCAAGCGAAGACGTCGGCGTTGGCCAGCAGTGTTCCAGCCTTGTCTTTGTCTGACAGCAGCGGCTCACCATCCAAGGGCCAGTTGATGCCAATCGCCGGATCGTTCCACAAGATGCAGCGCTCGAATTCCGGCGCCCAATAATCGGTGGTCTTGTAGAGGAACTCGGCGCTGTCACTGGTTACCATGAAGCCGTGGGCAAAACCTTCCGGCACCCACAATTGACGTTTGTTAGCGGCCGACAGCACGACGCCGACCCATTTGCCGAACGTTGCCGAACTTTTGCGCACGTCAACGACGACATCGAATACTTCGCCGGCAGTGACGCGCACCAGTTTGCCTTGTGGGTGCTGGATCTGATAATGCAGGCCGCGCAATACTCCCTTCGCAGACTTGGAGTGGTTATCCTGTATAAATTCGCGCGTCACGCCGGTTAGTTCGGCGAAGCGTTTCTTGTTGAAGCTCTCATAAAAAAAGCCGCGGTCGTCGCCAAATACGGTTGGTTCGAGTATCAATACGCCAGGTATGTCTGTGGTCTGAATTTGCATGATCAATGAATAGGGTATAAAAGGTGCGGAGCGCCTCAGAATATTTTGTCGTCGAGCAAACGCAGCAGGTATTGCCCATACGTGTTTTTCTTCAACGGCTGGGCCAGTTGCTCCAGTTTGGCTGCGTCGATGTAGCCTTTTCGATAGGCGATTTCTTCAGGACAAGCCACTTTCAGGCCCTGGCGATTCTCGATTGTGGCGATGAACTGACCTGCTTCCAGCAACGATTGGTGGGTGCCGGTATCAAGCCATGCTATGCCTCTGCCCATCAGTTCAACATTCAGCTCGCCGCGTTCCAAGTAGACACGGTTGACGTCGGTAATTTCCAGCTCGCCACGCGGCGAAGGCGCGATGCCTGCGGCGATGGTGCATACCTGCTTGTCATAGAAGTACAGGCCGGTAACGGCGTAGTTCGATTTTGGCTTGAGCGGTTTTTCTTCGATGCTGACGGCGCGCCGTTGTTCATCGAAGTCGACCACGCCATAGCGTTCCGGGTCGTGTACATGATAAGCGAATACGGTAGAGCCGCTGGCCCGCGCCGATGCTTCGCGCAATTTCGCCTCAAAGTCGTGACCGTAATAAATATTATCGCCCAGGATCAGGGCCGATGGCGCGTCACCGAGGAACTCCTTGCCGATGATGAACGCCTGCGCCAGGCCATCGGGAGACGGCTGTACGGCGTAAGTCAGGCTGATACCCCACTGACTGCCGTCGCCCAGCAACTCCTGGAAACGCGGCGTATCCTGAGGTGTCGAGATGATCAGGATATCGCGTATGCCGGCCAGCATGAGCGTGGTCAGCGGATAGTAAATCATCGGCTTGTCATACACGGGCAGCAATTGCTTCGATACTGCCATGGTGACTGGATACAGACGCGTGCCGGACCCGCCGGCCAGGATGATGCCCTTGCGTTCGATTGCTTTGCTCATCAATTTTCCTCCTGTACCGTATCGCGTGACGTGTAATTTTTTTCCACCCATCGCAAGTAGTCACCCGATTGCACGTCGCGTACCCATGCCTGGTTCTCGAGATACCATTGGACTGTCTTGTGGATACCGGTTTCAAATGTTTCCGCCGGCTTCCAGCCCAGTTCACGCTGGATCTTGCGTGCATCGATGGCGTAGCGCCGGTCATGGCCGGGGCGATCCTGCACATAGGTAATTTGCTCGCGATAGCTGCCCGTGGCTTTCGGGTCAAGCCGGTCAAGTATATCGCACAGGGTATGCACCACTTCCAGATTGGCCATTTCGTTCCAGCCGCCTACGTTGTAGACCTCGCCCAAGCGGCCTGCTTCCAGCACACGCCGAATAGCCGAACAATGGTCTCCTACATACAGCCAGTCGCGTACCTGCATGCCATCGCCATAGATTGGCAAGGCTTTGCCAGCGCGGGCATTGCTGATAATCAGGGGAATTAATTTTTCCGGGAAATGGAAAGGGCCGTAATTGTTTGAGCAATTCGTCGTCAGTACGGGCATGCCATAGGTATGGAAATACGCGCGCACCAGGTGATCGGAGGCGGCTTTGGATGCTGAATAGGGACTGTTCGGTGCGTATGGCGTGGTTTCGGTAAATGGTGGATCTTGCGGCCCCAGCGTGCCATACACTTCATCGGTCGAGACGTGCAGGAAACGGAAGCCATCCTTGTCAGCGGCGTTTAGTTCCGACCAGTAGGCGCGTGCTGCCTCGAGCAGACTGAAGGTACCGTTGACGTTAGTTGAAATGAATTCGCCTGGGTTGTGGATCGAACGATCGACGTGGCTTTCCGCCGCAAAATGCACGATGGCGCGTGGCCTGTGTTCTGCCAGCAAGCGCGAGACATGGGCAGTATCGCAAATATCGCCGCGTACGAAGATGTGTCGCGGATCTTGTTTCAGGCTGGCTAGATTGCTGAGATTGCCTGCATAGGTCAGTTTGTCGAGGGTAATGACGGGCTCATCATTGAGCGCCAGCCAATCACGTACAAAATTAGAGCCGATAAATCCGGCGCCGCCAGTAACTAAAATCATGCTGTTATCCTTTTTTCACTTTGGAAAATTATACCTGGTGATAATTCTTCATCGGTGAACACAACCTCGTGAAAATGACCTGCATGGTTTAGGCAGGTTGATAATGTCATTGAAACGCACAAGCCTTGCCACTGCCTGTATCAGGGTAGATCCGGGTACCGCAGTTGACAACGTTCTTGCCATGACCTTGCCGTAAGCCTGTCACGCCGGGCCTTGCTGTAAATAATAGTCGCTCCGCTCGCCGGGTAATCGAACCCAGATACAGGTTTTTTTCCTTGATGAATACATGCACTCCAGGCAACGCTTCAAAAAAGATGACTGGGTGGATCGTCGTCGCTTGGCTCATCCGGCAGTTTTCTCACGCTTTGCGGGTATCCTGGATATGAGCTACCGGCAGTCGCATCTTTGGGGGGGGCGACGCCCAATGGTTGGGAGTCATCAAATTCTAAGTGAGATTTGAGTGCCGTCATTGACTTTTTCATCGTCCGTTAGTTGGCCGGCGCGTAAGCGCTACGCTATAAAGCGATGACTTTTAGCAGTAGAGCCAGATACACGCGCCATTACTCCCCATCGCACAGCAGGAAGCAGGTTTTGCTATTCATGCATTTGATGCTATCTATGCGTGAGGGCAGGCGCTTGTCGGTGAAGGCTTGAGCTTAGACAAATCCAGTGTTTTCGGTCGTAGCCTGGGTACTGCCGGTTCGCCACGATGACCACCTAGGGCAGCTTTCATGGGATGCGCGTGATGTCGTCCTGCATTATCGACTGCAGTAGCAGGGCTTATCCGATTTAAGTATATCACGCACGTCCCCAGATGCAAATGGCCTCGTACTTCAAGAATGCGTTCGGGGGCAGTTATCAATGGGGCTTGAAATAGCCCCTTGATTCACCAGACACAGCCTATGCGTTATTTTTACGGATAGGAATAGGACTGTGCATATGACTAGGAACCAGAAAACAATCGAGGTGGTGATGGTGAACCAGGAGCGCCGCAGGCGCTGGTCTGCGGAGGAAAAAGCGGCGCTGGTGCGCGAGACTTACGAGCCAGGCATGAACGTATCGCTGGTGGCGCGCAAGCACGGCGTCGGTGCAAGCCAGCTATTCAACTGGCGCAAGCTCGAACGGGAAGGCGCGCAGAGGCGGAAATCCTGAAGGAGGCCGTCGAGTTCGCTCGCGAAAAAAGTGGATTGCGCGCTCGCCCTTGTCGGGCAAGGACGACCAGTGAAGCCGGTCTGCTCTGCCCTTGGCGTAGCGCGCTCACACGTCGCCCAGTTGCTGGTTCGCCCCGCGGACTGGATCGACGGGCGCACCATGCAGACGTTCCACCAGCCTGCCGACGCCATCCTGGTCGACGCCGTGCGCGCTGACCTATGGCTACCGCCGTGCTGGCGCTCTGGTCAACCGCACGCGCGCCTTGATGGGCCTGCCAGCAATCAATCACAAACGGTTTTATCGCGTGATGAAAGCAAACAGTTTGCTGCTACCCAAGGCGCCCAAACGCCCAGTAAGCAGCCGCGTGCACAATGGCGTGGTGGCGGTGGACGAACCCAATCAGCGCTGGTGCTCGGACGGCTTCGAGATCGCCTGCGACAACGGCGAAGTGGTGACCGGTGTGTTCAAGAAGGATTGCTGTGACCGCGAAATCATTGCCTGGCGCGCCTGGGCGGAACGTGGCCTGCCTGGTACATTGCTAGCATTGGTTTTTCAACGCGTTTTAGACCGCCGCTACGTCGATCAAAAAAGCAATAAATACACATACGGCGCTGGTACTAAGGATGAGTACTGAGCCAGCGGCGCAATCTTTGGCGATCTTGATACTGGGATGCAGGCTGGGATGCAAATGATCGATCATTTGCTCAAGGGCCGTGTTGAACAGTTCAGCGGCCAATATCAAACCACAATTGAGTAAGAGCAGCGCCCACCACATCATGGCGGGCCTATACCAGGCCAGTACGCCTATCACTATGAGGGCGGCAATGCACTGCAGGCGAAAGCTCGATTCCAGGCGGAAAGCTGCAGCAATGCCTTGCAGGGCAAATCCCATGCGTTTGAGGAAAGGCTGGTTTTTCATTGAGGCTGAAGCAGTTGTATGAAGCGTTGGATGGGCATAACACGAGAATTCTTATTGACGATGAGTATACATAGCGGAAATATGATCTGGAATGCGATATTTAACTGCTTTAAAGGCAGAATTGCGCCCGTATGCTGAGAACTCGTTTGAAAAAATAAAAGCCCATTTTTCAATCAAATGAAAAAGGGCTTTTATTGTGAAAGATGCACATCACGGAGGATGTGACTTTCATTGCATCAGACTTCGGCGCCCAGTCTGGGAACAAACTGGTGTTCGAGTCTATCTGTCGCTGCCTGGGCAGCTAAGAATTAATGATGGGTGGTGGTACCGTGGTGAGTCGTGGTCGAGTCCGAGCTGGCTGCACCGGCTACAACGGCAACGGCTGCGCCGATTGCGATCAGGGCGCTGGTGCTCAGGCCGGCAACGGTGCCGCCGGCAGCTGCACCGGTAGCGCCAGCTGCAGGAGCAGCTGCTGGTGGCACAGGAGCGCCGCCAACTGGAGCGGTGGTTTGAGCAAATGCTTGCGTCGAAGCGAACAGGATTGCCGAAGCGATCAGAATTTTCTTCATGGGGATATCCTTTTAGGTTGAACAGGGGAAATACTAAACTATCACATGATTGTAGCAACATTTCCCCTGCTAGTCTGCATTGCACCATTGATGGATGCAATAATTCATTGTATTTTAATCTAATAGTCAGGCAACTCCCTTTGAAGACTGTGATTGACGTTGTTCCATGTCAACAAAATCAGCTCGCTATCGGTGGTTCAGCAAATGTTTTGTGACTCGTACTGATGCCGGCTTCAGCGAGGTGAACATCGCCGGGAGTTTGCCAAGTCCTTCCCATCCCGCGTAAAATGCAGGCTTCGCGGGTGTAGCTCAATGGTAGAGCAGAAGCTTCCCAAGCTTACGACGAGGGTTCGATTCCCTTCACCCGCTCCATTTTCTGCTGGCGCCTGGCTTCGTGCGGCGCGGCCACTATTTTCTTCATTCCCATGTCTTCAGATACCCCAGCAAACGGCCCAGCGCGGCCAATGATGTACGATCCGACCGAACACCGCATCCGCAGTTTCGTGACCCGCGCGGGACGGCTCTCCGTGGCGCAGGCGCGCGCGCTTGAGACGCTGGGTCCGCAGTTCCTGTTGCCTTTCACCAAGGAGTCTGTGGATTTCGAGCAGGTTTTCGGCCGCAAGGCGCCCGTCATCTTGGAAATCGGCTTTGGCATGGGCGCCACCACGGCGCATATCGCCAAGGCCATGCCGGAGAAAGATTTCATCGGCGTCGAAGTGCATACCCCCGGCGTCGGCAGCCTGTTGAAACTGATCGGCGAGGAATCGCTGACGAACCTGCGCCTGCTGCAGCACGACGCAGTGGAAGTACTGACGCACATGATTCCGGCCAATTCGCTGGCCGGCATCCACGTGTTTTTCCCCGATCCATGGCACAAGGCGCGCCACAACAAGCGCCGCCTGATCCAGTCGCCATTCGTCAAGCAGCTGACCGATCGCCTGGCGCCAGGTGGCTATCTGCATTGCGCCACGGACTGGGAAGATTATGCGGTGCAGATGCTGGATGTGCTGGGCACCGAGCCGCAATTGCGCAATAGCGCCGATGGTTACGCGCCACAGCCCGCGTACCGCCCTCTGACCAAGTTTGAAAACCGCGGCTTGAAGCTGGGCCATGGCGTGTGGGATCTGGTATTCATCAAGAAATAAACAGGCGTTGACAGCATGCCTGACCGTATCCGTATGCATAAAACAAGCCTGCCGCGGTGACGTCGCAGGCTTTTTTATTGTTCAGCCTGCCTTGCGCGGACGAGCCAAGCCAGGGAAATTCCGTTGGTCTTGTATTTTTTGCATTGATTGGCATTATGACCAAGAAAATACTTGTCACCGGCGCATCCGGGTTCATCGGTTCGCACACTTGCGTTGAATTGCTTGCCGCCGGCTTCGAGGTGGTCGCCGTGGATAATCTGTGTAATAGCGCGCGTGAAGCGATGAGCCGCATCGAGCGCATTGCCGGCAAGAGCGTGCCGTTTTACGAGGCTGACGTGCGCGACCGTGCCGCCATGGCCGCCATCCTGCGCGAACACGCCATCGATGCGGTGATCCATTTCGCCGGATTGAAGGCGGTGGGGGAATCCGTGGCGCGACCGTTGAGGTAGATGGACAACAACGTGACGGGCACGGTGGCGCTGCTGGAAGTGCTGGCGGCGGCGAACGTGAAGCGTTTTGTGTTCAGTTCGTCGGCCACCGTATATGGCGATCCGGAAGCCTTGCCCATCCTGGAAACGTCGCGCCTGTCCGTGACCAACCCGTATGGCCGTTCCAAGCTGATGGTCGAGCAGATCCTGGGTGACCTGGTCGCGGCCGATCCTCAGTGGCAGGCAGGGGTCTTGCGCTGCTTCAACCCGGTGGGCGCGCACGCCAGTGGCTTGATCGGCGAAGATCCTGCCGGCATTCCGAACAACCTGATGCCCTTCATCGCCCAGGTGGCCGTGGGCCGCCGCGAGCGCCTGGCCGTGTTCGGCAACGACTATGCCACGCCGGACGGCACGGGCGTGCGCGACTATATCCACGTGGTCGACCTGGCGCTGGGCCATGTGGCGGCGCTGCACCGCCTGTTTGCCACCGAGGGGGGGCTTTACCGTCAACCTGGGCACGGGCCATGGCTACAGCGTGCTCGACACAGTACGGGCCTTCGAGGCCGCCAGCGGCCGCGCCGTGCCGTACGACATCGTGCCGCGTCGCCCTGGCGACATCGCCAGCCGCTACGCCTCGGCCGACAAGGCGCGTGAACTGCTGGGCTGGCAAGCGCAGAAAAACATCGACGACATGTGCGCTGAGCACTGGCGCTGGCAGCATCAGAATCCCCAGGGCTACCTTGCCTGAAGAATGGCCGATGTATTTAGTTCTGGCATAGCAGCAATGCATCATGCCAGTTCGGCAAGCTGCAAAAGGTGTCCATCAGCTTTTGCGACGACAGTAGCGAATTGGCAGGACGCTGCGCCGGCAGCGGATACTGCGACGCCAGTATCGGCGACAACTGCGGCTTTTTCGTCACCGATGCATGTGCCATGATCGCTTCGGCAAAACCAAACCACGTGGTTTTTCCTTGCGCCGCCAGGTGGTAGAGGCCGGTGTGCCGGTCCCACCACGCCTGCTGGTCGGCGGCGCACAGGCTTTGCGCGACGATGTGTGCGGTGGTGTCGGCGATGGTGCGGCTCCAGGTCGGGGCGCCGAATTGATCCGAAACGATGTTCAGCGCCTCGCGTTCCTGGGCCAGGCGGCGCATGGTGAGCAGGAAGTTTTTACCATGCGTGCTGTACACCCAACTGGTGCGTAGGATAAGGTGGCGCACGCCGGTGGCTTGAATGGCCTGTTCGCCCGCCAGTTTGCTGCTGCCGTAAATATTCACCGGGCAAGGGGGATCAGTTTCCAGGTAGGCACCGTCCTTGGTACCGTCGAATACGTAGTCGGTGCTGTAATGTATCAGCGTGGCGCCGAGTTTCCTGGCTTCCTCCGCCATGACGCCCGGGGCTTCGCCATTGATGCGCAGTGCCAGTTCTGGTTCACGCTCGGCCTGGTCGACCGCAGTATAGGCGGCCGGGTTGACGATCAGCGTCGGCTTCACACTGCGAATGACGTCCCGCACCTGCTGCAGATCGCTCAAGTCCATTTGACGGCGATCAAGCGCGATAATTTCTCCCAGGCCTTGCAGGCTGCGTTCCAGTTCATAGCCAACCTGGCCAGTTTTTCCGGATATTAAAATTCGGCTCATGGCTATTCCTATTTGTGTTTATATTAATAGTATGCCTGAAGGTGCTGGATTGAGTGAAAGATCCCGTCAGTTTTTCAGTGCCTTGTCTGGTAAGAGTTGACACGCGCCGCCCATGAAAACATCCCGCTCACACGTCAGTGTGGCGGGATTTTTTAATGAGGTGCCAGCAAGCCGATAGCGCCTGAAAAATGCCCAGGGCTAGGCACGGCAACAACGCCCTGGGCTTTTTCTCAGGCAGCCATCAAGGGTACAGGCCGCGCACTTCGCGCGCCTGCAGCACGCGGGTGCACGCCAGGATGAAGGTGGCGGTACGCATCGACACTTTCTTTTCTTGCGACACTTGCCATACCGCGTCAAACGCTTCGCGCATGATGCGCGTCAGGCGGCTGTTGATTTCTTCTTCGGTCCAGAAGAAGCTCGAGAAGTTCTGTGCCCACTCGAAGTAGCTGACGGTCACGCCGCCGGCGTTGGCCAGCACGTCCGGCACGATCAATACGCCGCGGTCGGTCAGGATGTCGTCCGCTGCCGGCAGGGTCGGGCCATTGGCGCCTTCCAGGATGATCTTGGCGCGGATGACTTGCGCGCGTTCAGCCGTGATCTGCTGTTCCAGCGCGGCCGGGATCAGGATGTCGCAATCGATGCCCCAGAAATCTTCGCGTGGCACGAATGCCTCGGCGCCCGGGAAGCCTTCGACGCTGCCCACTTCGGCCACGTGTGCCAGCAATTGCGGGATGTTCAAACCGCCCGCATGCACCACGGTGGTCTTGTGGTCTTGTACCGCGACGATTTTCGAACCGGCTTCCGCGAACATGCGTGCGGCGACGCCGCCCACGTTGCCGAAACCTTGCACGATGACTTTCGCGCCTTCGAGCGACATGCCGACCTTGGCGGCCGCATCGCAACCGACGACGAACACGCCGCGGCCCGTCGCATCGCGGCGACCCAGGCTGCCGCCCAGCGAGATCGGTTTGCCCGTCACCACGCCGGTCGACATATTGCCGCCGATCATGGCGTAGCTGTCCATCATCCACGCCATGACTTGTTCATTCGTGTTGACGTCCGGCGCCGGAATATCCTTGTTCGGTCCGATGATCATGCTGATCTCGCTCGTGTAGCGGCGCGTCAGGCGTTGCAGCTCGTTGCGCGACAGGGTCTTCGGATCGACACGGATACCGCCCTTGGCGCCGCCGTATGGCACGTTGACCGCTGCATTCTTGACCGTCATCCAGGCCGACAGGGCCATCACTTCCGACAAGGTCACGTCCTGGTGGAAGCGCACGCCGCCTTTACCTGGGCCGCGCGACAGATTGTGCTGCACGCGGTAGCCTTCGTAGTGGGCAATGCTGCCGTCGTCGCGCTCGATAGGCACGTCGACCGTCAGGATGCGCTTTGGACGCTTCAGCGTTTCCACCCAGCGCGACAGGTTGCCCAGGTACGGCGTAACGCGGTCGATCTGCTCGAGGTAGACGCCCCATGGGCCCAGGTCTTCAGGATTGAGGTAGGAAGGAAGTGCGTGCTTGCTGGTCATGCTTGAAAGCTCCTGACAATACGAATACGTTAGAGGCGCAACCGGGATGCAGCTGCGCGCAGCGGAACCGCATCGTAGGCGATAGCCTCATGCCCCGGCCAATGCTTTGTGCGCATCCGGTTATGCATTTATTGCATAGTTAGGAGATCAGGATGGCGTTGCGGTGACAGCCGCGCGCCGGCGTTTTTTTCCGCCGCGCGCGGCATTTTCCTGTGCCTGCACCAGGTACTGCCACAGGCTTTCGACGATCTGCTTGCCGGGACGCAGGCTTGACGGGCGTTCGCGGTACAGCCGGATTTCCAGCTCGATTTCCCAGCCTGGCGCGCCGCCGTCGGCGCGCGCCAGGTGCTTGTATTTGACGTCGCGCATGACGGCCGATTCGGGCAGGAAGGCGATGCCGCGCCCTTCCAGCGCCATCATTTTGAGGCCTTCGGCCATGTCCGTTTCGTAGCAGGTTTCCAGGAACAGGGGGGCCTTGGCATCGGCCACCAGCAATTCCACCATGCGTCCCAGGTAGGCATTGCTGGTGTAGGAGAGGAAGGGCAGCGGTGCCTTGGCGCTGCCGGGCAGGACGAAGTCCGGCACCTTGTCCTGGCCGCAGCGCGCATACGCGCGCACGGTTTCGCGGCCCATCACCAGCATGTCGTAGCGGCCTGGGTCGAGCTGCACCGGCTGGCGCGGATGGTGATAGCACAGCAGCAGGTCGCAGCCGCCGTCGACCAGTTGCAGCACCGCGTCGTGCACGTTCAGTGCCATCAAACGGCTGTTGATCGGTGCAAAACCCTCTTCCAGCGCCGTCAGCCACTTCGGCATGAAGGTCAGCGACAGGGTGTGCGGCACGGCGAAATCGACGCTCGTTTGCGTGGCCGCCCGCTTGCCGCGCAACAGGGCGCGCACGCCGTTGATCTGCCCCAGCATTTCCAGTGCCTGCTCGTAAAACACGGCGCCGGCCGGCGTCAGGCGCGTGGGATACGAGGTGCGGTCGACCAGGTCGATGCCGAGCCAGTTTTCCAGCGACTGGATGCGCCGCGAAAAGGCTGGCTGGGTGACGTGGCGCAGGGCCGCGGAACGGCTGAAATTATGCGTTTCAGCGAGCGAGATGAAGTCTTCCAGCCATTTGGTTTCCATCGCGGCAGCGTTCCGTTATCAAGGGCAGGGGCAAAGTAAAGTGGTCAGGGCGTATCGGGCGATGCCGCCGCCTGGTACAGCGCGGCGGGCAGGCCGAAGAAGGACGGCGGGCCAAGCGTCGTGCCATCGAGCGAGCCGCCCGCGTTCAGGCCCTTGTTGATGGCCGACAGCAGGGAGCTGCGTTCGGCCAGGTTCTGCAGCAGCGCGCGCGGGCCGTTGTGGAAGGTGTGCTGGGCGATGTCCAGGGCGACGACAAAGATCGGCTCGCGGCGCAGGGGGAATTCCACCCACTCGCCGTCCTCGTCCTGGGCGCGGAAGGTGTCGGGCAAGGTCATGTTTTCGGCGCCGGGAAGGTGCGACGCCAGCACCAGGCCGAAGGCTTCCGGCACCACGTCGGCCAGGCGGCGCACGGTAAGGTCGTCGCCGACCAGGGCACGGACTTGCGCTTCCAGCGCGTCGTCGGCATCGGGCCGGGCGCCGAGGATTGTCACGGCCTGATAGATCAGGTCGGGCGAGAGTGCTTCCATCACATCATCTCCAGGATCATGGCGACGATTTCGTCGCCGTACGAGGCCAGTTTTTTCTCGCCCACGCCGCTCACGCCGCGCATCTGCTCGAGCGAGGTGGGTTTGGCCTTGGCGATTTCGCGCAGGGTGGCGTCGACGAAGATGACGTAGGCGGGCACATTGTGCGTGCGCGCCGTCTCCACGCGCCACCAGCGCAGCTTGTCGAAGATCGCCTGCTCGCTGGTCGACAGGTCCGTCTCGACATAGCCTTTCGCCACGCTGGTGCTGCGCTTGCTGGTTTTGACCGGTTTCTGGTACTGGCGCAGCTGCACTTTCTGGCCGCCCTTGAGCACGGGGCGCGAGGCGTCCGTCAGTTTCAGCGAGCTGTATTGTTCATGGTCGACCGAGACGAGGCCCAGTGCGATGGCCTGGCGCAGGATGGCTTTCCATTCCGCTTCGCCCAGGTCCGAGCCGATGCCGAAGACGGACAAGGAATCGTGGTGCCAGGTCTTGATGCGTTCCGATTCCACGCCGCGCAGCACGTCGATCACGTGGCCGCCAGCGAAGCGCTGGTCGACGCGGTAGATGGCCGACAGCAGTTTTTGCACGGGCACGGTGCCGTCGAAGGACACGGGCGGTACCAGGCAGGTGTCGCAATTGCCGCACGGCGAAGCCGGTTCGCCGAAGTATTCGAGCAAGCGCATGCGGCGGCAGCTGAGCGTTTCGCACAGGCCCAGCATGGCGTCGAGTTTCACGCCCAGCACGCGCTTGAAGGTGTCGTCCGCTTCCGATTCGTCGATCATGCGCCGCTGCAGCACCACGTCCTGCAAGCCGTACGCCATCCAGGCGTTGGCGGCCATGCCGTCGCGGCCAGCGCGACCCGTTTCCTGGTAATAGCCCTCGATGCTTTTCGGCAGATCCAGATGCGCCACGAAGCGCACGTCGGGCTTGTCGATGCCCATGCCGAAGGCGATGGTGGCGACCATGACGATGTTTTCTTCGCGCAGGAAGCGCGCCTGGTTGGCGCTGCGCTTGGCGTACTCCATGCCGGCGTGGTACGGCAGGGCGCGGATGCCGCTCTGGTTCAAAAATTCCGCCGTCTCTTCGACCTTCTTGCGCGACAGGCAGTAGACGATGCCGCAGTCGCCCGTGTGTTCCGTGTTGATGAAGTCGAGCAGCTGCTTGCGGCCATTCGCCTTTTCCACGATCTGGTAGCGGATGTTGGGACGGTCGAAGGACGAGACGAACTGGCGCGCGTCTTCCAGCTGCAAACGCAGGGCGATTTCGGCGCGCGTCTGCGGGTCGGCCGTGGCCGTGAGCGCGATGCGCGGCACGTCCGGGAACTGCTCGTGCAGCACCGACAGCTTGATGTATTCGGGACGGAAGTCATGGCCCCACTGGGCCACGCAATGCGCCTCGTCGATGGCGAACAGGGAGATCTTCGACGCCTGGAACAGGTCCAAGCAACGCTGCGTCATCAGGCGCTCGGGCGCCACGTAGACGACGTCGATGCCGCCCGTGCGCACCAGGCGCTCGATGCGGCTCGCTTCTTCGTAGGTTTGCGTGGAATTGAGGAAGGCGGCGCGCACGCCGACTTCCTCCAGCGCGTCCACCTGGTCCTGCATCAGCGCGATCAGCGGCGAGACGACAACGCCCACGCCATCGCGCAGCAGCGCGGGAATCTGGTAGCACAGCGACTTGCCGCCGCCCGTGGGCATCAGCACCAGCGCGTCGCCGCCATGGCTGACGTGGTCGACGATGTCGGCTTGCTGGCCGCGGAAGGCCGGATAGCCGAAAACGGTTTGCAGCAGGTGCAGCGCGCGCTGGTTAAGATCTTGATTCATAGTGCCTTATTCTGCCCAAACAACCCAGCCGTAGTGGGCGCTGGCCAGGACCAGCAAGCCAAACACAATGCGGTACCAGGCAAAAAACGTGAAGTCGTGCGAGCTGATGTAACGCAGCAGCCAGCGCACGCACAGGAAGGCGGAGATGAAGGCGGCCACGGTGCCCAGGCCGAACAGGGGCACGTCGGTGGCCGACAGGATGTCGCGCGCTTTGTACAGAGAATAGGCGGTGGCGGCCAGCAAGGTCGGGATGGCCAGGAAGAACGAGAATTCGGTAGCCGTCTTGCGCGACAGGCCCAGCAGCATGCCGCCGATGATGGTCGAGCCGGAACGGCTGGTGCCGGGAATCAGCGCGAACGCCTGCGCGCAACCCACTTTCAAGGCGTCGAGCGCGGTCATTTCATCGACCGAGTTGACGCGCACGGTGACGGGGTTGGTGCGCGCGCGGCGCTCCACCAGCAGGATGATGATGCCGCCGATGATGAAGGCCATGGCCACCGGCACGGGCTTGAACAGCGCATGTTTGATCATCTTGCCAATCGCCAGTCCGATGACGGCCAGCGGCAGGAAGGCGATGGCCACGTTCAGCACGAACTTGCGCGATTTGACCTCGGTGCTGAAGGTGGACAGCACGCTGCCGATGCGCTGGCGGTATTCCCAGCACACTGCCAGGATGGCGCCGGCCTGGATGGCGATCTCGAAGACATCCATGACTTCTTTCGAGACATCCTTGGTAAAGTCGAGCAGGCTGCCGGCCAGGATCAAGTGTCCGGTGGAGGAAATCGGCAGGAATTCGGTAAAACCTTCGACCAGCCCCATGATGATGGCTTTTAACGCAAGAATGAGATCCATAGATGTATAAAAGAGTATAAGTACGGGTATAAGTGGCAGGATGGGGTGAGCGCGTGGCGCCAGCAATGCGCGCGGGGTCGAAGCTTACCACGACAGCGGCTTGCCGACCTGATTTGGGCGCTGACGGACGGTGCTTTTTAGTGCCGTCCGCCAGGCAAGAGGCAGGATCAGGAAACCTGTTTTGCCGGCGCCACCAGGCGCGCGCTGGCCGCCACCAGCAGCAGGGCCGCGCCCAGCATGGCGAAGGCGATATTCAGGCTGGTGGCGTGCGCGACAAAACCGATGACGGCCGGACCGGCCAGGATGCCGGCATAGCCGATGGTGGTGATGGCCGCCACCGCCAGGCTGGCCGGCATGGCGCGCTGGTTGCCGGCGGCCGTGAACAGGATGGGCACGATGTTCGCCGCGCCCAGGCCGATCAGCACGAAGCCGGCCATGGCCAGGCTGGCGTGCGGCGCCAGCACTGCCAGGAAGAAGCCTGCCGCCGCGCACAAGCCGCCAACAGTAAGCACCCGCTTGCCGCCAAAGCGGCTGACCACCTTGTCACCGGTGAAGCGGCCCAGCGTCATGGCGATGGCGAAGGCGGCGTAGCCGAGGCCGCCCTTGGCTTCCTCCACGCCGCGCGTGGTGGTGAGGAACAGGGCGCTCCAGTCGAGAATCGCGCCTTCGGCCAGGAAGACGATAAAGCACAGCAAGCCGATGAAAATGACGGCGCCATGCGGCATGACGAACAGCGGCGTCTTTTCGCCCGAGGCGGACGCCGTCGGCAGCAGATGGCCTTGCGCCGCACCCAGCACGCCGCACAGCAGCAGCATCACGACCACGCAGGACCAGGCCGGTGTCAGGCCCAGCCACAGCAGCAGGGCCATGCAGGCCGCACCGGCGAAGCCGCCCACGCTGAACAGCGCATGAAAGCCCGACATCATGGCGCCGCCATTGGCCTTTTCAATGATCACGGCCTGGATGTTGATGGCCACGTCGAACGTGCCCATGGCCGCGCCGAACACCAGCAGCACCAGGCCCAGTTGCAGCGGCGTGGCGGCCAGCGCCAGGCCGGGCAGGATGGCGATCAACAACAGGCCGGCGCCGACGATGACCTTGCGGCAGCCGAAGCGGCTTGACAGCATGCCCGTAAACGGCATGGCGCACAGCGAGCCGGCGCCCAGGCACAGCAGCAAGATGCCGAGGGTGGCCTCGTCGAGGCCCAGGCGCGACTTGGCGTAGGGAACCAAGGGCGCCCAGGCGGCCATGCCGAGGCCGGCGGCGAAGAAGACCAGGCGCGTGGCGCGTTGTTGCAGGGTACCGGTGAGATGCATGGGAGAGCTTTTCAAGAGTCGGTTGGATAACATCAGGCGCGGGCGCGCAACACTTGCACGCCCAGCCGTTGAAAGGCGGCCACATGGGCCGCGTCGGCATCGGCTTCGAGCACCAGGTGCTGCAGCAAGCCCGTGGCCAGCACGCCGAAGGGGGCGGCCGTGCCCAGCTTGTCGCTGGTGACGGCGACGACGACGGCCTTGCTGGCGCCGGCGATGCTGCGCTTGAATTCGGCCTCGTCATAGTTGAACGCCGTCACGCCCGCGTCCGCGTCGGCGCCGCAGGCACCGAGGAAACACAGGTCGGGATGCATGCGCTCGACCGTGCGCAACGCCTGCGGTCCCAGGCTGGCGCCCGCGCGGCGGTCAACCCTGCCGCCAGCCATGATCAGCTCGATTTCCGGGCGTTCCATCAGCGCCATGGCAATCGCGGGCGCGTTGGTGATGACAGTGAGCGCCAACTCTGGCAAGGCGCCGGCGATGGCCAGATTGGTCGAGCCCGCATCGAGAAACAGCACCTGGCCGGCGCGCACGAGGGACACGGCGGCCTGCGCCAGGCGCGCCTTGCGTTCCGGCGCTTCCTGTTTGCGCTGGGTCAAGGTGCCGCCGTCGGGCGCCAGCGGCAGGGCGCCGCCATACACGCGCTGGCACAGGCCGGCCGCCGCCATCTCGCGCAGGTCGCGCCGTATCGTATCTTCGGACACGTCGAGCTGGCGCGCCAGGTCCAGCGCCAGCACGCGGCCGTCGGCGTGCAATTGTTGCTGGATCAGCGCATGGCGTTGTTTGAGGAGCAGGGTGGCGGACATGGGTCTATTCCTAAAACGTGCATGAATGCGCATAAATATACGCAAACGTGCAAAGCCCGTCAACGTTTACCTGATGCGGACATCGTGCCCGGGATCGGAGCGGGCAGGGACTGCCCGCCGTATCCCTGTTGCAAATGAATTTGCAAAAAAGATAAATTTACGTTTATGCTCATCGCCGATATCTTGATGCACCTTGGTGTTTGCTTGCCGAGGAATAAGGGAAACAGACGGATGAGCGACATTAAACTTTTCAAGTTGGCCCATGGCCAAGCCCAGGAACTGCAAGGTAGCGCATCGGACCTGGAAAAGCCATTGCAGACCTTGATTGAGGCAAACCTCGATACTTTGCTGAGTATCCGTTTTCTGGCGAGCGAGTATTCGACCGGCAAGACGCACGCTGGCCGCATCGATTCCCTTGGATTGGATGAGAACAATTGCCCGGTCATTCTTGAGTACAAACGGTCGGTTGGTGAAAATGTCATCAATCAAGGCTTGTACTACCTGGACTGGTTGATGGACCATCAGGCCGACTTTCAACTGCTGGTCCTCGATAAGCTAGGCAAGCTGGCATCGGAGGCAATCGACTGGAGCGCGCCGCGGGTGATTTGCATTGCGGCTGACTTTACCAAGTTCGATAGCCATGCCGTCCAGCAGATAGGCCGGACGATCGAACTTATCCGCTATCGCCGATTTGCAGAGGATCTGCTTCTTCTTGAGTCCGCAAGCGCTGGCATGGATCCAGCAACAAAGAAAAGCCCTTCCAAGCGGCAGACATCGGCGCCCGCCAGGTTGGAAACGATGGCAGCCGGACTGGCAGAGGTGGGCACGAACAAGTCAACGGGACCGGACAAGGCATTTGTGGACATACTGGCAGGTCTGTCGGAGCCTATGCGTCAGTTGCTGGCCTCGCTAGAGGATTACACGATGTCGCTGGGGGATGACGTTGAACGTAAAGAGCTGCGTTTGTACCTGGCTTTCAAACGGTTGAAGAACTTTGCGACGGTGGTAATACACAAGAAGAATTGCCTCGTGCTGTATTTGCACGTCGACCCGGCCCCCGTATTGCACGTCCTGCCAAAAGCGCGCGACGTGACCGCCATCGGGCATTGGGGCACGGGTAATCTGGAGATCAGTATCAGCACGATCGCGGAACTTGATGCGGCAAAGCCATTCATTTTTGCCGCGTATGCAGGTCAGCGTGGCATGAAAACATAGCGGACGGTGACCTGTGCGCGTATCAGTTGTGCGGTGTCGTTGCCTGTTCCAGCTCGCCCAGCCAGCGGATGGCATGTTCGCGGCTGCTGCCGCACATCTCTGCCGATGGCTGCAAGCCGCCGCAAAACGCGGGCCGCTGCGGCTGGCCAAAGATCTTGCAGCGGTTGTCGTCGGCCAGCTGCACGCAGCGCACGCCCGCAGGTTTTCCATGCGGCATGCCGGGAATCGGGCTGGTGATGGACGGTGCGGTGCAGCAGGCGCCGCAGGATGGGCGGCATGCCAGGGAAACGGCGGGGGATGGCATGGCGATGAGTGAAAAGGGACAGGGGCCGACAGTATAGCAAGCCGGCCCGCGTGTTTCGCCAGAGCGCGATTAGCGCACGATGCTGACGCGCTTGCCCGACAGGGTGCGGCGGGCCGGATCGCCATGCACGGTGATGCGGCCGGAACCGCTGGCGCGGGCATTGACCTCATTCTGGACGGTGACATCGATGTCGCCGGAACCGTTGCTCACCAGATAGGCAACGTCGCTGCGCAGGGCGGCCAGGTTGATGTCGCCCGAGCCATTCACGTTGGCGTCGAGGCGCTGCACGGTGCCGCTGGCGCTGATGCTGCCCGAGCCATTGACGGCCACGTTGATGCGTTCGCCGCGCAGGTTGCCCAGCTGGATGTTGCCCGAACCGTTCTGCACCGCATCCGTGTTGCCGCTGGCAAGGGCCGCCGCGTTGATGCTGCCCGAGCCATTGTTGGCCACGTCGAAGCGGCCTACCGCGCCCGACAATTCGCTCTTCATCGAACCGCGCTGCTCCAGGCTGAAATCTTCGCCATTGAAACCGCTGGCCACCAGGCGGCCCGAGCCGGAGATGTTGATCTTCCTCAATTGCGGCGTCGTGTAGATGACGTGAATGCCATTGCTGCTGCGAATGTTCGTATCGCTCCAGATGCGCAGGGTATTGCCGCTCACTTCGCTATGAATGCGCGGCTGCAGATTGCTGTCCGCTTCGATCACCAGCGAGGTCGCCGGGCCGACGCGCACATCGATTTTCATATCGATGCGCTTCATGCTGTCGATGTCGAGCGTGTTGATGGTGCTGACCTGGCGCACGTCGCGGCTCACTTGCTCGTTGCCCTGGATGGCACCCGCGTCGGCATAGCGCACTTCGCCATCGTTGGGGTTGATGACGATGGCGCAACCGCCAAGGGCAGCGGCACAGCACAGGGCCAGCAAGGTACGCATGGTGTTTCCTTTATGATAGTTTAGGACAAGAAAAAAGCCGGCTGCCGCGCCGCGGCTGCCGTGCTGTCGATGACAAGATAGCAAAGCGCCTATCTTTACTGAACGCAAATGCGATGAACTGCGCAAAACGGGGGCTGAAACGCATTCTGGTTCAACCGGCGCCTGAGGTCCGGCGCCAGGGGAGGTGTCGCCAACGCCGGCACGCAGCGTACAATACCCGTGTTCGGCGTGCCGCGCGGTGCCCCGCGCTGCGCGCATGGCCTGTGCTTGACCTTGGCGGTAGACAGGTCTACTATTAATGACTCAAAAGTAAGTTACTTGGAAAGATACATGCAAGCCCCGATTGATACCAAGCCCCGCTGGGAGCGGCGCAAGGATGCCCGCCCGCAGGAATTGCTCGCCGCCGCCCTCGACCTGTTTGTCGAACGGGGCTTCGCATCGACGCGCCTGGAGGATGTGGCCAAGCGGGCCGGCGTGTCGAAAGGCACCCTGTACCTGTACTTCGAGAACAAGCAAGAGCTGTTCAAGGCCGTGGTGCGCGACAATATCGTGCAGTCGATCGGCGAGGCGGAAGACAGCATGGCCGCCTCGGACAGCAGCAGCGCCGAGTTGTTGCGCAAGGTGATGATGCAGTGGTGGGAAGAGTTCGGCGCCACGAAACTGGCCGGCTTGACCAAGCTGATGCTGGCCGAGGCGAACAATTTCCCGGAACTGGCGCAGTTTTACAACGAAGAAGTCGTCACGCGCGGCAATGCGCTGATCGTCAGCCTGCTGGAGCGGGGCATGCAGCGCGGCGAATTCCGCCAGGTCGATGCCGTGCTGGTCAGCACCATCCTCAGCGCACCCGTCACCATGCTGATGATGTGGACGCACTCCTACCTGCCATGCGAGGTCAAGAATATCGATCCGCTCGCCTACATGGATGCGTTTATCGACATGAGCGTGCGCAGCCTGCAGGTGGAGTCGCCCGGAAAAAGCTGATGCGCCGGGCCTGGCTACAACCGTTCAGTTGCCCCTTTTCCAAGGTTCGCCCCCCCAAATCTGCAGATCGTCGCAAATTTCCTCCATTCCCCGCCTTTATGGTTAACATGTGCTTTCAGCCAGTTCAACGATAAAATGGCGGATTATTACTTCACTTACCGAGTCCAAAGATGAATATCGAACAAGCCCGCTTCAATATGATCGAACAGCAGATCCGTCCATGGGACGTACTGGATCTCGACGTGCTGGAGCTGTTGAACGTGGTCAAGCGTGAAGATTTCGTGCCGGCCGCCTATAAAAACCTGGCCTTCGTCGATACGGAAATTCCACTGGGCGGCGGCGAATGCATGTTGACGCCAAAGCTGGAAGCGCGCATTTTGCAAGACGTCGCCGTCAAGAAGCATGAAAATGTGCTGGAGATCGGCACCGGCAGCGGCTACATGGCCGCTTTGCTGGCGCACAAGGCGCGTCATGTGACGACCGTGGAAATCGTTCCCCAATTGAAAACCCTGGCCGAGCAGAACCTGGCCGCCAACGGCGTGACGAACGTCACCGTGGAACTGGGCGACGGCGCCCAGGGCTGGAGCAAGGGCGCACCGTACGACGTGATCGTCGTGTCCGGCTCCCTGGCCGTGTTGCCGGAAGCACTGTTGCAACAAGTCAAAGTCGGCGGCCGCATCCTGGCCATCATCGGCGAAGCGCCGATCATGTCGGCGCACCTGATCACGCGCAGCTCGGAGAAGGCTTACGACACGCGCAAGCTGTTTGAAACCAATGTCACGCCGCTGCAAGCCGTGGCGCCGTCGCATTTTCAGTTCTGATTCGATGGAGCATTTGAGTGCACCGCAGCTGGCCGCCTGGCTGGCTGACCCTTCCCGTCCGCGTCCGTTCTTGCTCGATGTGCGGGAACAGTGGGAGTTTGACCTGTGCCACCTCGACGGTGCCATCCTGATGCAGATGAACTCGATTCCTGCGCGCATCGATGACCTCGATGAAGATGCCGAGATCGTCTGCATCTGCCATCACGGCATGCGCAGCATGCAGGTGGCGGCCTTCCTGGAGCGCAATGGTTTTGGCAAGATCAGTAATTTGACGGGCGGCGTGCATGCCTGGGCGCTGCAAGTCGACAGCGCGATGCCTAAATACTAAATTATGTTGCAGTAGATGCACCCAGGCATGTTTTCCTGCATGCCTGCGGAGGCCTGTACCCCGCTCATCCGGCGGGCGCAAGGCAAGCGGTAGCAGATTTTTGATTCCATCAACTTTTGACGACTCCAACGGAGAAATGCAATGCGGAAACCCCTAATCGCCGTGCTGATGACCAGCGCCTTTGTCTCGATGACATGCTCGCTGCAAGCGCAGGCGGCCGATCTCATCCAGGTGTACCAGCAGGCGCTGGCCAATGACGCGCAGTACGCCAGTGCGCGCGCGGCCCTGTCGGCCGGGATGGAGCGGGTTCCGCAGGGGATGGCAGGCTTGCTGCCGCAAATCTCCGCCTCGGGCAGCAATACGCGCGGCAATCAGGAGCAAATCGTCCAGAACAATGGCGGCAACAAGATCACCTCGCCATCCGTCAACGTGCGCACGAACAGCTACAACCTGACCCTGGCGCAACCGCTGTTCCGCTGGGATCGCTGGGAAACCTACCAGCAAAGCAAGCTGGCGCAAGCGATTGCTGAAGCGCAATTTGCGCAAGTCCAGCAAGACCTGATCACGCGCGTGGCGCAGGCGTATTTCGACGTGCTCAGCGCGCAAGACAACTTGGGCGCCACGCAGGCGCAAAAAGTCGCCACGACGGAACAGCTGGCATCGGCCAAGCGCAACTTCGAAGTCGGCACGCAAACGATCACCGACACGCACGAAGCGCAAGCGGCCTACGACCTGGTGGTGGCGCAGGAATTTGCCGCCATCAATGACCTGGCCAACAAGCGCAGCGCCTTGCAAACCATCATCGGCGAAGCGCCAACGTCGCTGGCGCCGATGCGCACGGGCGTGGTCATCAGCGCGCCGGAACCGGCTGCCGTCGAGCCGTGGGTGGCGTCCGCCGAAGAGCAGAACTACGGCGTCGTCACGGCGCAGTTCAATGTGGAATCGGCCAAGCGCGACATCGGCCGCAACCGCGCCGGCCACTACCCGACCCTGGACCTGATCGCCAACGCGGGCCATAGCTATTCCTCGGGTGGCGGCAATGGCAACGGCAACAACAATAACGCCATCGGCGTGCAGTGGAGCATCCCGATCTTCAGCGGCTTTGCCGTCACCAGCAAGGTGCGCGAGTCGATCGCGCTGGAAAACAAGGCGCGCAACGACCTGGAAACGGCACGCCGCACGGCATCGCAGGGCGCGCGCCAGGCTTTCCTCGGTGTCAACAGCGGCCTGGCGCAAGTCAAGGCGCTGGAAGCGGCGGAAGTGTCGAGCAAATCGGCGCTCGAGTCGAACCAGCTCGGTTATCAAGTGGGCGTGCGCATCAATATCGACGTGTTGAATGCACAGAAACAATTGTTCTCGACGCAAAAAGACCTGTCGAAGGCGCGCTACGACACCATCATGAACGGCTTGCGCCTGAAGGCCGCGGCCGGCACCCTGAAGGAAACGGATTTGATGCCCGTCAACGCCTTGCTCGACAAGTAAGCGCGATCTTGCTCTGAATGAAAACCAGCACCGGCAACGGCGCTGGTTTTTTTTCGCCCTGGCGCCCGCTTATACAGCGCGGCTGTTGGCGATCTGAGTGAGCACGACCCCGGCCACCACCAGGCCCGCGCCGGCCCAGTGCAGCGGAGAAATATGCTTGACGGCAAAGCCCAGCAAGCCGTAGCGGTCGATGGCCAGCGCGGCCAGCATTTGCCCGCCGATGACGGCCGCCATGAAGGGGCCGGACCCCATGCGCGGCGCCAGCATCAGCGCGGCCGTAATGTAAAACACGCCAGCCGCGCCACCGAGCCAGGACCAGCCCGGCCCGCGCACGGCGAGCTGGAGATCGGGCGCCGGCACGCGCCAGACCAGCATCACCAGCGAGGCGAGTACGGCGCTGACGGCCAGCGAGGCGAGCGTGGCCCACAGCGGGTGGCCCAGGTTGCGGCCCAGCGCGGCATTCGCGCCCGCCTGGAAGGGGACGACGGCGCCGGCCAGCATGGCCAGCGGGGCAAATACGGTAATCCATCCATGCATGTGTGACTCCCACAGTTGAGTTGATGGCGTCATCGTATTATGCTGTGATGATTAAATCCAATTCGTAATTTGCCATACAACTATGCATCAAATGAATAATCTGCGGTCCGTCGATTTGAATTTGCTGGTGATCCTGGAAGCGCTGCTCAGCGAGCGCCACCTGTCGCGCGCGGCCGAACGCTTGCACATGAGCCAGCCTGCCGTCAGCCATGCGCTGGCGCGCCTGCGCCATCTGCTCGACGATCCGCTGCTGCTGCGCGGCAAGGGTGGCTTTCAGCCGACGGCGCGCGCGCTGGCATTGGCGCGGCCGCTGGCCGAGGCCCTGCAAAGCGTGCGCTCCGTGCTCGGTGGCGCCGTCTTCGAGGCGGCCACGGCGCAGCGCGTGTTTCGTCTGGCCATGTCGGATTACGGCGCGGCGTTGCTCTTGCCCGCTTTGCTGCGCCGCTTGCGCGTGGAAGCGCCCGGCATCGACCTGGCCGTCAGCTATGCCAGCCGGCAAGCCGTGGTGGCCGGCGTGCAGGATGGCGAGATCGATCTGGCGCTGGGCGTGTTCCCGCAACTGCCCGAGCAGTTACATAGAGAAACCTTATTTGAGGAAACGTTCGTGTGCGCGCTCGATCCTGCCAGCCTGGCAGACGGCGAAACCTTGAGTCTGGACACCTATCTGGCGCGCCCGCACGTGCTGGTGGCGTCCAGCGAAGGCGGCATGGCGGCCGAAGTCGATGCGGCCCTGGCCCAGCTGGGCCAGACGCGCCGCATCGCCGTGCGTGTGCCGTACTGGACGGTCGCAGCGGAGGTCGTGATGGGGACTGACTTGATCCTGACAGTGGCGCGGCGCGCCTTGCAGGCAAGCGCGGCGCAAGGGCTGGCGCTGTACGCGGCGCCGTTTGCCATCGCGCCGTTTGCGTTTGAAGCGATACGGCACCGCCGCACGGACGGTGATGCAGGCATCGCCTGGCTGCGCGCGGCCGTTGCAACGGCCGCCGGGCCAGGCTGAGCAATTACAGGCCGCCGCCCTGGCCGTCGAACTTGCGCTCGATCAATTCGATCTTGTAGCCGTCCGGATCGGTGATGAAGGCGATGACGGTGTTGCCGCCTTTCACGGGGCCCGGTTCGCGCGTGACGTTGCCGCCATTCGCGCGTGCCGCATCGCAGGCGGCGACGATGTCGTCGGCCGAGATGGCGATGTGGCCATACGCCGTGCCCAGCTCGTAGCTGGTGGTGCCATAGTTATACGTCAGTTCCAGTTCCGCATGGTCGGGGTTCGAGCCGTAGCCGACGAAGGCCAGCGTGTACTGGTATTCGGGATTGTCGCTGGTGCGCAGCAACTTCATGCCCAGGACCTTGGTGTAAAAATCGATGGAGCGCTGCAGGTCGCCGACCCGTAACATGGTGTGCAAAATACGCATCGTGAATCCTTGATGATGATGGGGGAATGGCAGGATTTTATGCGCTTTACGGCTTTCTTGCCGAGACCGCCCCTACCGTCCGGTGATGGGACGGCAGCGGACGGTGGCGTTAGTGCCTCTGGACTTACTCCAGACGGGCGTCCAGGGTGATTTCCGTGGCCAGCAATTTGGACACGGGGCAGCCGAGCTTGGCGCGCAGGGCCGCGTCCTGGAACGCTTCATCGGTGGCGCCGGGGATGGTGGCCACCAGGGTCAGGTGCACGGCCGTGATGGCATAGCTGCCATCGATTTTTTCCAGGCTGACATCGGCCGTGGTTTTCAGGGCCGTGGCGCGCAGGCCCGCCTCGCCCAGCTGGCCGGACAGGGCCATGGTGAAGCAGGCGGCATGGGCGGCGCCGATCAGTTCTTCCGGATTGCTGCCGGGACCGTCTTCGAAGCGCGTGTTGAAGCCGTAAGCCACATTGTCGAGCGCGCCACTTTCGGTGGAAATAAACCCTTTGCCATCTTTAAGGCCGCCACTCCAGACGGCTGATCCTGCTTTTTTCATGATGTACTCCTTGCGTGGTTCGAACGTCCATCATGCGCGCCCTGCCTTTGCGCTTCCGTTCGTTGCGTCACACTGTGGCAGATGGAGGCTCAACGGGCCGGCGTCACGCGCCAGATGACATTGCCCACGTCGTCCGCCACCAGCAGTGCGCCCGCCTTGTCGACGGCCACGCCGACGGGGCGCCCCTGCGCCTTGCCGTTCTCGTCGAGGAAGCCGCTGACGACATCCTGTGGCTGGCCGCTGGGCACGCCATTGGCGAAGGGCACGTGAATGACTTTGTAGCCGCTGAAAGGCTTGCGGTTCCACGAGCCGTGCTGGCCGATGAAGGCGCCGCCCTTGTAGCGGGCGGGCAGCAAGGCGCCGTCATAGAATGCCAGGCCCAGCGAGGCCGTGTGCGCGCCCAGCGCATAGTCGGGGGCGATGGCGGTGGCCACCAGGTCGGGGCGCGGCGGCTTGATCCGCGCATCGACGTGCTGGCCGAAGTAACTGTAGGGCCAGCCATAGAAGGCGCCGTCCTTGACCGAGGTCATGTAGTCGGGCACCAGGTCGTTGCCCAGCTCGTCGCGCTCATTGACGGCCGTCCACAGGGCGCCCGTGTTGGGTTGCCAGGCCATGCCATTCGGATTGCGTAAACCCGTGGCATACACGCGTGCCTTGCCCGTGGCGCGCGTGAATTGCCAGATGGCGGCGCGGCCATCTTCGGCTGCCATGCCGTTCTCGCCCACATTGCTGTTCGAGCCGACGGAAACATAGAGAAATTTGCCGTCCGGACTGGCGACGACGTTCTTGGTCCAGTGGTGATTGATGGAGCCGCCCGGCAAATCCATCACCTTCACGCCCGGCGCCGTGATGGCCGTCTGGCCTTCCTTGTAGGGAAAGCGCAGCAGCGCATCCGAGTTGGCGATGTACAGCTCCTTGCCCACCAGGGCCATGCCGAATGGCGAGTTCAGTCCTTGCAGGAACACGCTGCGCGATTGCGCCACGCCATTCGCGTCAAGGCCGCGCAGCAGGGTGATGCGGTTGGCGCTGGGCGTGGCGGCACCCGCCTTTTTCATTTGCATCTGCATGATGGCACCCTTGATGCCCTTGCTGTCATCGGGCTTGGGCGGGGCGTTCGTTTCCGCCACCAGCACGTCGCCATTCGGCAAGACGTACAACCAGCGCGGATGGTCGAGGTCGCGCGCATAAGCCTGGATGGCCAGGCCGGGCGCGACCACGGGGCGCTGCGCGGCCGTCCAGCGCTGCACGGGCGCCACGTTGACGGTGGGAATGAATTGCTTGTCCGGCGCGGGCAGGGCGGGTTGCGGGCCAAAGCCCACTGGCATGGCGGGCGCCTGGGCGTGGGCGAGCGAGGTGCCGCAGACAGCGGCCAGTAGGAAGGAACAGGTGCAACGGTGCATGGCGTACTCCGGAACAATAGCATTGCGTGAGGATGCGATTCAGCGCGCCTTCTTTGGCTCCAGTTGCGCGTCGGGGCGGGCTTGCTGCGGCGCGGCCGGCTTGACCTTTTCCACGCCGGGCTGGGCGTGGCGGTCCGTGTCGACCAGGCCGCGTTCCAGGTCGCTGGCCGCCTGCTGCATGATCTTGCGCGGGCGGATATCTTGCGCATCGGGCGATTCGTCACGCTCGTGCGGCAGGCGGTCGACGCCGTCATTCTTGACCTTTTCATCGGTATTGATCTTGCGTTCGCTGGGTGGGGTTCGCATTTGGCCTCCTGACAGTAAAGTACAGCCAGTGTCCTGCCGCGCCAGGCTGACGGCAAGCGGATTTGTCCGTGCTGGGAGCGCTGGCGCACGCATGGACGATTCTTTTTCTGCGCTACACTGCGTGCAACACCAAGAACGCCCCTTGCAGGCACACGACAGCCGCACTATACTGTGCATATATACAGTATCATGCGATGCCGGCGTGCGACGCGACAGCCTGGGGCGGTTTGCCACCGAATTCACTACCGAGATTCTTATGCCCGTCGATACACCCGCCGAACAACGCGCCGAACAGCCAGCCGCGACCTTGCCAGCCCCGGGCGAGCGCTTCAACCTGGGCGCCAAGACCATCGCCCTGGTCGTGCGCCAGAATACGGATGGCATTGCCGAGCCCGTCAAAAGCATCGTCGATTTCCTGCAGGTGCTGGGCCACACGGTGGTCTTCGAGGCGGAGACGGCCGTGCATCTGAACCTGGCGTTTCCCGGCGTGCGCGCCATGTCGCCGGCCGAGATCGGCGCCGCCGCCGATTGCGCCATCGTCATGGGCGGCGACGGCACCATGCTGGGCATTGCGCGCCAGCTGGCGCCATTCGATGTTCCCTTGATCGGTATCAATCAGGGGCGCCTGGGCTTCATGACCGATATCCCGCTCGAGCGCATGCTGCCCGTGCTGGCGCAAATTCTCGGCGGCCGCTTCAAGGCCGAACGCCGCACCTTGCTCGAAGGCAGCGTGCTGCGCGACGGCGAGTCGATTCACGTGGGCATGGCCGTCAACGATGTCGTCGTCTCGCGCGGCGGCGGTGCCGGCATGGCCGAATTGCGCGTCGAAGTCGACGGCCACTTCATGTACAACCAGCGTTCGGATGGCTTGATCATTTCCACGCCCACGGGCTCGACTGCGTACTCGCTGTCGGCCGGCGGCCCCTTGCTGCATCCGACCCTGGGCGGCATCGTGCTCGTGCCGATTGCCCCGCATGCGCTGTCGAACCGGCCCATCGTTCTGCCCGACTCCAGCCAGATCGTGGTGGAAATCGTGCGCGGGCGCGATATCAGTGTCAATTTCGACATGCAGACCTTTGCCAGCCTGGTGCAGCAAGACCGCATCCTCATCCGCCGTTCGCCGCACACGATTACCTTCCTGCATCCGGAAGGGTGGAGTTACTACAACACCCTGCGTGAAAAACTGCACTGGAATGAGTACCCGTCGGGCGAGGGCAAGCTCAGCTAACATTTTCTCCACGCTAACCCGCGGTGCGCCGCCTAACCACAGAAGCCATGCTCCATACACTGTCCATTCGCGATTTTGTCATTGTCGATACCATTGAACTGGAATTTTCCGCCGGCTTCAGCGTGCTGACGGGTGAGACGGGCGCCGGCAAGTCCATCCTCATCGATGCGCTGACCCTGGCCCTGGGCGGGCGCGGCGACGCCAGCGTGGTGCGCGAAGGTGCGGCCAAGGCCGACATCACGGCCGATTTTTCCGTCAGCGAGGTGGCGCAGGCCTGGCTGGTGGCCAACGAATTTGCCAACGACGAGGGCGGCGCCCTGCTGCGCCGCGTGATCGACAATGCGGGCCGCTCGAAGGCGTACATCAACGGCATCCCCGCCACGGCCGCGCAGTTGCGCGAACTGGGCGACATGCTGGTCGATATCCACGGCCAGCACGCGCACCAGTCCTTGCTGAAAAGCGAGGCGCAGCGCGCCCTGCTCGACGGCCAGGCGACGGCGCGCGAAGCGGGCGTGGAGCACGATGCGCGGCAGGTGGCGGCGCTGCACAAGCGCTGGCGCGCCCTCGTGCGCCAGCGCGAAGAATTCGAAACCAACGCCGCCAACGTGCTGTACGAGCGCGAACGCCTGGAATGGCAAGTGGGCGAACTGGAAAAACTGGCCGCCAAGCCCGGCGAGTGGACGGAGATCACGAACGAGCACAGCCGCTTGTCGCACGCGGCCAGCCTGCTGGAAGGGGCGCAGGAAGCGCTGTCCCTCATTTCCGAGTCGGAAGACCACCCGATCGTGTCGCAACTGTCGGCCCTGAACCAGAAGCTGGGCAAGCTGGTGTCCGTCGATGCGGAATTGCAGCCGATCGTCGACCTGATCGAATCGTCGCGCATCCAGCTGCAGGAATCCGTGTACGCGTTGAACAACTACCTGGACCGCGTGGAACTGGACCCGGAGCGCCTGCACCAGCTCGACGCGCGCATGGAAGCCATGCACAGCACGGCCCGCAAATTCCGCGTCACGCCCGAAGAGCTACCCGAGGAACACGCCAAGCTGTCGGAAAAGCTGCAGCACCTGGCCGACGCTTCCGATATCGAAGGCTTGCTGCGCCAGGAAGCGAAGATCGAGGCCGAATACCGCAGCGTGGCCGAGCGCCTGTCCGCCACGCGCCGCGCCGCCGCTCTGGAGCTGGGGCACGCCGTCACGCGCGCCATGCAGGAACTGAGCATGACGGGCGGCAGCTTCGAGATCGCCCTGCACCCGTGCGCACCGGCCGCGCACGGCCTCGAGCAAGTGGAATTTCTCGTCGCCGGCCATGCGGGCACGGCGCCCCGCTCGCTGGCCAAGGTGGCGTCCGGCGGCGAACTGGCGCGCATCGCGCTGGCCATTTCCGTCATCACCTCGCACGCCACCACGACGCCGACCCTGATCTTCGACGAGGTCGACAGCGGCATCGGCGGCGCCGTCGCCGAAGTCGTGGGGCGGCTGCTGAAACGCCTGGGGCAGGGACGGCAAGTGCTGTGCGTGACCCACTTGCCGCAAGTGGCCAGCCAGGCGAACCAGCATTTTCAGGTGGCAAAAAGCACGCTGGACAATGGCAAGACGGCGTCGCGCATCGACATGCTCGATGCCAAGGCCCGTGTGGAAGAAGTGGCGCGCATGCTGGGCGGCCTGGAAATCACGGCCACCACGCGCAAGCATGCACGCGAATTGCTGGCGATTTGACCCCAGTACCAGTGTTGACGCAATGTAACTATAATGGACGACCAATCCCTCCAACGCCTTCGAAGAGCCTTCATGTCATTTCAAACAGAACCGCCGTACACGCATGGCAGCATCGACCGCAGCGCCGTGGTGCTGGTCAACCTGGGCACGCCCGATGCGCCGACCTCGTCGGCCGTGCGGCGCTACCTGAAGCAATTTTTGTCCGATCCGCGCGTGGTGGAGATTCCCCGCGCCGTCTGGTGGTTCATCCTGAACCTGATCATCTTGCCATTCCGCTCGGGCCAGTCGGCCAAGAAATACGCGTCGATCTGGACGCGCGAGGGTTCGCCCCTGAAAGTGCATACGCAAAAGCAGGCGAAATTGCTGGCCGGCGCGCTGGCCGAGCGGGGCCATGACGGCGTGACGGTGGCCATGGCCATGCGTTACGGTTCGCCTTCCCTGCCCGAGGTGCTGGCCAGGCTGAAAAGCGAAGGCTGCGAGCGCATCGCCATCCTGCCTGCGTATCCACAATACTCGGGCACGACGACGGGTTCCATCTATGACGCCGTGTTTGCCCATTACGCCACGGTGCGCAATGTGCCGGAATTGCGTTTTATCAAGCAGTATCACGAGCACGACACGTATATCGACGCCCTGCGCGATTCCGTACTGAACCACTGGGAAGCGCATGGCCGTCCGGAAAAACTGGTGATGAGTTTTCATGGTGTGCCCAAGCGCACCCTGCTGCTGGGCGACCCCTACCACTGCCAATGCCTGAAAACGGCGCGCTTGCTGGCGGAAAAGTTAAAGTTCAGTAAAGAGCAATACCTGGTGACCTTCCAGTCGCGCTTCGGCAAGGCCGAATGGCTGCAGCCGTACACGGCACCTACCCTGGTGGCCCTGGCGCAACAGGGCGTCAAGCGTGTCGACCTGCTGTGTCCGGGCTTTACCAGCGATTGCCTGGAAACGCTGGAAGAGATCGCCATGGAAGCGAAGCATGATTTCGAAACGGCCGGCGGCCAGCAGTTTCATTACATTGCTTGCCTGAACGAAACGCCAGCCTGGATCGCGGGCATGGCGGAAATTGCCGAACAGCATATGATAGGCTGGCCGACGATGAAGACGGCGCCGCAGCGCGAAGCGGACAAGAAAGCGGGCGAGCAGGCGCGCGAGGCGGCGCTGGCGCTGGGCGCGGCGAATTAAGGAATATTAATTCTTGTGACAATTCAGGGCCGCGCTTGCGCGGCTTTGTCATGTCTGGCGCGACAAAAGTACTATCCAGATAGTAACGTTGCCAGTGGCGACGGCGGCGGCGCGACTGGTAGAATGCCCGCTTTACCGTGGGAAGCCTGGAAAATCAAGGGGGCGCGCACGGATCGCTGGCCGAAATGGGTAGCGTTTTGTAATAAGCTGTAACATGGCTCGATGTAAATCTGGTTTTGCCATGCATACCCCTTGAAACAATAGGATATAGCCCCATCTGCCCGTTAGTGTTGTAAAGATAATTAGACTAACTCATTTAAGTCATTGATTGTAGGAGCTTTCTAGATGCAAGATCAGGAAAACCAAGCTGTACCTAATCCGCAAGCGGACGCCGCGGCTCCCGCAGAGCCTACTTTGGAAGAGCAGTTGGCGAGTACCGAAGCGCGTCTTGCAGAGATGCATGATGCCTTCATGCGCGCCAAGGCCGATGGCGAAAATATTCGCCGCCGTGCGCAGGAAGATGTTGCTAAAGCGCATAAATTCGCAGTGGAAAGCTTTGCCGAAGCCATGGTGCCGGTGAAAGACAGCCTGGAAACGGCGCTGACGGTGGAAGCACCGACCATCGACTCGCTGAAAGAAGGCGTCGAGATGACCCTGAAGCAACTGAACGCCGCGTTCGAGCGCAACCGCCTGGTGGAAGTGTTGCCGGTGCAGGGTGAAAAGCTCGATCCGATGAAACACCAGGCTGTTGCCGTGGTGCCAGCGGAGCAGGAAGCCAATACCATCGTATCCGTCCTGCAAAAGGGCTATATGATTGCGGACCGCCTGCTGCGTCCAGCCATTGTCACGACCGCGCAAGCAAAATAATCAGAGGGCGGCATCAAGCAAGCCTTGAAACCATGCCGCTTTGCCACATATAAGAACCATCTGAAATCTAGCAAATAAAAGGAAAAAAATCATGGGTAGAATTATCGGTATCGATCTGGGAACCACGAATTCCTGCGTTTCCATCATGGAAAACGGTCAACCAAAGGTAATCGAAAACGCTGAAGGCGCACGCACGACGCCGTCGATTATTGCTTATCAAGAAGATGGCGAAATTCTCGTCGGCGCGCCGGCGAAACGCCAGGCCGTGACCAATCCGAAAAACACGCTGTACGCAGTCAAGCGTCTGATCGGTCGCAAGTTCGACGAAAAAGAAGTGCAAAAAGACATCGCGCTGATGCCGTACCAAATCATGAAAGCCGACAACGGCGATGCATGGATCGGTGTACGCGACAAAAAACTGGCGCCGCCACAAATTTCCGCTGAAGTGCTGCGCAAGATGAAAAAAACGGCAGAAGACTACCTCGGTGAAGAAGTCACCGAAGCCGTCATCACCGTGCCTGCGTACTTCAACGACTCGCAGCGTCAAGCCACCAAGGATGCCGGCCGTATCGCTGGCCTGGACGTCAAGCGCATCATCAACGAGCCAACCGCAGCAGCGCTGGCATTCGGCCTGGACAAGACCGAAAAAGGCGACCGTAAAATCGCCGTGTATGACTTGGGTGGCGGTACGTTCGACGTGTCGATCATCGAAATCGCGGATGTTGATGGCGAGAAACAATTTGAAGTGCTGTCGACCAACGGCGACACCTTCCTGGGCGGCGAAGACTTCGACCAGCGCATCATCGATTACATCATCGACGAGTTCAAGAAGATCAACGGCATCGATCTGAAAAAAGATCCGATCGCCCTGCAGCGCATCAAGGCTTCGGCCGAGCGCGCGAAGATCGAATTGTCGTCGTCGCAGCAAACCGAGATCAACGAGCCGTACATCGCCATGGCCAATGGCGCACCGGTCCACCTGAACCTGAAGATGACCCGCGCCAAGCTGGAGTCGCTGGTGGAAGAACTGATCATCGCGACGATGGAACCATGCCGCATCGCCATCAAAGATGCTGGCGTGAAAGTGTCGGACATCGATGACATCATCCTAGTCGGCGGCATGACGCGTATGCCGAAGGTACAGGAAAAAGTGAAGGAATTCTTCGGCAAAGATCCACGCAAAGACGTGAATCCGGACGAAGCCGTGGCCGTGGGCGCAGCGATTCAAGGTTCGGTCCTGTCGGGCGAACGCAAAGATTTGCTGTTGCTGGACGTCACCCCTCTGTCCCTGGGTATCGAAACCCTGGGCGGCGTGATGACCAAGATGATCCACAAAAACACGACGATTCCGACCAAGTTCAGCCAGGTATTCTCGACGGCCGACGACAATCAGCCTGCGGTGACCATCAAGGTCTTCCAGGGTGAGCGCGAAATCGCCGCCGGCAACAAAGGCCTGGGCGAATTCAATCTGGAAGGCATTCCACCATCGGCGCGCGGTACGCCGCAGATCGAAGTGACCTTCGACATCGACGCCAACGGCATCTTGCATGTCGGCGCGAAAGACAAGGCCACCGGCAAGGAAAACAAGATCACGATCAAGGCCAATTCCGGCTTGACCGAGGCTGAAATCCAGAAGATGGTGAAAGACGCCGAGTTGAACGCGGAAGAAGACAAGAAGGTCAAAGAATTGGCCGAGTCGCGCAACCAGGCCGATGCTCTGGTACACTCGACCCGGAAATCCTTGACCGAATACGGCGACAAGCTCGACGCGGGCGAGAAAGAGAAGATCGAAGCGGCAATCACCGACCTGGAAGCAAGCATCAAGGCCGGCGACAAGGCTGAGATCGACGCCAAGGTGGCTGCACTGTCGAGCGCATCGCAGAAACTGGGCGAAAAAATGTATGCCGACATGCAAGCGCAGCAAGCTGCCGGCGGCGCGGAAGGTGCACAGCAAGCTGCTGGCGCATCGGACGCAGGCGCCAAGCAAGACGACGTTGTTGACGCTGACTTCAAGGAAGTCAAAGACAGCAAGTAATGTCTTGCGCTCCCATGAACTGGGGGTAGCCGGGCTGAACGCTACATCGCGGGATTAGCCGCGAAGACCGGCCGAGCCGAGTCGCTGCGCCTAGCGCAGCACTCGACTCGGCTTTTTCGTGTAATTTTTACATCAGTAGATAGACTGCAAGGTGCCGACAACATGGCAAAGCGTGATTTTTACGAGACACTCGGTGTCGCAAAAAATGCTTCGGAAGAAGAGATCAAAAAGTCTTACCGTAAACTGGCGATGAAATACCATCCGGACCGCAATCCGGACAGTAAGGAATCGGAAGAAAAGTTTAAGGAAGTCAAAGAAGCCTACGAAATGCTGACCAATCCGGAAAAGCGCGAAGCGTATGACCGTTATGGTCACGCCGGCGTGGACCCGAACATGGGCGGCGGTGGCGGCTTCGGTGGCGGTGCTGGCGGCTTTGCCGACAGCTTCGGCGATATCTTCGGCGACATCTTTGGCGGTGGCGGTGGACGCAGCCGCAATGCGGGGCCACAGGTGTACCGTGGCGCCGACTTGCGCTACAACCTGGAAATTACACTGGAGCAAGCTGCGCACGGCTTCGACACGACCATCCGCGTGCCGAGCTGGGACAAGTGCGACACCTGCCACGGCAGCGGCGCCAAGCCGGGCACGTCGCCCACCACCTGCGGTACGTGCGGTGGCCACGGCCAGGTGCGCATGCAGCAAGGTTTCTTCAGCATCCAGCAAACCTGCCCGAAATGCCATGGCAGCGGCAAGGTCATCACCGACCCCTGCACGCCATGCGGCGGCGCCGGTCGCATCAAGCGCAACAAGACCCTGGAAGTCAAAATACCAGTCGGTATCGACAACGGCATGCGTATCCGTTCGTCCGGCAACGGCGAACCGGGCACGAATGGCGGTCCGTCGGGCGACCTGTATGTGGAAATCCACATCAAGCCGCACGCCGTGTTCCAGCGCGAAGGCGACGACCTGCATTGCGAAATGCCGATCTCGTTCACCAAGGCGGCCCTGGGCGGCGAAATCGAAGTGCCTACCCTGAACGGCAAAGTGTCGTTCACGATTCCTGAGGGCACCCAGTCGGGCAAGACCTTCCGCCTGAAAGGCAAGGGCATCAAGGGCGTGCGCTCCGGTTACGCGGGCGACCTGTTCTGCCACGTGGCCATCGAAACACCAGTGAAACTGACGGAAAAACAGAAAGACCTGCTGCGCGACTTTGAAAAGTCGACCACCGAGGGCGGTGCCAAGCACAGTCCGCAAAGCAAGACCTGGAAAGACAAGGTCAAGGACTTCTTTGAGTAAGCACACGTAATACCATGCGCCGGGATGCTCACACATCCCGGCGTTTTTTTCACTACGACTGAGCAATGTGCGCGCATCGCCTGCCTATGGGCGCGATCTGCAGCCTTCAGTCGTACTTACACAATGGGAGCGATATGACCGAACCGAAAAATGGCATGGCCCTGGCGGAACTGCTGCAGCGTAACCGCCGCTGGGCCGACTCGATGGTGGCGAAAGACCCGAACTTCTTCAAGAACCTGGAAGCGCAAACGTCGCCCGAATACCTGTGGATCGGCTGCTCCGACAGCCGCGTGCCCGCCAACGAACTGCTGGGCATGGCGCCTGGCGACGTGTTTGTGCACCGAAACATTGCCAACGTGGTCGTGCATTCCGACCTCAATTGCCTGTCCGTGCTGCAATTTGCCGTGGACGTGCTGAAAGTCAAACATGTGATCATCGTCGGCCATTACGGCTGCAAGGGTGTGCATGCGGCCATGACGGGCACGCGCATCGGCCTGGTCGACAACTGGTTGCGCCACGTGCAGGACGTGGGCCAGAAGCACGAACGCTACCTGGGCGACGTGCTGACGAGCCGCCAGCGCGGCGACCGCCTGTGCGAACTGAACGTGGTCGAACAGGTCTTGAACGTATGCCAGACCACCATCGTGCAAGATGCGTGGGAACGGGGCCAGGAACTCAGCGTCCATGGCTGGGTCTACGGCTTGAAGGATGGCTTGCTGAACGATCTGGAAGTGACGGTGACGGCCGGCCACGAGCTGGCGCCGCGCATGGCGACCCGCCTGGCCCGCTACGAAGCAACGGCGTAAGCCAGCAATGCTGGCGCGGCGCTAAGGTGCCGCGCCCTCCAGGCGGCCCAGATAATCGGCCGCCTCCGGCACACCTTCTTGCGCCGCCCGCCGCAGCCAGGTCTTGGCCTGGGCAATATCCTGCGGCGTGCCGCGGCCTTCGGCCAGCGCCACGCCATAGTGATAACGCGCCAGCCGCGCATAGGCGGCGTCATCGTTCGTCTGCGCACCACGCCGCATCAGCGCCGTCGCCTGCTCCAGGTCCTTCGGCACGCCCACGCCCGTTTCATACAGCTGGGCCAACCAAATCATCGAATACACATCGTTCCAGCGCCGGATGCAATCTTCAAAGATGGCGACGGCCGCCGCATGGTCGCCCGTCTTGTCGGCCGCATAGCCGTACAAGCACTTGATGCGCTTGTCGCTGTGCACATAGGCTTTGTAGCTGAGATCACTTTCACCCTGGCTATCCTGGGCGTGTACGGAAGCAGGGAACAGCAAGGCGAGCAGCAGGGCGTAGGTGGGCATGGCTTTCCTGGTCAACGATTGAAGATTGGTAGAGAAGCAAGTTGCGTGCTAGCGCCACTCCCGGACACGGCCGATACTGCTGTGCCATTGCGTGACAGCCGCTGTTGCAGCCTGGCGCAACGCGCCGCGCATATCCATATAGTAAATGCTTCGTTTGCAGGACGGGCGAGCGGGCATACAGTGGACTTCCCCAGACTCTAGTCGAGTTCCCATGTCGGCCGTCCTGAAACCCAAGTACTCCACCAGCCATTTCCGTATCGAGACGTTCGATGCGCCGCTCGGCGCGCAAGTGCTGGGACTGGACCTGGCGCAGCCGCTGTCGCTGGGCGACTTCCAGCGCCTGCACCACGCCCACCTCGACCATCACGTGCTGGTGTTCCGCGACCAGCACATCACGCCGCAGCAGCAGGTCGATTTCAGCCGCCGCTTCGGCCCGCTGCAAATTCACGTGCTGCGCCAGTTCCAGTTGCCCACGCAGCCGGAAGTGCTGATCATCTCGAACATCGTCGAGGATGGCCAGCCCATCGGCCTGGGCGACGCGGGCCATTTCTGGCATTCCGATTTGTCGTACAAGGAAGTGCCCAGCCTCGGTTCCATGTTGCACGCGCAAGAGTTGCCGGACGAGGGCGGCGATACCGTGTTTGCGAACATGCACCTGGCCTGGGAAAGCTTGCCTGCCGCGCTGCGCCACGCCGTGCGCGGCGCCCGTGCCGAGCACAGCTATCTGAGCCAGTATGAGGAATTACGCCGCCGCAATCCCTGGCGCCCCGCGCTGACGCAGGCGCAGATCGATGAAGTCAAACCTGTCACCCACCCCGTGGTGCGCGTGCATCCGGAAACGGGGCGCCGCGCCCTGTTTGTCAGCGAACACTTCACCACGCGCATCGTCGGCCTGCCCGACGATGAAAGCCGCGCGCTGCTGGGCGAACTGTTTGCCCACAGCGTGCGCCCCGAGCACCTGTATGTGCACCGCTGGCGGCCGCACGACCTGGTGTTCTGGGACAACCGCTCGCTGATGCATTTGGCGACGGGGTGCCCGCCCGAGCAGCGCCGCAAACTCTATCGCACTACCATTGAAGGCGATGCGCCGTACTGATTTTTTCCTGTAAGCCTGACCCAAGGAGTGTCCATGTTGCCGATCTTGACCTTTTCCCGCCGCCTGCTCGCCGTCATCGCCCTGCTGTGTTTGACAGGCATGGCCATGCCCATGGCCCGGGCCGAAGGACAGATCCGCATCGCGGGCCAGCATGGCATCACCTTCTTGCTGCTCAATATTGCGCAGGAACAAAAGCTGATCGAAAAGCATGGCAAGCAGCAGGGCGTCGACGTGAAAGTCGAGTGGATCACCCTGTCTGGCGGCCCCGCCATCAACGATGCCTTGTTGTCCGGCAATATCGACATTGCCGGCGCCGGCCTGGGGCCGCTGCTGACGATCTGGGACCGCACCAAGGGACGGCAGAACGTGCGCGGCGTCGCTTCCCTGGGCAATTTCCCTTACTACCTGGTCAGCAATAATCCGAAGGTGAAAACCCTGGCGGACTTGACGGACAAGGACCGCATCGCCTTGCCCGCCGTTTCCGTCTCCGTCCAGGCGAGGATTTTGCAAATGGCCGTGGCGAAACAGTGGGGCGACAAGGAATTTGCCCGCCTCGATAAAATCACGCAAACCCTGCCGCACCCGGACGCGGCGGCGGCCATCATCGCCGGCGGCACGGAGCTGACCGGCCACTTCGGCAACTCGCCGTTCCAGGAGCAGGAACTGGCGCAGAACCCGAACGCCCACATTATCCTCAATTCCTACGATGTGCAAGGCGGGCCCAGCTCTTCGACCCTGCTGTATGCGACGGAAAAATACCGCAAGGACAATCCCAAGACCTACCGCGCCTTCATCGCCGCCTTGGCCGAAGCGGCGCAGTATGCGAGCAGCAACCCGCAAGGCGCGGCCGACATCTATATCAAGGTGAATAAAAGCAAGGTGGACCGCAATCTGCTGTTGAAAATCTTTGCCAACCCGCAAGTGCAATTCAAGATCGCGCCGCAAAACACCCATGGCCTGGCGCAATTCCTGCACCGCGTCAACGCCATCCGCAACCTGCCCGACAGCTGGCGCGATTATTTCTTTGACGACCCTGCCATCACGCAAGGAGGCTGAGATGAACGCACCCGCCTTTCACCTGGTACGTCCTGCGGTCGCGCTACAGCCCTTGCTCAGCGTGAAACACGTCAGCCTGGAATACCGCACGGAGCAGCGCACCGTGCGCGCCACGCACGACGTCAGTTTCGACGTGTTCCGCGGTGACCGTTTTGTGCTGCTGGGACCATCGGGCTGCGGCAAATCTTCGCTCTTGAAAGCCGTGGCCGGCTTCATTGCGCCGCGCGCGGGCAGCATCGCCATGCATGGCCAGCCCATCCATCAGCCGGGGCCGGACCGTGTCGTCGTGTTCCAGGAATTCGACCAGTTGCCACCGTGGAAGACGGTGCTGGACAACGTCATGTTCCCCTTGCTGGCCAGCAAGCGGCTCGACAAGCAGGCGGCCCGCGAGCGCGCCCATCACTGGATCGCCAAGGTGGGCCTGGCCGGCTTCGAGGATGCCCATCCGCATACCTTGTCGGGCGGCATGAAGCAGCGCGTAGCCATCGCGCGCGCCTTGGCCATGCAGCCGGAAGTGCTGCTGATGGACGAGCCGTTTGCCGCCCTCGATGCCTTGACGCGGCGCAAGATGCAGGAAGAGCTGAGCCGCTTGTGGGAAGAACTGCGTTTTACGCTCGTCTTCGTCACGCATTCGATCGAGGAAGCCTTGGTCGTGGGCAACCGCATCCTGCTGCTGTCGCCCCATCCGGGCAGGGTGCGCGCCGAACTCAACAGCCATCAATTCGGCTTGCACAGCGCGGGCAGCGCGGAATTCCAGGCCGCCAGCAGCCGCATCCATGGCCTGCTGTTCGACGAGGAAACCATTGCTGCCCCGCCAGCAGAGACCGCGCAGCGGGAGGCCGTATGAACGTGTTGCTGGAACCACCGATCCGCCAGGAGGTCGTGTATGCGGCGCCGCCGCCAGTGGGCGTGGCCGTCGAGCGACCGCTGTCGCGCTGGCAGCGCTGGAGCCAGCACGCGCTGTGGCGCAAGGCCTTGATTTTGCTCAGCCTGGCCCTGCTGTGGGAAGGCGCGGCGCGCTGGACGCACAACGATTTGCTCTTGCCCGGTTTTCTGCAGACGGCGCAGGCGTTTATCGGCGGCATTGCCAGCGGTGAATTGCTCACGCGCACGGCTGCCTCCCTGGTCGTCTTGCTGCAGGGCTATGCGGTGGGCGTGCTGGCCGCCTTCGTGCTGACCTTGCTGGCCGTGTCCAGCCGCCTCGGGCGCGATCTGCTGGAAACCCTGACGGCCATGTTGAATCCCTTGCCGGCGATTGCCCTGCTGCCGCTGGCCCTGCTGTGGTTCGGCCTGGGGCGCGCCAGCTTGATCTTCGTCATCGTGCATTCCGTGATGTGGCCGCTGGCCCTGAACACCTATGCGGGCTTCCAGGGTGTGCCGGACACCCTGCGCATGGCGGGTCGCAACTATGGCTTGAATGGCTTGCGCCTGGTGCTGCACATCCTCGTGCCGGGCGCCTTGCCCTCCATCGTCTCGGGCCTGAAGATCGGCTGGGCGTTTGCCTGGCGCACGCTGATCGCCGCCGAACTGGTCTTCGGCACCACCTCGGGACAGGGCGGCCTGGGCTGGTACATTTTTCAGAATCGCAATGAGCTGTACACGGACAAGGTGTTCGCCGGCTTGGCGGCCGTCATCGTCATCGGGCTGCTGGTGGAAAACATCGGTTTTCGCAGCCTGGAACGCGTCACCTTGAAGCGCTGGGGCATGCAGCGCTAGTTGTCACGATAATTACTTCAGCATGCTGCGCGCCGCCGCGATGATTTGCCGCGACAGCTGCTCCATGCGCGGCGACTGCACCTTCCACGTGTGCCAGTACAGGGCCACGTCGGCCGGGGTCTTGGGCGTGAGCCTTTCCACCAGTTCGCCATCCGTGTTCGCCTTGAGCAGCAATTCCGGCACCATGCCGTAGCCGAGGCCATAGCGGATGGCGTTGAAGTGCGAGGTGGCGCCCGGCACGTAATGGCAGGGGTAGGCGCCCTCGGGCAGGCCCAGCGCCTCTTGCAGGAACGACGATTGCAGGGTGTCCTTGCGCGTGTAGGCGACGACGGGCGCCGTGCGCGCCGCCTTGCGCGTCAGGCCGTGCGCAAACCACTGCTGGCGGAACGCGGGCGTGGCCACCAGCCAGTAGCGCATCACGCCCAGCGGCTCGGCCGTGCAGCCGCGCATGGGCTTGGCTTCCGTGCTGATGCAGCCGATCGCCATGCCCGTTTCCAGCAAGGTGTAGGTATGGTCCTGGTCTTCCACGGTCAGGTCCAGCAGCACGCGCTCGCGTATCAGCACTTCCGACAGGGCGGGGAAGAACCAGGTGCCCATGGAGTCCGCGTTCAGCGCCAGCACCAGGGTCAGCGGGGCGTCCTGCTGCACCGCCAGCTCCGCCTGCAAGTCCGCTTCCAGCAGCTTGGCGCGCTTCAGGTACTGCATCAGGCGCTGGCCCATGCGCGTGGCGCGCGCGGGACGGCTGCGCACGATCAAGGCATTGCCCAGCTGGCTTTCCAGCGCCCGCACGCGCTGCGAAATGGCCGGCGACGTCAGGTGCAGCCGCAGCGCCGCCTGCTCGAAGCTGCCCGTTTCGACGACGGCGCGGAACGCTTCCGTGTGCTTGGGATTGAGATCCATGGTGCGCGCCTAACATAAGAAAAATTTATCAATACTAAATAATACTTACTTTTGATAAGGATAGCTGTGTTGCAGTGCACAATGCCTCTTTGATGGAGTGCCGCGCGCGCGTATGCAGCGCGGCCTCCTGGCAGCAAGGGAATACCACCATGGAAGCACAAGCGAACGACAGCAGCACCCGCAAGCCGCCATCGAAGCTGGCGCGCAACCTGAAATTCGGCCTGGGATTGACCCTGGGCCTGGGCCTGGCCGCCGCGCTGGCGGGCGGCTGGTGGCTGCGCCAGGCATGGCAGGATTTGCCGGCCGTCGAACACCTGGCCCAGTACAAGCCCGCGCTGCCGCTGCGCATTTTCTCCAGCGAAGGCGAGCTGCTGGCCGAATACGGCGAAGAGCGCCGCGAATTCCTGCCTCTGCAGGAGATCCCGCTGCGCATGCGCCAGGCCTTGCTGGCCATCGAGGATGCGCGCTTTTATGAACACGGCGCCGTCGACTTTTATGGCTTGACGCGCGCCACCCTGGCCAACATCGTCACCGGCCACCACGTACAGGGCGCCAGCACCATCACCATGCAGGTGGCGCGCGACTTTTTCCTGTCGCGCGACAAGACCATACAGCGCAAGCTGACGGAGATGCTGCTCGCCTACAAGCTGGAACAGCACTACGGCAAGGACAAGCTGCTGGAACTGTACATGAACCAGATTTACCTGGGCGAGCGCTCCTACGGTTTTTCCGCCGCCTCGAACATCTATTTCGACAAACCGCTGGCGGAAGTGAGCATCGCCGAAGCGGCCATGCTGGCCGGCCTGCCGAAAGCGCCGTCGGCCTACAACCCCGTCGCCAATCCGCAGCGCGCCACCGTGCGCCAGCATTACATCCTGCAGCGCATGCGCGAACTCGGCCACATCACGCCGGCCGAATACGATGCCGCCGTGGCGGAAAAGCTGGCCCTGAACAAGGACCGCAACAGCTCCGTGCACGCGGCCGCGTATGCGGTCGAGGAAGCGCGTCAATTGATCTTGCAAAGCTATCCCGAAGGCGCCTACAGCATGGGCCTGGACGTGACGACCACCATCCGCATGGCGCCGCAAATCGCGGCCGACAAGTCGTTGCGCGATGGGCTGTTAAACGCGCAGGCGCGGCGCGGCTACCGTGGCCCGGAAGCGCGCCTGGCCCTCTCCGCAGACAGCGTGGCGCGCCAGCTGGCCGCCTATCCGGACAGCGGAGAACTGCGCGCCGCGCTGGTGCGCAAGGTAGATAACGCCGGCAAGCGCCAGTTGACGGCGCAGCTGCGCAATGGCGACGACATCGTGCTCACCGCCTCGGACGCGCGCCTGGGCGGCAAGTTGCAGTGGGATGGCAAGCGCGCCATCGTCGCGGGCAGCGTGATTCGCGTGGTGCACGACGCGGCGAAAAAGCGCTGGCTGGTGAGCCAGCTGCCCGAGATGGAAGGCGCGCTCATTTCCGTCGAGGCGCACAGCGGCGAAATCGTCGCCATGGCGGGCGGCTTCGATTTTTACCGCAACCACTACAACCACGCCATGCAGGCCTACCGCCAGCCTGGCTCCAGTTTCAAGCCCTTCGTGTATTCGGCGGCGCTGGAAAAGGGATATTTTCCCGGCACGGCCGTGGACGATACGCAGCGTTTGCTGCTGCCGCAGGAAACGGGCGCGCGGCAGTGGCGTCCGCGCAATTACGGCAACAACTATGAAGGTTTCATCAGCGTGCGGCGTGGCCTCGTGCGTTCGAAAAACCTGGTGGCCGTGAGCCTGATGCAGGCGGCCGGTGCCGGCTACGTGCAGCACTACGCCACGCGCTTCGGCTTCGAGGGCGCGCGCAATCCCGTCTCGCTGCCGCTGGCGCTGGGCGCGGGCGCCGTCACGCCGCTGCAACTGGCGCAATCGTATGCGGTGTTCGCCAACGGCGGCATGCAGATGCCGCCGAAACTGATCAAGGAAGTGCGCAGCCGCAGCGGAGAAGTGCTGTTCAGCGATGCGGCGCCACGCGCCAAGGGCGAACCGGCACCGGGCACGCAAGTCATCTCCACGCGCAATGCCTACGTCATGGACAGCATGCTGCGCGACGTCGTCAAGAGCGGCACGGGACGCGGCGCGCTGGCGCTGGGGCGCGGCGACGCGGCCGGCAAGACGGGCACGTCGAACAATGCGTACGACGCCTGGTTCGCCGGCTATTCCTCGGGCCTCGTCTCCGTCGTCTGGCTCGGCTACGACCAGCCGAAAAGCCTGGGCAACGCCACAGGGGGGACGTTGGCGCTGCCCGTCTGGCGCGACTACATGCAGGTGGCCGTACAGGGCCGGCGCGAACAGGTGCTGGCCGAGCCGCCCGGCCTGGCGCTGCTCGACGGCGATTATGTGTATGCCGAATACCTGGCCGGCGACTGTCTGAAGGATAACTTTGCCTTTATCCATAGCAGTGTCAGCTGCGGCAGCGGTGGTGCGGACACGCGCATGGCGCACGGTGACGCTGGCGATGGCGGCTCCAGCACGGGCACGAACGAGGCGCGCGCCCTGAGCGAAGCGCGCGAACGCGAACAAATTCTCAAATCATTTTCGGAAGAGTAAGACCATGCTGTTATATACGATTTACCTGGTGGCGATCGTCGCCGAAGCGATGTCCGGCGCCATCATGGGCATGCGGCGCGGCATGGATTTGTTCGGCATCTGCATGATCGGCACCGTCACGGCGCTCGGCGGCGGCACCGTGCGCGACGTGCTGCTGGGGCACTATCCGCTGGGCTGGATCGCGCATCCCGAGTACTTGCTGTTTACCATCGGCGCGGCCGTGGTCACGGCCTTTGTCGCGCGCTACCTGCACCATCTGCGCGCCATCTTTTTGCTGGTCGACGGCCTGGGCCTGGTGGCGTTTTGCGTGATCGGCTGCGACATCGCCATGTCGGCCAAGATGCATCCGGCCATCGTGGTGCTGGCGGGGATGATCACGGGCGTCTTTGGCGGCCTGCTGCGCGATATCCTGTGCAACCAGATTCCGCTGGTGCTGCAGCGCGAAGTGTATGCCACCGTGGCCCTGTTCACGGGCGCCCTGTATGTCGGCCTGCTGCACTTCAAGGTCGACAGCTCCGTGGCGCAGCTGGCGTCCATCGGCGCGGGCTTTTTGTTCCGCTTCCTGGCGCTGCACTTCGAGTGGCGCCTGCCGAATTTCAACGGCGACCGCATACGGGGATTTGAATAGGGAGGGCGGCAGCTTCCTGATTATTTTTACACGCGCTTAACCCCTTTTTCTGCGCCGCCGCGTTTCATGTTGGACACCCCAGCCAACCGGAGAAGAAGCGATGCCCAGCGCCCTCAAGATCACATTGATGCTGTCCCTGCTGCTGTCGGCAGGCAGCCATGCCGCCGATACGGCGCCAAGGAAAACCCTGGCGCCGTTCGCCAGCGAGCAAGCCTTGAGCAGCTACCTGCAGCAGTTGCAGGCGCGCCAGGCGGCACTGCAGAAGGAGCAGCAGAAACTGCAGCGCGCCACGGCGCAGTCCATGTCGGCGCTGCCTGCCCCTGCCGCGCCGATGGTGGCCAAGGCTGCCCCCGCGCCATCAGCAGAAGCTGCGGAATCGGTCACCAATGTGCAGACGGCGGGCGTGGACGAAGGCGGCATCGTCAAAGTGCATGGCAAGCACCTGGTGATGCTGCGGCGCGGCAAGCTGTTCACCGTGCAGGTAGGGGGCAATGCCTTGCAGCCGGTGTCCTCGCTCGATGCGTACGCGCCGGGCAGTGATCCTTCCGGCAGCTGGTATGACGAGATGCTGCTCGACGGCGATACGCTGGTGGTGATCGGCTACAGCTACAGCCGGGGCGGCACGGAAATCGGCCTGTTCGACATCGATGCGAACGGCAAGCTGGCCTACCGCGCCACATATCATTTGCGCTCCAACGATTATTACTCCTCGCGCAATTACGCCAGCCGCCTGATCGGCAGCAAACTGGTGTTCTATTCGCCCTTGTCGCTGAACCTGCACCGGGGCGACCCGTTCGGCGGCTTTCCCGCGCTGCGCCGCTGGCGTCCCGATGCCGTGCCGTCCGACTTCAAGCGCATCGCGCCGGCCACGCGCATCTACCGTACCGATGAAGAGCCGGAAGCGGGCTTTGGTCTGACCCTGCACACGGTCACCGTGTGCGACCTGGCGCAGCGCGACATGCGCTGTGAAGCGACCGCCGTGATGGGACCGCAGGGCCGCGTGTTTTATGTGTCGGGCGAATCCGTTTTCGTGTGGACCACGCGCCGCGGCCGTGACTCGGGCGTGTTCCGCATTCCGCTCGATGGCAGCGCACCCAGCGCCTTGAAAGTGGCGGGCGCGCCCGTCGACCAGTTCTCATTCCTGGAAAGCGCTGACGGCCACCTGAACGTGCTGCTGCGCGCCGAAGGCCAGGGCGACGCGATGTGGGATGGTGCAAGAGGGCGCGGCGACATGGCCCTGCTGCGCGTGCCATTGACGTCGTTTTCCGATGGCCGCGACAGCGCGCCCGCCAGCAGCTACCAGGCGCTGCCCGGTGGCGGCGGCTACGGCCTGCAGAACCGTTATGTGGGGCCGTATCTGTTGTACGGCCATCCGGGCAATCCCGGACGCCGCAAGGCGGACCAGGCCTGGCCGCGCCAGCCCCTGTATGCCGTGCGCTGGGCCGATGCGGGCAGCGTGCAAGCCTTGTCCCTGCCGCACGGCGTGGAGCGCATCGAAGCGCTGGGCAATGACGCCGTGGTGATCGGTGCGCAGGGCAAGGATCTGCACTTCAGCAGCATCGGCCTGGGGGCGCAGGCGGCGATTGCCGCGCGCTACATCCGCGCTGATGCGGCGCAGGGCGAGTCGCGCAGCCACGGCTTTTTCTACAAGCCGCACACGGCCAGCGAGGGCGTGATTGGACTGCCCATCCTGGGCGCGGACGAGCGGCCAGGATCAAGCCGGCCGGCCGCCTCCGTCCTGTATCTGCGCAACAGTGGTTTGACATTGACGGAACTCGGTGCGCTGGCCGCGCGGCCGGGGCCGGCACCGGACGATGGCTGCCGCGCATCCTGCGTGGACTGGTATGGCAATGCGCGCCCCTTGTTCCTGCAGGGCCGCGTCTTCGCCCTGCTCGGCTATGAAGTGGTGGAAGGGGTGCTCAGGGACGGACAGATCCGCGAAGTGCGCCGCATCAGCTATGCGCCCATTGCGCCCACTGTACGCTGAAGGAGCCGGGAAATTGTCGCCGCCGCGCAGTTCGGCTACACTGCTTCGCATGCCCGACACTTTACTCACCGCCACGGATGAAGACCTGATGCTGCGCTACGGCGCCGGCGACCTGCCGTCGTTTCGCGAATTGTACCGGCGCCATAGCCAGGGCCTGTACCGCTTCGTGGCCTGGCGTGCGCCGCGCCGCGCGTGGGTCGACGAGATCGTGCAGGATGCGTGGGCCAGCCTGCATGCGGCGCGCGCCGGCTACCAGCCGCAGGCGGCGTTTCGCACCTATCTGTATCAGATCGCACGCAACCGCCTGATCGACCTCCTGCGCCAGCGGGAAGGACAGGAACATGACGATGTGGACGAACTGGCCGACGAGCGCGCATCGCCGCCGCAGTCGCTGGAGCAGAAACAGCGGCATGCGCTGCTGCATGCGGCCATCGCGGCGCTGCCCGTGGAACAAAAGGAGGCGCTGGTGCTGCAGCAGTTCAGCGGCATGAGCATCCAGGATATCGCCGTGGTGACGGGGGCGGAAGCGGAAACCGTCAAGAGCCGGCTGCGCTACGCCATGCAGAAATTGCGCGCGGGCTTGGACAGCGCTGCGGACGCGGAAGGACAGGCATGAATACGCACGATCAAGATAACGACGAGCCGAATGACGAGGAATTGAACGCGCTGCTGGCCAGTCTGCCGCAGCCCGCGCCTTCCAGCGCGCTCGATGCGGCCATTCTGGCCGACGCGGAAAAAGCCTTGCCGCAACCGGTCGCCGCGAACGACAGCGCCGATGGCGTGCTGCGCACCTTGCCCGTCAAGAAGGCGCCCGACTACCTGCAGCGCTGGCGCATTCCGCTGGGACTGGCGGCGGCCGTGCTGCTGACGGTCAATCTGATCGGCGTCGACTGGTTCGGCTCGAAGCCGGCGCAATTTCCCGTGGTCGGGGAACCGGTCACGCAGGAGGTGATGCAGGCAGCCGCACCGGTCATTGCACCGGCCGCTGCACCTGCGACTGAGTTTGCGCCACTAGCGCCAGCACCGCGCGCCGCCGCCAAACCAGCGCCGCCGCCACCACCGCCGCCAGCCACGGACCTGCAACAGGCAATGGAGCAGCAAGCCGCCATGCAGGCCGAATCGAGCCTGCGGCGCCAGGCACCGGTGCAGCGCGCGCTGGCCATGCCCGCTCCCGCCGCGGCAAAGTCGGCGCCGCTGCCGCCGCCGGCCAGGCTCGATGCTGGCGTGTGGCTGGTGAAGATCAACGCCCTGCTCAAGGCGGGTGAGGGTACGCTGGCGCAGGAGGAATGGGCTGCGTTCCGGCAGGCCTATCCCGACTATCCGGTGGCCGAGGAGCTGCGACAGCGGCTGGAGAGTAAGTAAAAAACGCTAGACGATCCCCTTTCTGCGTTCCCACACGGCGCTGCCGACGAAAATGGCGCAGCACACCCACATCACGGCCGGCAGGGCGTTCACGCCCACCGACTGCATCAGCACGCCCGTCAGCAGGGGGCCGCCGCCGCTGGTGACACCCCAGGTGGCGTTGACGATGGCGCTGGCGCTGGTCAGCGACAGTCCCGTGAAGCGCTCGCCGCAGGCCACCAGCGCCAGCATGTAGATGCCGCCCGCCGCCGCGCCCAGCAACAGCAGCAAGGTCCACCACAGCCACGGCGTGCCGACGGCGAACGGCAGCAGCGGCAGCAGCAGGCAGACGGCCACGCCGCAGCCCGCGTGGACTTTGGCGCGGCCGAAGCGGTCGGCCATCCATCCCAGCGCGAATTGCAGGCCCGTGTCGCCCACCAGCACCACGGTGGCCGACAGCAGGGCCAGGTCCGTGCCGATGCCGTGCTCCATCGCGTACAGGGGCAGGAGGCTCAATGCCAGGGTGTCGAACAGGGCAAAGAAGGCGGCACCGAGTACGATCATCGGCATGCGCGGCAAGATCAACGTCCACTTCACGCCCTGTTCTTCCGCTGCGCGTTCCGGGCCGCCGTTCGAGATCAGCATCAGGCCCGGCACGGCCAGCAAGAACAGCAGGCCGCAGGCGGCGAAGCTCCAGCTGATCTTGTCGTTGAACAGCGCCACGAGAGCGGGGCCGATCAGCTGGAAGAAGGTAAAACTGGTGGTGTACATGGCCACCACGCGTCCGCGCGAATTGTCGGGCGCCAGGCGGTTGACCCACGCCTCGCCGATGGTAAACAGCACGCCCATGGCGCCGCCGAACAGGAAGCGCAGCACGCTCCACGCCAGCAGGTGGTCGGTACACTGCATGGCGATCGTCGCCAGCGACGCCACCCACACGGCGCCCAGCATGGTGGCGCGCGCGCCGAAGCGTCCCACCCAGCGCGAGACGAAGGGCGAGGCGGCCAGGATGCCGAGCGCGCTGACGGCCGTGATCATGCCGATGATGTCCGTGCCCACGCCGCGCTGGTGCAGGGTCAGGGCGGTGAGCGGCATGGTCGCGCCCAGGCCCAGGCCGACCACGCCGATGCTGACCACGAGGGCAAAGAAGTCACGCCATGGCATGTGCTTCATGGCCGCCCCCGCAGGGTGAAAAAGGTGCTTGGAAACGCTGGAAAACGGTGTGGATGCATGGGAAAGTAAGGGGGACTTGGCCGGTGGCGCTGGTGTTTGGCGCCGGACGGGCATATGATGATTTTAATAGCAGCAATATTGCAAAGCCGTAGTGTAGGCGATGTGTGCCGCCGTTGGCCACGCCCATCCGTGTGGTCGCCTCCACCGGCTCTGCTGTACAGTGTAGCGAGCGGCAGCGCTGTCTTGGTGCTGTCATTGGATCGTCACGCCAGCGAGGTAGCACTCTATGCGCCGTCCCATCGTTCTCGTCCCCGCCTGCCAGCGCCAGCTTGGCAGTCACGCCTGGCACATGGCGCAGGACAAATACCTGCACGCCGTGCTGCGCGGCGCCGGCTGCATGCCGCTGCTGTTGCCCGCCTTGGGCCTGGACGCCGACCTGGAAGCGGCGCTGCAGATCGCCGATGGCGTCATGCTGACCGGTTCCGCCTCGAACGTCGACGCTCGCCTGTATGGCGAAGACATCCTGCATCCCGACCTGCCGCAAGATCCCGCGCGCGACGCCACCACCTTGCCCCTGATCCGCGCCGCGCTGGCGCGCCAGCTGCCCTTGCTCGCCATCTGCCGCGGCTTCCATGAGGTGAACGTGGCCCTGGGCGGCAGCCTGCACCAGGCCGTGCACGCCGTGCCGGGCATGCTGGACCACCGCGAGAATGTGCTCGATCCCCTGGCGCGCCAGTACGCGCCCGCGCACCGCATCAAGCTGATGCCGGACGGCCTGCTGTCACGGCTGCTGGGCGGCGAGAGCGAAATGATGGTCAATTCCCTGCATGGCCAGGGCATCGCCCGACTGGCCGATGGCTTGCTGGTGGATGCCCTGGCCGACGACGGCCTGGTGGAAGCCTATACGGTGGCCAGCGCCGCCGGTTTTACGCTGGCCGTGCAATGGCACCCGGAATGGCAGGTGGAAGACAATCCGCAGTCGATGCGCCTGTTCGGCGCCTTTGGCCAGGCTTGCCGCGATTACCAGGAACAGCGGCACAGAAAAAAAGAATGACAGGACGGAATGACATGCGCACCGCCCGCAGTACGCGGTGTTTGATCAAGACCAGCGAGAGGGAAACATGGCAATACGTGAAAATTTCACCTATACGGATATGGATTTGTGGCTCAATGAAAAGCGCGTCACGGAAATTGAATGCCTGGTGCCCGACTTGACGGGTGTGGCGCGCGGGAAGATCCTGCCGCGCGGGAAATTCACCCAGGAGCGCGGCATGCGCATCCCGGAGGCGGTGCTGGGCATGACGGTGACGGGCAATTACCCGGTCGACGATGGCGGCTATGACCGCGCCATTTCCAGCACCGACCGCGACATGATTTTAAAAGCCGATCCCACCACCATCACCATGGTGCCGTGGGCCACGGACCCCACCGCGCAAGTCATCCACGACTGCTATTTTTCCGATGGCGCGCTGGTTGATTTTGCGCCAAGATCCGTGCTGCGGCGTGTGCTGAAACTGTATGCGGACAAGGGCTGGAAGCCCGTGGTGGCGCCGGAGCTGGAGTTCTACCTGACGGCGAAAAACACGGACCCCGACTTGCCGCTGAAGCCGCCCATCGGCCGCAGCGGCCGGGCCGAGACCAGCCGCCAGGTGTACAGCATCGACGCCGTCAACGAATTCGACCCGCTGTTCGAGGATATCTACGATTACTGCGAACTGATGAACCTGGACGTCGACACGCTGATCCATGAGATTGGCGCCGGGCAGATGGAAATCAACTTCCTGCACGGCGACCCGCTGGGCCTGGCCGACAAGGTCTTCTTCTTCAAGCGCACCCTGCGCGAAGCGGCGTTAAAACACGATATGTACGCGACCTTCATGGCCAAGCCCATGGCCGGCGAGCCGGGGTCCGCCATGCACGTGCACCAGAGCGTCGTCGATGCGAAGACGGGCTTGAACATCTTCAGCAACGACGATGGTTCGGCCGCGCCCATCTTCAAGCATTACATCGCGGGGCTGCAGCGCTACATGCCATCGGCCATGGCCATCGTCGCGCCCTACGTGAATTCCTACCGCCGCATCGTGCGCCATACGGCCGCACCCATCAACATCCAGTGGGGACTGGACAACCGCACCGTGGGTTTCCGCGTGCCCGAATCGGGCGTGCAGGACAGGCGCGTGGAAAACCGCATCATCGGCGCCGACGCGAATCCCTACCTGGCGCTGGCCGTGACGCTGGCCTGCGGCTACCTCGGCATGACGGAGCAGCTGGAAGCGACGCCGATGATGGTGGGCAGCGCCTACGACATGAAGTTCGAGCTGCCGCAAGGCTTGCCCGAAGCCCTGCAACTGCTGCGCGCGGAAGACAAGCTGCGCACGGTGCTGGGCGAGCGCTTCATCGACGTGTATGCGGCCATCAAGGACCTGGAACATCAGGAATTCATGACGGTCATCAGTCCGTGGGAGCGCGAACATCTTCTGCTCCACGTTTAAGAAAGGATCGCAATGAGCACAACCAACAATCCGCTGGCGCCGAGCGCCGCTTTTGTCTCCTCCGTGGCGCAGAAAAACGCGGCGCCGCAGGTGTACGATACAAACGCCATCCAGAAAATGGATACGGCCCACTACCTGCATCCGTTCACCGATTTCCAGGACCTGGCATCTAAAGGCGCCAGGGTGATCGTGCGCGGCGACGGCGTCTACCTGTGGGATAGCCAGGGCAAGAAAATCGTCGACGGCATGTCGGGCCTGTGGTGCGTCAATGTGGGCTACGGCCGCACGTCGATCTCGCAAGCTGTGTACCGGCAAATGGAGACGCTGCCCTTCTATAACAGCTTCTTTGGCACGACCAATGTGCCGGCCGCGCAGCTGGCGGCCAAGCTGGCGCAGATCTCGCCGCCGCAGTTCCAGCACGTGTTCTTCACCAGTTCGGGCTCGGAAGGCAACGACACGAATCTGCGCATGGTGCGCCGCTACTGGGATATCCTCGGCTACCAGGAACGCCACACCATCATCAGCCGCCACAACGCGTATCACGGCAGCACGGTGGCGGGAGCGTCGCTGGGCGGCATGGATGGCATGCACGCGCAGGGCGGCTTGCCGATACCGGGCATCGCGCATATCGGCCAGCCCAATTACCTGGAAGCGGGCCACGGCTTGACGCCGGAAGCCTTCGGCCTGAAGGCGGCCGGCTGGCTGGAAGACAAGATCCTCGAGATCGGCGCCGACAAGGTGGCCGCCTTCATCGGCGAGCCGGTGCAGGGCGCCGGCGGCGTCATCATCCCGCCATCGACCTACTGGCCCGAGATCCAGCGCATCTGCGACAAGTACGGCATCTTGCTGATCGCCGATGAAGTCATCTGCGGCTTCGGCCGCCTGGGGCGCTGGTTCGGCTCGGAACTGTTCGGCATCAAGCCCGACCTGATCACGTTTGCCAAGGGCGTCACCTCGGGCTATGTGCCGCTGGGCGGCGTGCTGGTGGGCGACAGGGTGGCCAAGGTGCTGATCGAGCAGGGCGGCGAATTCACGCACGGTTTCACGTATTCCGGTCACCCCGTCGCTTGCGCGGCGGCGCTGGAAAACATCCGCATCATCGAGGAAGAGCAACTGGTGGCCAAGGTGGCCGAGGATACGGGACCGTACCTGAAGCAGTGCTTCGCCAGCCTGGGCGAGCATCCGCTGGTGGGCTACGCGGACAGCTGCGGCCTGGTCGCGGGCCTGAACCTGGTGCGCAAGAAGGGCGCCACCGTGCACGAGAACGAGCTGTTCGACGAGGACCAGGGCGTGGGCATGCTCTGCCGCGGCCACATGTTCGACAACGGCGTCATCATGCGCGCCGTGGGCGAGCGCATGATCGTCGCCCCGCCGCTGGTCATGACGCGCGCGCAGATCGATGAAATGGTGGCGTTGATACGGCTGTGCCTGGACAAGACGTATGACGATGTGAAAGCGAAGGGGTGGGTGTAGGTTCGCCGGGGTCAGACCCGCCGGGGGAATACGTCCCAGTGGGACGTATTCCGATCGCGAAGCGACTGACCCCGGATTTCTGCTGAATGTGCCACAGAATTCACAATTTTCGCAGCACATGCGGGTGAGTTCCGCTAAACTTCCATCTTGGCCGCTCCTACAGCGGCCAGTTTTTCATTTTGACACCCTTTTATCCAGAAGCTACCCACACATGACGATAGCAACACCTGCCGCGTCGGCCAGCGACGCCCCAGCGCCTTTCTTGCTGATTGATCAGCTGGTCAAGGAATTCGATGGCGTGCGCGCCGTCAATGATATTTCCGTGACGATCAACCAGGGCGAGATCTTCGCCCTGCTCGGTAGTTCAGGGTGCGGCAAGTCGACCCTGCTGCGCATGCTGGCTGGCTTCGAGACGCCGACGTCGGGGCGCATCGCGCTGGCGGGCAACAGCATCGTCGATGTGCCGCCGCACCAGCGTCCCATCAACATGATGTTCCAGTCGTACGCGCTGTTCCCGCACCTGTCCGTGTGGGACAACATCGCCTTCGGCCTGCGCCGCGACGGCTTGCCGAAAGCGGAAGTGGCGGCGCGCGTCGAGCAGATGCTGGCGCTGGTGCAGCTGGGCCAGTATGCGAAGCGCAAGCCGCACCAGCTGTCGGGTGGGCAGCAGCAGCGCGTGGCGCTGGCGCGCAGCCTGGCCAAGCGGCCGCAGTTGCTGCTGCTCGACGAGCCGCTCGGTGCGCTCGATAAAAAACTGCGTGAACGCACGCAGATGGAACTGGTCAACATCATCGAACAGGTGGGCGTCACCTGCGTGATGGTCACGCACGACCAGGATGAAGCGATGAGCATGGCCACGCGCATCGCCGTCATGAGTGAAGGGCGCATCCTGCAGGTGGGCGCACCAGGCGAAATCTACGAGACGCCGAATTGCCGTTTTGTGGCCGACTTCATCGGCAGCGTGAACCTGTTCGACGGGCGCATCACGGAAGACGAGCCCGATCACGTGGTGATCGCCACGCCCGATGGCGAGCACTATGTTGCGCACGGCATCACGGGTAACCTGGGCATGGATGTCTCGGTGGCCGTACGCCCCGAAAAAATCGGCATCCAGATCGCGCCACCGACATTGGAAGAGCGCTCGTCGCCGGCCGAACACGGCTATAACTGCGCGCAGGGCGTGATCGTCGCCATGGCGTATTTTGGCAATGAAACCAGCTACCACGTGCGCCTCGACAGCGGCACGGTGGTGAAAGTCTCGCGCACCAACGCGGCCCGCCACGACGCCGCGCGCCTGGAGCGCGAACAGCGCGTGTGGGTGTGGTGGGATGGCGCCGACATCGTCGTGCTGACCAGCTGAGGCCCGTGATGACTTCCCTCCTGCAATCGCTGCGCAGCCTGGTCACGCTGCGTTGGGTCACCGGGCGCAACGCCGTCATCGCCGTGCCGTCGCTGTTCCTCGCTGCCGCCTTTCTGGTGCCCTTCCTGATCGTGCTGCGCATCAGCCTGTCCGACATGGATACGGCGGGCAGCCCGTTCGGCGGCTTGCTGTCGTACGTCGACGGCATCGTCGTGCTGAAGGTGAAAATCGCCAACTACCTGTTCATCGCCGCCGATGAACTGTACCTGCTCACCTACCTCAGTTCCATCAAGTACGCGGCCATCACCACGGCCATCTGTCTGTGCATCGGCTACCCGTTCGCCTACTTCATGGCGCGCGCCAAACCGTCGATCCGACCCGTGCTGATGCTGCTGGTGATGCTGCCGTTCTGGACCTCGTTCCTGCTGCGCGTGTATGCGTGGAAGGGCATCCTGGCCAACCACGGCTTGCTCAACGACCTGCTGATCGCCCTGGGCGTAGTCAGCGAACCGCTGCACATGATGAATACCTCATTCTCGCTGGTGGTCGGCATGGTATATGCCTACCTGCCGTTCATGATCCTGCCCCTGTATGCGAATCTGGTGAAAATGGACGTGCGCTACCTGGAAGCGGCGGCCGACCTGGGCGCCACGCCCTTGCAGGCGTTCTGGCGCATCACCGTGCCGCTGTCGAAATCGGGCATCATCGCCGGCGCCATGCTGGTGTTCATCCCGTCCGTGGGCGAATACGTGATTCCCGAGCTGCTGGGCGGCCCGGAAACCTTGATGATCGGCCGCGTGCTGTGGGATGAGTATTTCACGAATAACGACTGGGCCATGGCGTCGTCGGTGACGGTGCTGGTGGTCTTGCTGATCCTCGTGCCGATGGCCATTTTTAACAAATACAAGACGGACCAGGACGCGGAGGAGCGCACATGAACGGACGTAATTTCCTGCAGCGCTGGTTCGGGCGCGGCTGGCTTTCGCTCGGCTATCTGTTCCTCTACCTGCCCATCTTCGTGCTGATCGTCTTTTCGTTCAACAGCTCGCGCCAGGACATGGTGTGGAGCGGCTTTTCGCTGCGCTGGTACCGCGAGTTGATGAGCGATACGCAGATCATCTCGGGTTTCGCTCTGTCGCTGAAGATTGCCTTCATGTCGGCGACGTCTTCCGTCATCCTCGGCACGTTCGCCGCCTTCGCGCTGAGCAATTACCAGCGCTTCCGCGGCCGCACCCTGTTTTCATCCATGGTCAGCGCGCCTTTGGTGATGCCGGAAGTGATCATCGGCCTGTCCTTGCTGCTGATGCTGGTGTCCATGCAAAAGGTCTTCGGTTTCCCCGAGCGGGGCGTGCTGACGATGTGGTTCGGTCACACCCTGCTGGGCATGGCGTATGCGGCCGTGGTGGTGCAGTCGCGCCTGCAGGAGATGAGCAAGTCCCTGGCCGAAGCGGCCATGGACTTGGGCTGCCGCGCGCACCAGGTGTTCTTCCTCGTGACCCTGCCGAACATCACGCAGGCGCTGGCCTCGGCCTGGCTGCTGACGTTCACCCTGTCGCTCGATGACGTGGTGCTGTCGGCCTTTTTGTCCGGCCCCGGTTCGACGACCATGCCGCTGGTGATCTTCTCGCGCGCGCGCCTGGGGCTCGATCCGCGCGTCAATGCCATCGCCGCGCTGACGATACTGGTGGTGACGCTCGCCGTGATCGTGTATGCCGTGCTGCTGGCGCGCGCCGACCGGCAGCGCCGCAAGCAACTGTCTGCGGCCTATCTGCCGGATCAGGAGTAAGCTGGCGTTTTCACCTTTCAGGAGACGACCATGACGGAAAACACCAGCTGGCATGCACGGGCCGCAGCGCTCACGATCGATGGACGCGCCTTCATCAATGGCGAGCGGGTCGCGGCCAGGTCCGGCCAGGCTTTCGACAATCTGTCGCCCATCGACGGGCGCCTGCTGGGGCAGGTGGCGCGCTGCGATGGCGCCGACGTGGATGCGGCCGTGCTGGCCGCGCGCGCCGCTTTTGACGACCGCCGCTGGGCCGGCAAGTCGCCGGCGCAGCGCAAGCGGATATTGATCAAGTTCGCCGACCTGGTGCAGCAGAACGGCCCCGAACTGGCCCTGCTGGAAACGCTGGACATGGGCAAACCGATCAAGTACAGCCAGAGCGTGGACGTGGGCGCCACGGCCAACTGCCTGCGCTGGTATGGCGAGGCGATCGACAAGGTCTACGATGAAATCGCCCCCACTCCCGCCAACAGCCTGGCCCTGATCACGCGCGAACCGGTAGGCGTCGTCGCCGCCATCGTGCCGTGGAATTACCCGATGATCATGGCGGCCTGGAAGATCGCGCCGGCGCTTGCGGCCGGCAACAGCGTGATCTTGAAACCGTCCGAAAAATCGCCATTGACGGCGCTGCGCCTGGCCGACATCGCGCTCGAAGCGGGCGTGCCGGCCGGCGTCTTTAACGTGTTGCCCGGTTACGGCCATGAGGCCGGCGCCGCGCTGGCGCTGCACATGGATGTCGATTGCATCGGCTTTACGGGTTCCACGCGCACGGGCAAGTTGATCGTGCAGATGGCGGGCCAGTCGAACTTGAAACGGGCCTGGACGGAACTGGGCGGCAAGTCCGCCAACATCGTCTGCGCCGATTGCCCGGACCTGGACAAGGCCGTGGCGGCCGCCGTCGGTTCCATCTTCTTCAACCAGGGCGAAAGCTGCAATGCGCCATCGCGCCTGTTCGTCGAAGAATCGATCAAGGATGCATTTATCACCAGGGCGCTGGCCATGCTGCCCCGTTTCCAGCCGGGCGATCCGCTCGACGACGCCACCGTCATGGGCGCGATTGTCGACGCCACGCAGATGAACACGGTGATGGGCTATATCGCGGCCGGCAAGAGCGAAGGCGCGACCTTGCTGGGCGGCGGCGAGGCCGTGCGCCTTGAGACGGGCGGCTATTACGTGCAGCCGACCATCTTCGGCGTGGACGCGGGCATGACGATCGCGCGCGAAGAGATCTTCGGGCCTGTCTTGTCCGTGCTGGGCTTTACGGATCTCGCCGACGCCATCCAACAGGCCAACGCCACGCCGTACGGCTTGCAGGCGGCCGTGTGGACCTCCGACATCAGCAAGGCGATCCAGACGGCGCGCGCCCTGCGTGCCGGCACCGTGCACGTCAACCAGTACGACGGCGACGACATCACCGTGCCGTTCGGCGGCTACAAGCAGTCGGGCAACGGGCGCGACAAGTCATTGCACGCGCTGGATAAATACACGGAGCTGAAGACGACGTGGATACAGGTGGGATAATTTCTATAAGGTACTTAAAAGGGCTAATTAAGGGTGTTGCCCGCTTAAAATAGTTCTTTTAGGTGCCATTAAATTTTTTATGGCGCTACCCTTGTTACGATTTGGATCGTATAAGTGCTAATTTAGAGATAAACTGAACACAATTAGCTGCTATAAGATCCAGTGGAGCCGCCATGCAATGCCATTTTCAAATTTTTCATGATGATGCGTGGCACGATTGCGCATCGCTGACTTTGCTTGAGCCTGCAGGCGGCAATCCACGCACCGCCGCCCTGTTCGAGTATGACCTCGATTATGCCTTCTTCAAGCTGGAGAGTGGACCTGTCTCGCTGCGTTTTCCCGTCACGGCAGAGATGCAGAAGCTGGCGCAATGGCCAGCCTTTCTCTTTGATCTGATTCCCCAGGGAAGCGGACGGCAATATCTGCTTGGGCAGCTGCAACTGGCCGATGGTCCGGCTGCCGATTTTCCGCTGGCGTGTGCCGGCGCATTCAATCCCGTCGGGCGCGTGCGCATCGCCGAGGCCGTGCAGTACTACGCACAACATATGAATCGCCATGACAAGGGCAAGCCGCTGGCCGGCTTTTCACTGGATGAGATTATCGGTCGCGGCGATGCCTTCAATGAGCGCATGCTGATGCATGCCATGCTGGCCGCCGGCAGTCTGGGGGTGCAAGGCGCGGCGCCGAAATATCTGCTGACCACTGACCATGCCGATCTCTGGCATGCCGATGGCGCCCTGGCGGACCAGGACGCGGCTGCCCATTTCATCGTCAAGCGTCCGCGCGGAAAGACCGCCAGCGACGCCAAGGTATTGAGGAATGAAGCCGCATACATGACTGTGGCGCGCGCGGTGGGCTTGCGCACCGAAGGCCAGCTGCGCTACCAGGACGATACCTTGTTCATTCCCCGTTTTGACCGCCGCATCCGGGATGGAAAAGTGCTGCGGCTGCATCAGGAAAGCGCCGCTTCGCTGGCAGGTATCGTTGGCTTTGAAGCCACGCCTAGCCAGTTCGACCTATTGCAGGCGCTGCGCGCCGTCGTCAGCGACAAGACTGCGGAAACCATCGAATTTCTCAAGCGCGATATCTTGAACCTGGCCATGCGCAATACCGACAATCACGCACGCAATACGGCGGTGCAGCAAATTGGTGCCGAGGTGCGCCTCACGCCACTGTTCGATTTTGCGCCGATGTACCTGGACCCGGATGGCATACCACGCGCGGCGCGCTGGTATCACCCGGATACCAAAAACGAGCTGCATGACTGGACGACGATACTGGCTACGATCGGCATGCCGGACGTGGAGCGCCAGCAGATCCGCCTCGCGCTATACGGATTTTCCCGGCACCTGGTTGCGCTGGAACAGCATATGCGGGAGGCAGGCGTGGATGATGACATCATTGCTTTCCTCCGGCCACATATCGCCGGGCAGATCGAACAGCTCAAGGCATTGGGAGAGCACTGACATGGCGCGTATGAAAAAGAGCGTTGACAAGGAAGAGTTGCGGCAGCGCAGGGCAGTGCTTTACGCAGCCATTGAAGCAGGCGCCGTCACGCTACAGCACGCCGTCAGGGAAATGCGCGCCATCTCGCGCCTGACGCAGGCCCAATTTGCGGAACACCGAGGGGTCAGCCTGAAAACCATCAAGGAGATCGAGAGCGGTAAAGGCAATCCGACCATCCAGACGCTGAACCGTATCGGGCAGTTCTTTGGACTGGAGGTGGCCTTTGTACGCACAGAAACGCTGCGCGAAAAAAAAATCGCCCCGGCAAGTAGCGGGGCGATATCGCCTCAATAGGCTAGATCAGAAGCAGTGTTCCAGCGCCGGGAAGCTGCCATCCTTGACGGCCTTGACATAGCCGGTGACGGCGTCGTCGATGCTGGCCGCGCCTTCCATGAAGTTGCGCACGAAGCGCGCCTTGCGGCCTGGGAACACGCCCAGCATGTCGTGCATGACGAGCACCTGGCCCGAGCAGTCGGGACCGGCGCCGATGCCGATGGTGGGGATGGTCAGCATGTCGGTCACTTCCTTGCCCAGCTGCGACGGCATCGCTTCCATCAGCACGATGGCGGCGCCCGCGTTTTGCAGCGCCAGCGCGTCGTTCTTGAGCTCAGTGGCGCTTTCCGTGCTCTTGCCCTGCACCTTGTAGCCGCCCAGCTGGTGCACCGATTGCGGCGTCAGGCCAATGTGGGCGCAGATGGGGATGCCGCGCTGCGTAAGGAAACGGACGGTCTCGGCCAGCCAGGCGCCGCCTTCGATCTTGATCATGTGCGCGCCAGCCTGCATCAGGATGACGGCGTTGGCATACGCCGTCTCGGGCGTGCCATACGCGCCGAACGGCAGGTCGGCCATGATCATGGCCGACTTGGCGCCGCGCGCCACGGCAGCCGTGTGGTAAGCCAGTTCGGCCACCGTGACGGGCAGGGTGGAGTTGTGGCCGTTGCAGACCATGCCGAGCGAATCGCCGATCAGCAGGATCTCCACGCCGCAGCGGTCCATCAGCGACGCGAAGCTGGCGTCATAGCAGGTCAGCATGGTGATCTTTTCGCGGGCGGCGCGCAGCGTGGCCAGGGTATGGATGGTCACGGCCTTGTTGGCGACAGGCTTGGATGGCGCCGGCGCCGGTGTGGCGGCCTTGTCTTTTGCGGCCAGATCTGTTCCTTGCAAATAAGCGGACATAGGTATTCTCTAGAGTGAAAAGGGGGATGCGATTGCGACGCCGCTAGTGTAGTACTTTATGCGGCGTGCTGCAGGAGCGGCATTGTAGTGTATGTCTGGAGCCGTGGCTCAGAGTTGGCGGATGGCCTGGTCAGCGACGCTTGCCAGGTAGTCCTGCGCCGCCCCGAGGCCGGGCACGACGACGGCGGGCGCCAGTTCGAGCAGCGGCACCAGCACGAAGGCGCGCTCGGTGATGCGTGGATGCGGCACCGTCAGGCTGGCGCTGGCGATGCGTTCATCGCCGTACAGCAGCAAGTCCAGGTCCAGGGTGCGCGGGGCGTTGCGGTAGGGCCGCTCGCGCCCGTGCGCCGCCTCGATGGCGTGCAGCGCCAGCAGCAGCTCTTCGGCAGGCAGGGTGGTCGTGATGCGCGCCACGGCGTTGACGTAGTCGTCACCGCTCGAGTCGATGGGCGCAGTGCGGTAGCTGGACGAGGCGTCCACGAGGGATGCGCCGGGCAGGCGCGCCAGGCGCGCGATCGCATCCTGCACATTCGCGCGCGCGTCGCCCAGGTTGGCGCCGATGCCGATGTAAGCAGTGACGACCATTATTCGTCGCTGCTGCTGCCGGTGGTCGAGCCGCCTGTACCCGTCTTGCTGCGCGTGCTGCGGCGTGGCGGGCGCTTCTTCTTGACGGCGCCCGGCGCGGCATTCGCGCTGACGAGCAGCGCTTCGCGCGTTTCCTCATCGCCCTCATAAAAGGCGGTCCACCACTCGCCGATCTCCATGTCGATCTCGCCCGATGCACAGCGCAGCAGCAGGAAGTCGTAGCCGGCGCGGAAGCGCAGGTGTTCCAGCAGTTTATGCGGCGCCTTGCCGACGCGGCGCTCGAAGCGCGGCTGCATCGACCAGATGTCGCGCATGTCCGAGCCGATCTTGCGCTGCAGGGCCAGTTTTTCCGTTTGCGAATCGAGCACGTCGTCGGCCGCCAGGTGCAGCGCGGGGATGGTCGACTCGCCGGCGGCGCGGTAGGCCGTCCATTTTTCCAGCACCTGGTGCCACAGCAGCGAGGCAAACAGGAAGCCTGGCGAGACGGTCTTGCCGGCGGCGATGCGTTGGTCCGTGGCGTCGAGCGCCAGGGTGACGAATTTCGCGCCCAGCGGCTGCTCCAGCACCACGTCGAGCAGCGGCAGCAAGCCATGATGCAAGCCTTCCTTGCGCAGCTGCTGCAGGCAGGCCAGTGCATGGCCGCTCATCAGCAGTTTCAGCATCTCGTCGAACACGCGCGGCGCGGGCACATTGTTGATCAGCGGCGCCATGATGGGAATCGGCGCGGCCGTATGCGGCTCGATGGTGAATTTCAGCTTGGCGGCGAAGCGCACCACGCGCAGCATGCGTACGGGGTCTTCGCGGTAGCGCTCTTCGGGCTTGCCGATCATGCGCAAGGTCTTGGCGCGGATGTCTTCCACGCCGCCGTGGTAATCGAGCACTTCCTGCGTGGCCGGGTTGTAGTACATGGCGTTGATGGTGAAGTCGCGGCGCAGCGCGTCTTCGTGCTGCAAGCCGAAGGTATTGTCGCGCAGGACGCGGCCATGTTCATCCTTGGGCGCGGAGTCGGCGCCGGCGCCGCGGAAGGTCGTCACTTCCAGCAAATCCTGGCCGAACATCACGTGCACGATCTGGAAGCGCTTGCCGATGATGAAGGCGCGGCGGAACAAGCGCTTGACCTGTTCCGGCGTGGCGTTGGTGGCGATGTCGAAGTCTTTGGGTTTGACGCCCAGCAGCAGGTCGCGCACGGCGCCGCCGACGACAAAGGCCTCGAAGCCCGCTTCCTGCAGGCTGCTGGTGACGCGGATGGCATTCGACGACACCAGTTTCGGGTCGATTCCGTGTTGCGCGGGACCGAACACGATGGGTGTCGTGGTGTCGCGCGCTGCCTCTTTTTTAACGCCGAGGATCTTGCGGATGAATTTTTTAATCATTGAATAAGTGGAGTGATGGCCAGCCGTGGAGGGATGCGTGTGCGCTCAAAGCGGTGTTGGGATTGGTCGCGACAGGGTGGGTCACGACCGACAGCAAGGGAATGTCGTTGTGGGAATCGCTGTAAAAATAGCTGCGCTCGAACTGCCCCAGTTCCTTGCCCATCTTTTCCAGCCAGGCGTGGGTGTGGGTCAGCTTGCCCGCGCCCAGCGTGGGCGTGCCCAGCAGCTTGCCCGTGACGTTGCCTTGCGCGTCATATTCGGGCATGGCGGCCAGCAGGTGCTCGACGCCCAGTGCATCGGCGATGGGTTTGGTGATGAAATGGTTGGTGGCCGTGACGATGGCCAGCAAATCGCCCGCGTCCTGGTGCTGCTTGAGCAGGGCCACGACTTCGGGGCGGATGGACGGCAAGACCACTTCGGCCATGAATTGCCGGTGCAGCGCTTCCAGGCGTTCGCGCGGAAACTGCGCCAGCGTGCCCAGCGAGAATTCCAGGTATTCCACCGGGTCCAGGGTGCCGGCCTGGTACTGCGCGAAAAATTCGTCGTTGCGGCGGGTGAATTCGGCGGCGTCCACGGCACCGATGCGTACCAGGAATTCGCCCCACTCGTGATCCGAGTCGATGGGCAGCAGGGTGTGGTCGAGGTCAAACAGGGCCAGATTCATCATTCTTTCGCTTCCGCCTGCAGCAACTCGCGCAACAATGGCAAGGTGATCGGGCGTTGGGTTTCAAGGGAGTAGAGGTCGAGAGAGTCCAGCATCGTCGACAGCGAACGCATGTCGCGCCGGAAATGGGACAGCAGATAGGGTAACACGCCCGGCGACAAGGTCAAGCCGCGGGTGGTGGCCGCCTGGGTCAGGGCGGCGATTTTTTCATCGTCGGTCAAGCCGTGGATTTGATAGATCAGGCCCCAGCCCATGCGCGTGCGCAAGTCTTCGCGCACGGGCAGCACGGCTGGCGGCACGGCGCCGCTGCACACCATATAGGCCTTGTTGGCGCGGATTTCATTGAACAGGGCAAACGCATCGATCTGCGCCAGCGGCGACAGTTTTTCGCAGTCGTCGAGCAGGTACAGGTCGACGTCGGGCGAATACACGAATTCGGACTCGATCGAGAACGGCGAAATATAGCGCGCGCGCTCGGTGCTGGCCAGGGCCTTGAGCAGATGGCTCTTGCCGGCGGCCAGTTCGCCCCACAGGTAGGCAAAATGTTCGCGCGACGTGCGCGCGGCGAACTGGCGCATCAGCTGCGCCACTTCGGCATTCTGTCCCACCTCGAAGGTATCGAGGCTGTGCGCCTGGTCTGTGCCTAAATCGAGCACCAGTTGTTTCATGGCGTACGCCTTGTCCTGTTTTTCATTACTGCTTGAGCGTCGTCGTCGCTGTTGTTAGTTTCATATTGTAGCCGTATCGGGTGCCTGACAGAAGCGTAGCGAGCGGCAGCGATTTGTGGCCGAGAAGCGCAACCGTGCTGGAGCACGGTGAGCATCGCCGGCCGCAAAGCGCGACGCGCAGTAGCTTATGTCAGTCACCTTGTCATGCATTATAGAAGCTGCTGGACAGGTAGTGGCGTCTTAGATGCTTAAAAGCGACCATCAACACGGCAGAAGCGGGTAAAGCGAGCAAAACGCCGACGAAACCGAATAATTGTCCGAAGGCTAATAAGGCAAAGATCACGGCCAGCGGGTTCAGACCGATGCGCTCGCCCACCAGGCGCGGCGTGAGGAAAAAGCCTTCGATCACCTGGCCGCAGCCGTAGATGACGGCCACGGCGATCACGCCGCTCCAGTCGGCAAACTGCAGCAGGGCGGCGATCAGGGCCAGCATCAGTCCCAGGCCGAAGCCCAGGTAGGGGATGAACACCAGCAAGCCCGTGATGATGCCCACAGGCAATGCCACTTCAAAACCGGCGATGGCCAGCGCCACCGAGTAATACGTGGCCAGCACCAGCATGACGAGCAACTGGCCGCGCAGGTATTGCGCCAGCAGGGTGTCGACTTCCTGCGCCATGCCCACCGTGCGGCCCACCCAGCGGCGCGGCACGGCGCCGGCGATGCGCGCCAGCATCGGATGCCAGTCCAGCAACAGGTAGAACAACACGACGGGGATCAGCACCACGGTGGCCAGCCAGCCCAGCACGGCCGTGCCGCCGATGCGCGCCGAGGCGAGTACCGTACTCCAGATTTCATCGCCACTGGTGGCCATCTGCTGGCCCAGCATGCGTTTGATGCCCGTGCCGTCGAGGCGCACACGGATGCCCAGGTCACGCAGTTTCGGCGCCAGGAAATCATTCGCCTTGTTCAGGAACTGCGGGATCTGCGCTTGCAGCAAGGGGATTTCCTTTTGCAACACGGGCACGACGATCAGCACCAGCGCGGTAATGGCGAGGAAAAACAACACCACGACGACCAGCACGGCCAGCGGACGGGGCACGTAAAAGCGCTTGTAATGCAGGCGCTGCAAACGGTCGACACCGGGATTGAGCACGTAGGCGAGGATGGCGGCGGCCAGGAAGGGCGTCAGGATGGGGCCCAGGCTGACGAGCAGCAGCAGGAATGCCAGCCAGACCGCGATCCAAAATGCTGTTTGCTTCTGCTCGGCGGTGATGGCGAATGGCATGGAGTTTGTGCTGTTGCGTTAAAAAAAGGCAGTTAATTACGAAATGGCGGGGCAGTTTGATAAAATAGCGACTTGATCGACCGAATTCACCCGCTGGCGTCCTGCCGCACGATGTTGAAAAACATGCTTGCGCGCGCGTGCCGGCGGGTATCCGCCTTCTATTTTACCGCCTCCGCTGCCACCACACCATGAACCAGACTTCTAATGTTTCCCTTTCCTACCGTGACGCTGGCGTCGATATCGACGCAGGCGACGCTTTAGTCGAAGCAATCAAGCCGTTTGCCAAGCGCACCCTGCGCGAAGGCGTGATGGGCGGCCTGGGCGGTTTTGGCGCCATGTTTGAAATCAGCAAGAAGTACAAGGAACCGGTGCTGGTCTCGGGCACCGACGGCGTCGGCACCAAATTGCGCCTGGCGTTCGAACTGAACCGCCATGACACGGTCGGCATCGACCTGGTCGCCATGAGCGTCAACGATATCCTGGTGCAAGGCGCCGAACCGCTGTTCTTCCTCGACTATTTCGCTTGCGGCAAGCTCGACGTGGCCATTGCCACCGACGTCATCAAGGGCATCGCCCAAGGTTGCGAACAAGCTGGCTGCGCATTGATCGGCGGCGAAACGGCGGAAATGCCGAGCATGTACCCGGCCGGCGAATACGACCTGGCAGGTTTTGCCGTCGGCGCCGTGGAAAAATCGAAAATCATCGACGGCACCAAGATCGCGCCGGGCGACGTGGTGCTGGGCCTGGCCTCGTCGGGCGTGCACTCGAACGGTTACTCGCTGGTGCGCAAGATCATCGAAGTGGCGAAACCGGACCTGGAAGGCGACTTCCACGGCCGTAAACTCGCCGACGTGCTGATGCAGCCGACGCGCATCTACGTCAAGCCGCTGCTGGCGCTGATGGATGCCATGGAAGTCAAAGGCATGGTGCACATCACCGGTGGCGGCCTGGTGGAAAACATCCCGCGCGTGCTGCAGCCTGGCCTAGTGGCCGAGCTGGACTCGAAGGCATGGACCATGCCGCCGCTGTTCACGTGGCTGCAACAGCACGGCGGCGTGGCTGACGCCGAAATGCACCGCGTCTTCAACTGCGGCATCGGCATGACCGTCATCGTCTCGCAGGAAAACGCGGACGCCGCCATTGCCCAGTTGCAAGCGGCCGGCGAAACCGTGTCGCGCATCGGCACCATCCGCGCCCGCGTGGGTGACGAGCATCAGACAGTTGTCATCTAAACTGTAGCTTGAACAAACAAGGCAGGCACTCGCGAGAGGCCTGCCTTTTTTTACGTCCCGATGGCGCTTACCTTGCGTGCGCCGGCTTCAGGCGCCCATCCGCCTGCGAACCGCCCCTGCCGATCATGGCCACGCTGACGGCCGAGACGAGCGAGGCGAACAGGATGTAGCCGACGATGTGCCACGGCTCGCCATTGCCCGTTTTCAGCAGGTAGGTGGCGATGATGGGCGTCAGGCCGCTGGCGAAGATGCCGGAGAACTGATAGACGAAGGAGATGCCCGTGTAGCGCACCTTGGCGTCGAACAGGTCGCAGAACAGGGCCGCTTCCGGGCCGTACACGGCCGAATACAGCACGCCCAGCGGGATGATCACGGAACACCACAGCAGCAGCGGATTGTCGGCGTGATGCAGCATGATCCAGAAGGCGGGAATCGACGACACGCCCGTGATCAATGCGCCCCAGAAGAACACCTTGCTGCGGCCGATGCGGTCGGACAGGCGGCCGAAGAACGGGATGCAAAAGCACATCACGACGGCCGACGCCATCACGCCCATCAGCGCTTCCGTGCGGTCGATCTTGATGGTGTTGGTCAGATAGGTGATGGAAAACACGCCGAAGATATTGAAGAAGACGCCGTCGATATAGCGCGCGCCCATGCCTTTCAATACATTGCCCGGATAGCGCTTCAGCAGGTCGAAAAACGGAATCTGCGTCTCCGCGTTCTTCTCTTTCACCGCCTGGAATTCCGGTGTTTCCATCACGTTCAGGCGTATCCACATGCCGATGAAGACCAGGGCGGCCGACAAGATGAACGCCACGCGCCAGCCCCATGACAAAAATTGCGCGTCCGTCAGGCTGTACGACAGGATCGCCACCACGCCGGAAGCGAGGCACAGGCCGATGGCCAGGCCGATCTGCGGCAGGCTGGCATAGAAGCCGCGCTCTTTCGGCGGCGCATATTCATACGCCATCAGCACGGCGCCGCCCCATTCGCCACCGAGGCCGATGCCCTGCAGCACGCGCAGGAACAGCAGCAGGCCCGGTGCCCAGTAGCCGATGTGGTCATAGGTCGGCAGAACGCCGATCAGGAAGGTGGAGACACCCATGATCATCAGGGTCATCACCAGCATGCTCTTGCGGCCGATCTTGTCGCCGAAATGGCCGAAGATCACGCCGCCGATGGGGCGCGACAAAAAGCCCACGGCGAAGGTGCCGTAGGCCAGCATGGTCGAGACGAGCGGATCGCCGCCCGGGAAGTACAGCTTGCTGAACACGATGCCGGCGACGACGCCGTATAAAAAGAAGTCGTACCACTCGATGGTGGCGCCGATCACGCTGGCCATCACGACTTTCCGCAGCTCTTGGGCTTTTTTCGGATTGCTGGGATTGTTGTCCATATCTAGTCTCCAATCGATATCGATTATGTGTGTTTTTTTGATGCCTGGCTTGTCGCCGGGTCATTGGAGGCGGGGCCGTCTGCCCGCCGCTGGCATCCTCCTTGCCGGGAATGGAATGGGTGGGTCAGGCGGCCCGCGGCAGGCGCACGGCGTCCGCCAGGATCATGTCGGCCGCTTTTTCGGCGATCATGATGGTGGGCGCATTCGTATTGCCCGAGACGATTTCCGGCATGATCGACGCGTCGACCACGCGCAGGTTTTGCATGCCGTGCACGCGCAGGCGCTCATCGACGACGGCCATGGCGTCGTGCCCCATCTTGCAGGTGCCGCTGGGGTGGTAGATCGACTGGCTGAAGCGCCGCGCCGCGTCCAGCAGCTGCGCGTCCGTCTCGAATTGCGGGCCGGGCACGAACTCGGAAATGATGTGCGGCGCCAGCGACGGGGCGGCGGCGATTTTTCGGGCCACGCGCAGGGCGGCAATCGCCGTCTGCTGGTCGCGCGGGTCGGACAGGTAATTGGGATAAATGCCCGGGTAGGCGAGGGGATCGGCGGACTTGATCGAGACGTGGCCACGGCTGTGCGGGCGCAGCTGGCACACGGACGAGGTAAACGCGGAAAACGGATGCGCGCCTTCGCCCGGCTTGTCTGCGCTCAGCGGCTGCATGTGGAACTGGATATCGGGCCGCTCCACCTCGGGAGAGGATTTGGTAAACACCGTCACCTGGCTGGCCGCCAGGGTGAGTGGGCCGGAGCGGGAAAACACATATTGCATGCCCACCCACAGCTTGCCCCACAGGCTGTTGACTTCATCGTTCAGGGTTTTCAGGCGCGTCTTGAAGACCAGGCGGATTTGCAGATGGTCTTGCAGGTTCTGTCCCACGCCGGGCAAGTCGTGCACCAGCGGCACGCCCACCTCTTCCAACAGGGCACGCGGCCCCACGCCCGAGCATTGCAGGATGTGCGGCGAGCCGATGGCGCCCGCGCATAAAATCACTTCGCCGCTGGCGCGCGCCTGGCGCAGCTGGCCATCCTGCCGGTATTCGATGCCGACGGCGCGCTTGCCCTCGAACAGTACGCGCATGATGTGCGCGCGCACTTCCACGCGCAGGTTGCTGCGCTTGCGGGCGGGCCGCAAAAAGGCTTTCGCCGTGCTGCAGCGCAAGCCCTTGCTGGCCGTCTGCTGGAAGTAGCCGACGCCTTCCTGCGTGGCGCCGTTGTAATCGGCATTGAAGGGGATGCCGCTTTCCGTGGCGCCGGCAATAAAATGCTCGGCGATGGGGCGGCGCAGGCGCAGATCCGACACCTTGAGCGGGCCGCCCACGCCGTGGTAGTCGCTGGCGCCGCGTTCCTGGTCTTCCGATTTTTTAAAGTAGGGCAGCACCTCGGCATAGCTCCAGCCTGCGTTGCCCAGTTCGGCCCAGCGGTCGTAGTCTTCCTTCTGGCCGCGTACGTACAGCAAGCCGTTGAGCGAGCTGGAGCCGCCCAGCACCTTGCCGCGCGGCCATTGCAACTGGCGCCCGGCGATGCCGGCGTCCGCTTCCGTGCGGTAGCACCAGTCCAGCCTTGGGTCGTGCATGGTCTTGAAATAGCCGACCGGCACGTGTATCCAGGGATTGTTGTCCTTGCCGCCCGCTTCCAGCAGCAATACCTGATTGTTGCTGTCGTGCGACAGGCGGTTGGCCAGCACGCAGCCGGCCGAACCGGCGCCGACGACGATGTAATCGTAGTGTGTTTGTGACATGGTGCTTGTCTCCTGCGTTTGCGGTATCGCTTGCCTTTGCGGGCGATTTTTGCGATACACTGGTCTTTTATTTGATGTTTTGGAACGTCTGGTTCCATTTATAAAAGACGTGCAGCGCCGGGACAAGCGGAAACAGCCGCATACGCGAGAGGTGAAACAGAACATGCAGGATGCGTTTCAAAAACGGCCGGGTGAGGCCGAAGAGGGTGGTCAAGTGGCGGCCAGCCATGGCGACGAGGCGCGCGGCTTGCGCGTGCTGCGCCTGATCGAGCACCTGGCCAGCGCCAGCCAGCCCTTGACCCTGTCGCAGCTGGCCGCGCGCATGCAGGTGCCCAAGGCCAGCATGATGCGCCTGCTCGATACGCTGGAACAGCACGGCTATGTGTTGCGCACGCCCGTGGGACGCGGCTATGTACCCGGTGCCGCGTCGACCAACCTGGCGCTGGCGACCTTGCGCAACAATGCCCTGATCCGCGTGAGCCGCAGCATCCTGGGCAGCCTGGTGGCGGCCACGGGCGAAACGTGCAACCTGGCCATTCCCGAGGGTAACGCGATCGTGTATGTGGACCGCGTGGAAACGCAGGAGCCGCTGCGCCTGCACCTGGTGCTCGGTACGCGCGCGCCCATGCATTGCACGGCCAGTGGAAAACTATTCCTGGCACACATGACCTTGCTGGAGCGGCGCGCATTGCTGGCCATGCTGAGCCTGCAGGCGCGCACACCGAACAGCATCACGGACCCCGTGCTGCTCGAGCGCGAGATCGTGCGCATCGCCCGCCTGGGCATCGGCATCGACGACGAGGAATTCGTGCACGGCATGGTGGCCGTGGCCGTACCCATCTGCGCGGCCGACGGTCGCATCGTGGCGGCCGTCGCCTGCCACGCGCCCGTGGCGCGCAAATCCGTGGAGCAGCTGCTGCAGCATGTGCCACAGCTCAAGGAAGCGGCCGTGAAACTGCGGCCGCTGCTGCTGGCCGAGTCCAGCTAGGGTTTCAGCACCTTCGCCACTTTTGCCGCGCGCAGGCGGAACGCGTCGGGCATGCCCGAGCCCAGCAGCGGGCGCAGATACAGCCGGAAAGCATCGGTCACGTCGGTGCCGCTGGCGCTGATGAACTCGTCTTCCATGGTGCGCGTCCTGCCCGCCACGTCGGAGAGGGGCAGCAGCTCGTAATCGACGGAATAAAAGCCCGTGCGCTTGATGGCGACGGAGCCGTCACGCTCGCCCCACATGGCGAACTGCACCGCCTTTTCTCCCACTTCGCGCGCTTCGCGTTGATCGACGTCGGAGACGCAGCCGATGAAGGAGCGTTGCAGATAGCCGAAGGTATCGCCGCGCACGCGCTTGATGCCCAGTTTCGCCTTGATTTCGTCGCACAGCAGGTCGGCCAGCGCGCCCGTGCCGGACAATTGCACGTTGCCGTGCGCATCGCGTTCCACCTCATTGCCCACCTGTTTGGCCAGCAGGCTGGCGATCGGTTCGCCCGAAGCATCGTGGATGCCTTCCGAGACGGCGATCACGCAGCGGCCATACTTTTCATACGTGGCTTTCACGTCGGCAAGAAATTGCTCCAGCACGAAGACGCGCTCGGGCAGGTAGATCAGGTGCGGGCCATCGTCGGGGAACTTCTTGCCCAGCGCCGAGGCGGCCGTCAAGAAGCCCGCGTGGCGGCCCATCACCACGCCCACGTACACGCCGGGCAAGGCCGCGTTGTCGAGGTTGGCGCCAGCGAACGCCTGCGCGACGAAGCGCGCGGCCGAGGGAAAGCCGGGCGTGTGGTCGCTGCCGACCAGGTCGTTGTCGATGGTTTTCGGGATGTGGATGCAGCGCAGCGGATAGCCGGCCTTGTGCGCTTCCTCGCTGACGATGCGCACCGTATCGGACGAGTCGTTGCCGCCGATGTAAAAGAAATGCTCGATTTCGTGCGCGCGCAGCACTTCAAAGATTTGCTGGCAGTAGGCAATATCGGGCTTGTCGCGCGTGGAGCCGAGGGCCGACGAGGGCGTGGCGGCCACCAGTTCCAGGTTGTGGCTGGTTTCCTGCGTCAGATCGACGAATTCCTCATTGATAATGCCGCGCACGCCGTGCAGCGCGCCATACACGCGCGTGACATGTTGAAAGCGCCGCGATTCGAGCACCACGCCCACCAGCGACTGGTTGATGACGGCGGTGGGGCCGCCTCCCTGGGCAACAAGAATTTTTCCAGACGGCATGGGATTTCCTTGTAAGTGAACGGCCCTCCAGCCTACTCCTTTTTGGCCGGCGCGCCGTCTTTTGCAATATGCCTGTCGAGAAATTTCTCCACCCTGGCCCAGAAGTCGATGCGGTTCAGGGCGTGGCGGCGGGAGCGGCGGCACCGGCGGCGCTGGCCGGGCCGATACTGCGCGCCAGTAGCTTCTCGGCGCGGCTCCAGAAATCGACATTGTTTTTTTGCAGCGCCCAGCCATGGCCTTCCTCGTTATACAGCACCCATTCGACGTTGGGATTGGTCTTGCTGACGGCCTGGTAGAACAGGCGGCCCTGGCTTGCCGGCACGCGCTGGTCCGCGCCGCCATAGCCGAGCAGCAAAGGCTGCCGGATGCGGGCCGCCTGCTGCAGCGGCGACGTCGCATGCAGTTGTGCTGCATCAAGTACGGCATCGCCGACCATGTCCTTCATGCCGCTCTTCTTGTAGGAGTCGGCCAGTTCGGAATCGCCCGTCCAGTGCCCGTCACGCATCATGTTGATGTCGGTCACGCCCACCCAGTTGATGCCGCACTTGAACAGCTCGGGATCGTTCAGCAAGCCCATCAGCGTGGAATAGCCGCCGTAGCTGGCACCGGCGATGCAGATGCGTTGCGGGTCGGCATAGCCCTTGGCGATGGCCCAGCGGGCGCCATCGGCGATATCGTCCTGCATCTTCAAGCCCCATTGCTTCCAGCCCGCCTTGTAGTGTGCATCGCCATAGCCGGTACTGCCGCGGTAGTCCGGCTCCAGCACGGCGTAGCCGCGCGAGGCGAGGAACTGGGTTTCACGGTTCCAGTCCCAGTGGCCGCCGCGCACCCAGGGGCCGCCATGTACCATGACCACCATGGGCAGGTTCTTGCCGGCGTGCCCCTTGGGCAGCGTCAGGTAGGCCGGGATGTCGAGGCCATCGCGGGCCGGGTAGCGCACCAGTGTCTTGCGCGACATTTGCAGGGGATCGATGGCCGGGTGGCTGCTGCCGACAGGCATGAGCTGGCCCGTTTCGGTATTGAAGATGAGTACGCTGGCCGGTTGCACGTCAGAACTGGCCATTACCAGCACGAACGGCGTCTCCGCCCGCTTGGCCACGGACAGGACATTCACCGTGGCTGGCAGCAGCGCGTCGATCTTGGCCTGGACGGCGTCGAGCGTCTTGTCGAACCAGACCGTGCCGGCGGCATCCGTTTCAAAGCGCATGCCCAGCAAGGCCTCGCTGCCCTGGACGGGGATGCCGGCAAAATCGTAGCCGGGCGTGTTCGCCAGCGGCGCGCCCTGGATGGCGCCGGCGGTCAGGTCGTAGCGGTACACGGCGGCTGCGCCCTTGTAGGCGGCATGCACATAGAAGTTGCCCTTGGCATCGAAGAAGGCGGGCGAGAAGTCGCCCGGCGCCGCCTGGTACACGTCGCTCTCGCGCAGCTTGCGCCAGGGGGCGGCGGCATTCTCGCGGTAATACAGGGTGCGTTTGTTGTCCTTCACCGCCAGGGCGATGCGCACTTCGCCCTGCTGGTCCAGCAGCCATCCCTGGGCATCGGCCATGCTGGCGGCCACCTTGCTGATGCCGGTCACGGTATTGAGGCGCAGCAATGATTGCGAGAGGGTGCCGGTGGTGCTGAACTGGGCTTCCGTGACATATACGTCGTCCGTGCCGCGGTCGCCGCTGGCGCTGAGCAGCCGCGTATTCCAGCTCAGCATCTCGCGCGTCTTGCGCGCCGCTGTGCGCGAATAGGTGTTGCTGGCCAGCTGGCGGTAGCCGCTGCCGTCGATATTGATCGCATACAGGCCAGGTCCGTATTGCACGTCGCCCTGGGCGATATTGCGATCCATCACGCTATACACGATGCGCCGCTCGTTGACCCAGGCGATGCTGCTGATATCGGCGTCTTCGAACGAGGTCAGGCCCGCGACCTTCATGCTGGGCAAGTCCACCGTGTAGAGCTGGACCCGACCGCCCTTGGCGCTGACCAGCACGGCCACGTGGCGCCCGTCCGGCGACAGCACGGCGCCGCTGAGCGTGGCATTGGCAAAGAAATCGGCGGCCGGAATCGCCGCTGCCGGCGTCGCCGATGCGGCGGCATGGGCCGGCATGCTGATGGTGCTCGATAACAAGGCTGTAAGGGTAAGGCAGGCAAGGCTGGACCGCATGGACACTCCGCATCAAGTTGCAAGATATAGTATTCATTTTGAATACTATTTCCACTAGGCTATCATTTACGGCGATTTTTAGCGAGGCCCGTCCGGTGTTTTCACGCCATTATTCCGGCGCACGGATATGCTCGACCAGCCCCACGCTGCGGCGTCCCGGCGCCGGTGTCAGCCAGCTGACCACGATGGCGGCGGCCAGGCCGGCCGGCACGCCGAAGATGCCGGCGGAAATGGGTGCGATATGCAGCCATTGGCCGTCCGGGGTGCCGCCCAGCATGGTGCTGGTATGCAGCATGTAATACAGGCACACGCCAAAGCCGGCCAGCATGCCGGCCAGCGCGCCCTGGTAATTGGCGCGTTGCCAGAAGACGCCCAGCACCAGCGGCGGGAACAGGGTCGAGGCGGCCAGGGAAAACGCCACGCCCACCAGCGACAAAATGTCCGCCGGCTTTTGCGAGGCCGCATAGGCGGCGATGAAGGCCACGGCCAGCAGCAGCAATTTGGAAATCGTCACGCGCTTTTGCGTCGAGGCGCTGGGATCGACCACCTTGTAATAGATATCGTGTGACAGGGCGTTGGAAATGGCCAGCAGCAAGCCGTCCGCCGTCGACAGGGCGGCGGCCAGGCCGCCCGCCGCCACCAGGCCGGAAATCACGTAGGGCAGGCCGGCGATTTCGGGCGTGGCCAGCACCAGCACGTCGGCATCGATGGAAATTTCCGCCAGTTGCACGATGCCGTCGCGGTTGACGTCGACGATGCTGATCAGGGGACTGAGCTTGTCCACATTGGCCCAATACGACACCCAGGTGGGCAGGTTCGTGTATTGCGTGCCCACCAGTGCCGAGTAAATATCGTACTTGACCAGCACGGCCAGCGCAGGAATCGTGAGATAGATCAACAGGATGAAAAACAGGGCCCAGAAGACGGAGACGCGCGTTTCATGCACGGAGGGCGTGGTGTAGGATCGCATGAGGATATGCGGCAGGGCGGCCGTGCCCAGCATCATGCAAAACACGAGGGCCAGGAAATTGTTGCGCTTGATGTCGGATTGCTCGCGATCGGCGGCGGGAAACGGCTGCGCGTGCGGAATGATGGGTTCGGCACGTTTCTGGTTTTGCGCCTGCGCCGCCTGCCACAGCACGCGTGCCTCGTCCGGGCTTTTCGGATAGGCGATCAGGGTGCGCTCGGCGTTGCGGATATCGAACAGCGAGGTATTGCGCTGGCGTAAATGATCGAGCTGGCGCTGTGCCGCCAGCCGGCCTTGCTCCCAGGAACCGGGCAAGCCGGCGATGCGCTCCTGGTAGCTTTGCGCGCGCTGGCGGAAGATGGCCCGCACTTCGTTTTCTTTCGGGTCCGTTTCCAGCACGTGTTCGCGCGCGCTCAGTTGCGGCAGCACCTTGCCGTAGGCGATCTGCGGCACGGGATTGTCCGCATGCTTGACCGACAGCCACATGGCGGGAATCAGAAAGGCGACCAGGATGATGATGTACTGCGCCACCTGCGTCCAGGTGATGGCGCGCATGCCGCCCAGGAAGGAGCAAACGAGGATGCTGGCCAGGCCCAGGAAGATACCGACGGAAAAATCCACGCCCGTGAAGCGCGAGGCGATCAGGCCGACGGCGTAGATCTGCGCCACCACATACGTAAACGAGACGATGATGGTGGCGGCCACGGCCACCACGCGCACGCTGGCGCCGCGTTTGTCGGTGCCGCTGCCGTAGCGGGCGGCGAGGAAGTCGGGAATCGTGTACTGGCTGAACTTGCGCAGATAGGGCGCGATCAATAGCGCCACCAGGCAATAGCCGCCGGTCCAGCCCATGATGAAGGCCAGACCGTCGAAGCCGTTCAGGTACAGGCCGCCGGCCAGGCTGATGAAGCTGGCGGCCGAAATCCAGTCGGCGGCCGTGGCCATGCCGTTGAACATGGCCGGCACCCGGCGTCCCGCCACATAGTATTCGGTGACGTTCGAGGTGCGGCTGATGACGCCGATGGTGGCGTACAGGGTGATGGTGACCAGCATGAACAGGTAGCCGATCCAGGCGCGCGGCATGCCTTCCTGTTCCAGCACCGACAGGGCCAGCAGGAAGGCGGCGAAACCGGCGGTAAACAGCAGGTAGTAGCGGCACAGCCGCGCAAAGAAGCTGCGCTGGCCGCTCATGTTTGCTCCTCGGCATGAAAATCCCGGTCCAGCTGTCGCATGCGCCAGGCATAGAAGGCGATGATGGCCAGATATACCAGCGAGGCGCCCTGGGCCGCCATATAGAAGGGCAGCGGCCAGCCGAACAGGTTCAGGTGCAACAGTTCACGCGCATAAAACACGGTCAGGAAGCCCGTCAGCAGCCAGATCAGCAGCAGGATGGCCGTCAGGCGCCGTGTCTTGTGCCAGTGCACGTCGCGGCGCGCCTGCAGCTCGGGGCTGGGCGTGCGCGCCGGCCGCGCGGGGGGAGCGCTTGGGCTCGGCTTATCCATACGTGATGTCATCCTCTTCTGGCGCCTCCGGCAACAGCAGGGCAATGCTCAGGCGCAGCAGGGTGCCCGGCAGCTTCGGCGACTGCGCGCGCGGATTGTTAAAAATATCGACTTCGGCGCCATGCTGCTGGGCAATCTCGCGCACGATGGCCAGGCCCAGGCCGCTGCCGTCGACATTGCTGCCGAGAATGCGGTAAAAGCGTTCGAACACGTGCGCCCGCTCGGCCTGCGGTATGCCGGGGCCCGTATCCTCCACTTCCAGGATGGCCAGTTCCAGGGTGCTGCGCACGCGCACCGTGACGCTGCCGCCGGCCGGCGTGTAGCGCAGGGCATTGTCGATCAGATTACTCAGCAGTTCACGCAGCATCATGGCATTGCCGGAAATCATGATCGAATACGCGGGCTGCTCGAAGCCCAGGTCGATATGCTGGGCAAACGACGCTTGCACCCAGTCCTGCACCACGCCGCGCGCCAGTTCGCTCAGCTCGATCGGCTCGAACGCCGTGCCTGCCTGCGGCTGGTTTTCCGCGCGCGCCAGGGCCAGCAGCTGGTTGACCAGGCGCGTGGCCGCTTCCGAACTTTTCGCCAGCTGCAGCAGCGAGCGGTGAATCTCGTCGTGGTCGGTCTGGCGCAGGGCCAGCTCCGATTGCATGCGCATGCCGGCCAGCGGTGTTTTCATCTGGTGGGCGGCATCGGCGATGAAGCGTTTCTGCATGTCGATCGACAGCGATAGCCGCGCCAGCATCTCGTTGAGCGAACCGACCAGTGGCGTGATTTCCTCGGGCACCTGGCCCGATTCGATGGGGCTCAAATCGTCGGGTGGCCGGGCGCGTATGCGCTCCTGCAATTGCGCCAGCGGCGACAGGCCGCGCGCCAGGGCAAACCAGACCAGGGCCAGGATCACGGGCAGGATGATGAACTGCGGCAAGATCACGCCCTTGATGATTTCATTGGCCAGCTGGGCGCGTTTTTCCAGCGTCTCGGCCACTTGCACCAGCGTGCGGCGCGGTTCGTCGTCGCTACCGGACGGCATGTCGAGATAGGTAAACGCCACGCGCACGGGCGTGCCGTGGATGGTGTCATTGCGAAACAGCACCATGCCGCTGCGGTATTTGTCGGGGTCTTGCGGCGGCGGCAAGTCGCGGTCGCCGTCGAGGTATTCGCCGCGCCCGCCCACCACCAGGTAATACAGGGTGTCGACATCGTCGCCGCGCAGGAAGTCGCGGCCGCTGCGGTTCTTGTCCGGCACGCGGCGCAGCAGCGCGCCGTCGGCCTGCTTGACCTGCTGCGTCAGCACCGTCACGCTGTCCTCCAGCGCATGGTCGAACGGTTGATTGGCGATGCCCTTGGCCACCAGGTAGGTGATGGCGATGCTCATCGGCCACAGCAGCAGCAAGGGCGCCAGCATCCAGTCGAGGATTTCGCCAAACAGCGAATGCTCGATGGTGTCATCCTGCTCCGTGGTGGGCGGCTCGAACCAGTCGTCGTCGTCCACCTCGTCCGCTGGCGCTTCGCGTGCCTTCACTTGCTGGCCGGGCCTGCCGCCTCGCCCGCTTCGGCGTTCAGGCGCGCCGCTTCCGAGTATTTTTCCAGGCAATAGCCGAGGCCGCGCACGGTGGCGATGCGCACGCCGCCCACCTCGATCTTCTTGCGCAGGCGGTGCACATACACCTCGATGGCGTTGTTCGACACTTCTTCGCCCCATTCGCACAGGTGGTCGACCAACTGCTCTTTCGAGACGAGGCGGCCGGTGCGGCCCAGCAGGATTTCCAGCAAGCCCAGTTCGCGCGCCGACAGGTCGAGCATCTGGTCGTTGATGTAGGCGCTGCGCCCCACCTGGTCGTAGCTGAGGGGGCCGTGCTTGATGACGGTGGCGCCGCCGCCGGCGCCGCGGCGCGTCAGGGCGCGCACTCTTGCCTCCAGTTCCGACAGGGCGAACGGCTTGGCCATATAATCATCGGCACCGAGGTCGAGGCCATTCACGCGTTGTTCGATGGAATCGGCGGCCGTCAGGATCAGCACCGGCAGCAGCGAGGCGCGCGCGCGCAGGCGGCGCAGCACCTCCAGGCCGGACATCTTCGGCAGGCCCAGGTCGAGGATCAGCAGGTCGAATTCCTGGGTGGACAGGGCCGTATCGGCCTCCTGGCCGGTCTTGACGTAGTCGATGGCATAACCGGACTGGCGCAGCGAGCGGGTCAGGCCATCGGCCAGCACGCTGTCATCTTCGGCAAGTAAAATACGCATGGTGCACTTCCTATGCTTGCGACGGTAGAAGCTTGTATTGTGTTTCATTTTCCGCAAGGTGGCGAATTTTTGTGAAAAACAGGCTTGTATTGATCTGTTTCAAAACAAATCCACGTTCCGCTTGCATTGATCACTGTTTTTTTATACAGTACTGTCTGTGTAAAGAATTTAACCCACTGGCGCTATCGCAGGCTGCAGGATTCAACTGGATTCGCAACTGTAGAACGGCTGAAAGAACATATGGACGATAAAAAAGCTGTAGTACCCGCATCGGAAAAAGCCAAGGCGCTCGCCGCCGCACTGGCGCAGATCGAGAAGCAGTTTGGCAAAGGTTCGGTCATGCGCATGGATGCCAGCGCGGTGATCGAAGAAGTGCAAGTCGTGTCGACCGGTTCGCTCGGCCTCGATATCGCGCTGGGCGTGGGCGGCTTGCCGCGCGGCCGCGTGGTGGAGATCTACGGTCCTGAATCGTCGGGTAAAACCACGCTGACCCTGCAAACCATTGCTGAAATGCAAAAACTCGGCGGCACGTGCGCCTTTATCGATGCCGAGCACGCGCTCGACGTCGGTTACGCGCAAAAGCTGGGCGTGAACCTGCACGAATTGCTGATCTCGCAACCGGACACGGGCGAGCAGGCACTGGAAATCTGCGACGCCCTCGTGCGTTCGGGCAGCGTCGACCTGGTCGTCATCGACTCCGTGGCCGCACTGACGCCACGCGCCGAGATCGAAGGCGACATGGGCGACTCGCTGCCAGGCTTGCAAGCGCGCCTGATGTCGCAAGCCCTGCGTAAATTGACCGGTTCCATCAACCGCACCAATACCCTGGTCATCTTCATCAACCAGATCCGCATGAAGATCGGCGTGATGTTCGGTAGTCCGGAAACGACCACCGGCGGCAATGCGCTGAAATTCTACGCCTCCGTGCGCCTCGATATCCGCCGCACCGGCTCGATCAAGTCCGGCGATGAGGTGATCGGCAACGAAACCAAGGTCAAGGTCGTCAAGAACAAGATCGCGCCACCGTTCAAGGAAGCGCACTTCGACATCCTGTACGGCGCCGGCACCTCGCGCGAAGGCGAAATCCTGGACCTGGGCTCGGATGCCAAGATCGTGGAAAAATCCGGTTCGTGGTACAGCTACAACGGCGAACGCATCGGCCAGGGCAAGGACAACGCCCGCGCCTTCCTGCAAGAGCGTCCGGCGCTGGCCCGCGAAATCGAAAACAAGGTCCGCGCTTCGCTGGGCGTGCGCGAACTGCCGCCGCTGGCTGCTGAAAAGCCGGAAAAAGCGGATAAAGCCGCCGACAAGGCTGCCAAGGCGGAAGCCAAGCCAGAGTAGGTCGGATTAGCGCGGCAAAGCCGCGCGTAATCCGACAACGCCACAGACGTCAACAATGTTGTCGGATCAGACGCCAACAATGTTGTCGGATTACGGCCCAAGGGGCCTAATCCGACCTACGCGTGGCTTGCCGCAAGGTAGGACCCTGATCGCCGTCCCGCGCTGTTGCGCCGGGCGGCGATTGTGTTTGGGTGCTGTGATCGTGGAATGAAAGACAAGGTGGGTGTATGGCTGCAGTACAACTAAGCCTGAAGGGCAGGGCGCTCCGCTTTCTGTCGATGCGTGAGCATAGCCGCATGGAATTGCGGCGCAAGCTGCAGCGGCATGCGCAGGAAGGCGATGATGTGGAAGCCTTGCTCGACAGCCTGGAGCAGGCCAACTGGCTGTCGCAGGAGCGCTTTTCGGAATCGCTGATCCACCGCCGCTCGGCCCGTTTCGGCAACAGCCGCATCATGGCGGAATTGCAAAGCCATGGCATAGGCGGTGAAGCGCTGCAGGAACTCAAGGCGGGCCTGGCTGAAGGCGAGACCGCGCGCGCCTGCGAAGTGTGGCGCCGCAAATTCGGTGTAGTGGCGCAGGATGCCGAACAGCGCAACAAGCAGGTGCGCTTCCTGATGCAGCGCGGCTTTTCGCAGCGCGCCGTGCAGGTGGCCTTGAAAGGCCTGGAGCCCGACGACGAGTAATATTGGTTAACTTGACAGCAAGGATCAGTTATTCTGCCCAATTGCTGCTGCGCATGTTGCGTCCCAGCTTTTTGACTTGATATACGGGACACCTGATGAGCGCTTGGCATGCCGGCTACACGGCCGAAACCGCATACACCTACGGCTATTACACGGAATTGAACCCCTTGCGCATACAGTTGTTGCTGCTGAGCTGGGGCATACAGCCGCCAAAGGTCAGCACCGCATGCGAACTCGGCTTTGGCCAGGGCGTGACCGTCAATATCCATGCCGCGGCGTCCGGCACACGCTGGTATGGCACCGATTTCAATCCGGCCCAGACCGCCTTTGCGCAGGAACTGGCCGACGTTTCCGGCAATGGCGCCGTGCTGTCGGAGCAATCGTTCCAGGATTTTTGCGCCCGCAGCGACCTGCCTGACTTCGATTTCATCGCCCTGCACGGTATCTGGAGCTGGATCTCGCCGGAAAACCAGGCGCATATCAGCGACTTCCTGGCGCGCAAGCTCAAGCCGGGCGGGGTGCTGTATATCAGCTACAACACGCAGGCGGGCTGGGCGGCGATGGCGCCGATCCGCGACCTGATGGAGCAGCACAGCCGCGTGATGAGCGCGCCGGGGCAGGATTCCCTGACGCGCGTGGGCAGCGCGCTATCGTTCGTCAACCGCATGATGGAGACCAAGCCGCGCTACCTGCTGGCCAATCCCAGCATCGCCCTGCGGCTGCAACAGATTGGTGAGCAGGATCCGAATTATCTGTCCCACGAATACTTCAATCATTACTGGCAACCGGTATCGTTTTCGGCCATCAAGCCGGTGCTGGCTGCGGCCAAGCTCGAGTTTGCCGGTTCGGCCGCCTACCACGATCATGTTGCCCCTCTCAATTTCTCGCCCGAACACCTGGCTTTCCTGGCGCAGATTCCGGATGCCACTTTCCGCGAGAACACCGCCGATTTTCTGCTGAACCGGCAGTTTCGCCAGGATTACTGGGTCAAGGGCAGACGCAAGCTGACCGCCCACGAACAGGCCGCCGCACTGCACGCCGTACGCATCCTGCTGGTGGCGCCGGTCGGGCAGATCACCATGACGGTGACGGGCGCCTTGGGCGAGGCCGATCTGGACCCGGCCGTGTATGGCCCCCTGCTGGAGCTGCTCGGTGACGGCAAGCCCCATACCATAGCCGAACTGCAACAGCGTTTTCCCGCCTACCTCGCTGACCTGGGCAGCCTGCTGCAGATGCTGCTGGTGCTGGCCCATAAAGCCTGCATATCGCCGGTGCAGGACGACGCCGCGATCGCGCTGGCGCGGCCGGCCACGGCCAGGCTGAACCGGCATCTGCTGGAAAAGGCCCTGGGCCGCACCGACCTGGCCGCATTGGCCAGCCCGGTGACGGGCGGTGGCGTCGGTGTGTTGCATCTGCAACAGTTGTTTCTGCTGGCCAGGCTGGAAGGGCATCAGGAGGTCGACACCTGGGCGGCATTTGCCTGGCAGGCTTTGCGCGCACTGCAGCAAACCATGGTGCGCAATGGCACAGTGCTGACGACGGACGAAGACAACCTGGCCGAACTGGCCGTGCAGGCGGAAAGCTTCCGCGTCACCGTGCTGCCCATCCTGCAGGCGCTGGGCGTGGCCGATTGATGCTGATGCCGAAGTACCTCGCGGCATGACAATGGTAGTGATTTTTATGATATCAATCATTTGTTTTGTGAATGACTTCATGAAAATCACTGTTTTCTATTTATAATTTGAAATGTTTTTAACGATGCAATGAAAAATTATGTTGCGGCGCAACCTGCGCGCAATGTGCTACACTTTTAGGGTTTTTGCGGCGCCGCAGGTGCGGTTGCTGTTCGTAGAAGCTGCGAACGGCGTGCTTTATGCACATGGCTGCTTACTAAATTTTGGCCGCGCAAGCGGCATCGGTCTTATGCCCCTGTCAACTCCCGTATCCCGGCGCGCCCTACGGCACTCCCGCGTTATCGACGTCCAAGCGTATGTGCGCGACGACGGCCTGTGGGATATTGACGCCCGTATCACCGACATCAAAAGCTATGACGCGACCCTGGCCTCTGGCCCCCGTCCCGCCGGCACTCCCCTGCATGACCTCCATTTACGCATTACCGTCGATCGCGAACTGACCATCGTCGAGGCCGAAGCCGCCTCCGATGCCGTGCCCTATCCCGGTTTTTGCGATACCATCGGCCCCGCTTACCGTGCGCTGATCGGTTTGAATTTATTGAAGAATTTCCGCCGCGACTTGAAACAGCGCCTGGCGGGAATCGCTGGCTGTACCCATTTGACCGAACTGGCGCAAGTCTTGCCGACTGCGACGGTTCAGGCATTTGCCGGCGATGTCTGGTCGACCCGTGACGGTGAGAATGCTGATTTGTCGCATGAAAAGCCGTTTCAACTCGACAAGTGTCACGCCTTGCGCACCGATGGCGGGGCAGTTGCACAGTACTACCCGCGCTGGGTAGCCAAAGCGTGACCCCGGCGCTGTATTTCCTGTTTTTTTGCACCACTAACCGTATTTTTACAAATCAGTATCAGAAGGGAAGCCAGCATGAAAATCCATGAGTATCAAGCCAAAGAAATCCTCCGGCAATTCGGAGTGACGGTACCACGCGGCATTCCGTGCATGTCCGTCGACGAGGCAGTCAAGGCCGCGGAAACCCTGGGCGGCCCGGTATGGGTCGTCAAGGCGCAGATCCACGCAGGTGGCCGCGGCAAGGGCGGCGGCGTGAAAGTGGCAAAATCGATCGAACAGGTCAAAGAATACGCTGACCAGATCATGGGCATGCAGCTGATCACGCACCAGACCAGCGCCGAAGGCCAGAAGGTCAACCGCCTGCTGGTGGAAGAAGGCGCCGACATCAAACAAGAACTGTACGTTTCGCTGGTCACCGACCGCGTGACCCAGAAAATCGTCCTGATGGCGTCGTCCGAAGGCGGCATGGACATCGAAGAAGTGGCCGAGAGCCACCCTGAGAAGATCCACCACGTCACCATCGAGCCTAGCGTCGGCCTGACCGATGCCCAGGCAGACGACATCGCGGCTAAAATCGGCGTGCCTGCCGGTTCCATCGCTGACGCCCGCGTCAACCTGCAAGGCCTGTACAAAGCGTACTGGGAAACCGATTGCTCGCTGGCCGAGATCAACCCGCTGATCGTCACCGGCAGCGGCAAAGTCATCGCCCTGGACGCCAAGTTCAACTTTGACCCGAACGCCCTGTTCCGTCACCCGGAAATCATCGCCCTGCGCGATCTGGACGAAGAAGATCCAGCTGAAATCGAAGCGTCGAAATTCGACCTGGCCTACATTTCGCTCGACGGCAACATCGGCTGCCTGGTGAACGGCGCCGGCCTGGCCATGGCCACCATGGACACGATCAAACTGTTCGGCGGCGAGCCAGCCAACTTCCTCGACGTCGGCGGCGGCGCCACGGCAGAAAAAGTGACCGAAGCGTTCAAGATCATGCTGAAAAACCCAGGCCTGAAAGCCATCCTGGTGAACATTTTCGGCGGCATCATGCGTTGCGACGTGATCGCCGAAGGCGTCATCGCCGCGGTGAAAGCCGTCTCGCTGAACGTACCGCTGGTGGTGCGCATGAAGGGCACCAACGAAGATCTGGGCAAAAAGATGCTGGCCGATTCCGGTCTGCCTATCATCGCAGCCGACACCATGGAAGATGCAGCCAAGAGCGTCGTTGCCGCTGCTGCCGGTCAAGCTTAATTAAGGAATCAACATGTCCATTCTGATCAATAAAGATACCAAAGTCGTTACCCAAGGGATCACCGGCAAGACCGGCCAGTTCCACACCCGCGGTTGCCGCGACTACGCGAACGGCAAAGCTGCCTTCGTGGCAGGCGTGAACCCGAAGAAAGCCGGCGAAGACTTCGAAGGCATTCCTATTTTCGCTAGCGTCACCGAAGCGAAACAAGAAACCGGCGCCAACGTTTCCGTGATCTACGTGCCGCCAGCAGGCGCGGCAGCGGCGATCTGGGAAGCTGTCGAAGCGGAAATGGATCTGGCCATTTGCATCACCGAAGGCATTCCTGTCCGTGACATGATGGCCTTGAAAGACCGCATGGCCAAGTCGGGCAGCAAAACGCTGCTGCTGGGCCCTAACTGCCCAGGCTTGATCACGCCAGACGAAATCAAGATCGGCATCATGCCAGGTCACATCCATAAAAAGGGCCGCATCGGCGTGGTATCGCGTTCGGGTACCCTGACCTATGAAGCAGTCGGTCAACTGACCGCACTGGGCCTGGGCCAATCGTCGGCAGTCGGCATCGGCGGCGACCCGATCAACGGTCTGAAGCACATCGACATCATGAAGATGTTCAATGACGATCCAGATACCGACGCGGTCATCATGATCGGCGAAATCGGCGGTCCGGACGAAGCCAACGCGGCGTATTGGATCAAAGACAACATGAAAAAACCGGTCGTCGGCTTCATCGCTGGCGTGACCGCTCCTCCAGGCAAGCGCATGGGCCACGCCGGCGCGCTGATCTCGGGCGGTGCCGATACGGCACAAGCCAAGCTGGAAATCATGGAAGCTTGCGGCATCACCGTGACCAAGAACCCGTCGGAAATGGCGCGTCTGCTGAAAGCCATGCTGTAATTTCAGCCTGGTTCACGCAGCACAAAAAAGGAGCTTCGGCTCCTTTTTTTTGTCCGCAAGACAGGCCGCTGCCCGGCCCGGGCCGACGCAACTGGTCCGAACCTGCCCAAAAGTGTCGCTTTTCTTTCCACGGTTGCCGCCGCTGCCCGGGCGCGCCGCTGGCATGGCGCTTGCACCGTACCAGCCGTGAGCAATGCACCATGGGAGAAGACGATGCGCGCGCAGAGCGGATTTACCCTGATAGAACTGATGATCGTGGTGGCCATCGCCGGCATCCTGGCGGCCGTGGCCATTCCCCAGTACGGCGACTATACGATGCGGGCCAAGGTCGGCAACGTGCTGGCGGCGGCCGCACCGCTGAAGACCGCCGTGGCCCTGTGCGTGCAGGAAAACGGTGGCACCGCTACCGCCTGCAGCACGCCCACCGAGGCCGTGCCCAGCGCCATCCCCGTGTTCAGTGCCACGCGCGAAGTGGCCAGTGCCAAGGTCGATAAGGGCGATATCGAGCTGACCCTGGCGGGCGACCTGGGCAGCGGCTTGGGCGGCCAGACGGTGAACATGGAGCTGCAGCTCGGCACCAGCAGCCTGAGCTGGTTCAACAGCACCAGCGTGACGAATCCTGTGGCCAAGGAGGCGATTACCCGCAGCAATATTCCCAAGGTGGTGGCGACGCAGTGAGCGGCGCCTGGCGCGCCCGTGTCAGACGATTTTTTGCCGGTCCGCGATCAGCGCTTCATAGGTGAGGTTTTGCAGCAAGGTGTAGTGGGTCGGTTCCAGGTCGATGAATTGCACGCCATACGTATAGATTTCGGCGACCTCGGCCGCCTTGCCATTCGACGGCTTGCCCACGCTGACGTTCTGGATGCGTGCGCGCGTATTGACGCGCATCTGATGCTGGTTCGGCTGCACCAGCAGGGTAAAGCTGAGCGCGACGCCCTCGTCGTCCGGCGTGAGCATGCCGGGCGCCTCGATCAGCGCCCCCGAGACGCTGAGGTTGACGATGAACACGGGCACGGCCGCCACGTCGCGGTAGCTCAGCTGCGCCGGAATGTCCACTTTCACGCGCATGGCCGTGCGCAGGCTGGTGCCCTGGATGGCGTCGGGAAAGCTCAGGTGCACATAATTGAGGGGGCGGCCAAAGATGCGCAGCACGCTGCAGGCAAACGAACACACGGTGACGCCGGAAAACACGCGGATGGTCAGCTTGTCGCCTTCGTTGAGCACGATGGACGCACCGTTTTCCATGGGGATCTTGACGATCAGGTACTCGTCTTTCACGTAGCCGATCAGGGTCGAGAAATGCTGGATCGGTTTGATGGTGCGATGCGTGATGAACTGGATGCGTCCCCCCACCTGCAGATTCATCGCCTCGAATTCGAAGTCCTGGAGCTTGCTTTCCGCGGCGGGCTTGTTGCTTGTCATGCGATGCTCATCTCGATATTGTCGAATCGCAGTATGCATGATTTCTTGATGAAAAAGCACCTATATCAATGAAATTCATAGTCGCATCGAAAAATGCCCTGTGCGCGTGCCGGCACACGGCTCTGGCTTTACAATTGCTTCAATATTGACGAATGTAAATCTTATGCCGCGCAGCTACTTCTGGACCATGTTGTTCCTGATCCTGCATCAAATCGACGCTGCCTACTGGAAAGAGTGGGAGATGTTTCATGTGCCGGGCGGCGTGCAGGGTTTCCTGGTGTTTAACCTGGCGGCGATTGCCCTGGTCCTGGTCGGTTACCGGCACGTGCTGCTGGCCACCCCGCGGGCGGCCCTGTACGCTTGTGTGTGCGCCGCGCTGGGCGTGGGAACGTGTCTGATCCACGCCGGTTTTGCGCTGGCCGGGCTGCAGCAATTCCACCTGCCCTTGTCGATCGCCATCATCGTGCTGTGCCTGGCCAGCGCCGTCTGGCTGCTGTGCGACGTGCGCCGCGTCCTGAGCCAGCGGGCGCGCCAGGCAGCATAGTTACAGCTGTGCGTGCCAGTCGCCCGACTTGCCGCCATGCTTTTCCAGCACGCGCACATTCGTCATGACCATGCCGCGGTCGACGGCCTTGCACATGTCGTAAATCGTCAACAGGCCGATCTGCACGGACGTCAGCGCCTCCATTTCCACGCCCGTCTTGCCGGTCGTATCGACCTGGGCGCGGCAGTGCACGCTGTTGGCCGCTTCCTCCACTTCAAAATCGACGGTGACGCGCGTGAGGGCCAGCGGGTGGCACAGGGGAATCAGGTCGCTGGTGCGCTTGGCGCCCATGATGGCGGCGATGCGGGCGATGCCCAGCACGTCGCCCTTTTTCGCATTGCCGGAAATGATCAATGCCAGGGTGGCGGGCTGCATGCGGATGGTGCCGGCGGCCACGGCGCTGCGGCGCGTGTCTTCCTTGCTGCCCACATCGACCATATGGGCCTGGCCCGTGGCGTCGAAATGGGTCAGTTCTCCGGCGGGGGCTTGCTTGTCTGCTGTTGTCATGGCGTCAAAATAGGTGAGGAGTGGGGCGCGGCACGCGTGGGAATGGTCGCCGCTAACAAGGTATGATAGCACCCGTGAATTCAAAAACTCCCCTTCCGATCGTCCGTGAAAACACCGCTGCGGCATGGTTGCGCCGCTCCCGGCGCGCATCCATGCTGGCTGCATGGTGGCTGGCGGCGCCGTTTGCGCTGGCGCAAACCTATACGTCTGCGCCGGTGGCGGCGGCCCCCAGCACGGTGGCCAAGCCGGCCGGCAGCTGGACGCCGCTGGCCGTGCCGCCGGCGCCGAACCTGCCGAATCTGGGCGATACCTCGCGCGAAGACCTGTCGCCGGCGATGGAGCGCAAGATCGGCGAGGAGATCATGCGCGGCATCCGCGGCGACCGCGACTACCTCGATGACGCCCCGCTGCTGGAATACCTGAACACTTTCGGCAACGCCCTCGTGGCGGCGCGCCCCAGCGTGCGCGGCGAAACGAATTACGACTATTTCTTCTTTGCCGTGCGCGATCCCCAGTTGAACGCGTTTGCCTTGCCCGGCGGCTTCATCGGCGTGCATTCGGCGCTGGTGCTGGCGGCGCAAACGGAGGCGGAACTGGCCTCCGTACTGTCGCACGAGATCGGCCACGTGGCGCAGCGCCACATCGCGCGCATGCTGGGCCAGCAGCGCCAGGACGCCCTGATGCCGCTGGCGGCCATGTTGCTGGCGGCGCTCGCGTCGCGCGCGGGCGGCGACGTGGCCATGGGCGTGTTTGCCGCCGGCCAGGGCCTGGCCATCCAGCGCCAGCTCAATTTCGGCCGCGACGCCGAACGCGAGGCCGACCGCATCGGTTTCCAGATCATGGGTGAGGCCGGTTTCGACACCACCGGCATGGTGGCCTTCTTCGGCCGCATGCAGGCGGCCAGCCGCTCGTACAGCGACCTGATGCCCGCCTATCTGCAGACCCACCCGCTGACGACGGAACGCATCGCTGACATCCAGGCGCGCATCCGCGAGCAACCCTACAAGCAGCGTCCGGACAGCCTGAGTTTCCACCTGGCCCGCGCGCGTGCCCGCGTGCTGCAGGATGACAGCGTGCAAGGCCTGTTGAATGCCAAGGCCGTCTTCAAGACGCAGCTGGAACAGCAAAGCCGCTTCCAGGTGGTGGCAGCTCATTACGGCTTGTCCTTTGTCGCCGTCAAGCAGGGCAAGCCGGCTGATGCCCAGAAGGAGCTTGATGCCGCCAATGCCGCGCTGCACCGGCCGGCCGGACCGAATGTGTTTACCTCGGGCGGCACGCAGGACCCCAATTCGCTGCTGGCGGCGATGGGGCTGGAAGTGCTGCTGATGCCGTCGCAGAAGAAGGAAGTGGCGCAGCAAGCGTTGACAGCGGCCGATGCGGCGCGCCAGCAGTTTCCCCTCTCGCGCGGCATTGCGCATCAGTATGCGGAAGCGCTGATGGCTGCCGGCAAGCTGGAGCAGGCCACCTTGTATCTGCGCGACCAGGTGCAGCTCTACAAGGAGGAGCCGGAACTGTATGATTTATTGGCGAAAGCCTATGCGGACCAGGGCAAGATGACCTTGCAGCACATGGCGCTGGCCGAATCTTACGTGCTGCAGGGCGCCACCATGGCCGCGCTGGACCAGCTGACCATCGCCCGCAAGTCGACGGACGCGACCTTTTATGACCAGGCCGTGATCGATGCGCGCGAGCGCGAACTGCAGGAAAAGCGCCGCGAACAGATCAAGGACCAGAAGGGCTAGTCTTGATCGGCTTGCGGCACCGGCTGGAAGCCGAAGGTGAGCGGTACGCTGGCATAGGCCAGCGGCTGCACGGCAATGTGCTTGTCCGCGTGCAATAGAGTCAAGCAACCCTGGCGCAATTCCAGCCAGGCCAGCAAGTCGTCGTCGCTGGCCACCTGCCCATCGACGTGCAGCGCGTCCAGCACTTGCGAAATGTCGCGGTCATCGACCTGCGCCACGACGTCGCCCTGGCGCAGGATCAGCATGCCGTTGTCGCACCAATATACTTGCTCGATCTGTTCCAGCGGCGCGCCCGTCTGCAAGACAAACCCGTGCTGCGGATCGCTGCGGGCGATGTACGGCGTCGCTTCCAGATTCACATACACGCGCTGCGGGCCGTTCTGGAAAAACCAGCAACCGCGGTCGTCCTGGGCGTAATTGCGGTTGATAAATCCCAACAGCGCTGCATGGGCGATCTTGTCGCCAGGCAGTTGTTGCTGTTGCGCCTGCTGGTCGCGCATGCGCCAGTGGCCGCGCGCGTCCAGGCCCAGCCAGCCGTAGCAGTGCGGCACGTTCGGCCATTTGGCCAGCGCCTGTTTGACGAGTTCATCCATGTGGTGCGTTTTCCGTGTGAGTGCGTGCCCCGCCAGCCTGACAGCTTTGCGGGGAAGAGGGCGCCGTGTTGCCGCCTTCAAAAAAATGGATCAGGCGCTGCGGCAGCCAGCGTGTGCTTCCCGGCAACTTGCCAGCGGCAAAGCCGACATGGCCGCCGTGGCGCGGATACTCGAGTGTGACTTGCGGCGCGGCGCTGCGCGGCAGGAAGTGCCCGGGCAGGAAAGGGTCGTTCTGCGCATTGAGCACCAGGGTCGGCACGGTGATGTCCTGCAAGACGTGCTTGGCGCTGGCGCGGTGCCAGTAATCGTCGGCGTCGCGGTAGCCGTGCAGCGGCGCCGTGACGACATTGTCGAAGGCGTGCAAGTCGCGCGCGGCCAGCATGGCGTCGCGCGCAAACAGGCCGGGAAACTGTTCCAGCTTGGCCAGGCACTTGGGTTTGAGTGTGTTCAAAAACATGCGCGTGTAGAGCCGGTTGGCGCCGGATGACAGTGCCTTGCCTCCTTGCGCCAGGTCCAGTGGCGCGGACACGGCCGCGGCCGCATCGATGAAATCGGCCTGGTGCTGCGACTGGCCCAGCCAGCACAGCAGGGCGTTGCCGCCCAGCGACACGCCGGCCGCGTAAAACTTGCCCGTCGCGCGCGGGCGCAGGCGCTGCACGATCCAGTCCACTTCCTGCGCATCGCCTGAATGGTAGAAACGCGGCGCCAGGTTGGCTTCGCCCGAGCAGCCGCGAAAATGTGGCACGGCGCCTGACCAGCCGCGTGCCGCCACTTCGCTCATCAGGGCGCGCGCGTAATGGCTGTTCGACGAGCCTTCCAGGCCGTGGAACAGCACCACGAAGGGCTGGCCCGGCTGGCCGTCGACCAGGTCGACATCGACGAAGTCGCCATCGGGCGCTTGCCAGCGTTCGCGGCGGAAGGCCACGGCCGGCTTGGCGAGGCACACGGCAGGATAAATCGTCTGCGCGTGGCCGCCGGGCAGCCAGAGCGGGGCGGTATAGGAAAGAAGCAAGGACATCAGTGCAATATCTGCGTTCCCGTGGCGTCGGCCGGCGCGCCGCCGGGGGCGACGGAGGCGTGGTGCAGCACGATGCGCCAGCCGCGCGGCGTTTTCACGTACACGTTCGTGGCCAGCAGATGCGCCGTGCCGCCTTCTTCTTCGGTGATGCCTTCGATCACCGTGTGCACCGAGCTCATCAAATTGTGCGTTTCATGCAGCTGCGCCGGTACGATGTGCAGGCCGCCGGCCGTCAAAATGGTTTCCCACGAGGCGCGGATGGCGGCATGGCCGATCAGGCGTGCGCCGCCCGGGTGGATGCAGACGATTTCTTCATCGTCGGCCCACAGCGCCATCAGCGCTTCGAGGTCGGCGCGGTGCAAGGCATCGTAGAAAGCCGCTTCGACTTCGGCGGCGCTGCCATTGAGTTCTTTCAGACGTTTCATGACGACTCCGGCTTGAGCGGTACAACTAAGTTGATGCAAATAAAAACGGCGCGCTGGGGGCGCGCCGCTGGGCAGTTTAATGATGGCCGGCGCTGGCGCCTTCCTTCAAGGTATACGCCGTGCCGCAATACGGGCACTTGGCGATACCGTCTTTGTTGAATTCCAGAAACACGCGCGGATGCGACGACCACAGCGGCATGGCCGGGTTAGGGCAGTGGGCTGGCAAGTCTTTACCGTCGAGTTCGACCGCTGGCTGGGTGGTTTTTGTCATCTTGTCATGCTCCGTGAGGCTGTATGGAAGGAAGTCGGCTGCTGCCAAAAGCACGATTTTAACGGATTCAGGCAGACAGCAAAAATCATGGCTAAAATGGCGGCTCGATCATCTGCGGCTGCGGCGCGGTTTTTTGCGCAAATTCGGCAGCTGCAGCGCCACACTGACTGGATTTGCCTTGCCGGTATCACCGTTGCCGCCCTTGTCGTCATGCACCATTGTTGTGCAGTTACCACACTCAGCCTGCCGGGGGGGCGCATGCACACCCGCGTGAACGCCGTCCCGGCCGCCAAGGATGACGCCCTGCTGAAAGATGCCTGGCGCGCCGGCCTGAACCTGGGCGCGCCCACCCTCTTGGGCATCGCCGCCTGGGGCATGGTGGTGGGCGTGGCCATGGTGAAAAGCGGTCTGACGGTGGCGCAGGCGGGGGCCATGACCCTGTTCGTCTTTGCCGGTTCGGCCCAGCTCGCGTCCCTGCCGCTGCTGGCCGCGCAGGCGCCCGTGTGGGTGATCTTCGCCACGGCGCTCGTCGTCAATTTGCGTTTTGTCATCTTTTCCGTGTTGCTGGCCCCGCATTTTTCCCATCTGCCGTGGCGCCAGCGCTTTGCGCTCGGCTATGTGGCGGGCGATATCACCGTGGGCCTGTTCCTGCAGCGCTACCCCCATGAAACGCCGGACCCGGCCAAGCTGCCTTTCCTGAAAGGCTTGATTTACCCCAACTGGCTGGCCTGGCAAATCGGTTCCTTCATCGGTATCGTGCTGGGCGCCGTCGTGCCGGCCGAATGGGGGCTGGGCTTTGCGGGCACCCTGGCGATCCTGTGCGTGACGGTGCCGCTGATCCTCAGCCGCGCCGCCCTGTGCGGGGTGCTGGTGGCGGGCACGGTGGCCGTGCTGGCCTTCGGCCTGCCGTATAAACTGGGCTTGCTGGTGGCCGTGCTGGTGGGCATGGTCAGCGCCATGGCCGTGGAAGAATTGACCGAGAAATGGAACAAACGCCATGTTTGACGGCATCGATTGGGGCAGGGCCGACGTGTGGATCGCCATCGCCGTGCTGGTGGTGGCGACAGCGGCCACGCGCAGCACCTTCTGGCTGGTCGGCCATCACATCAGCATTCCGCGCCGCGTGGGCGAGATGCTGCGCTATGCGCCAGCCTGCGCGCTGGCGGCCATCATCGCGCCCGACATGCTGATGGAGGGGCAGCAAGTGCACTTCGAATTGTCGAATTTGAAACTGTTATCCGGTATTGCCGCCACGCTCTTTTTCGTGATGCGCCGCAATATGTTGCAAACCATCGTGTTTGGCATGCTGGTTTTCACGGGCTTGCGACTGTTGCATGTTTTTCAGTAAAGCAGGACAAATCGGGGATTTGCTCTGGTCATTGCGGTAAAATAGCGCACTTCCTTCCACTCGTCATCTGGATCGCCATGTCAGCTGTTCTCAACTTCATCCGTCTGCAAGATTTGATCGCCCACAATGCACTGCAAGGCAAGCGCGTGTTTATCCGCGCCGACCTGAACGTCCCGCAAGATGACAGTGGCAAGATCACCGAAGATACGCGTATCCGCGCCTCGGTGCCGGCGATCCGCGCCGCGCTCGACGCTGGCGCCGCCGTCATGGTGACGTCGCACCTGGGTCGTCCGACGGAAGGCGAGTTCAAGCCGGCCGACAGCCTGGCACCCGTGGCGGCCCGTTTGTCCGAGCTGCTGGGCCAGGAAGTGGCACTGAAACAAAACTGGATCGACGGCGCCGGCCTGGAAAACCTGGCTGCCGGCCAGGTCGTCCTGCTGGAAAACGTGCGCGTCAACAAGGGCGAAAAGAAAAACAGCGATGAACTGGCGCAAAAAATGGCCAAGCTGTGCGATATCTACGTCAATGACGCGTTCGGCACGGCCCACCGCGCCGAGGCGTCCACGCACGGCATCGCCAAGTTCGCTCCTGTCGCCTGCGCCGGCCCGCTGCTGGCCGCCGAACTCGATGCGCTGGGCAAAGCGCTGCACGCGCCAGCGCGTCCATTGCTGGCCATCGTCGCCGGTTCGAAAGTATCGAGCAAGCTGACCATCTTGAAAGCCCTGTCCGACAAGGTCGATAACCTGATCGTTGGCGGCGGCATCGCCAACACCTTCATGAAAGCCGTTGGCTTGAACGTCGGCAAGTCGCTGGTGGAAGCGGAACTCGTCGAAGAAGCGAAAGCCATCATCGAGATCATGGCCAAGCGCGGCGCGCAAGTGCCGATTCCCGTCGATGTCGTGTGCGCCAAGGAGTTTTCGCCTGCGGCCGCTGCCACCGTCAAGGATGTGGCCGACGTGGCGGACGACGACATGATCCTCGATATCGGTCCGAAAACGGCCGCCCTGCTGGCGCAGCAGATCGCCGCCGCCGGCACCATCGTGTGGAACGGCCCGGTCGGCGTGTTCGAGTTCGACCAGTTCGGCCACGGCACCAAGACCCTGGCCTTGGCCATTGCCGAATCGAAAGCTTTCTCGATTGCCGGTGGTGGTGACACCCTGGCGGCGATTGCCAAATACGACATTACCGATCAAATCAGCTATATCTCGACCGGTGGCGGCGCTTTCCTGGAATTCCTGGAAGGCAAGACCTTACCCGCCGTCGAGATCCTGATGCAACGCGCTGTTTAATTCAGCAGCAGTCAGCAGTTCAGTACCAAGCGCAGCCTGATCGCTGCGCTTTTACCTTGCCGGGCGGTTCAGCCGCCAGGTCTTGCTCACCTTCGCTCGCGCACAAGGACTCCTATGCCACGTGGTACAAAAATCGTAGCAACAATCGGCCCCGCCTCCACGGACTTCGATATCCTGGTCAAAATGATACGTGCGGGCGTCGACGTGGTGCGCTTGAATTTTTCCCACGGCAAGGCGCAAGACCATATCGACCGCGCCGCGCTGGTGCGCCTGGCGGCAGCGGAATGCGGCCGCGAAGTGGCCATCATGGCCGACATGCAGGGGCCAAAGATTCGCGTCGGCAAGTTTGAAAACACGCGCATCGAGCTCGAAGCGGGCGCGCGCTTCATCCTCGACGCCAAGTGGGGCGAAAACGGCGAACTGGGCAACCAGGAGCGGGTCGGCCTCGACTACAAGGCCTTGCCGCGCGACCTGCACAAGGGCGACGTGCTGCTGCTGAACGACGGCCTCATCGTGCTGATCGTCGAGCGCATCCACGGCAGCGAAATCCATACCACCGTCAAGATCGGCGGCGAGTTGTCGAACAACAAGGGCATCAACCGCCAGGGTGGCGGCCTGTCCGCGCCCGCGCTGACGGCCAAGGATATGGAAGATATCAAGACGGCCATGAGTTTCCAGGCCGACTATCTGGCCATTTCCTTCCCGAAATGCGCGACCGACATGGAAATGGCGCGCCAGCTGGCCAATATCGCCGGCGAACCCTACCACCACAAGCCGATGATGATCGCCAAGATCGAGCGCGCCGAAGCCATTCCTGCCCTGCAGGAAATTCTCGATGCCTCCGACGGCATCATGGTGGCGCGCGGCGACTTGGCCGTGGAAGTGGGCAATGCGGCCGTGCCGGCCTTGCAGAAGCGCATGATCAAGATGGCGCGCGCGTCGAACAAGCTGGCCATCACGGCCACGCAGATGATGGAATCGATGATCGTCAACGCCGTGCCCACGCGCGCGGAAGTGTCCGACGTGGCCAATGCCGTGCTCGATGGCACGGATGCCGTCATGACGTCGGCCGAAACGGCCTCGGGCAAGTATCCGATCGAGACGGTGGAAATGATGGCCGCCATCTGCGTCGAAGCGGAACAGTCCGAATACAACAAGCTCGATGCCGATTTCCTCAACGTCACGTTTACCCGCATCGACCAGTCGATCGCGTACGGCGCGCTGTTCACGGCCCATCACCTGCGCGTAAAAGCCATCGTGGCGCTGACGGAATCCGGTTCCACCGCCTTGTGGATGAGCCGCCACAGTATCGACACGCCGATTTACGCGCTCACGCCCAGTGTCACCACTTTGCGCAAAGCCGCGCTGTACCGCAATGTTCGGGCGTATCATCTGATGCAGAACGCCCCCAGCGCGCAAGTGCTGAAGCAGGCGGAAGAGCTGCTGGTGGCGCAGGGCATCGTCAAGAAGGGTGACATGATCGTCGTTACCTGGGGCGAGCCGATGGGGCAGGTGGGTGGTACTAACGCCCTGAAAATTGTCAAAGTAGGCGAATTCGACTAAGAACGCCCACAAACAGTCCAGGGCGTTGTTGCATTGCCTCGTCGTACTAGTCGTACTGCCTTCGGCAACGCGCCTAGCCCTGAACAGTTTGGTGGACGTTCTAGTTTAGTTGGAATAATTCAGGCGCTGGCGCGGTTACTGACCACCGCGAAGCGCCGCAACGGTTTCTATTGTTATCTGGAGTATTACCATGTCTCTCGTATCCATGCGTCAACTGCTGGACCATGCCGCCGAAAACGGTTATGGCATTCCTGCTTTCAACGTCAATAACCTGGAGCAAGTGCAAGCCATCATGGCTGCCGCCGATGCGCTCAACAGCCCGGTGATCATGCAAGCGTCCGCTGGCGCGCGCAAGTACGCCGGTGAAGCGTTCCTGCGCCACCTGATCGACGCCGCCGTCGAAGCGTATCCGCACATTCCCGTCGTCATGCACCAGGATCACGGCCAGTCGCCGGCCGTCTGCATGGCCGCCATCCGCTCGGGTTTTACTTCCGTGATGATGGACGGTTCGCTGGAAGCGGACGGCAAGTCGGTCGCCTCTTACGAATACAACGTGGAAGTATCGCGTGAAGTGGTGAAATTCTCGCACGCCATCGGCGTGACGGTGGAAGCGGAACTGGGCGTGCTCGGTTCGCTGGAAACCATGAAGGGCGACAAGGAAGACGGCCACGGCGCCGACGGCACCATGACGCGCGAGCAATTGCTGACGGACGTGGCGCAAGCGGCCGACTTCGTGCAGCGCACCCAGTGCGACGCCCTGGCGATCGCCATCGGCACCTCGCACGGCGCCTACAAATTCACGCGCAAGCCAACGGGCGACATCCTGGCCATCGACCGCATCAAGGAAATCCACGCGCGCATCCCGAACACCCACCTGGTCATGCACGGTTCCTCGTCGGTACCGCAGGAATTGCTGGCCATCATCCGTGAATTCGGCGGCGACATGAAGGAAACCTACGGCGTGCCAGTCGAGGAAATCCAGGAAGGCATCCGTCACGGCGTGCGCAAGATCAACATCGACACCGATATCCGCCTGGCGATGACGGCCGCGATCCGCAAGTACCTGTTTGAAAATCCATCGAAATTCGACCCGCGCGATTACCTGAAGCCAGCCCGTCTTGCTGCAGAGCAAATCGTGCGCGCGCGCATGCAGGCATTTGGCTGCGAAGGCCAGGCGTCGAAAATCAAGGTCATCACGATGGAAAAAATGGCCGAGCGCTACAAGGCCGGCGAGCTGTCGCAAATTGTGAAGTAAAATTCTGTCTGGAACGGGCCGGAAGCCGCATCTCCGTGCCCGATTTTCTCGACCGGCGGGCGCCTTCCCTGCCTGCCGGTTTCGTTTCATCCAACTATTCCCCCCGCTATGAACAGCCTCTATCAGACTTCCATCCACTCCCTGCCATTGCTGGGCCACGGCAAGGTCCGCGACAATTACGCCGTCGGCGACGACAAGATCCTGATCGTCACCACGGACCGCCTGTCGGCCTTCGATGTCGTCATGAACGAGCCTATCCCCGGCAAGGGCAAGGTGCTCAACCAGATGAGTGACTTCTGGTTCGAGAAACTGGGCCACATCGTGCCGAACCACCTGACCGGCGTGGCGCCGGAATCGGTGGTGGCGCCCGATGAAGTGGAGCAAGTCAAGGGCCGCGCCGTCGTGGCCAAGCGATTGAAACCCATCATGGTCGAGGCGGTCGTGCGCGGCTACATCATCGGTTCGGGCTGGAAAGACTATCAGGACACGGGCAGCATCTGCGGCATCAAGCTGCCAGCCGGCCTGCAACAGGCGGAAAAACTGCCGGAGCCGATCTTCACCCCGGCGGCCAAGGCCGAGCTGGGCGAGCATGACGAAAACATCAGCTTTGCGGAAATGGAAGAGCGCATCGGCGCGGAATTGGCTGCCAAGATGCGCGACGTCGCCATCGCGCTGTACAAGACGGCCGCCGAGTACGCCGCCACGCGCGGCATCATCATCGCCGACACCAAGTTCGAATTCGGCCTGGACGACAATGGCGTCATGCATTTGATGGATGAAGTGCTGACGGCCGACTCGTCGCGCTTCTGGCCTGCCGATTCCTATCAGCCTGGCATCTCGCCACCGTCGTTCGACAAGCAATTCGTGCGCGACTACCTGGAAACACTGACCTGGGGCAAGACCGCACCGGCGCCTGCGCTGCCGGCCGACGTCATCGAAAAAACCCAGGCCAAGTACTTCGAAGCCATCGAACGCCTGACGGGCGAGAAGCTGAAGGCCTGAGATGAGCGAGCAGAATAAGCCGCTGGTCGGCGTCATCATGGGCTCGTCCTCGGACTGGGAAGTGATGCAGAACGCAGTTGCCATACTGAAACAGTTTGGCGTGCCGTACGAAGCGCAAGTCATTTCCGCGCACCGCATGCCCGACGAGATGTATGCGTACGCGAAAAGCGCGCGCGCGCGCGGCTTGCGCGCCATCATCGCCGGCGCCGGCGGCGCCGCCCACCTGCCTGGCATGGTGGCGGCGATGACCATCGTGCCCGTGCTGGGCGTGCCCGTGCCGTCGAAATACTTGCGCGGCGAAGATTCCATGCTGTCCATCCTGCAAATGCCCAAGGGCGTGCCGGTGGCCACCTTCGCCATCGGCGAAGCGGGCGCGGCGAATGCGGCGCTGACGGCGGTGGCGATGCTTGCCGCCAATGACGACGCCCTGGCCGACCAGCTCGAAGCCTTCCGTACCACGCAAACGGCCGCCGCCAAGGCCATGGTCTTGCCTGACTAATGTGTTTGAAAAATAATGAATAGTAAATCGACTTCCCCCTTGCTGCCCGCCGCCAACCCACCGGCGTGGCTGGGCGTGATGGGCGGCGGCCAGCTCGGCCGCATGTTTGCCCAGGCTGCCCAGAGCATGGGCTACCAGGTGGCTGTACTGGAACCATCGGACGCCTGCCCTGCGGGGCAGGTGGCGCAGCGTCTGATCAACGCCGGCTACAGCGATGCGGCCGGCCTCGACGCCCTGGCGGCGCAATGCCTGGCCGTCACCACGGAATTTGAAAACGTGCCGGCCGACAGCCTGTCGCGCCTGGCCGAACGCGTGTTTGTTGCCCCCAACGCCCACGGCGTGTCAGTGGCGCAAGACCGTATCGCGGAAAAGCGTTTCTTTGTCGACTGTGCCAGCAAATCCGGCGTGCTGCCGGCGCCGCACATGGTCATCGCCACGCAGGCCGATATCGACAGCATAGCCGACGACTTGCTGCCGGGTATCCTGAAAACCGTGCGCATGGGCTATGACGGCAAGGGCCAGTTCCGCGTGCGCACGCGTGAAGACGTGCGCGCCGCCTTTGCCGAAATGGGCGAAGTAACTTGCCTGTTGGAAAAGATGCTGCCGCTGGCGTATGAAGTGTCGGTGCTGACGGCGCGCGGCGTGGACGGCGCATCGGTCGTGTATCCGATCGCCGAAAACGTGCACCGCGACGGCGTCTTGTTTACCACCACGGTGCCGGGCCCGAACGTGTCGGACGACTGCGCCGCCAGGGCGCAGCGCGCGGCGCAAGCCATGGTCGCCGAGCTCGGCTATGTCGGCGTGCTGTGCATCGAATTTTTCGTGCTGGAAGATGGCAGCCTGGTGGTCAATGAAATGGCGCCGCGCCCGCACAACAGCGGCCACTACACGATGGATGCCTGCATCACCAGCCAGTTCGCGCAGCAGGTGCGGGCCATGGCGCGTCTGCCGCTGGGCGACGTGCGCCAGCATTCGCCGGCCGTGATGCTCAACATCCTCGGCGACGCCTGGTTTGCCGACGACAGTGATGCCGCCAGCGAACCGGCCTGGGACCAGGTGCTGGCGCTGCCGGGTGCTTGCCTGCATCTGTATGGCAAGGATGATCCGCGCCGTGGCCGCAAGATGGGCCACCTGACCTTCATCGCCGCCAGCTTGCCGGAAGCGCAGCAGCGCCTGCGCGACGCTTGCCTGATCCTGGGAATCGCGCCGTGAGCGTGCCCGCACACGACCTGGCGGCGGCCGCCGCCGTACTGGAAGCGGGCGGCCTCGTCGCTTTCCCGACGGAAACCGTATATGGCCTGGGCGCCGATGCGGAAAACCCGGCCGCCGTGGCGCGCATCTATGAAGCCAAGGGCCGTCCCTCGGACCACCCCGTGATCGTGCACGTGGCGCCCGATGCCGACCTGGCACACTGGTCCGATGATCTTCCGCCCGAGGCGCAGCAACTGGTGGCCGCCTTCTGGCCCGGTCCGCTGACCCTGATCGTCAAGCGCGCCGCGCATATTCCTGACGCCGTTTCCGGCGGCCAGGATACGGTGGGCCTGCGCTGCCCATCGCATCCGGTGGCTATTGCATTGCTACGCACCTTCAAGGGTGGCAAGGGCGGCCTGGCGGCGCCGTCGGCGAACAAATTCGGCAATGTCAGCCCCACCACGGCGCAGCATGTGCGCGATGAATTCGCGGCGGAACTGGACAGCGGCTTGCTGGGCCTGGTCCTCGATGGCGGCCAGAGCGAGGTCGGCATCGAGTCGACCATCGTCGACCTGTCGCGCCTGGCCACGCACGGTCCCGTGCTGTTGCGTCCCGGCCATATCAGCAGCGAGCAGATCGCCGCCGTCATCGGTCGCGCACCGGCCGTGGCGGACGCGGCCGCGCCGCGCGCCTCGGGCACGCTGGAATCGCACTACGCGCCACATACGCCTGTTGCGATGCAGCACAGCGACGACGTGTGCGCCACCTTGAACCGCCTGCTCAACGACGGGCGCCGCGTGGCCCTGATCCATTACTCGGACTTGCCACCGGCCAGCGCCAGCGTGCGCCTGGCAGCCAGCCCGGAAAATTACGCACACGCGCTGTATGCCTCGCTGCGCACGATGGACCAGGTCGGCGCCGAGCTGATACTCGTCGAAGCACCGCCCACCGGCCCCGCGTGGTTGGGCGTGAATGACCGTTTGCGGCGCGCCGCGTTCGGCTCAAGTGGTATCTTGCAGCAGTTTCTATCCGCATAATGAAAAGCCCCGCAAGGGGCTTTTTCTTGATGCAGCGCAATAGCGATGCTTGCCACGAAACATCTTATATCCTCCATAATTCAGGCGATCGCCCGCTCGTGACAGGGCGCCGGTGGTGTTGTTATTTCGTTGATTTTTAAAACATATTTTCTATACAAGCCTGAGGAACGATGGCATATTAGTTGGGTAGCGAATAGCACGCCCGTTCGTTTAGAAACCAGAAAAAAGACCGAGGAGACAAAATGCATCAAACAAAATTCGCGCTGGCCGTGCTGGCTGCGGCTGTCCTGGCAGGTTGCGGCGGCGCCAGTGGCGGTGATCAAACTTTGAAAGTCAAATACACGGCGCAGGTGTCGTTCGGCGACAGCCTGTCCGATGTCGGTTCGTATGCCGTCGGCACGGTGGCGGCGAAAGGTGGCGGCAAGTTCACCATCAATGGCGACAATACCAAGATCAATCCTGAACTGACCGGCAAGAACTGGACCGAGCACCTGGCCGCGCAATTCGGCCTGGCCGCGCCATGCGCCGCCGAGACTGGCCTGGAAGGCAATGCGTTGAAGGGCTTGGCCGTGCCGCGCGTCAAGCATGCCGGTTGCTACGGCTACGCCATGGGCGGCTCGCGCGTGACCAATCCGGTTGGCCCGAACAACCAGGCGACGGGCAGCGAACTGGGTGCCCTGACCGTGCCCGTGGTGACGCAGATCGCGAACCACCTGGCCGTGTCCGGTGGCAAGTTTAGCGGCACGGAAGCCGTGTTCGTGATGGCCGGCGGTAACGACGTGCTGTACCAGCTGGGTGCATTGCAAGCGGGTGCGACGGCTGCGGGCAAGACGGCGGGTGCTACCGCGGGTGCCCAGGCTTTCGCCACCAATCTGGCGATGGCCCTGGCTGCCGGCGCCACCAATCCTGCCACGGCAGCAGCAGCCATCGGCGCCGCCATCAAGACGGCCAGCGCGGCGCCTGGCGCCACGTCGACGACCATCGTCGGCGCCGCCGTGCAAGCTGCCGTGAATGCCGGCAATACCGCTGCCGCCTCGCCTACCGTGTATGGCCCGCTGGCCGCCAAGGCGCAAGCCGATGCGACGGTGACGGGCAACGCTGCCGGCGCCAAGGCCGGTGCCGATTACGCTGCGGCTCAGGGGCCGTTGCTGGTTGCCTCCATGAAACAAGCGGGTGCCGAACTGGTGGTGCTGGTCAAGGACCAGATCATTGCCAAGGGCGCCAACTATGTCATCGTCAACAACCTGCCGGACGTGGCCGGTACGCCATCGGGCCTGAGCAAGGATGCGAACACGAAAGCGCTCATCAATGCCATGGTCAGCGCCTTCAATGGCGAACTGAGCGGCGGGTTGAGCGGCAATGCGAAAGTCCTGCTGGTCGACGTGTTTGCCGTCAGCCATGACCAGGGCGTCAATCCCGGCCCGTATGGCTTGACCAATGTCAGCGAGACGGCATGCGACCTGACCGCGCCAGGCAATATCCTGGGCAGCTCGCTGGTGTGCAATGGCACGAACCTGAAAGCGGGCGATGTCAGCCACTACTCGTATGCCGACGATGTGCATCCTACGCCGTTCAACAACCTGTTGCTGGCCCGTTATGTGGCCAAGGACATGGTCGTGCGGGGCTGGCTGTAAGGGATGGCCGCACCGGCTGTGCCTGGGAGGCGCGGCCGGTGCCGGCAGCGACAAGACTCGATAGCGGAACACTCCGCACATACTGAATCAGGAGACAAGATGAAGAATCATTTGAATACCGCCGTGCGCGTACTGGCCGCAGTTGCCGCGATGACCGTGGCGACGGGCGCTTCGGCGCAAAGCGCCGGCACCTGGATGGCCAAGGTTGGCCTCAACAAGATCACGCCGCACGTGGACAGTGGCGACATTTCCGCACCGGCACTGCCGGGTACGAAAGCCGACGTCAAGGCCGATACCAAGCCCATCCTGACCTTTGCCTACATGATCACGGACAATATTTCCGCTGAAATGATCCTGGGCGTGCCGTACAAGCATGACCTGATGGGCGACGGTTCGATCAAGGGCACGGGCAAGCTGGGGACGGCCGAAGCCTTGCCGCCAACGGCCTTCATCCAGTACCGTTTCTTCCAGCCCAATGCGATGATCCGCCCTTACGTGGGCGCGGGCTTGACGTATGCCTATTTCCAGAAGGAAACCGGCTCGGGCCAGATGACGGCCTTGCTCGATCCGGGTGGAAAACCGGTCACCTACCGCATGGACAACAAGCTGACGGGCAGCCTGGTGGTCGGCAGCACCGTAGCCATCAACGAGCGCTGGTTTGCCGATGTGGCCGTGGTCAAGACCTACCTGAAAACCAAGGCGAAATTCTCGACGGGGCAGACGCAGGACATCAAGCTCGACCCGGTTGCCGTGAGTATCAGCATCGGGTACAACTTTACGCTGTAAAACAAAAAATCCGCCTCGGCGGATTTTTTTTTGTCCCGCTCAGGCTGGCGGTGTATTGAACTTTCCATTGTGGAAGATCAAGGGCGGCTGCGCGGCAAATGCGCATTGTTCCACTTCGCCCACGAAAATGACGTGGTCGCCTTCCGGATAGCGGCTGCGGTTATGGCATTCGAACCACGCCGACGCGCCTTTCAGGATGGGCTGGCCCGTGCGCGACAATTCGTATTCGACGTCGTCGAAGGGATTCGGCGTGCGGCGCGCGAAGCGCTGCGCCAGTTCCGCCTGCTCGGCACCCAGCACATTGATGACGTAATGCGAGTTGCCGCTGAAGATGGGCATGCTGTTCGCCACGGAACCGAGGCTCCACAGCACCAGCGGCGGCGACAGCGAGACGGAATTGAAGGAACTGGCTGTCAAACCGCGGAAACTGCCGTCGGCCAGGCGCGTGGTGATGACCGTCACGCCGGTGGCAAACTGCGACAATGCCTGACGGAAATGTGTCGTATCGAATTCTTGCGCTGGCGCGCGGGGGGAGCGTGTGTTCATGGGAGACCTGTCTGTTTGCCTCCATTATGCCAAAAATCGGCCGCGCCAGTACTTTCCCGTCATGAAGGCCAATAGCGAAATGACGCCAGAGCATGCATCGGCGACATCAATAAATATGGTCAGCCGGAATTTTCTTGATTTTGCTGATCAGTCCGATATTAAGCCAGGCGCCGAGAATCGCCAAAGGCAGAATGAATTTCCCTATATCCCATGCCATCAGCGTGCCAGCCGCAATGGCAAGGCATATGCCGGCAAAACCGTATTGTGTGAAAAGACTCTGCCGGAAGGTTTGCCCGTCATTTTGGGTAATGCCGATAATCAAAGGCCGGAATGCCCATTGGATGATCCACAGTTTCGCATGCCCCCCGCGTTTCACTTGATCACGCAAGACAATGCTGAGGCGTTCGTCGATGTAGGCACTCTTGATGGTCTCGGTACCGATCTTGATATACGTGTACTGACGCCATTTCCCACTTGGCTTGCTCGGGCCGATTTCCAGATAGTCGCCAGTGTATTCCTTCATGTTTTGCCTTGGAGTGAGAGATGAAACATCCGTGATACGACATCCGTGATGCAATTATTCCCTATGGGAAACTTTCAATGCAGTATAGCTGCGCCCGTGCATGATGGTCAAATGACAAAATGTTCCATGCGATTGCCTTATCAGCCCGCAGCATGCAGGCTGCAATGCAGCCGCTGGCGGTTTGGTTTATAGTAATTTAAATAGCATTATTGCCTTCATGGCCCATTGGGAGAAGGGAGTACAAGATGCGTGCGGAAATGGAAGTGGCGGTATTGGGCGGCGGCTGTTTTTGGTGCCTCGCTGCCGTGTACGCGCAAGTGCGCGGCGTGACGCACGTCACATCCGGCTACACGGGCGGCAGCGTGCCCGATCCCACATATGAACAGGTATGCACGGGCGATACGGGCCACGCGGAAGTGGTGCGCCTGGAATTCGATCCCGCCGTCATCGCCTACCACGATTTGCTGGAAATGTTTTTCACGCTGCACGACCCCACCACCCTGAATCGCCAGGGCAATGATGTCGGCACGCAATATCGCTCTGTCATCTTTTACCAGTCGGCCGAACAGGAGAGCGTGGCGCGCAAGGTGCTGGCCGAGATGGCCGGCGTGTGGGATGCGCCCATCGTCACGCAGCTGGTGCCGGCAAGCACCTTTTACCCGGCCGAGGATTACCACCAGAATTACGTCGCGCAGCATCCCTTGCAGGGCTATTGCGCCCTCGTCGTCGCGCCCAAGGTAGAGAAATTCCGCGCCATGTATGCGGGGCGTCTGAAGTGAGGCAGTCCCCGGCGCCGCGCGCGCCTGTCAGGGCGTGAGCGTCGGCGCGGGTCTGGCATCGTGCGCATACATGTAGTTGCGCGACCAGGGTAGCGTGGAGGAACGCCGGCCTGCCTTCACGCAGACGATCTGGTACAGGCTGATCAAATCTTGCTCGAAGGCATAGGCGCAGCCGGCCAGGTAGACGTGCCAGATGCGGAAGCGCCGCTCGCCCGCCAGCGGGCGAATCTGCTCGGCGTTGGCTTCGAAGTTCTCCGTCCACAGGGCGCAGGTGCGCGCATAGTGGCGCCGCAGGTTTTCCACGTCGAGCACTTCCAGTCCCCCTTGCTGCATGGTTTTCAGTACATTGCCGATGTGCGCCAGCTCGCCGTGCGGAAACACATATTTCTCGATGAATTCGCCGCCCCCGTACGGCGTTTCGCCATTCTCCGGGTCGGTCGAGGTGATGCCGTGGTTCATCGCCATGCCGTCCGGCGCCAGCAGCTTGTGGATGATGGAAAAGTAGTCGGGTAAATGTTTCAAACCCACGTGCTCGAACATGCCCACGCTGGTGATGCGGTCGAACTGGCCCGTCACGTCGCGGTAGTCTTGCAGGCGGATCTCGATCAAGTGCGCCAGGCCGGCTGCCGCCACGCGCTGGCGCGCCAGCGCATACTGGTTTTCCGACAGGGTCACGCCCACGCAGCGGGCGCCATATTGCTGTGCTGCACGCATGACGAGCGCGCCCCAGCCGCAGCCGATGTCGAGCAGGGTCTGGCCCGGCTGCAGCTGGATTTTCTTCAGGATATGGTCGATCTTCTTGACTTGCGCCTGCGCCAGCGTTTCATCGCCATGTTCGAAATAGGCACAGGAATATACGAGAGCGGGGTCGAGAAACTGTTCATAAAACGCGTTCGACACGTCGTAGTGGTAGCGGATGGCTTCGGCGTCTTTGCTCTTGTCGTGCGTAAAGCTGCGCACGATGCGGGCCAGCTTGCCTTCCGGCTTCAAGGTGTTACGGGCCAGGGCATTGCAGATGGCAATCATGTCCATCGCCGTGCCCTTGACCTCGATATTGCCTTCCACGTAGGCCGAGCCCAGATTGGCCAGCGAGGGGTTCAGCAGATAGCGGGCCGAGGCGACGGTCGGCAGGCGGATCGTGACTCTGGGCGCTTCGCTGGACAGATCGACATGCTGGCCGTTCCACAATTCTATGCGCAGCGGCAAGGCGGTCTTGCTGCGGATGCCGGCGATCCAGGACTTGAGTTGGTTTTGTATAAACAAAATGGCCTCCAATGCAGCGGCCGCCGTGGCAGCCGCAAATTGAGAAACAATGTCATTTAGTAACTTCTACCCTCATAGCCTACACGTATATTGACCAGCTTGCTTTGCGCCGCCTTGACCAGCTTGCTCAGGGTTGCAAGCGTTGCATGCTCCATTGCCCGTCAGCACCGCGCGTAAACACGATGCGGTCGTGGAAGCGCGAACGGCGTCCCTGCCAGAATTCGATGCGCTCCGGCTGCAGACGGTAGCCGCCCCAGTGGGCCGGACGCGGCGGCTGGGCGTCGCCGAGGGCGGCGGCCACCGCTTCGTAATGGCTTTCGAGCGTGGCACGGCTATCGATGGGGGCGCTTTGCTGCGAGGCAATCGCCGACAAGCGGCTTTGCAGGGGGCGCACATTGAAATACTCGTCGCTCTCGGCCGCCGTGGTTTTCACCACCGTGCCTTCGATGCGCACTTGCCGCTCCAGCTCGCGCCAGAAGAACAGCAGGGCGGCGTTGGGATTGTGATCGAGCTGCTGGCCCTTGTCGCTGTGGTAATTCGTGTACCAGGTAAAGCCACGCTCGTCGAACTGCTTGATTAGCACGATGCGCGAGCTGGGCTTGCCATCGGGAGTGACGGTGGACAAGTCCATCGCGTTCGGCTCCATCACCTGGGCCTTGACGGCTTCGGCAAACCATTTCTGGAACATGGCGATGGGATCTGCCAGCACATCCGTCTCGCTCAGGCTCGATTGCACGTAATCGGTGCGCATGGCTGCCAGCACGGCGGCCGCGTCCGGCACTGCCGGCGCTTCCGGCGCATCGGGCGCGATGCCGCGGCGGCGCTGCATGGCCGTGCCCAGCTGCTCCATCTGCTGCGCGCTGAACAGGCGCTTGGCCATCGGTGCCAGTTGTCCTTCTTCCTTGGCCATATGGGCCTGGTAGGCGGCGATATAGTCGCGCACGCCATCATGCGACAGCTGCGAGTCCGTACCGGCGGCGATGGCGTCCAGTTCCGGGCGCAGGGTCAGCCAGGCCTGGTCCATGCGCTGGTGGTCGGCCAGGATGTCCGGCACCAGGGTGGCCAGCAGGGCCGCGTCCTCGCCCGTGGCCGTCGCCTGCAGCATGGGCATCAGGTCTTGCTCTTCATCAGCATGGTGCAGATGGGCAGCTTTATTGAAGTATTGCAACACCGCCTTGGCCGCCTGCTGCGCTTCCGGCGTGTTGCCGTTCTGTCCCAGGTGGCCCAGCAGGTTTTGCAAGGTCGTCAGCTGCTTGCGGATCTTGTCGTGGCAATGCTTGAGCACGGCGATGGGCTGGTCAAAGCCGGGAACGGAGTCGAACAGGGGAGCGGTCATGGCGAGTTCTCGTGGTGGGCGGTGTGGGGGCATGGCGACAGTGCGGCTTGTCGCTGTGTCAATTCGGCTATTTTAGAATATCTGCCAGCGCAGTGTCCGTTAAAATGGCGCCATGCATACCTCCACCAATGAACTAATTTCCATGGACTTGACCGAGATCGATTTTGACCGGCGTTTCGGCGGCATTGCCCGCCTGTACGGCGCCCCCGCTTTGGCCCGCTTCCGCGCCGCCCATGTGTGTGTGATCGGCGTGGGCGGCGTCGGTTCCTGGATCGTCGAAGCGCTGGCGCGCAGCGCCATCGGCCGCCTGACCCTGATCGACCTCGATAATGTTGCCGAATCGAACATCAATCGCCAGATCCAGGCCATGAGCGACACCATCGGCAAGGCCAAGATCACGGCCCTGGCCGAACGCATCGAGCTGATCAACCCCTTGTGCCAGGTGACGCAGATCGAGGATTTTATTGCCCCCGATAACCTGGAGCAGTTGCTGGGCGGGCGCGATTTCGACTACCTGGTCGACGCCATCGACAATGCCAAGGCCAAGGCGGCCGTGATCGCGTATTGCCGTGCGCGCAACATTCCCATGCTGACCATCGGCAGCGCGGGCGGGCAGACGGACCCGACCCTGATCGCCGTGCGCGATTTGTCGAAAACGGAGCAGGAGCCGCTGCTCAAGCGTGTCCGCAAACTGTTGCGTACCGAATATGGTTTTCCGCGTGGCGTGAAAAACAAATTCAACGTCGACGCCGTGTTTTCCATGGAGCCGCTGAGCACGCCCGAGAGCGCCGAAGCATGCGCCATCGATGGCAGCGCGCCGGCCGGCGTCACGGGCCTGAACTGTGCGGGTTTCGGTTCCAGCGTGGTGGTGACGGCCAGCTTCGGCATGGTGGCGGCCGCCCATGCACTGAAAAGCTTGCGCCAGCCTGTTGCCTCAGCCTTGCCGGACCTCTAAGTCCATGCCGGCAGCGCCAGTTCTTCTTGCGTGCCAGCAGCGGGCGTGGAAAGTGTAAGTCTTGTGACAGGGTTTTCAACTTCGGGCAGCGGTTTGCTATTATTGTTGTCCCTGCGCTATCTGGACTGCAGGGATCTTACCGAAACTCACTGAAAGAAACCATCATGACGCGTAGCTCCGTTTTGTTTGCCCTGATCTGCTCCGTCGCCGCGTCGCTGGCGCAGGCACAGGCGCCAGCGCCTGTCCCCGCCTCCGCCGTCTCGCTGAGCCCCGGCCCTGTCGCCGATAAACTGATCGTGATCGACAACAAGGTCGGCACCGGCAAGGAAGCGTCCGCCGGCAATAACGTCACCGTGCACTACACGGGCTGGCTGTATCGTCCCCTGGCGAAAGATTCGCGCGGCAAGAAGTTCGACAGCTCCGTGGGCCGTGGCCCGTTTGACTTCCCGCTCGGCAAGGGCATGGTCATCAAGGGCTGGGATCAGGGCGTGGCCGGCATGAAAGTGGGCGGCAAGCGCACCCTGATCATTCCAGGCGAACTGGCCTACGGCCCGCGCGGCGCCGGCAATGGCGACATTCCGCCGAACTCGGCACTGATCTTCGACGTGGAATTGCTGGACGTTAAGTAATTGTTCCGTTTGGCGGCGGCGCATGCTCGCGCTGCCGCTAAAAGCGGTAGACTGGGGTTTCTTGAAATAGCGGAGATTCCTTCCATGAACATCGCCAACGACGTCACTGAACTGATCGGCAACACTCCCCTGGTGCGCATCAACCGCATCGCCGCCGGCAGTGTGGCCACCATCCTGGCCAAACTCGAATTCTATAATCCCGCGCACAGCGTCAAGGACCGCATCGGTCTGTCCATGATCGTTGCGGCCGAAGCGGCCGGCAAGATCCATGCCGATACCGTCATCGTCGAGCCTACCAGTGGCAACACGGGCATCGCGCTGGCCATGGTCTGCGCCGCGCGCGGCTACCGTTGCACCCTCGTCATGCCCGACACCATGAGCCGCGAACGGCGCATCCTGCTGCGCGCCTACGGCGCCGAGCTGGTGCTTACACCGGGCAGCGAAGGCATGCTGGGCGCCATCCGCAAGGCCGAGGAAATGGTCGCGGCCGAGCCGCGCTACCTGATGCTGCAGCAATTTAACAATCCGGCCAATCCCGCCATCCACCGCGCCACGACAGCCGAGGAAATCTGGCGCGACACGGATGGACAAGTCGATATCGTCGTCGCCGGCGTGGGCACGGGCGGCACGATTACCGGCATCGGCGAAGTGCTGAAGGAACGCAAGCCCGGTCTGCAAGTGATTGCCGTGGAACCGGAAGCGTCGCCGATGCTGTCGAAAGGCACCAAAGGGCCGCACCCGATCCAGGGCATCGGCGCCGGTTTCGTGCCGCAGATTTTGAACACGGCCATCTACGACGAAATCATCTGCGTGAAGAACGACGATGCGTTCGCCACGGCGCGCCTGGCCGCCAGCGATGAAGGTTTATTGGTCGGCATCTCGTCGGGCGCCGCCCTGTGGGCCGCCCTGCAAGTGGCGCGCCGCCCGGAAAACGCGGGCAAGACCATCGTCACCATCATCCCGTCGTTTGGCGAGCGCTACCTGAGCACGGCGCTGTATGCGGGCTTGGGCGACTGAGAACCTATCCGTCCGGCGGGGCTGCGCAGGTGGCCCCGCTTGACCGGCGCAGCGCAAGGTTGCCGGTTGAACTTGCCATGGCGAAATAGGCGCCAGGCAGGCAGGGCAGGCGCAGTACAATATCGGACGGGCCGCAATGGTTCGGTCCGAATTGTGTCTTTGAATGGAAATATGTTCCTGGTAAAACCTGAACGCCGCCGCCTGCTGCAGGTGGGCGCAACCGTGGCTGTCATCGCGCTGGGCCTGGCCTCGCGTGCTTATCCCCAATTTCTTCCCGTCACGCTCGGCAAATATCCGGGCGACGCCCTGTGGGCCATGATGATCGTCTTTGCGCTGGGCGCCCTCGCCACGCGCATGCGCACGTGGCAGCTGGCATCGTGGTCCTTGCTGATCTGCTTTGCCGTGGAATTCGGCCAGCTGGTCCAGGCGCCGTGGCTCGTCGAGTTGCGTGCGCATCCGCTGGGGCACCTGGTGCTCGGCTCCACCTTCGGCTGGGCCGACTTGATCGCCTACACGGCCGGTGTGGCCGTGGCGGCGTTCATCGACAAGCTGGCGCTGTTCAAGCGCCGCTAGTCTTACTTGGCGTTACCCTCCTTGAGGTTACCCTCGGCATCGCGCAATTCCACGGGCGCCAGTTTTAGCTTCGACAATTGCGGGGCGATCTTCGCCTTGTCGCCCACGCCGATGACGATCAGCTTTTCCGGCTGCAGGTATTTCTTCGCCACCTGTTGCACCTGCTTGTCCGTCACGCCCGCAAAGCGCTGCGGCAGGGTCGCGTAGTAGTCGAGGCCCAGGCCGTAGATATACGTGTTGGCCATGCTGGCGCTGATGCTGGCATTCGTCTCGAACTGGCCCGGCAGCGACAGCACCTGCGAATTGCGCGCATTCGACAATTCCTTGGCCGTCAACGGCTTGGCGATCATGGCGCGGATTTCCTTGAAGGTTTCCGACACGGCCGGACCCGTCACGTCCGTGCGCACGCCGGCGGCAATCGAGAATGGACCTGGCAGGCTGCGGTACTGGAATTGCGAGCGCACGCCATACGTGTAACCCTTTTCTTCGCGCAGATTATTGCTCAGCCGACTCGTAAACAAGCCGCCCAGTGCCGCATTCATCACTTGCAGCGGCGCATAATCGGGCGTCGTGCGGGCCACGGCGATGGTCGACAGGCGTACGGCCGTCTGCGGCGCGCCCGGTTTGTCGACGAGGATCAGCCTGGCTTTTGTCGTGACCGGCGCCGCTGTCACTGAAGGCGCCACCGTACCGGCCTTCCAGCTGCCGAACTTCGCTTCGGCCAGCGCTTTCAATTCCGCGGCGCCGATGTCGCCCGAGACGATCAGGGCCGCATTGTTGGGCACGTAATGCTGTTGCCAGAACGCCTGCAGGTCGGCGCGGCTGGTGGCTTTCAGGGCCGTTTCCGTGCCCAGCTGGATAAAGCCGTACGGATGTTGCGGGCCATACAGGGCGGCCGCTTCCACGCGGGCCGCCACGGCCCCCGCGTTTTCGCGCTGCTGCGCCAGTTCGCCGATGCGGCTGGCGCGCTGGCGTTCCACCTCGGCCGAGGGGAATTGCGGGTGCTGCACCACGTCGGCCAGCACGTCGAGCGCTTGCGGGAAGGTGGTTTTCAGCGACGTCAGCTGGGCGAACGAGGCATCCGCACCGGAGCCCGTGCCCAGGAAGGCACCGAGTTGCGCCACATCATCGGCGATCTGCGGCGCGCTGCGCGTACTGGTCCCTTCCTGCAGCAATTGCGCCGTAAAGCTGGATAAGCCCGGCTGCGCCAGCGGATTGGCGCCGGAACCGCTTTTCACCACCAGCTGGCTGGAAATCAGTGGCACGGCCGGGTTGTAATTGTGGATCACGGTCAAGCCATTGCTCAGCGTGAAGGACGTCGCTTGCGGCAGCACGATCTTCGGTGCGGGACCGGCGGCCGGCACCTTGTTACGCCACGGCTCGTCCGTATTGATGGCCGTGCCCGGCGCCGCCTTGACCTTGCCCGGCGCCGGCGTCGCCACTTCCGCGCCCAGGTCCGGCGTGCCAGGCACGCCATACACGACCACGCGCGCCTGGTTTGTCAGGTAGGTGTCGACGGCGCGCTGCACGCCGGCCGCCGTCACCTGGCGGTAGCGTTCGATATCCTTAGCCAGGTAGCCGGGGTCGCCCAGGTACTGGTTGTACTGGTTCATCAGGTTGGCGTTGCCGCCCACTTTTTCCACCTGGCTCAGCATGCTCGTCTCGATGCTGTTGCGGGCCCGTTCGATTTCCTTCTCGCTGGGCCCCTTGGCGCGCAATTGCTCCAGCTCCGCCTGCATGGCTTGCTCGATTTCTTCGGGCTGATGGCCGGGGCGCGCCGTCACGTCGATGGTAAACACCGAGGTGAGGGCGTTCGAGCTCTGGTTCGCGCCCACGTCCTGCGCGATCTGCTTGTCGTACACCAGCGATTTATACAGGCGGCTGGACTTGCCGCCGGCCAGGATGTGCGCGGCCATCGACAGTTCCGCATCATCCTTGGCGTAGGCGGACGGCGTCAGCCAGGCCATGAAGACGCGCGGCAACTCGACCCGGTCCTGCACCACGATGCGGCGTTCCTGCGTGATGGGCGGCGTCACGACATCGGGTTTCGGCACGGCCGGGCCGCTCTTGAAGCTGCCGAAGTATTTGTTGACCAGTTGCCTGGTCTTCGCCTTGTCGATGTCGCCGGCGATCACCAGGCTGGCGTTGTTGGGACCATAGTACTTGGTAAAGAATTCCTTGATATCGGCCAGCTTCGCGTTCTGGATGTCCGCGTGGGAACCGATGACGCTGGCGTAATACGGGTGGGTCTTCGGGAACAGCTGGTGATACAGGGCTTCCTGCACGATGCCATATGGTGCGTTTTCCACGCTCTGGCGGCGTTCGTTGCGCACCACGTCCTGCTGGTTCGTCAGCGCCGTCTGGTCGAGCACGTCCAGCAGATAGCCCATGCGGTCGGAATGGGCCCACAAGGCCAGTTCCAGCTGGTTCGACGGCACCGTGTCGAAATAATTGGTGCGGTCGAAATCCGTGCTGCCGTTCGAATCGGTGGCGCCCGCGCCTTCCAGCAACTGGTCGGCCATGCCGCGCGGCACGTGCTTGGTGGCGGCAAACATCATGTGCTCGAACAAGTGCGCAAAGCCCGTCAGGCCCGGCGCTTCATTGGCCGGACCCACGTGATACCAGACATTGACGGCCGTGACGGGCAATTTATGGTCTTCCACGAGGATCACGTCGAGGCCATTCGGCAGCGTGTATTTTTCGTACGCAACATTTGGCACGCTCGTGCCTGCCGTCGCGGCGGCCGCAGCGGCGGCGTGGGCCAGGCTCAGGGGGGCGCCGTACAGCGACAGCAACAGGGCGGGTATGGCCAGCAATTTGATCGGTTTCATGCATGCTTCCAGGCTAGGGTGGGGGGAAGACGCTGCGCTTGGCTCGTGGCTGGCGCAGCGCGACAGTGCTACGCTCGGTGCTACAGTTTATACAGCAGGGCCGCGCCGCCCAGCACCAGCAGCGCGCAAGCGACGGAGACGATGGCGGCCGCGCCCAGCAAACGCCATTCGCGCGGCGTAAAGCCGGCGGTGGGCGCCGCCGCATTATCGGCAGGGCTGGCCAGGCTGGCCAAGGACGCGGGCGGCAGCTCAGGCAAGCCGCCCGCCGCGCGCGCCTGCGCCGCCAGCGCCTGCGTGGCGGCGTCCAGCAGGGCCAGCTGGCGCTCGACGGTTTCCGCCAGCACCGCTTCGTTCAGCGCCACCAGGGCGAATATCGGGTCATCGACGTCGATCTTGATGCCCGTTTTGTCGAACACATGGCTGCGCAGTTTGTGCTGGTCCATCTACCACTGCACCTTGTCGAGTTGTTCGAAGATGTCGCGGTAGACGACCTTGATGCGCTGTTTTTCCATGATGTTGAATTTGTCGTTCTGCATTACTTCCTGCATCGTCAGGCGTGCCGTATTCATTTTCTTGACATCCGCGCCGAAGGTGTCGGGATTGCGCTGGCTCAAGGTGATGCTGCCCTTGACGCGCGCGCGGTTGTCGGCATACGACTGCGATTCGATAAACTGCTTGCCGGACGCCGATTGCAGCAGGCCGAAGTGTTCGTTTTGCCACAGTACCAGCGGCACTGTCGTCGCTTGCGCCGTGGCGACAAAACCCGTGGCCGTATCGTGCAAGGTGTCGCCGCCGCCGACGATGGTGTGGATGTACACCTTGCGGCCCGATTCTTCCAGCAGCGAGAAACAATCGTTTTCCAGCAGATAGCCCATCAGCGGCGAAAAGGTATTCGCGCCATTGTCGATCACGCAGTTGCCGTCCGTGTCGAGGATGTCGATCATCAGCGCGTCAAAGCGTTTCGGGTCGATGTTGCGCGCATCCGTCATCACGGGCACGTGCTTGACCTGCATCGCCTTGTAGCGCGAGAACGTGGCGTTTTCCTGATCGGTGTCATAGCAGCGCAAGGGCGTGTCGTCCTTGCCGCCTATCCATTGGGCCAGCAGGGTCGATACCAGGGTCTTGCCGATGCCGCCCTTGCCCTGCAGGATGAAATGTACCGTGTTTTGCATTGCGACTACTCCAAGTTGTTGCGTCAGTGACAATCAAAGATTCGTGACAGCGGCGCTGGCGCCAGGCCAGGCCACGACTGGCATTTTTACCACAATCGTTTGCGAATATGCCATGCGGAACAGCGAATCTGGTTATGATGTTAATCAGGATACCATTGATATAGAGCAAGTTTTGTGTGAAAAATCCACCCCCAGAGTGTGAACGAGGACGCAGTGCCGATCTCCAGTCTCGATAAAGCCGACATTGACCGTTTGAATCAGCAATCCCTGTCTTGCCTGGTCGGCAACCGCCGCCAGGCGCGGCGGCTGGCGCAGATGGCGCTGACGGCGGCGCAACGACAACAGTATGCGCGCGGCGGCGCGTATGCGGAACTGAATCATTGCTGGCTGGCGTATTACGCTGGCGAGGCCGAACCGTCGTGCGCGCGCCTGCGCGCGTATTTCCAGCACAGCGGCGACCTGGAAGGGGGCATGGAAGTGGCGGCCCTGCAGGGCGCGTATGCGAGCCGGCGCGGCGACTTTGCCGATGCCGAGCAGCATTTCCTGCAAGCGCGCAGCCTGGCCGCGCAGATACCCGACTCGCTGCACAAGTTCATGCTGTATGCGCGCCTGGGCGTCGACGCCCTGAACCGTGGCGATACGCAAGACGGCCCGCGCAATTTTTTGCTGGCGCTCGACATCGCCGAACGTTTCGGCAGCCCCGCGCACCGGGTCAACAGCCTGTCGAATCTGGCGTCGTCGCAGCATGACCTGGGCAACGATGAAGACGCCATCCCCCTGCTGGTCGAGGCGCTCGAGATCATCGGCACGCAAAAGCTCAAATACCAGCAAACCATCGTCTCGGCCAACCTGGCCATGTGTTTATTGGCGACGGGCAAGCCGGCCGAGGCGCTGGCACTGGTGGAACCGTTTTACGCGTGGCAGGAAGAAGACCTGGCCGTGCGCGCCTTTTTATTCTGCGTTGCCGCGCACGCCGCCATCCTGCTGCGCCAGCCCGAGGACGCCTTGCAACTGCTGCTGCGCGCCGAGGACTATGCACGCCGCGGCCAGGACCTGGAAGAGCAGATGCATGCGTGGCTGGTGCGCGGCAAGCTGGACCTGCACGCGGGCCAGACGGCGCAGGCGCTGGCCTCGCTGACGCAGGCGCACAGCCTGCTGAGCTGGACGCGCAATCCGTTTCACCAGCAGCAGATTTTGCGGGGGTTGGCCGAGATCAATGCCCAGCTGGGCGAATGGCACATTGCCTATGGTTTCTTGCAGCAATACCAGGCCGCCTACGAGGCCAGCAGCAAGTCGGCGCGCGCCTCGCGCAGCCTGATGCGCAACCTGGAAAAGGAAATGCACAGCCTGAAAGCCGAGCGCGACAAGGCGCTGGAGCTGCAGGCGGCGCGCGAGTCGGAAAACGTCAAGCTCGAGCACCTGAACCGCGAGCTGGCGCACCAGATCCTGCACGTCAATTCGCTGCAGGACAGCCTGAAGGAACAGGCCATGCGCGACCACCTGACGGGCCTGTACAACCGCCGCCATTTTGAAACCTGCCTGAACGCCATTTTGCACGCGGCCGATGCGGATGCGCCGGTGGCCATTGCCATCATCGACCTCGATTTCTTCAAGCGCGTCAACGATACGTATGGGCACAACTTTGGCGATGAGGTGCTGATCCAGTTCGCGCGCCTGGTCGAGAGCCAGCTGCGCGGCAGCGACATGGTGTGCCGCTATGGCGGCGAGGAATTCTGCCTGCTGTTGCGCGAAGCCGACAGCGTCATCGCCGCGCACAAGATCGACGATATCGCCGCCCGCTACCGCCAGTTGCTGATCCGCCAGGCGCCACACAGCTTGACCGGCTGCACCTTTTCGGCCGGCATCGCCGAGTATCCGCGCCATGGCGCCGGCCGCCACGACTTGCTGCTGCGCGCCGACAGCGCCCTGTATGCGGCCAAGCAGGCGGGCCGCGACCGCGCCTGCATCGCCGACGCTACTGGATAAAGCGCAAGAGCCCCTGCAGCGCATGGAGGACGGCCTGCTCGCGCACGGCTTGCCGGTCGCCGGCGAATACTCGGCGCTCTGTTTGTACGCGACCATCCATGGCCCAGCCGAAGCAGACGGTGCCGACGGGCTTGCCGGGCACGCCGCCCGTAGGGCCGGCGATGCCGGTGGTCGAGACGGCCACCTGGGCCTCGCTGTGCGCCAGCGTTCCCTGCGCCATGGCGGCGGCCACTTCCTCGCTGACGGCGCCGTGTGCGGCGATCAGCTCGGCGGGCACGCCCAGCATGCTGCTTTTGGCCCCGTTGGAATAGGTGACGAAGCCCCGTTCGAACCAGGCGCTCGACCCGCTGATGTCGGTGACGGCCTGGGCCACGCCGCCGCCCGTGCACGATTCGGCCGTGGCCAGCAGCAGGCCCTTCGCCTGCAAGGCCAGGCCGACGGCGGTGGAGAGGGGGGCGAGTGCGTTGCTCATGGAGGACTCCTGCATGCGGTGGTAAGGGTGGCGAGACTGTAGCATGGTCAACGGTAAAAGAAACTTTCCCCGGTCACAGCGAAAATGCGTACACTCTTTTATACATTTGCTACCACTTTGGGCCGGCAGGCGCTCTGTCGCTGTGCCACCCTGGTGTGCATCGCCCGAACCGGCAAGCGGCATGGTGCCGCGCCTTCGTATGCATTCTCTTTACTCGGTAGTCATGGCAATTCTGAACTGCTCCTGGTGGCGTCATCCTGGCCCCCTGCGCCGCCCCGTGCGCGGCGCCGGCCGCCACTCCCTGCGCTTGGGCTGGCTATTGCTGCTCCTGGGCGTGCTGTGCGCCGACGCGCGGGCGCAGGTGCCGGGCGAGCTGGAACGCCAGGTCAAGGCCGGGTATCTGTACAAGTTTGCCGGTTATGTCGAGTGGCCAGACGGCAGTTTTGTCCGGCCCGACTCGCCGCTGGTGATCGGCGTGGCGGGCGCCGATGCGCTGGCCGAGCAGCTCGAACAGAGCGTGGCAGGGCACAGCGTCAATGGCCGCGCCGTGCAAGTGAAAAAAGTGCGCCGCGGCGAAGCGCTGGCCGGGCTGCACGTGCTGTACCTGGGCGCGCTGGAAAAAACGGCGCTGCAGGAGATGCTGGCCGCCAGCCGTGGCCTGGCGTTGTTGACGGTGTCCGATTCGGATGAGGTCTACGCGATGGGCAGCATGATCAATTTTGTGATGGCCGAAGACAAGGTGCGCTTCGACGTGGCCCTGAAACCCGTGGCGCAGGCGCATATCCGCATCAGCGCGCGCATGCTGTTGGCGGCCTATCGCGTGCAGACGGGGGGCGCCTGACCATGCTGCGACTGCGTTCCATCCGCCACAAGCTGATGTCGGTGGTCTTGCTGACCAGCCTGGTGGCGCTCGTCATTTCGCTGGGCACCATCGTCGTCTACGACTTGCGCGCCTATCACCGCAACCTGGTGGCCGATATCAGTACCCAGGCCGAGCTGCTCGGGCACATGAGTTCGGCCGCGCTGGCCTTCGACGACGAACGCCTGGCGCAGGAAAACCTCAACCTGATGCGCATCCGCCCGCGCGTGACGGCCGGCGCCCTGTACAAGGCCGATGGCAGCCTGTTTGCCAGCTACCGCGCGAACGAGCGCGTGGGCGCGCTGCCGGCGAAGGTGGGCAAGGAAGGCGAAAGCATCGCCGGCAGCTCGGTGGAGTTGTTCAAGCCCATCGTCGACAATGGCGAGCTGCTGGGCACCGTGTATCTGCGCGCCGATTATGAGCTGTCCGGCCGCACGGCCGATTACCTGGCCATCGCGCTGGGCGTGACGGTGCTGGCGCTGCTGGTGGCCTTGCTGCTGCTGCGCCGCCTCGATTTCGTCATCACGCAGCCCATCCTCGATATCGCCGACGTGGCGCGCGAAGTGATCGAGACGGGCGACTACTCGCGCCGCGCGCGCAAGCTCAGCGACGACGAGGTGGCGCAGCTGGTTGATTCCTTCAACAAGATGCTGGCCGAGATCGAGCTGCGCACGCACGCGCTGGAACGCTCGAACGGCGAACTGGCGCGCGAGGGCGAGCAGCGCACCGAGGCGCAGCAGGAAGTCATGCGCCTGAACCAGGAACTGGAAGTGCGCGTGCACGAGCGCACGATGCAGCTGGAAATGACGAATGGCGAACTGGCCATGGCGATGGAAGAGGCGCGCAGCGCCAACTATGCCAAGTCGGCCTTCCTGTCGTCGATGAGCCATGAATTGCGCACGCCGCTCAACGCCATCCTGGGCTTCGCGCAAATCCTCAGTTCCGACCGCCTGCCGTCGACCCTGGAGCAAAAGAAGGAATTCGCCGGCCATATCCTCAAATCGGGGCGCCATTTGTTGACCTTGATCAATGAAATCCTCGACCTGGCAAAGGTCGAGTCGGGCACGGTCAGCCTGTCACTGGAACCGGTGGGCCTGGACGTCATCTTGCAGGAATGCCGCGACATGATCGCGCCGCTGGCCAGCCAGCGCGGCATCGGCATGGCCTTCCCCGATGCCTGCCCCCTCAACGTGCTGGCCGACCGCACGCGCCTCAAGCAAATTCTGTTGAACCTGCTGTCGAATGCGCTCAAGTACAACCGCGAGCAGGGGCAGGTGGCCATCGAGTGCGCGCCGCAGGCGGGCGGACGCGTGCGCATCAGCGTGCGCGACACGGGCGTGGGTCTCGATGCCGAACAACTGGCGCTGCTGTTCCAGCCCTTCAACCGGCTGGGGCAGGAGGGCGGCACGGAAGAAGGCAGCGGCATCGGCCTGGTGGTCACCAAGCGCCTGGTGGAACTGATGGATGGCAGCATCGGCGTCTCCAGCGCGCCGGGCGAGGGCAGCACCTTCTGGATCGAGCTGCGCGTGGTCGACGCCGTGCCCATTCCCGCCGCTGCGGCCTTGCCGCTGCCGGACCTGGCCGGCGCGCTGCTCGAGCACAGCGCCCCCGTCACCTTGCTGTACGTGGAAGACAATCCCGCCAACCTGATCCTGGTCGAGGAAATCGTGCGCTACTGCCCGCAATTGCAGCTGCTGACGGCAACCGATGGCCGCCTGGGCGTGGAGATGGCGCGCACGCATTTGCCGCAGCTGATCTTGATGGATATCAACCTGCCGCATGTGAACGGCACGGATGCGCTGAAACTGCTGCGCGCCGATCCGCGCACGGCGCACATCCCCGTCATCGCCCTGACGGCCAACGCCATGCCGGGCGACGTCGAGCGCAGCATGGCGCTGGGCTTTTATCGCTATCTGACCAAGCCGATCAACCTCGATGAATTTACCGAGGCGATCAACAGCACCCTGGCCTATGTGGCGCAGCAGCGCCGGCAAAAGGGAGCAGGCGCGCCATGATCAGCCAGGCCGATATCTATGCGGCGAAAATTCTCATCGTCGACGACCAGGACGTCAATCTGCGCCTGCTCGAGCATTTGCTGGGCAGCGGCGGCTACTCGGCCATCAGCAGCACCCTCGACGCGCACGCCGTGGCCGGACTGCACCAGCGCCACCAGTTTGACCTGATCATCCTCGACCTGGTGATGCCCGGCATGAGCGGCTACGACGTGATGGATGCCTTGCGTCCGCTGGAACTGGAAGGCTACCTGCCCGTGCTGGTGATCGCCGCCGACCCGGACGCCAAGCTGGCGGCGCTGGAAGCGGGCGCGCGCGACTTCATCAGCAAGCCCTTCGACGCGCTCGAAGTGCTCACGCGCATCCGCAACATGCTCGAAGTGCGGCTGCTGCACCGCGCCGCGCGTCACTACAACACCTTGCTCGAACGCACGGTGGGCCAGCGCACGGCCGAACTGCAGCGCTTTCGCGGCGCCATGGACGCCGCCACCGACGCCATCTTCCTGGTCGACGTGCTGGGCATGACCCTGGTCGACGTCAACGACGGCGCATGCCGCCTGCTCGGCTATGCGCGCGCCGAACTGCTGGCGCTGGCGCCAGGCACCTTGCTGCCGTCGCCGCCGGCCCCGCCCCTGGCCGCGCTGCCGGGCGGCACGGCCCACCTGGCCACGGACGTGACGGAATGCGAACTGCTGCGGCGCGACCTGAGCCCGGTGCCCGTGGAACTGGGCTGGCACTGGTATGCGCAGGCGCCCGTGGCGGGCGGGCCGTCCACGGGCGGCCTGCTGCTGATCGCCGTGGCGCGCGACATCAGCGAGCGGCGCCAGGCGCAGGAGCGCCTGAAGCACCTGGCCCACTACGATGGCTTGACGGGGCTGCCGAACCGCAGCCTGTTCTACCAGACGCTGGCCCAGGCCGTCGAACTGGCGCAGGAAAAAAGCTGGCGCATCGTGGTGCTGTTCATCGCGCTCGACCGCTTCAAAAGCATCAACGACACGCTGGGCGCGGCGCTGGGCGACGAGCTGCTGCGCCAGTTCAGCAACCGCCTGGTCGAATGCGTGCGCCTGCGCGACACGGTGGGGCGCCTGGGCAACGATGAATTCGCACTGATACTCACTATGAGCCGCAACCAGCAGGAAGCCGTGGCGGTAGCGAACCAGGTGCGCGAAGCCTTGCGCGCGCCGTTCGACTTGCGCGGCCACGCGGCCACCCTGACGGCCAGCATCGGCATCGCCATGTATCCGGACGACGCCACCGACCCGGAAACGCTGATCAAATACGCGAATACGGCCATGGGCGGCGCCAAGCAGGCGGGGCGCGACGGCTACCGCTTTTTCACGGCCGGCATGAACGTGCAGGTGCTGGCGCGCCTGGACCTGGAACTGGCGTTGCGCCATGCGCTCGAACACGAGCAGTTCATCCTCTACTACCAGCCGAAGGTGGACTTGCGCACGGGCCGCATCAGCGGCGTGGAAGCGCTGCTGCGCTGGCGCCGTCCCGGCTACGGCCTGGTGACGCCGGCCGAATTCGTGCCGGTGCTGGAAGACACGGGCCTGATCGTGCGCGTGGGCGCCTGGGTGATCCAGGCCGCCTGCCGCCAGATCGCCGAGTGGCGCGACAGCGAGGTGGGGCCTGTGCGCGTGGCCGTGAATGTGTCGAGCCGCCAGTTTGCCGAAGGCGACCTGGAAGGCGAAGTGACGCGCGCGCTGGCGCAGTATGGCGTGGCGCCGGAACTGCTGGAACTGGAGCTGACGGAAACGGCGCTGATGTCGAACGCCGAGCGCACCATCGTCGTGCTGGGCAAATTGAAGAAAATCGGCGTCAAGGTGGCCATCGACGATTTCGGCACCGGCTACTCGAGCCTCGCGTATTTGCAGCGTTTCCCCATCGACAAGCTGAAAATCGACATCGCCTTCGTGCGCAACATCACCAGCAACCCGAATGACGCGGCCATCGCGCTGGCCATCGTCAGCATGGCGCACAGTCTGAAACTGAGCGTGGTGGCCGAGGGCGTGGAATCGCGCCCGCAGCTCGAATACCTGCGGCGTAACCGCTGCGACGAGATCCAGGGCTTTTATTTCAGCCGCGCCCTGCCGGCGCTGGAACTGGGGCAGATGATCGCCGCCGGCGCGGGCCTGCCGCCTGGCCACGATCCCGCCGCCCAGCCGGCGCAAACCCTGCTCATCGTCGACGACGACGTCAACGTGCTGTCCTCGCTGCACCGCCTGTTCCGCCCCGAGGGCTACCAGATTCTCACGGCCAGCACGCCGGCCGAAGGCTTCGAAATGCTGGCCCTGCACAGGGTCCACGTGATCGTCTGCGACCAGCGCATGCCCAGCATGAGCGGCACGGAATTCTTGAGCAAAGTCAAAGAGCTGTACCCGGAAACCATCCGTATCATCCTGTCCGGCTACACGGGCCTCGAAGCGGTGCTCGACTCGATCAACCGGGGCGCCATTTACCGTTTTTATACGAAGCCGTGGGACGACACCCAGCTGCGCGACAACATCCGCCTGGCCTTCCAGCACTACTGGATGGTGAACCAGCCGGGGCTGGCGCGGGCGGCGGTGCGTTAGAGGTGACATCATCACGAACATTTGAGACCGGGATAGGGGCTTGTTAATTATAGATGTCTAAAATCCAATTTTCCTCATTCTTGCATTCTGATAGCGTTCGGGGTGAGCCGTTCGGCTGTTAGAATCGACGTTTGCCTTCTGCTGTTTTCTGGCATGCTCTGATCGGTTCGCTTCAATATATGACACTTGTACATCAACGTAAAAATTCCCAACAGCAACTCTCCCTTTCCGGCTTTGGGGCAAGCACAGCGATGTTTCACGGAACAAGTGATGCTCGGAGTATCGACGAACGAGGTGCCATTTTTACGCGGCGGGTCGTGGTCGACTTTATTCTCGACCTTGTCGGCTACACAGCTAATCTTGATCTCTACACGATGTCTCTTCTGGAGCCATCTTTCGGTGATGGGGATTTTCTTCTGCCAGCAATCGAGCGGCTGCTGGCAGCGCGTCATCGTGGTTTGCAGGCTGGCGAGGATATTGGCTCGATTGATCATTGCATCCAGGCGGTCGAGTTGCACGCTGAAAGCTATATTGTTACCAAAAATAAAATTATTGCTTTGCTGGAAAGCTCCAGTTTTCACAAAGATGAAGCGACCCGTATTGCCGGTATATGGCTCGTGCAGGGCGACTATCTTTTGGAAGAGCTTCGTCCGGAGTTTGACGTCATAGTTGGCAATCCCCCTTACGTGCGACAGGAGCTCATTCCCGGACCTTTGCTTGAAGAGTACCGCCGTCGCTTCACAACACTCTACGATAGAGCTGACTTGTATATTCCTTTCATCGAACGTTCACTTTACCTGTTAAAGGATAGGGGGCAGTTGAGTTTTATCTGCTCTGATCGCTGGATGAAGAATAAGTACGGTGGGCCACTGAGGGCTATGGTATCGAATGGTTTTCAATTGCGTGCGTACGTAGATATGGTGGATGCGGATGCGTTTCATTCGGAAGTGAGCGCATACCCGGCTATCACTGTTATTGCGAGAAATCGCCCTGGCCCTACCCGCATTGCGGAGCGGCCGGAACTGAATGAGAAGTTCTTGCGGAGTCTGGCACTTGCTTTCTGCGATCAAGGCGAAGTGAGTGACCTAGTCAGAGAAATAGTTGGAATTGTCTCGGGTAGTGCTCCATGGATACTTGATTCGTCGGATAAAACGTTACTCATTCGCCGACTTGAGGAGTCTTATCCTGCACTTGAGGAGGTTGGCTGCAAAGTGGGAATCGGTGTTGCTACTGGGGCAGACAAGGTTTTCATCGGGAAATTTGATGAACTGGATGTCGAAGTGGATAGAAAACTTCCTTTGGCTATGGCCAAGGATTTAGCGAGCGGTCATGTTGTTTGGCGCGGCTTTGGTGTGATTAATCCGTTTAACGATGAGGGGGGACTGGTTGATCTCGATAAATATCCAAAGCTTCGTCGTTATCTCGACAATCATCGAGAGCAAATCCTTGGCAGGCATGTAGCGAAAAAAAATCCTGGAAGTTGGTACAGAACAATTGACCGCATTACTCCATCATTATCTCATCGCCCCAAACTCCTTATTCCGGATATACGGGGAGATGCTCAAGTGGCATTTGAAGAAGGTCGCCTCTACCCCCATCACAATTTGTATTTTATTGTGTCGGATACATGGGATTTGAAAGCGTTGCAAGCAGTACTTTTATCGAATGTGGCACGCTTATTCATAGCTACTTATTCCACAAAAATGCGAGGCGGATATTTGAGGTTTCAAGCGCAATATCTACGCAGGATACGTTTGCCTCGTTGGGAGAGTGTATCCGCTCCAATGAGAGAGCGTTTAATCAACGCTGCTACAGAATTGAACTTTGAAGCATGTAACGAAGTTACCGCAGATCTTTATTTGCTAACCGAGCAGGAACGTTTTGCCCTTGCTCTTTGACTGAGAAATTATGGCTCTTGACCTTGCAAATTATCAACAAAAATCGGCAGATGCAATTAAGGCATTTTGGGGGAACCGGGAGAAGGCCAGGCAGAAACAGGTCGAGGCGGGTGTAATTGATCAGGGTGAGCGCGCGGGTGTGACTGGCGGTAAGAATCTTGATGGTTTTGTGTCGCTTATCCTGGATTTGGTGAACGCTAACGGACTATCTCATGCCGAAATCCATCAAGCCTCTTCCCTGGTGACGCTGCCAGGTTACTTTCGCCCAACCAAAAAATGGGATCTCCTGGTCATTCATAAAAAACGCCTTATCGCTGCCATTGAATTAAAGAGCCAGGTTGGGCCTTCATTTGGAAATAATTTCAATAATCGGACTGAAGAGGCAATAGGGACAGCTCACGATATCTGGACAGCCTATCGAGAAAATGCCTTTGGACTGCAACCCAAACCCTTTGTAGGGTGGCTGATGGTTGTCGAGGATGCACCAAAATCGCGCTCGCCAGTGCGGGACAAATCGCTACACTTCCCTGTTTTCGCAGAGTTTCAAGGCGCCTCTTATCTGAAACGATATGATGTATTGTGTCAGCGCCTGGTACAAGAACAGCTCTACACAGCTGCGTCAGTCATCGCTACGCCAAGGGATGCTATTGATAGTGGAGCGTACGTAGAGCTTTCCCAGCTGACAGGCCTGAAGAATTTCATTACATCTTTTGCTGGACACATTGCAATGGAAGCGGCAAGCGACGCGCAGTAACATAAATCTCGCAGTAACATCAATCTGTTACTCGCTGAAGTGGTCGAAAGAACTCAAGGCCAGATCCAGCGGCTGTTCCTTGGCATCGACCAGCCGCAAGCCTGATTGGGCATCGATGCGTCCGACCCGCGTGACGGGCGTGCCGCAGCTGGCCGCCAGCGCGGCGATGGCCTCGCGCGAGGAAGCCGGCGCCGTGAAGCACAGCTCGTAGTCGTCGCCGCCGGCGGCCGTGTAGCGGCGGCGTAGCTGCATGTCTTGCCGCGCCAGCACGGGGCCGGCAGGCAGGGCGTCGACGTCGAGTGTGGCGCCCACTTGCGACGCTTTCAAGATGTGCCCCAGGTCTCCCACCAGGCCGTCGGAAATGTCGATGGCCGCATGCGCCAGGCCCGCTTCGGCCAGCGCGCAACCGAGCGCCACGCGCGGCGAGGGCGTGTGCATGCGCGCACCAGCCATCAGCAGGTCGGCTGGCGCCAGCTCCTGTTCCACGCGGTAGCCGGCCAGCGCCAGGCGCGCGTCGCCCAGCGTGCCGCTGACCCAGATATCGTCACCCGCCACGGCCGCGCTGCGGCGCAGGGCCTGGTCCGGCGCCAGTTCGCCGAATACGGTGATGCAGATATTCAAAGGCCCCTTGGTGGTGTCGCCGCCGATCAGTTCGCAATTAAACGCGTCGGCCAGCGCAAACAGGCCTTCGGCAAAGCCGGCCAGCCAGGCGCGCTCGGCTTGCGGCAGCGCCAGCGCCAAAGTAAATGCCACGGGGCGCGCGCCCATGGCGGCCAGGTCGGACAGGTTCACGGCCAGGCTTTTATGCCCGAGCATGCGGGCGTCGGCGCCGGCAAAGAAGTGCCGGTCCTCGACCAGCATGTCCGACGAGATGGCGATCTGCTTGCCCGCCGCTGGCGTCATCAGCGCGCAATCGTCGCCGATGCCCAGGGTGGCGCGGCCGGGGCGCTGGCGCACGAAATAGTGTTTGATCAGGTCGAATTCGGAAAGCGCGTCGTGTGGGGCCATGGCGTAGTCTGTGCGTTGAGTGATGGTGTGGCCCGGCTATTATAGGCTGGCCTACAATACGGGTCTTTTCCACTGCCGAGCAACCTGCCATGCCCATTCTCGATATTCACGATCTGCTGCAATCCTGGCTCGACCACGGCTGGCTGCGCGACCCGCAAGCCGTCGGCCTGGCCTCCTTCGAGGCGCAGGAACTGGTGGCGTGGGGCTTCGACGCCATCAGCGACGGCGGCCAGCTGTGCCTGTACGAGGACGAGCGTCTGTTCCGCAGGGGCAAGCGATCGGTGCAGGCGTCGTTCAAGGCGTATCTGCAGCGCGGTCAGCTGGGCGCGAATGGCCTGGACCTCGGTTACCAGGTGCACCTTGCCGGTTTCCTGCGCGCGGCGCGGCAGCCCTTGCCGGCGTTTCGCGTGCTGCTGGAACAGGGAGGACGCAGCGGCGCCCTGTTGTTCGACAGTGGCCTGGTGCTGCAGTTTGCCGCCAATTTGCGCGGCAATCCCCGTCATTACTATCTGACCCTGGTCGAGGGCCACGTGGCCGACGCCCAGCTTCCCGACCGCGACAGCGATATCGACTTGCGCGCGGCCAGCGTGGGCCATGTCCAGGCCCTGTACGACAGCCGCGACCCTGCCGAACTGCAGCGCCTGGCGCGGCGCGGCAATGCGGCGCTGCGCGAGCTGGCGCAGCTGCTTTCCTAAACTTAAACTTTCTTCGCCTGCGCCATGCCCTGCAGCAGCTTGGCCAGCAATGCGTCGAGCTGGCGCTGCTCGTCCGAGTTCAAAGCCGAGAGCATGGCGCGTTCGTTCTCCACGTGCAGCAACACCAGCTTGTCAATCAGTGCCAATCCCTTCGGCGTCAGGGCCACCAGCACGCCGCGCCGGTCCGTCGGGTGCTTCTGGCGTTCGATCAGGCCTGCCGCTTCCAGCCGGTCGATGCGGTTGGTCATGCCGCCCGAGGACAGCATGGCCGCCTCGTACAGGGCCGTCGGCATCAAGCTGTAGGGCGCGCCCGAGCGGCGCAAGGTGGCCAGCACGTCGAATTCGCCCGGTTGCAAGCCATGTTCGGCAAACAGCGGGTTGAGCCAGTCGCGCGCCATCAGCTGCGCCACCGTGCCCAGCTGGCCCACCAGTTGCATGGCATGCGTATCCATCTGCGGTAATTCGCGCTGCCATTGTGCTGCGGCAAATTGCGCGCGCGTGTGTTCTTGCAGGGTAGTTGTCATGGGTATGCATGTATCTCGACCTCAAGATAGATTTCTATCTTTGTGTTAAGATACTTTTCATCGAGTCATAGTTGATGACGCATTAAACCATGTGCCTCCCAGCGAGGCAAGGACTATCCCATGCCTTCCACACGACCTGCCGCGTCCCCTTCTTCTTCCGCTTCCCCGGCCCTGCTGGTGGCCGCCATCATCCTGCTGGGCTTGAACCTGCGGCCCATCCTGGCCGCCATCGGCCCTTTGCTCGACAGCATCCAGGCCAGCACGGGCATCAGCAATGCCGACGCGGGCTTGCTGACCACCGTGCCCGTGTTCGCCATGGGCGTGTGCGCGCTGGCCGGTGCGCAGCTGCAGCGCCGGCTGGGCGTGGCGCGCGGCATCGGTATCGGCATCGCCATCATCGCTGCCGCCTGCGCGCTGCGCTGGCCCTTGCATGGCAGCGGCGGCCTGATCGCCACGGCAGCCCTGGGCGGCCTGGGCATCGCACTGGTGCAAGCCTTGCTGCCAGCCTTCATCAAGCGCCATTTTCCCGAACGGGCCGGGCAATTGATGGGGTTGTATACGACCGGCATCATGGGTGGCGCGGCCATTGCCGCCGCGTCCGCTTCACCGCTGGCGCAAAGCTGGGGCTGGAACGCGCTGCTGGCCTTGTGGGCGCTGCCTGCCGTGGCCGCCGCCCTGCTGTGGCGCCGCGCTGCCGCTGCGCACGTGGACGTGGCCAGCGGGGCGGGCGCCAGCCTGCCCGTGGGCAGTGGCCGCGCCTGGCTGCTGATGGTGTTTTTCGGCATCGGCACGGGCGCCTACACGCTGGTGCTGGCCTGGCTGCCGCCGTTTTACACGGAACTGGGCTGGAGCGCGGCCGACAGCGGCTTGCTGCTCGGTGGCTTGACCCTGGTGGAAGTGCTGGCGGGACTGGTGATTTCCAGCGTCATCCACCGCTTCCCCGACCGCCGCATCCTGCTGCTGGCCGTCTTGCTGTCCGTGCTGGGCGGCCTGGCTTGCCTGATCGTGGCGCCGGCGCAACTGGCGCTGCCCGCCGTGATCCTGCTGGGCTGCGGCATCGGTTCCCTGTTCCCCCTGTCGCTGATCGTCAGCATGGACCACGTGACGGAGCCGACCGGCGCCGGCGCGCTGCTGGGATTCGTGCAGGGCGGCGGCTACATCATCGCCAGCAGCATGCCCTTCATTGCCGGCCTGATCCGCCAGCACTCGTCCAGCCTGGCCCAGGCGTGGATGGTGATGGCCGCTGGCGTGGTGGTGTTATTGCTGATCGCCGTGCGTTTCGCGCCCGGTGCTCATCTGGCCCCGTCGCGTTAGCGTGCGCCTGCCGCGTGCCGGCAACTGCTATATTTCGGCCATGAACATCGTCGACCACTATTTAGCCGGCTTGCGCCAGGCCTTGCCGCCGGCGCCGCTGGCGGAGCTGGCCCTGGCCAGCGGCGCCAGCGCGGCGCAACTGGCCAGCCTGCGCCAAACGTATCCACTGTGCCCGGACAGCCTGCTGCGCTTGCTGGGCCAGTACAACGGCACCTATTATCAGGACTATGCCGGCGGCAGGGTGCTGGTGTACATGCTGGGCTCGGACGTGTTCGAGTATCCGTATTACCTGAGTTCGGTCGAACAGATCCTCAAGGATGGGCAGGCGAACCAGCGCAGCATCGCCGAGATCTATGGTCATTACCTGGACGACGATCCCGGCATTGTCGACGCCCGCATCGACGCCGGGGTCCGGCAGGGCGAGCGCCTGTGTTTTTCGCATTGCATGAACAATGGCGGCTCGTCGCGGCTGTATATCGATTTCACGCCCGCGGCGTCGGGCAAGGTGGGGCAGGTGGTGCGCTTCCTGCACGATCCCGATAGCTACCTGGTCATCGCCGACAGCTTCGACGCCTATCTGCACATGCTGATCGATGACGGCTATGCCTTCCTGACCGATGAAAATTTTGAATAGTCCGGCCGCGCCGTCGTCCCTGCTGCCCGCCAACCGCCGCATCGTGCTGTCCGGCGAGGATGCGCTGCGCATCCTGCGCGAGATCGAATTGCTGCTGCAGTCGCTGCATCACATCGGCCGCCATTATTATCCCAACGGCGACGATGACGGCGCCGATGCCTTGCGCCGCGCGCAGTATTGCGCGGAAACGACGCGCTTCATCGACGAGGAGCAAGCGACGACGCGCCTGGCGCGGATGCGCAGCATCCTGTCCGCAGCGTTCGACACCACCCTGGGCGCGGATGAGATGGACGATCTCGAGCGCGCCGTCGAGGCCTTGCCGCTGTGGCGTGCCCCTGGTCGTCTATCATAAAAACTAATTGAAATCTAAAATTTGATAGTTTTTCCTGCTCAGCACGTTTGTGCCGCCGGACGGCCTTACAATGCTAGGTTATGCGTTTTCGTGATATCAGACTGTGGCTAGCGGAAAATACCTAGCTAATTGAAAGAATCGGTCTGATAAAATCCGGAACACCCGATCGACCAAACAGGAAGGCTGCACAGCATGGATTCGTCATCTGATAAAAAAGAAGAATTGCGTCAACAATTGCGCTTGGCCGCACTCGAATATCACGAGTGCCCGCGCCCCGGCAAAATCAGCGTGACGCCCACCAAACAACTGACCAACCAGCGCGACCTGGCGCTGGCCTACTCGCCAGGTGTGGCAGCTCCGTGCGAAGAAATCGTCATCGATCCGGCGAATGCCTATAAATATACGGCGCGCGGCAACCTGGTGGCCGTCATCACCAACGGCACGGCCGTGCTGGGACTGGGCAATATCGGCCCGCTGGCCGCCAAGCCGGTGATGGAAGGCAAGGGCGTGCTGTTCAAGAAATTCGCCGGCATCGACGTCTTCGACATCGAAATCAACGAGATGGACCCGGACAAGCTGGTCGACATCATCGCTTCGCTGGAACCGACCTTCGGCGGCGTGAACCTGGAAGACATCAAGGCGCCCGAGTGCTTCTACATCGAGCGCCAGCTGCGCGACCGCATGAAGATTCCCGTCTTCCATGACGACCAGCACGGCACCGCCATCATCGTCGGCGCGGCCATCCTGAACGGCCTGAAAGCCGTCGGCAAGAAAATCGAGGATTGCAAACTGGTCGTGTCGGGCGCGGGCGCCGCGGCGCTGGCCTGCCTGGACCTGATCGTCGACCTGGGCTTCCCGCTGAAAAACATCTACGTCACCGACCTGGCCGGCGTCGTCTACAAGGGCCGCACGGAACTGATGGACCCGGACAAGGAACGCTTCGCGCAAGACACGCCGCTGCGCACCCTGGGTGAAGTCATCCCGGACGCCGACATCTTCCTTGGCGTATCCGCCGGCGGCGTGCTGAAGCAAGACATGGTGCGCAAGATGGCGCCGAACCCGCTGATCCTGGCGCTGGCCAATCCGAATCCGGAAATCCTGCCGGAAGAAGTCAAGGCCGTGCGCAGCGACGCCATCATCGCCACGGGCCGTTCGGACTATCCGAACCAGGTCAACAATGTGCTGTGCTTCCCGTACATCTTCCGCGGCGCCCTCGATTGCGGCGCGACGACGATCACGCGCGAAATGGAAATCGCCGTGGTGCACGCGATCGCCGACCTGGCGCATGCCGAGCAGTCCGACATCGTCGCCACCACCTACGGCATCAGCAACCTGTCGTTCGGTCCTGAATACCTGATTCCGATGCCGTTCGATCCGCGTTTGCTGATCAAGATCGCGCCAGCGGTGGCCAAGGCGGCCGAGGAATCGGGCGTCGCCACGCGTCCGATCAAGGACTTGCAAGCGTACGCGGACAGCCTGCAGCAATTCGTCTACCGCAGCGGCACTTTCATGAAGCCGCTGTTCCTGATGGCCAAATCCACGCCGGCCGAACTCAAACGCATCGTCTACGCCGAAGGCGAAGAGGAGCGCGTGCTGCGCGCCGTGCAAGTGGTGGTCGATGAAAAACTGGCGCGTCCTATCCTGGTGGGCCGTCCACCCGTGCTCGAAGCGCGCATCCAGAAGTTCGGCCTGCGTCTCAAGCAAGGCGTCGACTTCGACGTCATCAACCCGGACTTCGACGAGCGCTATCGCGATTACTGGAACACGTATTACGCGATGACCAGCCGCAAAGGCGTCACCGAGGAATACGCGAAGCTGGAAATGCGCCGCCGCCATACCCTGATCGGTTCGATGATGATCCACAAGGGCGATGCCGACGGCATGATCTGCGGCACTTTCGGCACCACCCAGCTGCACCTGAAATACATCGACCAGGTGCTGGGCAAGCGCGCCGGCAGCAATGTCTACGCGGCCATGAACGTCCTGATCATGCCGGAGCGCCAGCTGGTGATGGTCGACACGCACGTCAACGAAAACCCGGACGCCGGGCAATTGGCCGAGATCACCATCATGGCCGCCGAAGAGATGACCCGTTTCGGCCTGTCGCCGCGCGCGGCCCTGCTGTCGCATTCGAACTTCGGTTCCAGCGACAGCGCCTCGGCGCAAAAGATGCGCGCCGCGCTGGCCATCATCAAGGAACGCGCGCCGGACCTGGAAATCGACGGCGAAATGCACGGCGATACGGCCCTCGACAGCAAGCTGCGTGAAAAAATCATGCCAAACTCGGCACTGAAGCACGATGCCAACCTGCTGGTCATGCCGAATATCGAGTCGGCCAACATCGCCTACAACCTGGTGAAAACGGCCGCCGGCAACGGTATCGCCGTGGGCCCGATCCTGCTCGGCTGCGCCAAGCCTGTGCACATCCTGACGCCATCGGCCACCGTGCGCCGTATCGTCAACATGACGGCCTTGTGCGTCGTCGATGCCGTAGCGCAACGTAAAGTCTAAGCGCTAGCTGTTCTTCGGTAAAAGCCGCGCCATCCGCCAGGGTGGCGCGGTTTTTTTACGTCAGTGCGCCATCAGCACGGGCAAGGTCATCTGGCGCAAGACGGTTTCCGTCACGCCGCCCAGCAGGATTTCGCGGAAGCGCGCGTGGCCGTAGCCGCCCATCACCAGCAGGTTCGCCTGCACCTCGGCGGCCATGGCCAGCAGCGCCGCGCCGATGTCGCCCGTGGCGATGGCGGGACGCACTTCGACGGGCACGCCATGGCGGCTCAGGTAGGCGGCGATGTCGGCGCCCGGATGGCGGGCCGGCTGCGCATGGCCGGCCGGCGGGTGCAGCAGGGCCAGCACCACCAGGCGCGCCGCGCGCAAGAGCGGCAGGGCGTGGCCGATGGCGCGCGTCGCTTCCATGCTGCCATCCCAGGCCACCACCACGGTGTTGTTGACTTCCGTAAATTGTCCGCTGCGCGGCACGATCAGCACGGGGCGGGCCGCGTTGAGCATCACATACGGCACCAGGTCGCTCATGGCGCCGGGCAGCGCTTCGCTGGCGTCGTGCTGGCTGAGCACCGTCAAGTCGCTGTAGCGGGCGCTGACGGCCATGCCGCCATCTGCATCGTCTTCGATCAGGCGCCGCTCGAGCGAGACGGCGCCGGCCTGGCGCGCCAGCGTTTCGAACTGATCCAGCGCCTGCTCCGCCTGCCCGTGCAGCGCGTTGATCTGCGCCGCCACGGCGCCGCCGCGCATGCCACGGTTGTTTTCCAGGGTAAAGCGCGACAGGCCCGTCATCGCCGCGCCGATCAGGTGCGCCTGCTGCGCGTGCGCCAGCCGCGCCGCGATGGCGATGCGCTGCGGCGCATGGCGCGACAGGTCGGCGTGGACGAGGATGGATTTGTAAGCCATGGTGTCACTCGGTAGTCAGGATGGCAACAAGGCTAGAACGGCAACACGGGCAAGTCCAGCATTGCCGTGCCGGATGGCGGTTTTCTTATGCTGAACTTGATATGGGTCAAAAAAACACGGGCCATGGCCATCTGCAAGGTCTTCGCCAATAAATGGTGAGCTATTTGATGTGCATCAAAATGCCGATCCCCCTGCCGGCGATAATGGTCTCGAACTCCTTGCCCTTCCAGTGGTCTGCATCGGCGCCGGCGCCATCTGTCCGGCACTTTCTTGTGTGACGCAACAACGCTGGCCGTGGCGGGAGTTCACTTAATTGTAGGGCTGCAAGTCCAGCCACACGGCATACGACAGGCGCTTGCCGTTCCACAGGCCGCCGCCGCGGATGACGGCGTCGCACGAGGTCAGCTGGCCGACCAGGTCCTGGCGGCCCAGGTTGCGGCGCAGGCGCAGGGCGTCGTTGTGCGACAGGTAGCCGACCAGCTGGCCATCGATGAAGACGGCGATGGCCTTGTCCTGGAACGGATTGGCGTCGTCGCAGACGAGCAGGGCCAGGCATTTTTCTTCCGCGTTGCCGGGGCCGTGTTCGCCGGCCAGTGTGGCGATGGCGGGTTGGTACATCGCTTCGTTTTCCACTTCCGACGCAAAGCGCCCCTCGTCGTTCCAGTGGTGCGCCGGTGCGCCTGCGGGAATCGCCGGCACATACTGGCGCACGGACATGAGTGGCTTGTGCAGCGGTTTGGCGGGCGTGCGGCCGCTGAAGACGTAGTACAGCAGGGCGATGACGATCACGATGGCAAGCAGGTAAAGCATGGTATCTCTCTGATTTCTAAGGGGGGAGCCGGGAACTCGGGCGCGCCGCGCGGCGTTGCCGCTACTATAGCAAGTTCGCCGCCGGCTTCCCGGTAAATCTGGCCATCAGATGGCGGCGCCGGCGCAGTGCGCGCGGGTCGCCCAGCACGATGGGTGCGGCGCCCGTCAAGCCCGAGTAATACTGGCCGTGCCGACGCAGCACCGTGGCATAGTCGCGCAACGCGTGGCCGTGCGCCAGCATGCGCGCGTCGCAATCGACTTCGATGGCAAAGCGCAGCCGGTGCAGCTGCCACCACAGGGGCAGGTTCCACGGCATGAGCACGATCAAGGCGTAGGCCAGGGCCAGCAGCTGCGGGTCGCGCGCTGCCAGCCGGCATTGTGCGTGTGCCAGCAGCAGCGCCTGTTGTCGGGGAGGAATCAGTTGCAGCCAGACGGGCATCACGATGCGCGGCCGCAGCAGGCCCGCCACGCAGGGGCCGATGCCGCCGCTCAAGTACACGGGGGTGCCCAGTAACGATGTTTTCTGCCAGCGGCGCTGGTGCGACAGCAGCCAGACGCTGCGTAGCGCCAGCAGTATCAGCATGCCGCTGGATAAGACAAACCAGCCCAGTTTCAGCTGCGCCTGCTCCGGCGGCATGGCCGCCAGCACGCCGGGCAGCCACGCCAGGGGCGCGATGGCCGACGCGGCGATGGCCGCCAGCCACAGCCAGCGCGTCGTGCGTCCGCGCCGCTGCAGCAGGCGCTCGGCGCGCCAGGCGGCGGCGCTCAGCAGCAGCGCCAGCGCCATGCTGGCAGCCAGCCAGGCCGGCACTAGCGTACCAGCGCCATGCCGACGGAGGCGGGCGCCGTGTGCCTGAAACCGAATTGCGCATACAGGTCTTGCGCCTGGCCATCGGCGATCAGGCTGACATACGCGCTTGGCGGCACGTCCGTCTCGATGAATTGCATGATCTCGCGCATGATGCGCTTGCCCAGGCCCTTGCCCTGGTGGGCCGGCAGCACGGCGATATCGACCACCTGAAAGAAGCAGCCGCCATCGCCGATGATGCGGCCCATGCCCACCACCTCGTCGCCCAGCAGCACTTGCACGGCAAACAGGGAGTTGGGCAAGCCCTTGGCCGCCGCCTCCGTGCTTTTCGCGCTCAGGCCGGCGGCAACGCGCAGCAGCTGGTAGGTGGCGATGGCGGGAATGGCCAGGCGGATGGTGTAGGGCGATGTTGCGGTCAAGGCGCTCTCCTGTGCAATATGGATGGAATGACCATTATAGGCGGCACGCTTTATTCGCCGCGCGCCATGTTGTTTGCAGCGCTTTTGCGCTATGGTGGCGTCATCCCCCTATTTGTTGAAAGCACGCCATGTCCGCAGGATTTACCGCCACCGAGTTGTCCGTCATGAATGAAGACGACGCCCTGATCACCACCCTGGCCGCGCCGGCCGGCAAAGGCGAACCCGTCTACCTGATGCTGCAGCGCGCCGACGAGTATGACGAGCAGGACGTCGCCATGGGCATGGACGAACCCTATATTGAATATGGCGGCCAGGAATTTGCCTGGTATGGCCACATGCATGCCGTGATCCTGCATCCGAACCGCTTGTCCGTGCAGATGGATGCCGAGGCGGCCATGCAGATGGATGACGATGGCCAGATCGACGTGCGTTTCAACCTGACGCCGGAGCGCTACGCCCAGCTGCAGCAGGCGCTGCGCACCACGTTCGAGGGCTGCGACTACTATCGCGAGGAACGTTGATCTGGGCGGACGACGCCGGCCATGGCGTCGTCTATGCTCGCTGCTATTGACTGGAAGGGAAGACGATGACGGTGCTGATACTCGGTTTGCTGCTGTTCCTGGGCTTGCACTCGGTGCGCATCGTCGCCGACGGCTGGCGCAGCGCCCAACTGGCGCGTCTCGGCGAAAAGCGCTGGAAGGGGCTGTATTCGCTCGTGGCGTTTGCCGGGCTGGGCCTGATCATCTGGGGCTATGCCCTGGCGCGCCAGCACGCGCTGGTGCTGTGGACGCCGCCCATGGGCTTGCGCCACGCCAGCGGTCTGCTGATGCTGTTCTCGCTGATTTTACTGGCGGCGGCCAATGTGCCGCGCAACCGCATCAAGACCTGGGTGCACCACCCCATGCTGCTGGGCACCCAACTCTGGGCCGTGGCGCATCTGCTGGCCAACGGCAGCGTGGCCGACGTGCTGCTGTTCGGCGGCTTCCTCGCCTGGTCGTCAGTGGATCTGCATGCCGCCGTGCGACGCGACCGAGCGGCCGGCACCCGCTACCAGGGCGGCACCATGCCAGGCACCTTGATCGCCATCGGCGCCGGGGTCGCGCTGTGGCTGCTGCTGGCGTTCTGGCTGCACGGCGTGCTGTTTGGCGTACGGCCGTTCGGCTAGCCGGAGGAGGCGGCTTCCCTGCTGCTGTGCCCGCGCCCTTGTTCCCGGCCAATCACGGCAAGCAGATAGCCAAATGGTCATCTTGCATGGTTTTCAACTGGGACATTTTGTCTCGATGTATGGAAATTGTTTTGAAGTAGTATGCTTCAGAACGTACAGCAGCATCCTTGCATCGCAGTCGCTGACGTTGTCTCCTCTCTGGCCCATCACTGCGCCCGCTGCCATTGTTATTTCATAGGTGGCTATAATGAAAGAGTCAAACAGGATGCCTGGGGGATGGTTGGAACAGAAGCTGCCGAAGCAGCGTTTTGAGGCAGTGCTCCTTACGATAGATAGTGTCAAGTAATAGACTGGAAATACGCAAAATGATCGATTGGACCCCCATAGTCTTAGTTACCTTCAAGGCTCTCGTGCTCGGCACGGGCATGTTCTTCGCCATCAAGTGGCATTACGATCAAGGGAAGAAGGATCAGGATAAGGCGAAGCAGAATCGCGCGGTGCTGCGCGCCAGCGGCAAGGTGGTCGCAGTCTTCATGCTGTTGCTCCTGGCCTTGGGGATCGTCACCTTCTTCGTTGTCAGGATGGCCGGTCTGGAAATGAGCTACTCATGATGGCAAGGAATCACCGGCAGATGCAGTGATGCTGCCAGGGCAGCAGCGGCAGGCGGGTCATGGCGCGCCTCGCTGCAGCGCTATCGGAAACAATCGCTGGTGCTCGGAATGAACGGACAAGAAAAAAGCCACTAAATCCTTGATTACATTGGATTTAATGGCTTTATCGGTACTTCTTTGATGTGTTCTGTGGTGCCGGGAGCCGGAATCGAACCGGCACGCTGTTTCCAGCGCGGGATTTTGAGTCCCGTGCGTCTACCTATTCCGCCATCCCGGCAACGCGAGACGCATTATCACTGATTTGTCACAATCTGGCAAGTTTTATGCTTGGCGTGTGTTTTACACCAGCATGTAGCATCCTTGGAGACGCTGATTCCAGCGCAAGAAGCGGAGTGCCGCGTCTGGCCAGCCGTCCTATCGTATCCCTTCACTACCTGGAGGGATACCCCATGCAACAACTGAAAAACAAGGTCGCCATCATCACGGGCGCCAGCTCGGGCATCGGCCATGCGGCGGCGCGGCTGTTCGCCCGCCATGGCGCGCAACTGGTGCTGGTGGCGCGGCGGCGGAAGGAACTCAATGCGCTGGTGGCGCAGCTGGCGCACGGCGGCGCGCAAGCCGTGGCCTGCGCCGGCGATGTGGGCGACGCGGCCTGCGCGCAAGGGGCCGTGGCGCTGGCACTGCAACGCTTTGGCGGCCTCGATATCGCTTTTAATAATGCGGGCACTCTGGGGCCCATGGGGCCCACGCCGGAGCTTGCCCTGGAAGATTGGCAAGCAGTGCTCAATACCAATCTCACCAGTGCCTTCCTGGCGGCCAAGTACCAGCTGCCCGCCATGGCGGCGCGTGGCGGCGGCTCGCTGATTTTTACTTCGACGTTTGTCGGCTATACGCTGGGCATGGCCGGCATGGCCGCGTATGCGGCCAGCAAGGCGGGCGTGATCGGTTTGACGAAGGCCCTGGCGGCCGAGTATGGCGCGGCGGGCATCCGCGTGAATGCCCTGCTGCCGGGCGGCACCGACACGCCCTTGGGACGGGCCGTGGCAAATACGCCCGAGGCGCAGGCCTTCGTGGCGGGCTTGCATGCCTTGAAGCGCCTGGCTACGCCGGACGAGATCGCCCGCTCGGCGCTGTACCTGGCGTCCGATGCGTCCAGCTTCACCACCGGCACGGCGCTGCTGGCCGATGGCGGCGTGTCGATCGTGCGCGCGTAAGTCGGCACCGGAAACGCCGACGGCCCGGGGATGAGCCGGGCCGTCGGTGTGGTGCAGCTTGCCTTGCGCTACATCAGGCTCAGTTGTGAACCGAGTTCAGCTGGCGCGCGATGATGTCGTGGTTGAGCCAGATGACGGGTGCTGGCGGTTCCGACATGGTGTGGAACATCAGCGGGCCCGTGCCTTCCAGGACCAGCGAGCTCAGGTGGTCGGTGATCAGTTCCTTGCGGTCCTTGTGCAGCTTGGTGATGTCGTCCGAGGTACCGATCATGACGTCGGCCAGTTCTGGCGTGTTGTCCATCGGCCAGGCGGCGAAGTTGCGGAACTGCACGCTGGTGGCGTCGCCGTTGTAGGTGGCGATACGGTCGAGCAAGTCTTGCAGCGAGACGCCGTCTTCCAGCAAGCCCTGGCAGATTTTCCATTGCTCTTCGGCCCAGGCGCCGCCGCCTTCTTTTTTCAGCGCGACGAGCAGGGGGAACAGCGACAGTTCCACGCCGACAAAAATGTCGGACGAATTCGTGCGGATTTCCGGGCAGTTGAAGACGGTGGCCTTGATGCCTTTTTCCCACGCCGCCTTGGCCACGTTTTCCAGGCGCATCTTGGCCAGGCCCTGCGTGTAGTTGCTATACGTTTGCCACTGGTATTTGTCGTCGATCAAGATCTCGGTGCCGTGGTAGCCGTAGGCGCTGTAGCGCACCTGGCCGCCCGTTTGCTCGATGCGCGCGCGGATGGCGGCGCTGCCGTCGATCAGGTGCTGCAGGGTGTTGGCCGTGACTTCGTCGAAGTTCATCAGGATCAATTTGCCCAGGTCGCTGTCGAGCAGGGCGCGCGAGGACATGAAGCGCTCGCCGCGGCCTTTGTAGATGCGGTTGGCAATGGCCAGGAAGACTTTGACTTTCGGAATGCCGCCCGCCATGGTGTGGGCGAAATACACATTGCTGCCGTCAGGAATCAGGCTATCGAGTTCCGCCATGGCTTTCGCCACGGAAGCGCTGAAGCGGGCGATGCCGGCTTCGCGGCAGCGTTCGATCTGCGCCCAGTCCAGCTTGTCTTCTTGCCAGCTTTTCAGGGTCATGTCGGCCAGCAGGGCCGTCGGCGTCGGTTCGCCGGCTGGCGCGTCGAGGTCGAAACCGGCCATCAGCGGCACATTGATGATGCGCCCGCCCAGGTTGGCTTCGGCTTCGGCCAGTTCTTCCGCGTTCAGCGGGCGCAGCGCCATGTTTTCATCGCGGCGGCCGACCGTCATGCCGACGATATTCATGCCCGCCTTGCGCGCTTCGTCCAGCAAGCCATTCACATAGCCGCGGCCGAACAGCTCGCCGAACAGCACAAAGGTGTCGCCCTTGCGGAAGATATTTTTTTGCGGGATGTCTCTTAAGGACGTGATCTCGGTCATGGTGTCAATTCATTCAAAAATTAGCAGGGCAGATGGCTGGTGCGACTGCCCGCTGGTTCAACATAGTGTTAAATGATGCGCCATTTCAGCTGGGAAAATCATGTTGCGAACGATTCTCGTCTGGAATGGCATCTTCTTCATGCAGCTCTTATTCTTTCGCCATGGCGTATTTTACGCTGCCCCGGCGCACAGCGCCTGCGGACTGGCCTGGCAGGCGCCGATATTACCTCAGCTTGGCCATGCCGGTCAGTAAAATTGACCTAAAACAAATCCTGCTGCCCCGACACGAGGCGCGAAAAATCGTCGCCCAGGAAGGGCAGGATCGCGTCGGCCACCGGCTGCAGCTGGCGCGTCAGGTAGTGATGGTAGTCGATGGGCGAGCGCTGCGTTTCCAGCGGTTCCGGCCCCGCCACCGTGATGACATAACTGATCCAGCCGCCGTTCTGGTATTGCAGCGGCCGTCCCTGCGCCAGGTTGTAGGCGTCGGCCGTGCGCGCCGCGCGCACATGGGGCGGCACATTGCGCTGGTAATCGCCGAGGGGGCGGCGCAATCGCTTGCGGTAGACCAATAAAGCGTCGCATTCGCCGCGCACGGTGCGCGCCACGTAGTCGCGCACATAATCCTGGTAGGCGGCGCGCTGGAAGATGCGCCGGTATAACTCTTGCTGAAATTGCTGCGCCAGCGGCGTCCAGTCGCTGCGTACCGTTTCCAGGCCCTTGTAGACCATCTGTTCACTGCCGTCCGGCTTGCCGACCAGGCCCGCATAGCGCTTCTTGCTGCCTTCTTCCGAGCCGCGGATGGTGGGCATCAGGAAACGCCGGTAATGCGTCTCGAATTCCAGCTCCAGCGCATTGTCCAGGCCGAATTCCTCGCGCAGGTGGCGCTCCCACCAGGCGTTGACGTGCGTCACCAGGGCGCGGCCGATCTTGCCCGCCTCTGCGTCGCTATGCGCCGTTTTCAGCCACACAAACGTGGAATCCGTGTCGCCATAGATCACTTGATACCCCTGTGCAGTGATCAGCTCGCGCGTGCGGTGCATGATGTCGTGGCCGCGCAGGGTGATCGACGAGGCCAGGCGCGGATCGAAAAAACGGCAGCCACTCGATCCCAGCACGCCATAAAACGCATTCATGATGATTTTTAACGCTTGCGACAGGGGCGCATTGCGCTCGCGCTTGGCCGTCTCGCGCCCCTGCCACACTTGTTCCACGATGGCGGGCAGGCAGTGTTTCACGCGTGAAAACTGCGCGCCCCGGTAGCCGGGCACGGTATCGGCTTCGTCGCCGCTGGTGCCCACCACCAGTCCCACCGGGTCGATCAGGAAGGTGCGGATGATGGACGGGTACAGGCTTTTGTAGTCGAGCACCAGCACGGAATCGTACAGGCCCGACTGGGAATCCATGACGAAACCGCCCGGGCTGTTGTCGCCCGAGATATCGCCCAGGTTGGGCGCCACATAACCCTGGCGGTGCATCAGCGGCAAGTACAAATGTTCGAAGGCGGCCACGGAGCCGCCGCTGCGGTCGGCCGCCAGGCCCGTCACGCTGGCCCGTTCCAGCAAAAACGTCAGCAATTCGGTTTTCGCGAAGATGCGCGTGACCAGTTCGCAATCCTTGAGGTTGTAGCGCGCCAGTGCCGGTTTATCCTCACGGAAACGCCGGTCGATCTCGGCCATGCGCTGGTAGGGATTGTCGATGGACTTGCCTTCGCCCAACAGCGTCTGCGCCACGTTTTCCAGGCTGAACGAGGAAAAATTCCACGTCGCCGATTTCAAGGCTTCGATGCCGTCGATGATCAGCCGTCCCGCCGCGGCGGCAAAATAGTGTTCCTGCTTGCCGCCATGTTCGCGCCATTCCATCACGGCGCCGCCCCGTCCCAGCTTCAACGGTGTGTTGTAGCGCTCCGCATGTTCCCTGAGCACGCGCAAATCGAACTGCACCAGGTTCCAGCCGATGATGGCGTCCGGATCGTGTTCCGCCATCCACGCGTTCAGGCGTTCGAGGATTTGTGCGCGCGTGTCACAGTATTCAAGGTCGAAATCGCGTTCCTCGTCGACGCCGTTTGGCGGCCCCAGCATGTAGACCTGGCGCTGGCCGCAGCCTTCCAGGGCCAGCGAATACAGCTCGCCATGGGCCGTCGTCTCGATATCGAGCGATGCCAGTTTCAAGCTGGGCCGGTAGCCTGGCGCCGGTTTCAGCTGTACTTCCTGTCCTGTTTCCCCGCTGAACGTTACCGGCGCCGTAATGAAACGCTCCATCAGGTAGCGCTCGGGCGGGCGGATGTCGGCTTCGTACACGTCGACGCCGTGGGCCCGCAACTGCTTTTCCAGCTTCAGCAAGTGCCGGTATTGCTTGCAATATAAGCCCAGCACGGGGCGCTGGTGAAAATCGCACAGCGACAGGGGCCGCAGCTCGGCGTGGCGCTCGCCGCGCAGCAACAGCTCCGCCTGCTCGCGCTGCTCCATGGGAAGGAAGGCGACGGCCGTCTGCACGGCCAGGCGCACGTGGCGTGGCCCGGCGTCTGTTGCCAGCCAGAAATCGACTTCCGTGCCGGCGGGCGTGTCGCGCCAGTGGCGGGTCAAAATAAAGCCCTGTTCGGGCGGTTGCTGCGCGTTGCCTGTCATGGAGCAGTAAGTGTCTGGTGTGCTGGCCTGCACATTACAGCAAGCCGATGCCGGGCGGGGGCGGTTGCGGCTATAATTTTCAGCATCGAAGATGATAACAAGAGCGCGTCGCGCCACCCACCCCGGAGACAGCATGCAAGCAATGAGTTATGTACATGGCGCCCACGAGACGCCGTTGATCGGCGAAACGATAGGCGCTTACCTGGACGGCGTCGCCGAGCGCTACGGCCAGCACGATGCCCTGATCGTGGCGCACCAGAACGTGCGCTGGACCTATGCCGAATTCCAGCAGCGCGTGCACCGGCTGGCCGCCGGCTTGCTGAAGCTGGGCTTGCAGCCGGGCGACCGCATCGGTATCTGGTCGCAAAACTGTGCCGAATGGGTGCTGACCCAGTTTGCCACGGCGAAAGCCGGTTTGATCATGGTCAACATCAACCCCGCCTACCGGCGTTCGGAACTCGAATACGTGCTCGACAAGGTGCAATGCAGCGCGCTGATCCTGTCGCCCAGCTTCAAGTCCAGCGATTACCTGGCCATCGTGCAGGACGTGGTGCCGGAGATCGCCCGTTCGCGCGCGGGCGCCCTGCAGTCGCCGCGCCTGCCGCAATTGCGCCACGTCATCCGCCTGGGCGCGGCCGCCACGCCAGGCATGCATAACTTCGACGCGGTGATGGAGGGCATCACGGAGGCCGACCTGGCGCACCTGACCGAAGTGAGCGCCACCTTGCAGTTTGACGACGCCGTCAACATTCAGTTCACCTCCGGCACCACGGGCGCGCCCAAGGGCGCCACCTTGACGCACCACAATATCCTGAACAACGGTTTTTTCATCGGTGTAGCCATGCGCCTGACGCAGCGGGACCGCTTGTGCATTCCCGTGCCCCTGTACCACTGTTTCGGCATGGTGCTGGGCAACCTGGCTTGCGTCACGCATGGCGCGGCCATGGTGTTCCCGGGCGAAGGTTTCGATCCGAAGGCGGTGCTGGAAACAGTGCAAGCCGAACGCTGCACGGGGCTGCATGGCGTGCCGACCATGTTCATCGCCATCCTCGACCATCCTGATTTCAAACAATACGATCTGTCGACTTTGCGCACCGGCATCATGGCCGGCTCGCCGTGCCCGATGGAAGTCATGACGCGGGTCATCGAACTGATGCACATGGCCGAAATTACCATCGCGTATGGCATGACGGAAACGTCGCCCGTCAGCTTCCAGACGGCGATCGAAGACCCGCGCGAAATGCGCGTGTCGTCCATCGGCCGTGTCCATCCGCACCTGGAAGTGAAAATCGTCGATGCGGAAGGCCGGATCGTGCCGCGCGGCGAAAAGGGCGAATTGCTCACGCGCGGTTATTCCGTGATGCAGGGCTACTGGGGCGACCCGGAAAAAACAAATGAGGCCATCGACGCGGCGCGCTGGATGCACACGGGCGACCTGGCCGTCATCGACGCCAACGGCTTTTGCAGCATCGTCGGCCGCTCGAAGGACATGGTCATCCGTGGCGGCGAAAACATCTATCCGCGCGAGGTGGAGGAATTCCTGTACCGCCACCCAAGCGTGCTCGACGTGCAATGTGTGGGCGTGCCCGATGCCAAGTATGGCGAGGAGTTGTGCGCCTGCATCATCCTGCGGCCGGGCACGCAGGCCACCAGCGAGGATATCCGCGCGTTTTGCGAGGGGCAGATCGCCTATTACAAGATTCCCCGCTATGTGCGCTTCGTCGAGGAATTTCCCATGACGGTGACGGGCAAGATCCAGAAATATTTGTTGCGCCAGCAAGTTGCCACGGATCTGGGGCTGAGCGCGGAGTAATCGTTTCGCCAGCACATAAAAAAACACCGGGACGCTCGCGCGGCCCGGTGTTTTTTATTGCTTTAGCGTAAAGCTTATGCCAGTTGTGCTTGCGGTGCGCGCGCTGGCGTGCGGCGGCGCATGAAGGCCAGCAAGCCCAGGCCGGCCAGCAGCATGGCCCAGGTGCCGGGTTCCGGCACGGCCGAGACGTTGACCGTGTTAAAGCCGGAGCCGTTCATCGAGACGTGGCCATAATTGATCGAGCTGACCGAATTGGCGACCAGCGTGCCGTTCATGCTGCCCGAACCGGAAAACGCGGCGTTCGGCGCCAGGATGCTGCCGTTGATGCCGACGTTCTGCAGGCTGGTGGTGGTGGCGTTGGCGAAGTTGAACAGCGTGCGGTTGGCGAAGCTGGCGAAATTGTCGAAGCCGCCGCTCATGGTGATGCTGGTGGCGGTGCCGTTGATGATGATGCTGGCCGTGCTTTTCAGCGAGGACAGGTTCAACGTCAGGTTATGCAGGTTCGACGCATCGATATTGAAAATATTCACGTCGGCGTTGGCATTGCCTACCAGGGTCATGTTGCCGTTTTGCGAGATCACGGTGCCGGTCGATTGCAGTTTGGCCACATCGCCCGACAGGGTCGTCAGTTGCTGCTGGGCAGCTGCAAAGTCCAGGGTGGAGGCATTGCCCTTGCTGAAGGTGCCCGTTGGGTACCACGATGGCGCTGTCACGCTGCCGTTGGCATTGCTCACGCCATAGACGCCCGTGCCGTTGATGCTGCCGCCGCCGATGTTCAGGTTGCTACCGGCGACCAGCGTGTTGGCGGCGCTGCCCGGCTTCTTGTTCGTGCCGACGCTGTAGCCGTCCAGGTAGATACTGCCGCCAGCGGCCAGGCTGCCGCCGACGCTGGTAAAGCCGCTGGCGTTGCTGCTGCCGATGTTGCCGAAGATGAAGGCCGAGTAGCCGTTGGCGACGCCGAGGTCAATCACGGTCGCCTGGGCCGAGGCGCTGAAGGAGAAAGCGAACAGGGCGGCGCTGATGAGCGGCAAGGTGCGTGAGGCAAAAAATGTCATAAATATTCTCTAGTAATAGGGACGGAAGGGCGGGAAAGCAAGTACACCGCCATCGCGCTGGACGACATTATAATATAAAAAGCAATTGTCGTTCATTTTAGCTAATTGACTATAGTTAAAGGCAACATTTTATCTATGCTCGAGGCTGGCCTGGCGGGCAAGAAAAAACCGGGACATGCCCGGTTTTTTCGTGGGTTACCTGACGCGCTGGTACAGGCGGAAGCGCTCCACATTGTCGGTGGGACGGCGGCCCTCCCATAGCTTGATCCAGTCCGCGCCGTGATGCTCGGGCAGCTGTTCCTTGCTGTCAGGAACCTTGATGCTGTCTTGCAACAAGAACACATCGCATTGCTGCTGCTCTACGCTGGCAAACGGCAGGTGGCCGTAGTAGGCGAACGAGGCGCGCTGGGCGGCGCCGACGTTGCTGTTGATGCACTTGCTGCCTGGAGGCAGGTGGACGGAAATCTGGTGCGCCACGCTGGCGTAGCTCTTGCTGTAGTTCAGCGGCGGCAGGAACAAGGTCATGATCAGGACCCAGATCAGGATCAGGCCGCCGGACGACAGCACCACGGCGCGCCACAGCACGGCAGGCTGGCGCGAGATGCGCCAGTGCACCAGGGCGATCCAGCCGGCTGTGACGCCGGCGGCCACGAAGAAGGCCACCAGTTCCAGCTCGGGCTTGAATCCTGGCACGAGTTTCAGTGCATTGTGGGCCTGTTGCGGCGGCCAGCCCGTCAGGATGGCGAACCAGAACAGCCACAGTACGAGGGCGCAGATGGTCAGCACCATCACGGAGAACCAGTCGATGGCGTTGATGGCGCCCCGTTTCATGGTCAGCAGGCCAAACGCGGCCATCACGGCCAGCGGCGGCAGCAGGGGCAACAGCTGGCTCGGTTCGGGATCAGGGTGGCACAGGCCCAGGATGGCCAGCATGGCGACAAAGGTCAGCGGCACGACGATGTGCAGCACGTGGTGCTGGCGGCGCCAGGCATACACGGCCCAGGCGGCGAACGGCCAGGCGGGCCAGAAGAACCAGATGCCGACACGCAAGAAATATTGCAGGCTTTTCAGGCTCGGGGCGCTGAACTGGCGGCCATTCCACTCCATCCATGCCTGCAGCGGCGAATGGCCGTATGGTTGCAGCAGTTCGCCCGGCAACAGCCAGACCAGGGTCAGTGCGATGGCCACGAGCACGGCCAGCGCCAGGTGGCGCACGCTGCGCAGCAGCGGCAGGCGCAGGAAGACGGTGCACAGCAGCAGGGCGATGCTCAGCGCCGCCGGCGTGATCCAGCCGCGCGTGAGGGTCAGGCCGCCCAGCGCCAGGCCCAGCAGGGCGGCATTGCGCATGGACGCACCTTCCACATAGCGCACGGCGCGGTACAGCATATAGGCCATCAGCGACACATGCAGCGCTTCGGCCGTGATGTCGTGGCTGTGCTGCAGCAAGCCCAGGCAGCCCAGGTAGATCAGTACGGCGGCATCGGCCAGGGTGCGGCCGAAATCGTCCGGCTCGGGCTGGCCGCCGAAGGCCAGGCGCAGGGGCTGGGCGTCATTGCGGCGGCCCAGGTTGAAGGCGGTGTACCAGACGGACAGGGTGCTGACGACGAAGATGCCGATGGTCGACATGCGTGCGCCGAAGACGTCGCCGTCGATCCAGCCGAACAGCTTGATGAAAATGGCGCCCAGCCAGAAGGCCAGCGGGCCTTCCTCGGGCCAGGACAAGCCGGCCACGTTGGGCCACAGCCAGTCGTTCAGGCCGCCATGTGCCATGGTCCACATGATGCCGAAACTGGCGGCATCATCGTTCTTCCACGGTTCGCGGCCGATCAGGCCAGGCAGGATGTACAGCAGGCCAAGCGCAAACAAGGCCCATCGTGGCAGCGCGAGTGTGGCAGCGGCGGGAAGGCGGACTGGCTTCATCGATAATCGGTATCAGAATAGTGGCAAGACGCGACGAATGGCGTCGGGTATGCGCGAGTATAAAGTAAAGCGGCCAAAGACAAAAAAGGCAGCCGTGGCTGCCTTTTCTCTGGCAGCCGAAGCTGCCCTTTTTTGCCGCCAAGCGGCAAAAATCAGCCTGCTGCGACTGCGGTTTTCGAACCAACGGTACCGAACTTCTGACGGAACTTCTCGACGCGACCAGCGGTATCGACGATTTTGTGCTTGCCCGTGAAGAATGGGTGCGATTCAGCCGAAACCTCGATCTTCACCAGTGGGTATTCTTTACCGTCGTGGGTGATTTTTTCGCGGGTTTGGATGGTCGAGCGGGTAACGAATTTGAAATCGCACGACAGGTCGTGGAAAACAACTTCGCGGTATTCTGGATGGGTATCGACTTTCATGGGATTCTCTCTAAGTAGGTAGCCAAACAGCACTTCGTCGGTCGTCTTGCTTCTTGACCCGATTGCCGATCACTTGCCAGGGTTTAAAATAATGCAACCGTCGATTATATAGCGCTTTCGGGCCGGCGGCAATAAAAAAGCCGCTCGATGAGCGGCTTGCGCGGGAGGGCTGGGGTCAGACCCGGCGGGTCTGACCCCGGAAATCAGCCGCCGCGGCGCATCATGTCGAAGAATTCGGCGTTGTTTTTGGTCGCCTTCATCTTGTCGAGAATGAACTCCATCGCCTCGATCTCGTCCATCGAGTACAGCAACTTGCGCAGGATCCAGATCTTTTGCAGCTCGTTCGGCTTGATCAGCAGTTCTTCGCGGCGGGTACCCGATTTGTTCAGGTTAATTGCCGGATAGACGCGTTTTTCAGCCAGGCGGCGTTCCAGATGCACTTCCATGTTGCCGGTACCCTTGAATTCTTCAAAGATCACGTCATCCATGCGCGAACCCGTTTCGATCAGCGCCGTGGCGATGATGGTCAGCGAGCCGCCTTCTTCGATATTGCGCGCGGCGCCGAAGAAGCGTTTTGGACGTTGCAGCGCGTTGGCGTCGACACCACCGGTCAGGACCTTGCCCGAGGCAGGGATGACGGTGTTGTAGGCACGGGCCAGACGGGTGATCGAGTCGAGCAGGATGACCACGTCTTTTTTCATTTCGACCAGGCGCTTGGCTTTTTCCAGCACCATCTCGGCTACTTGCACGTGGCGCGTGGCCGGCTCGTCGAAGGTCGAGGCGACGACTTCACCGCGCACGGAGCGTTGCATTTCGGTCACTTCTTCCGGACGTTCGTCGATCAGCAGCACGATCAGCGTGATATCCGGGTGATTGGCGGTGATCGCATGCGCGATGTGCTGCAGGATCACGGATTTACCGGATTTCGGCGATGCCACCAGCAAGCCGCGCTGGCCTTTGCCGATCGGGGCGATCAGGTCGATGATGCGGCCGGTGATGTTTTCCTGGCCATTCATTTCACGTTCCAGGCGCAGCGGCTCGTTCGGGTGCAGCGGCGTCAGGTTTTCAAACAGGATGCGGTGTTTCGACATCTCCGGCGATTCGCCGTTGACCTTGTCGACTTTGACCAATGCGAAATAGCGTTCGCCATCTTTCGGGGTCCGTACCTCGCCCTCGATCGAATCGCCGGTGTGCAGATTGAAGCGGCGGATTTGCGAAGGGGAGATGTAAATGTCGTCGGTGGACGCCATGTAGCTGGCGTCAGGCGAGCGCAGGAAGCCGAAGCCGTCTGGCAGCACTTCCAGGGCGCCGTCGCCAAAAATCTGTTCGCCGGACTTGGCGCGTTTTTTCAGGATAGCGAACATCAGCTCCTGTTTGCGCAAGCGGGCTGCGTTGTCAATGTCAAGACCGATCGCCATCTCAAGCAGGGCGGATACGTGTAGGGCCTTTAGTTCGGATAAATGCATATGTGTTGAGTGTCCCGAGACGGGATGTAAAGGTAGGGGAGGGGACTGCGTGGCGTTGATTAATTATTGGGGCAGGCTGTGCACGAATGATGGCAAAGCCGCTTCCCGGTGGTTCCAGTCAGGCGGCGCTGCGGGCGCAGCGCTGCCTATCATACATTAAATGTTGCTGTCGACGAAAGCGGTCAACTGGCCCTTGGCCATGGCGCCCACTTTTTGGGCAGCTGCGACACCATCCTTGAACAGGATCAGGGTCGGGATGCCGCGGATGCCGAACTTGGCAGGCACTGCCTGGTTGGCGTCCACGTCCATCTTGGCGATCACGATGCGGCCGGCGTATTCCTTGGCCACTTCTTCCAGGATCGGGGCGATGGCCTTGCAGGGACCGCACCACTCCGCCCAGAAGTCCACCAGGACGGGCAAGTCGGATTTCAGGACGTCTGCTTCAAAAGATGCATCGCTAATGTGTTTGATATTTTCGCTCATATTTTCCTCAAATGAGGGTGGGATCAATAATGCCTGGGATTCACCATACGCTGGTTCGCCATCCATGCTTCCTGGAATGCAGCTAGCAGATGGGGGCAATGGGCACAAATTCAATATTCTTGGAAGGTGCGACCAGAGGTATGCAGGCGGGGATGGCTGAAATAATAACCCATTTTTTCAAAGCGTGGCGATTATTGCAGAAAAACTTGAGGCATATCGCCACCGCGCGTGCCGGCAGGGCGGCAAAGCCGCATGCCTGCTGGCCCGCAGCGCCGTGCCCGCCCTCCGGCCCTCCTCCGCGCTCAGGCCTGTACGCTGGCCTGGCGGGCCGTGTGCTGCAATTGCAAGTTCACCATCAGCTGCAATTCCGCGCTTTCCATCGGCTTGCGGAAGGTGCCTAATATATGCAGGCCATTGGCCACGGCCAGGCGTTCGGCCGCCAGGCGCACGGCCGAATGCAGGCCCGACAGCAACACTACGCCGCCGCGGAAGCCATTCTCCGCCGCCATGCGCAGAAATTCGATGCCGTCGATGTCGGGCATGGACAGGTCGCAGATCAGCAGGTCGGGCTGGTGCTGCTTCAGGGCCGACAGCGCCTGTTCGCTGTGCGATTCGCAGCGGATGTCGAACGGGCCCATTTGTTCGAGCATGTCGCTGAGCACGTCGAGCATGAAGACATCATCGTCCAGCAGCAGCACGCGCAACGGCGCCAGGCCTGCTTCGTTGTGTTCCCGGCTTGCTTGGTTTGATACAGTATTCATCGTCCTGTCTTTCTATTGATATGCTGCATCGTTGTCGATGCCGATACCTTGCCGTAAGGTGATTTGGCGGTAGCTAATCGTCATTGGCAAAGCTGGTGTTATTCATGATTTGTTCGGTAATCAGCTCCAGCAGGGGCCACAGGCGCGCCACGATGCGTTGTGCCCGCTCAGCCTCGTCGGCCGGTTCGCCCGGCGCCAGGGTTTCCAGGTTCTGGCACAGTTCGGCCAGCCCCAGGGCCCCCACGGTGCGCGCCGACGACTTGATGCGGTGCCCCAGTTCGCGTACCTGGTGCACGTCGCCGCGCGCCAGGGCCGCATCGATGTCGCCAAAGCCATCCTGCGTCGTCTGCAGGAACTTGAAGGCAAATTTGCGCACCTTCTCCGGGTTGTAACCCAGCAACTTGGCCAGGATGGACAGGTCGATCACTTGCGGGTCGCCGGCCAGGGTGGTCTTGAAGGCGGGCGCGGCGCGGCTGCGCGCGGGCGGCGGCGGTGTCTCGCGCGCCGGCAGCCAGCTGGCGATGGTCTGGTACATCATGGCCGGCTGGATCGGTTTGGAAATGAAATCGTCCATGCCCGCCTCCAGGCAGCGCACGCGGTCTTCACTGGTGGCCGTGGCCGTCATGGCCAGCACGCGCAGATGCGCCAGCTGCGGGTCGGCGCGGATGTGGCGCGTCGCTTGCAAGCCATCCATCAACGGCATCTGCACGTCCATCAGCACGCAGTCGAACTGCGTCTGGCGCAGCAGGTCGAGCGCCTCTTCGCCATTGTTGGCCAGGCAGACGGAGGCGCCCGCTTCCTCCAGCAATTCCAGCGCCACTTGCTGGTTGAAGGTGTTGTCTTCCACCAGCAGGATGCGCGCATGCTTGAGCGTGCGCAAGACCAGGGCGGCGTCGGCGCTGGCGCGCATGGCCGCTGCCGTCTGCGCCATGCTGTCGAGCATGGCCGGCGCCGCCTGGTCGGAAATGCCCAGGTTGGCCGTGAACCAGAAGGTGCTGCCGGCGCCGGGGCGGCTGTCGACGCCCACGTCGCCACCCATCAGCTGGGCCAGCTGCTTGCAGATGGCCAGGCCCAGGCCCGTGCCGCCATATTCGCGCGTGGTGGAGGTGTCGGCTTGCTGGAAGGACTGGAACAACTTGCTCATTTCGTCCTGCGACAGGCCGATGCCGTGGTCGCACACTTCGAAGCGCACCAGGCAGTGCCTGGCGTCCGCCACCACCTTGCGCACTTTCACGGTAATGCTGCCCTGTTCGCTGAACTTGATGGCGTTATTGGCGTAGTTGATCAGTACTTGCCCCAGGCGCAGCGGGTCGCCCACCAGCACGGCCGGCAATTGCGGGTCGATCTCGAACAGCAGTTCCAGGTTCTTGCCGGCGGCGCGCGGCGCCACCACCGTCATCAGGGTTTGCACCACGTGGTCGAAACTGAAGTTGACGCGCTCGATTTCCAGCTTGCCCGCCTCGATTTTCGAGATGTCGAGGATATCGTCGATGATGCCCAGCAAATGCTCGCCGGCGAAGCGGATTTTTTCCAGGTAATCGCGCTGGCGCGGTTCCAGGTCTGTTTTGAGGGCCAGATACGCCATGCCGATCACGCCATTCATCGGCGTGCGGATTTCATGGCTCATGTTGGCCAGGAATTGGCCCTTCGCCAGGCTGGCCTCTTCGGCCACCTGCTTGGCCTGGTCGAGCTGCTCCGTGCGCTGCGCCACGCGCTCTTCCAGATGTTCATTGAGTTCGCGCAAGGCGCTCTCGCTGCGCTTGTGATACGTGATGTCCGTCAGGCTGGCCACCACCATGCCCACCTTGCCGTATTCATCGCGGATGGCCTCGGTATTCACGGACAGCCACGACAGGCTGCCGTCGGGCTGCTGCACGCCCATCAGCACGTCGCGCATGGCGACACCCGTCGACAGCGTGATGTGCACGGGATGGCTGCGCTGGTCGAAGGCGGAACCGTCTTCGTGGATGGCTTGCCACAGGCTATTGCCGGCCGGACTGGCCGCCAGCATGCGCTCGGCGGCGGCGTTGCTTTCCAGGATGTGGCCGTGGCTGTCCTGCACCACCAGGCCATTCGTCACGGCGCCAAACACGGAGGCCATGCGCTGGCTGGAATTGGACAGCGCGATCGACGCCTGGCGCCGTTCCGTGATGTCGGTAATCATCGCCAGCGTGCCGCCCGGCTCGCCATTGTCCGATTGGATACTGGTACTCGACAGCAAGCCCCACAGGCTGGACAAGTCCTTGCGGAAGAAGCGGAAGTCGACCTGGTCCGGCTGGCTGGCGAAGCTGCCGTGGCTGGCCAGGCGGCGCTGCATCAGCAACTGGCTGTCGCGGTCCATGAAGTCGAGCAGGGGACGGCCCAGCATTTCCTGCACCGTATAGCCCAGCATGTGCGCCATCTTCGGATTGACGAAGGTGGTTTTGCCGTCCGCATCCGTCATCCAGATGCCTTCGGCCGCCGTTTGCACGATCAGGCGGTAGCGTTCCGAACTGGCGTGCAGGGCTTCTTCGGCGCGCTGGCGCTGCGTCATGTCGCGCAGCGAGACGATGGAAAACACTTGCCCGGCCATGCGCAGCGGCGACAGGCTGACCTTGGCGGGGAAATGCGTGCCGTCGCGGCGGCGCGCCATCATCACCCGGCCCGGCAGGCTGTGCCGCGCTTGCGGGTCGCTCACGGAGTGGTTGGCCGTGCTTTCCGGTACCAGTTGTTCCAGTGACATGCCCGTCAATTCGGCCAGCGGATAGCCGAAACAGCGCGCGCCGATCTGGTTGGCGTAATGCACCTTGCCCTCGACGTCTGCCACCAGCATGGCTTCGGGCGCCGCTTCCAGCATCGAGCGCATGCGCGATTGCTCGTCCTGCTTGCGCTCGCTGATATCGCAGACGATGCCGCTGGCCTGCGTAGCGGCGCCATCCGAGGCGCGTGCCAGCACGGCGCCGCGCGCCAGCAGCCAGCGCCAGTGGCCGTCGCTGTGGCGCAAACGGAATTCGCAATTGAAGGTGCCGTGCGCCTGGCCATCCAGATGTTGTCGAAATGTAAGACTCAGGCGCGCGCGGTCGTCGCGGTGCACTTCGGCCAGCCAGTCGGCCAGTGTATGGTCGAGCCTGGCGTTCTTGTCGCCCAGCACGTCCTGGTACTGGGGCGCGAACTGCAAGCGGTCGGACTGGCGCCGCCAGGTCCAGCCAGTCAGGGCCGCGCCGCGCAAGGCTTGCCCCGCATCCTGTTCGCTCAGGGCATGTGCGGGCAGGAGCCGGTGGCGCAGTCGTTGCCGCAGCCGCCAGGCTTGCCAGCAAGCCAGTCCCGCCAGGGCGGTGGCGCTGGCGGCGGCGTACGGCCACAGCAGTGTCGGCGCCATGCCGTGTACCGCTGCCTGCACCGGCAGCGAGAATGCCATGCCTGCCGCCAGTATCATGCGAGCGAGCCGACGCAGCGCAGGGCGCCGTCGGCGCGGTGCGCTGAAACTCGTGTGGCTGCAATACGACAAATGCATCCCTTTCTGGGGCATGATTGAACTGGGCTGACAGGGCATGATGCGCGCTCAAATAAACGCCTGCGGCGCTTTCTGGCGGCAACTATAGCATCGAATATTTACTCGCAGTAGTTAAGTTCAGAAACGGCCAAAACGGGATTTTTTTCACCCCGAAATGGCTGTTTTTTTTGCGATTTGGTGAGAATTCGTGAGAAAGCTGGCGCGAAATCGTGCTACTCAATCGCGGCGATAGCCTTAAGTGAAACTTCCTGCGAACTGATAGCGGTGTCCGGGATGCCACATGGTGGCGATCGAGGCGATCTTGCCGCCCGAGCGCGTCTGGCGGCGCAGCACCAGGCATGGCTGTTTGGTGTCGATGGCCAGCATTTCGGCGATGTCGCGCGGCGCCGACAGTGCCTCGATGCTGTAGGTGGCGCCTTGCAGGGGCGCGGCGGCCATCAGGTATTCGTTCGGCGTGATGCTGGAAAAGTCCTGCGTCATGTAGTCGGGCGCGCACTCGGGATTGACCCAGCGGTCTTCCACCTGGATCGGCACGCCGTTTTCAAAATGCACGATCAGCGAATGAAACAGCGGGTGTTCCGGCGGCAGGCCGAATTGCTTGGCCAGCAAATCCGAGGCCTTGGTGCGTTCCAGCAATTGCAAGCTGCTGCGGTGGATATGCCCGCGCGCGCGCACTTCATCGGCGATACTTTTGATTTCCAACAAGGTTGCCTGGTATTTTTGCTGCGCCACATAGGTGCCGGAACCCTGGCGCCGCGTCAGTATTTGTTCGCTGGTCAGTTCGCGCACGGCGCGGTTGACCGTCATGCGCGAGACGCCGAATTGTTTGACCAGGGCTTGTTCGGAGGGAATCACGTCGCCTTCCTTCCAGCGTCCGGCGGCGATGCCGGCCAGCAGAAAATCCTTGATGCGCTGGAAAATGGGCGTATTTTCCTGGGTAGTATGATCGTCCAATGCGGTTTCTCCGGGGCGCGGGCAGGGCGCGCCGCCGGCTGGAGGCGCGATGGCCGATTTTAGCACCGAGCACGCTGCCTGCCGCCAGCCTTTTTTTGAATTCAAAAGCAAGCGCCGGAGTGTGGCGCGCGCGGGTACTGGCTATGCTGCGGACTGACCATTGACTTGCACGGAGTTCGCCATGGAACACGCTTACCTGACTGACGATGAACGCTGGGATGCCCTGCAGCGGCGCGCGCCCGACGCCGACGGCGTCTTTTACTATTCGGTGCGCACGACGGGCGTGTATTGCCGTCCTTCCTGCGCCGCGCGTCCCGCCTTGCGCCGCAACGTGGCGTTCCACGCCAGCTGCGAGCAGGCGGAGGCGGCCGGCTTTCGCCCCTGCCTGCGCTGCAAACCGAACTTGCCGCCGCTGGCCCAGCGCCAGGCTGCCATCGTGGCCGACATCTGCCGTTTGATCGACGCCAGCGACGAGCTGCCTGACCTGGACAGCCTTGCCATGGCGGCCGGCATGAGCCGCTTTCACTTTCACCGCGTCTTCAAGGCGCACACGGGCATCACGCCGAAAGCGTACGCGGCGGCGCGGCGCGGCGAGCGCCTGAAGGCCGGTTTGCAGGGTGCAGCGAACGTCACGGAAACGTTGTACGCGGCCGGCTTCAATTCCAGCGGCCGCCTGTATGCGGCCACGCCGGGCTTGCTGGGCATGACGCCGGGCGCGTTTCGCGCCGGCGGCAGCGGCGCCGTGATCCGCTTCGCCATCGGCGCCTGTTCGCTGGGCGCCATCCTCGTGGCCAGCACGGACAAGGGCATTTGCGCGATCTTGATCGATGACGACCCGGAAGTGCTGCTGCGCGACTTGCAGGACCGTTTTCCGCAAGCCGAGCTGCGCGGCGCGGAAGCGGACTATGAACAGACGGTGGCGCAGGTGGTCGGCCTGGTCGAGGCGCCGGGCCTGGGACTGGACTTGCCGCTCGACGTGCGCGGCACGGTGTTCCAGCAGCGCGTGTGGCAAGCCTTGCGCGACATTCCCGCCGGCAGCACCGTCAGCTATGCCGAGCTGGCGCGGCGCATCGGCTCCCCGCAAGGCGCGCGTGCCGTGGCGGGCGCCTGCGCCGCGAATGCCCTGGCCGTCGCCATCCCCTGCCACCGCGTGGTGCGCAACGATGGCGCGCTGTCCGGCTACCGCTGGGGCGTGGAGCGCAAGCAGGCGCTGCTGGAACGCGAGGGCGAACGGTGAGGGCGCTGGACTGGCGCCAGATCGAGGATGCGCTGAATCAATACGGTTATGCCGTCGTGCCAGGCTTGCTCGATGCGGATGCCTGCGCCACGCTGGCGGTGCAGTACGACGAGGCGTCGCGCTTTCGCAGCAAGGTCGTGATGCAGCGCCACGGCTTTGGCCAGGGCGAGTACCAGTATTTCGCCTATCCCTTGCCGGATCTCGTGGCCACCTTGCGCGACCAGTTGTACGGGCCGCTGGCGGCCATCGCCAACCGCTGGCATGCCAGCATGGGCCTGGAGACGCGCTTTCCGCCCAGTCACGCCGATTTCCTGGCGCGCTGCCACGCGGCCGGGCAAACGCGGCCCACGCCCTTGCTCTTGCGCTACCGCGCAGGCGATTACAACTGTCTGCACCAGGACTTGTATGGCGAGCACGTGTTTCCGCTGCAACTGGCCGTGCTGCTGTCGCGCCCGCAAGACGATTTCACGGGCGGCGAGTTCGTGCTGACGGAGCAGCGCCCGCGCCTGCAGTCGCGCGCCGAGGTCGTGCCGCTGGCGCAGGGCGACGCCGTGCTCTTTCCCGTGGCGCAGCGGCCCGTGCATGGCACGCGCGGCAGTTACCGCGTCAACATGCGCCACGGCGTGTCGCGCCTGCGCTCGGGCTTGCGCCACACCCTGGGCATCATTTTCCATGATGCGAGCTGAACTGTAGCTGCGGCGCTTGAGTTTCCGAGATTACATGGCATGATGGCTATTCTTGCCACTCTTTCCTTTCTGCCATGTCCGCGCTGCTCCGCCTGTTGTGCCTGTTGACCATGTTTCTGTTGCCCGCAGCCCATGCGGACGATGGCGTGCCCGCGTTCGTTGCGGGGGCCGCGACCGCCATCGCGCCGTCACAGGCCGCCGCCGTCAGGACTGCGCCGCTGATGTTTGCCAACCGCAAGGTCTTCGTCTTCCGCGCCGCGCTGGCCGGCTATCCGCCCGATGAACGCGCCATCGGCGCGCAGCGCCGCCTGGAAGGCGTGCTGGCGAAAAACGGTCCCTTGCAGGCGAGCACGCGCATGATTCCCGAAGGCACGCAAGTGCTGCTCGATGGCGTGCAGCTATTCGTCGTCGTGCCCGGCGACGTCAACCAGCTGGCCGGCGACACGACGGAAAGCGTGGCGAAAACGGCAGCCGAGGAATTGCGCAAGGCCGTGCTGGATTACCGTGAGCAGAGCAGCTGGCGCTACCTGGCCATCGCCGCCGCCGTGTGCGCGGCCGCCACCCTCGTGTTCTGGCTCGTGTGGATGGGCTTGACGCGCCTGTACCGCTGGGCCAAGCGCCGCAGCGGCATCCTGCTGGCCTCGCGCCTGCGCGACGTACGCCTGAAAAACGTGCGCGTGCTCGATGCCGAGCACTACATCGCCTTCGCGTATCAACTGCTCAGCGCCGTGCTGTGGGGCTTGCGCCTGATGGCCACCTATCTGTGGGCCGCCTTCGTGCTGGGCCGTTTGCCGTACACGCGCTCGTGGGGAGAAAGCCTGAGCGGCTATCTGTTCGACGTGGCTGCCGACGTCTTGCACGCCATCATCGGCGCCTTGCCGGGGCTGGTGCTGGTGTGCGTCATCTTCGCCATCGCGCGCCTGATCGCCGCCACCGCCGCCTCGCTGTTCAAGCGCGTGGAAAGCGGCGAATTGCAGATCGGCTGGCTCGACAAGGACACGGCCCTGCCCACGCGCCGCATCGCCAGCGTGGTGATCTGGCTGTTCGCGCTGGCCATGGCGTATCCGTATCTGCCCGGCTCGCACACGGCCGCCTTCCAGGGCTTGTCCGTGCTGGTGGGCCTGATGGTGTCGATCGGCGCGTCGAGCATCGTCGGCCAGGGCGCCAGCGGCCTGATCCTGATGTACACGCGCGCCCTGCGCAAGGGCGAATATGTGCGCGTGGGCGACAGCGAAGGCACGGTGGTCGAGTTGGGCATGTTCGAGACGCGCCTGCGCACGGGCCTGGGCGAGGAAGTGGCCTTGCCGAACGCGTGGGTCATGTCGCAAACGACGAAAAACTATTCGCGCGCCCAGCCCGGTGGCGGCTTCGTACTCGACTCCACCGTCACCATCGGCTACGCCACGCCATGGCGGCAGGTGCACGCCATGCTGGAACTGGCCGCGTCGCGCACGCCGGAACTGTCGAGCACGCCGAAACCGTACGTGATGCAACTGGCGCTGCAGGATTATTATGTGCAATACCGCCTGGTCGCCTACGCTAGCGCCGAAGTCCCCCGCCAGCGCGCCGAAGTGCTGAACCGCTTGCACCAGAACATCATCGACGTCTTCAACGAATTCGACGTGCAGATCACCTCGCCGCATTACATCGATGACCCGAAAGAGTCGCACGTGGTGCCGCCCGGTGAATGGTTCAGGGCGCCGGCGAAGCGGGGGGAGGAATCGAGTGAAGTGGTACCACCCAAGCCTTGAGTGTTTTGGCCAATTACCTGATGCTGCATGCCTTATCGCGACTGTTCTTCGGGAGCACAGGTATTCTTGCCGTTTGTCAGTTGAACGACGTGAAATCCGCCGGAAGGCGCCATGAGCAGGCAAAAATCTGCCGAGTAGCGCGAAGTCGGATCGGACGCGGATGGCGGCCTTCCCAGGAAGGATACGCCATACACTTTTCCCGCAATCAACGGCGCGGCATCGCTGCTCTCGGCCCCTTCGGGAGCCTTGCCGTAGCGCACGCATCCCCTGCTTGGCAGCCGATAGCTGGGGTCGCCAAACGAGGCATTGGGAAACGTGACCGTCCATACGTCTTTCCAGCCATTCGGTCCAGGTGTGCTGATCGTCAGCATCTTCAGGCTGACAGGCCCCCTTGAGCGCTCCTCTTCAGTGGCAATCTGGAAGCAGGGAAGGCCTGCCTCAGTCATGACGGCGGCGCGGCCCATGCGCGACCACGCCGAGGCATCGATAGTCGTCAGCGTGGCAAGCAGGAATAACAGTGTGTGACGATATGGCATGGCGAACCTCGCACTATCTGATGAGCGAATGTTCCGGGCAACTATCCTGTTTCCACGCTGGCGTGTCGCTGCCAATGGCGATGATTTGTCGTTCACCAGTGGCCGTGGCTACTATGCAAAATTTTCCCATGTAGCCATAAGTGGGGTCTGCAGGATCATTTGGTCTTCCATTGAGGAAAATGCTGTAGACCCGCCCTGTTTGCAGTGCAGGGGCGGGCATGCCGTTCGCTCCCTGAGGAAGATCAGCATACCGAAGGCAGCTTTTTGACGAGAGCGGTACTTTTTTTCCACCAGTCATATAAAAACTCCACACACCAACGGCGGGCTTTTCTGACAGGTCTGAAATGCTGAGTGCTCCCAGGAGTGGCTGGCCGTTACGCTTTTCTTCCTTTTGTGAGATTGTGAAGCAGGGCGTGCCATTCACTGAACTGATTTCAGCATCGGCGATGCGTGATGTTGCACGGGCATGCAGGCCGAGGGACATGAGCAGTATGAACAGGGCATTCTGCAGCAAGGACATCATGTTTTTCCTATTTCTGAACGGGACAGATTTCATCTATCCAGGCTTGGCTATCGCTGTCGATGCGAAGAATCTTGCGCTCCCCGGAGATGTCGGTGAATAAGCAAAACTTGCCCACGTAACCGCGAGTAGGGTCCGATGGATCGGCTGGCCTACCGTTCAGGAAGACGTCATACATGCGTCCTGTTTTCAGCGGCGGGGCTTTGGGTGGCTTGACCTCTGCTGTTGCTGGTGCAACTCCATACAGAAGGCAGGACCTGGCATGCACAGGAATAGTGGCTGCGCCCGGTAAAAGAAAAGACCATACTTTGACTGCTGGCTTGACGGATACATCTGTCAGTACGATCGCACTAATCTGCGGAACCCCGTTGCGCGCTTCTTCTTTTTGCGAAATGGTGAAACAGGGAGTGCCATTTTTTAGCTGTACTTCCGCGTATGCCATGCGGGAGGTGGCCGAGGCACTCATGCAGGTCAGCAAGGCGAGTACCGATAGGCTCTTGTGGCAGACGGGCATTATTGGCCCTTTTGTGCTTGGATGTTTGCTGGACAAACTTCATCGATCCAGGCCCGCATATCGCGCTTGATGGGAATGACCTGTTGGCCGCTGTTGGCTGTCGTGATGAGACAGAATTTCCCTTTGTAGCCGTAGGTCGAGTCAGATGGGTCATCCGGCCTGCCATTCAAAAAGACGCTGTACATCCTGTCTGTTTTCAGCATCGTCACGGCAGTCGATTCGGCTCCTGCCGGTACTTGGCCATACAAATAGCAGGTTTTTGCATGCATGGGGAGGGTCGTCGCTCCAGGGAGAATGAAGGACCAGACTTCGACAGGCGGCTTTATGGAGATATCGTAAACCATGAGTGCGCCCAGCATTGGCGTTCCATTGCGGCGTTCTTCTTTTTTTGAAATGGTAAAGCATGGTATGCCTTTGAATGAGCTAATCTCGGCTTCGGCCATGCGGGACATCGGGTACGCATCACGGTATGTCAAACAGAGGCTCATGATCAATGTCATTTCCAGGAAGATTGGTCTTGCTTTTTCTATTTTTAATAAATTCATTGATCACCTCTTCGTAGAGAGTCAGGGAGTTTCGGTATTCTTTTTGATTCATGGCTTTTGGTGTTTTCAAATACTTTAGTCCGAAATAATCTGCCAGTAAGTTGCCCTGCGCCTCCATGTTGAAGTCAGATAGTTTTTTTCCTCGCTTTAAAGAACACGTGTAACTCAATCCGAAACGGATAGCCCCACGCAATGCAACCGGATAGCCCAATTGATACTGCCAGACATGGACCATTTCATGAATGAACCAATGACGCTCGGTGTTATCTGCACTGGAAAAATCGTCCAGAAATCTCGACTCATGAAAGTACATTTCCCCATTGGGTGTCATGGCAGTGTTTTTTGGTTGGAACAGCCATAGATAAGGCCTCTTGTGAATTTTGACTTTGCTATAGTCGACGGCATCCTCGAAAATCATCCATGCCATGTCTATTTCACCCTGGGTGAGTGGGCGAGCCATGCTATCGATTTTTACCTGTTTTACTGATGTATCGATATCCTTGTCCGTCGTTTTTACGTCTTGTAGTTCCAGTATGATCGCCGTCGGCGCCAATGGAGCAGGTGCGGCGGAGCAGCAAGGAAGACTATCTTCTTGCGGGAAAAATTCCACCGTCGTGATTTGCGCTTCCTGCTTGCTGGCGACGCGCCCCGTGCGTCCCCTGGCATCCGTCGTCCCCGTCCACGTTTCGCCATTGCTCAAGGTGATGCGATAGTCGGCGTGCGCCAGCGGCATCTTGTTTTGCGAGACGAATTCCAGCTGCTCGTCGTAGCCGCAGCACCAGCATTCGTCGGGCTGGCCGGCCAGGCGGTGCAGTTCGCAGCCACTTTTTGCATCGCGCAGGGCCGCACCACGTACCGGCTGGCCGTCGGCGCTGAAGGTGACGATCATGCTGTCGAAGTGCGCGCCCAGGCTGCTCTTCTGGTGCGCCACGAGCTTGAAGAACACGTCGCACGCGGTGGTGCTGATGACATGGTGCCTGGCCATGGGGACTCCGCGATAAAACGCCAGCGTAGGCCAGCAGCGGCGGGGAGGTATTGACTGGGCGCAAGGCCTGCGCGCTTGCGCTAAGATGCCGGGCGTCGCAATGAAAAGATACAATGAACAGAAAGAGAACCATGTCCAGCCCATCCCACACCGAAGCCTCCCGCACCGCCCGCAGCCTGGCCGCCGCCCTGGCCGGCGATCCGTTCTACCGCACCGTCACGGTGGCGTGCGGCGAGGAGGAAGCGGCGCGGCTGGCCATGCTGGAGGCGTACTTCGCGCTGGCGCTGGCCGAGGGCGAGCAGGCGGGCCGCGTCGACCTGGCCGATGCGGCGGGCCATGGCGCCGCCATCTGGACGACGGATACGCCGGCGGCCCTGCGCCAGGCCGCGTATGCGCAGCGCGAAGCTGCCTTGCGCACGCTGCTGGGGGAGCGCGGCTTTGCGCATTTCACGGCCATCGTCGCGAACATGGAGCACGCACTGGCGCCGCATGGTCTGCAAGACGCGTGGTATTTGTCGATCGCCGGCATCGCTCCCGCCGCGCAAGGGCAGGGGCTGGGCGCGTCCGTGCTGGCGCCGGGACTGGCGGCCGTCGATGCGGCGCGTGCCGCATGCTTCCTGGAGACGTACAACGAGCGCAGCCTGCCGTTTTATGCCCGCCTGGGCTTCGTGGCGGCGGGACGCTACGCGGAAGCCGTGACGGGCAGCGACTACTGGCTGATGGTACGACCACCTTCCGCTGCCTGATTGACCATTTTGCCAATTTCTATACACTCGTCTTTTTGCCAACGACTAAAAGACCTGGAGATGGAAATGCCGACCCTGCACTTGCCCCGCACCCTGCTCGTTCTCGCCTGCCTGGGCACTTTCGCCCACGCGCATGCCGATACCGTCATCGACAATGCCAACGGCTACACGCTCAATGCTGCCGGCAAGGTGGTGCGCTTCACGGCGCTGGCCTTTGACGACGCGGGCAAGCTGCTCGCCGTCGGCAGCGCCGCGCAGGTGAAGCGCAAGGCGGCCGAGGGCGCCACGCACGTCGACGTGCAGGGCAAGACCGTGCTGCCTGGCCTGATCGACGCGCATGGCCACGTGTTCGGCCTGGGGACGATCGCCAGCGGCGTGATGCTGTACGGTTCGTCGTCGCTGCCGGCCGCCGTGCAGGCCGTGGGCGACTTCGCGCGTGCGCATCCCGAGCGCAGCTGGATCGTCGGCAATGGCTGGAACCAGGAAATCTGGAAACTGGGCCGCTTTCCCACGGCGGCGGAACTCGATGCGGCGGAAAGCGCGCGGCCCGTGTGGCTGCGCCGGGTCGATGGTCACGCGGGCTGGGCCAACAGCCGCGCGCTGGCGCTGGCGGGCATCACGCGCGCCACGCCAGATCCGGCCAGCGGCAAGATCGTCCGCGATGCGGACGGCAATGCCACCGGCGTGCTGGTCGACAATGCCATGGACTTGATGGACGCCGTGCTGCCCAAGCCGGGCGACGTGGAAAACCGCGCCGCCCTCGATGGCGCGCTGTCGCAGCTGTCGCAGGCGGGGCTGACCAGCGTGCACGATGCGGGCATCGGCCAGATGCAGGACCGCCTGTTCCGCGATTACGCGGATCACGGCAAGCTGACGGTGCGCGTGTACGGCATGATTGCCGACACCACGGACGACTTCGACGCGCTGTCAAAAAACGGCCCTTTAACTAGCTATGCGCGCGACATGTACGCCTTGCGGGCCGTGAAATTGCTGTCCGACGGCGCCCTGGGCAGTCGCGGCGCGGCCCTGCTGGCGCCGTACAGCGACGATCCTTCCACCCGCGGCCTGCTGTTCTTCAAAGATGACGCCATGCGCGCGAAGATGGCAAAAGCCATGCGCGCCGGCTACCAGGTGAATGTGCACGCCATCGGCGACGCGGGCAACCATCAGATCCTCGACGGCTATGCAGCCTTGATCGCGCAGTATCGCGGCGCGGGCCTGCGCCACCGCATGGAGCACGCGCAGGTGGTGCAATTATCCGACATCCCCCGTTTCAAGACCTTGGGCATCGTGCCGTCGATGCAGCCCACGCACGCCACGTCCGACCAGAACATGGCGGAGCAGCGCGTGGGCCACGAGCGCATCAAGGGCGCGTATGCGTGGCGCACCTTCCTTGCGCAAGGTTCGCGCATCGCCTGCGGTTCCGACTTCCCCATCGAATCGCCGAACCCGTTCGAAGGCATCCACGCGGCCGTCACGCGGCAAAACAGCGACGGCTTCCCGGCCGGCGGCTGGTATCCGCAGCAAGCCATGACGGTCACCGAAGCGCTGCGCTGCTTCACCCTCGACGCGGCTTGGGCGGCGCACCAGGAAAAGGTCATCGGCACCCTGGAAGCGGGCAAATGGGCGGACTTCATCGTCGTCGACCAGGACCTGTTCAAGGTGGCGCCGACGGCGATTGGCAAGACGCAGGTGCTGCAGACGTGGGTGGCGGGCCAGCGCGTATTCGAGAAAAAATAAAGGCTGGGGTCAGACCCGCCGGGTCTGACCCCAAAGAAAACCTGTTGACTTGGTTGTATAGACAACCTATGCTGGGAGTACCAGAGCGGGCCAGGTATCGGGCCAGATACGCCCGCTCGCACCCTACGAGGAGACAGCATGAACAGCACAATGGACACCGATCCACGCTTTGATGCCAGCCGTACCATCCGCGCGCCGCGCGGCACGGTCATGGCTTGCAAGAGTTGGCAGGCCGAGGCGGCCTACCGCATGTTGCAAAATAATCTGGACCCGGAAGTGGCGGAAAATCCGCAGCATTTGGTCGTCTACGGCGGCATCGGCCGCGCCGCCCGCAACTGGGCCTGCTTCGACCAGATCCTCGCCTCCTTGCGCGAGCTGGAAGACGACCAGACCTTGCTGATCCAGTCCGGCAAGCCGGTGGGCGTGTTCCAGACCCACGCGGACGCGCCGCGCGTATTGATCGCCAATTCCAACCTGGTGCCGAAATGGGCGAACTGGGAACACTTCAACGAACTCGATCGCCAGGGCCTGTTCATGTACGGCCAGATGACGGCCGGCAGCTGGATTTATATCGGCACGCAGGGCATCGTGCAGGGCACGTATGAAACCTTCGCCGAGGCGGGCCGCCAGCATTTCGGTGGCGACTGGGGCGGGCGCTGGATTTTGACGGCGGGCCTGGGCGGCATGGGCGGCGCGCAGCCGCTGGCCGCCACCATGGCGGGCGCCGTGTCGCTCAATATCGAATGCCAGCAAAGCAGCATCGACTTCCGCCTGCGCACGCGCTACCTCGACAAGCAGGCGGCCAGCCTGGACGAAGCTTTGGAACTGGTCAAATACCATACCGAACGCAAGGAAGCCATTTCCATCGGCCTCCTGGGTAACGCGGCCGAAGTGCTGCCGGAACTGGTGCGCCGCGCCAAGGCGGGCGGCCTGCTGCCCGACCTGGTGACGGACCAGACCTCCGCGCACGACCTGGTCAACGGCTATCTGCCGCGCGGCTGGAGCGTGTCGGACTGGAAGGCGGCGCAGCAAGACCCGCAGCGCCATGCGCGCCTGACGGTGGCCGCCGCCGATTCCTGCGCCGCCCACGTGCAAGCCATGCTCGATTTCCACGCCATGGGCGTGCACACTGTCGATTACGGCAACAACATCCGCCAGGTGGCGTTCGACCAGGGCGTGCAAAATGCCTTCGACTTCCCCGGTTTCGTGCCCGCCTACATCCGCCCGCAATTTTGCGAAGGACGGGGGCCGTTCCGCTGGGTGGCCCTGTCGGGCGACCCGGAAGACATCTATAAAACGGATGCGAAGATCAAGGAACTGTTCCCGCATCATACGCAGGTGCACCACTGGCTGGACATGGCGCGCGAGCGCATCGCCTTCCAGGGCCTGCCGGCACGCATCTGCTGGCTGGGACTGGGCGAGCGCCACATCGCCGGCCTGGCCTTCAACGAGATGGTGCGCACGGGTGAACTGAAGGCGCCCATCGTCATCGGCCGCGACCACCTCGACACGGGGTCCGTCGCCAGCCCGAACCGCGAGACGGAAAGCATGAAGGACGGCACCGACGCCGTTTCCGACTGGCCGCTGCTGAACGCCATGCTGAACACGGCCGGTGGCGCCACCTGGGTCTCGCTGCACCATGGCGGCGGCGTGGGAATGGGGTATTCTCAGCATGCGGGCATGGTCATCGTGGCCGACGGCACGGACAGCGCGGCGAAACGCCTGGCCAGGGTGCTGGTCAACGACAGCGGTTCGGGCGTGATGCGCCATGCCGATGCCGGCTACGAAACAGCGGCCGCCTGCGCCAAGCGCAACGGCCTGATTCTTCCCATGCTTCCTTGAGACCTTGATGCGAATGACTATGACACAGCATGCCAAAAGTTGGACCCTGAAACCGGGCGCGATGACCCTGGCCGACCTGCGCGCCGTCTGGGCCGCACCCGCGAAACTGATTCTCGCCGCCGAGGCCTATCCCGTCATCGAGGCGTCGGCCGCCGCCGTGCAAGCCATCGTCGCCAAGGGCGATGCGGCCTACGGCATCAACACGGGCTTCGGCCTGCTGGCCAAGACGCGCATTCCCGATGAAAAGCTGGAGCAATTGCAGCGCAATCTGATCCTGTCGCATTCCGTCGGCACGGGAGAACTGCTGTCGGACGCCGTCGTGCGCCTGATCATGCTGATGAAGATCGGCAGCCTGGCGCGCGGCTATTCCGGCGTGCGCCCGCTGATCGTCGACACCCTGATCGCCCTGTACAACGCGGGCATCATGCCGGCCATCCCCGCCAAGGGTTCCGTCGGCGCCTCGGGCGACCTGGCGCCGCTGTCGCACATGACCCTGGCCATGCTGGGCGTTGGCGACGTGCGCGTCAACGGCGAATTGATGCCGGCCCCCGAGGCGCTGGCGCAGGCGGGCATCGCCCCCGTGGTATTGGCGGCGAAAGAGGGCCTGGCGCTGATCAACGGCACGCAGGTGTCGAACGCGCTGACGCTGCATGGCCTGTTCATGGCCGAGCGCCTGCTGGAAGCGGCCATGGTCACGGGCGCGCTGTCGCTCGATGCGGCCAAGGGCAGCGACGCGCCATTCGACGCGCGCGTGCACGCCGTGCGCGGACAGCCGGGGCAAATCCTGGCGGCGCAGATGTACCGCCAGCTGGTGGCCAACAGCGCGATTCGCGCTTCGCACCTGGAAGGCGACGAGCGCGTGCAAGACCCGTACAGCCTGCGCTGCCAGCCGCAAGTCATGGGCGCCTGCCTCGATTTGATCGGCAACGTCGGCCGCACCCTGCTGATCGAAGCCAATGCCGTCACGGACAATCCGCTGATCTTCCAGGACGGTCCGAACGGCCAGGCGGAAATCGTCTCGGGCGGCAATTTTCATGCGGAACCGGTCGCCTTTGCGGCCGACACGCTGGCGCTGGCGATCGCCGAAATCGGCGCGCTGGCCGAGCGCCGCATCGCGCTGCTGATCGACGCCACGCTTTCCGGCTTGCCACCGTTCCTGGTGCGCGACCCGGGCGTCAATTCCGGCTTCATGATCGCCCACGTGACGGCCGCCGCGCTGGCATCGGAAAACAAGTCGCTCGCACATCCGGCCAGCGTCGACAGCCTGCCGACGTCCGCCAACCAGGAAGACCATGTGAGCATGGCCACGTTCGCCGGGCGCCGCCTGGACGACATGGCGCACAACACGGCCGTCATCGTCGGCATCGAGCTGCTGGCCGCCGCGCAGGGCATCGATTTCCACCGCCCGTTGAAAACCTCGCCGCACCTCGAACATGTCCACCACCAGCTGCGCCAGAAGGTGCCGTTCTTCGACGCCGACCGCTTCTTCGCGCCCGATATCGAGGCGGCCAAGCAGATGGTGCTGCATGGTGAATTGAGCAGCACGTGCAAGAATTTGTTCGCCCCGCTGTACGCGTAAGCGGGCGCAAGGAGACAAGCATGGATTTCCGCTTCAACGAAGGCAGCATCCCGCTGCTCGTGTCGATGCCCCACGTGGGCACCGACATACCCGACGATATCGCCGCGCGCATGACGCCGCAGGCCTTGATCAAGGCCGACACGGACTGGCATCTGCGCGAGCTGTACGGTTTTTTGCAGGAGATGGATGCGTCGGTGCTGTCGGCGCGCTGGTCGCGCTACACGATCGACTTGAACCGCCCGCAGGAGGACACGAATCTGTATCCGGGCCAGGATACGACGGGCTTGCTGCCCAACGATACCTTTCACCGCGAACCGCTGTACCTGGCCGGCCGCGAACCCGATACGGCCGACGTGCGGCGGCGCTTGCAGCGCTACTGGGCGCCGTATCATGCGCAGCTGCGCGCGGAACTGGACCGCCTGCTGCGCGTGCATGGCGCCGTGGTGCTGTGGGATGCCCATTCCATCGCCTCGCACGTGCCGCGCTTCTTTGACGGCAAGCTGCCCGACCTGAATTTCGGCACGGCCGATGGCACCAGCTGCGACGGCGGCCTGACCTCCGCCGTGGTCGATATCGCGCGCGCGCAGGAGCAATTTACCGTGGCCTTGAACGGCCGCTTCAAGGGCGGCCACATCACGCGCCATTACGGCCAGCCGGCCAGCCGCGTGCATGCGATCCAGCTGGAGATGTGCCAGTGCCTGTATATGGATGAGGCGATGCCGTTTGGCTACCGTCCCGACCTGGCGGCCCAGGTGCAGCCGCTGCTGCGCCAGATGATGGACGCGGCCGTGGCGTGGGTGGCGCGTTGAGCGGCTGCTTGTTCGCGCGCCATGCGCTGCTGCCGCAGGGCTGGCGCCGCGACGTGCTGCTGGAATGGGATGCGGCCGGTGATTTGACGGCGGTGACGGATAATGCCGCAGCGCCTGCCGGCGTGGAAGTGGTGGAATATGTCTTGCCCGGCATGGTCAACCTGCATTCGCATGCGTTCCAGCGGGCGCTGGGCGGCATGACGGAAGTCGCCGGCGACGAGGTCAATCATGTAGCGGACAGTTTCTGGACCTGGCGCGAGCTGATGTACCGTTTCGCGCGCCACATTACGCCGGAGCAGATGGAGGCCATCGCCGCGCAGCTGTTCGCCGAATGCCTGCGCCATGGCTACACGGCCGTGTGCGAATTCCATTATCTGCAGCGCGATGCGGCCGGCGCGCTGTATGCGCGCCCCGCCGACACGGCGGAACGGGTGCTGGCCGCGGCGCGCGTCAGCGGCATCGGCCTGACCATGCTGCCCGTGCTGTACAGCCATGCGGGCTTCGGCGCACAACCCCTCAAACCCGAGCAGGCGCGCTTCCGCACCGATGCGGATGATGTCTTGCGCATCATCGAGGCGCTGGCGCCGCAGCGCGGCGGGCAGGTGGAAGTGGGCTTCGCGCCGCATTCGCTGCGCGCCGCCGGCGTGGAACAGATTCGGGAAGTGGCGCAAGCGCTGCCTGCGGATCGCCCCATCCACATTCACATCGCCGAGCAGCAGGGCGAAGTGCGCCAGAGTCTCGATTACAGCGGCCGGCGCCCGGTGCAGTATTTGTACGACCAGGTTGACGTCGATGCGCGCTGGTGCCTCGTGCATGCCACGCATGTGCAGCCCGGCGAGGTGGCGCTGATGGCCGCCAGCGGCGCCGTGGCGGGCCTGTGCCCGACAACGGAGGCGAACCTGGGAGACGGTCTGTTTCCGCTGGCCGAATTCATCGCCGCCGGCGGGCGTTTCGGCGTCGGCAGCGACAGCCATGTGTCGCAGTCGCCTGTGGAGGAATTGCGCTGGCTTGAATATGGCCAGCGCTTGCAGCGCCAGCAGCGCAACGTGGCCGCCACGCCGGATGACCGCCACGTGGGCGACTACCTGTGGCAGGCCGCCTTGCGCGGCGGTGCGCAGGCGTCCGGGCGCAAGCTCGGTGCCCTCGCGCCGGGCTGCCGCGCCGACCTGCTGGTGCTCGATGACGGTCACGTGAACCTGTGCGGCGTGGCCATCGGGAATGTGCTGGGCAGCGTACTTTTCTGCGGCAACGATAACCTGGTGCGCGATGTGCTGTGCGGCGGCCAGTGGCAGGTGCGCGGCGGGCGCCACGTGGCGCAGGACGCCATCGCGGCTTCCTACAAGCGCACCCTGGCGCAACTGAGGGCGCTCTGATGGCGACCTTCATCCCGCAGGAATGCCTGCGTGCCGCGCCATGGAAAAACGGCGGCGGCAGCACGATGGAAATCGCCATTTCGCCAGCGGGCGCCGGCCTGATGGACTTCGACTGGCGTATCAGCCTGGCGACGATCACGGCCAGCGGGCCGTTTTCCAGCTTTCCCGGCATCGACCGCAGCCTGATGCTGGTCGATGGCGACAGCGTGCAACTGACGCTCGATGGCACGCGCAAGGTGACCTTGAGCGCGTCACAACCGATGCTGTGGTTTCCCGGCGAGGCGGCCGTGCTTGCACAGGTCAAGGGCGTCACGACGGATTTCAATGTGATGACGCGGCGCGACCGCTGCCGCCATCAGCTGGAAAAAATCACGGCGCCGGGCAGGCTGGTGCGGCGCAGCGCGGCCACCTTGCTGTTCATCGCCGGCGAGGGTGCCGTGCTGGCGCGCGGTGGCGAGCAGCAGTTCGCGCTGGCCCGCTACGACGCCTTGCTGCTGGACGCCGACGATGCGCAGGAATGGCGTCTCGAAGCGCTGCAGCGCACGGCCGTGTTGTGCGTCGACTTGTTTACCTAGGAGAGAAAAGCCATGCAAGACTGGGATATGGTCATCCACAACGTCCACCTGGCCACCATGGAGCACGGCTATGGCGAGCTGCTGGACGCGGCCATCGCCGTCAAGGATGGCCGCATCGCCTGGTTCGGTCCCGGCGACGAGCTGCCGGCCAGCAGCGCCGTGCTGCTCGATGGCCAGGGCTGCTGGCTGACGCCCGGGCTGATCGACTGCCACACGCACATCGTCCAAGCGGGCAACCGCAGCGACGAATTCGAGGCGCGCCTGAATGGCGCCAGCTATGAAGACATCAGCCGCGCCGGCGGCGGCATCATGTCCACCGTGCGCGCCACGCGCGCGACCAGCGACGACGAGTTGTTGCGGCAAAGCCTGCCCCGCGTGCTGGCGCTGCTGGCCGAGGGCGTGACCACCCTGGAGATCAAGTCCGGCTATGGCCTGACTGCGGACAGCGAAGCGAAGATGCTGCGCGTGGCGCGCAGGATAGGCGAACAGCTGCCCGTCACCGTGCGCACCACCTTCCTCGGCGCGCACGCGCTGCCGCCCGAGTATGCGGGACAGCCCGACGCCTATATCGACCTGCTGTGCGCGCAGATGCTGCCCCGGCTGGCCAGCGAAGGCCTGGTCGACGCCGTCGACGCGTTTTGCGAGCGCATCGGTTTTACAACGGCGCAAACGCAGCGCGTGTTCGACGCTGCGACGGCGCTGGGCCTGCCCGTGAAACTGCATGCGGAGCAGCTGTCCGACCTGGGCGGCGCGGCGCTGGTGGCCAGTTACGGCGGCCTGTCGGCCGACCATCTGGAGTTCTTGTCGGAAGAGGGCATCGCCGCCATGGCGCAGCATGGCACGGTGGCCGTGCTGCTGCCGGGCGCGTATTATTTTTTGCGCGAAGTACAGCAACCTCCTGTCATCGCTTTGCGCGCGGCCGGCGTGCCGATGGCCGTGTCCACCGATTGCAACCCGGGCACCTCGCCGATGACGTCCCTGCTGCTGGCGATGAACATGGCGTGCACCTTGTGGCGCCTGACGCCGCAGGAAGCGCTGGCCGGTGCTACCTGCCATGCGGCGCGCGCGCTGGGCCTGCAGCATGAAACGGGCAGCCTGGTAGTGGGCAAGCGCGCCGATTTCGCCCTGTGGCGCATCGCGCGCCCGGCCGACCTGGCGTATGCGCTGGGCCTGAACCCGTGCGCGGGCGTGGTGCACGGCGGTGTCTGGCGCGCGCCGGTGGTAAGCTTGCCGGATTGATCATCCGTCCTGGAGCGCCGCGTGCGTCTTGCCTGCCTGTTGTTTTTGTTTGTTTTCAGCGCCGCGGCGCCCGCGCACGCCCGGGACGGCGGCACGCTGAAGGTGGGCTCGAAGCGTTTTACGGAATCGTATATTCTCGGTGAAATCGTCAAGCAGAGCGCCGCGCCGCACGTCAAGGCGGAGCACCGCCAGGGACTGGGCAATACGGCCATCGTGCTCGCTGCGCTGCAGGCGGGCAGCATCGACGTGTATGCCGAATACATGGGCACCATCGCCAGCGAAATCCTCAAGCACGACAAGGCCATCGACCTGGCGCAGATGCGGCGCGAGCTGGCGGCGCTGGGGCTGGGCGTGGCCGTGCCGCTGGGCTTTAACAATACGTATGCGCTGGCCATGCGCGGTGATGAAACATCCATCACGAGCCTGGCGCAACTGGCGCAGCACCCGGCCCTGACATTCGGCCTGTCGCATGAATTCATCGGCCGTGTCGATGGCTGGCCGGGCCTGGCCGCGCGCTATGGCTTGCCGCAGCGCCCGCGCGGGCTCGATCACGGCATTGCCTATGAAGCGCTGGCGCAGCGCCAGGTGGACGTGATCGACATCTATTCGACGGACGCGAAGATACGCCAGTACGGCTTGCGCGTGCTGGCCGACACGCGGCATTACTTTCCCCGCTACGACGCCATGCTCCTGTACCGGCTCGACCTGCCGCCGCGCTTTCCCGCCGCCTGGCAAGCCTTGCAAGGGCTGCAGGGGCGCATCAGCGAGGGCGACATGATCGCCATGAATGCGGCCGTGGAAATCGACGGCAAGAGCTTTGCGGACGTGGCGAGGCAATGGCTGGCCTCCGGCACGCAGGTGAGTAAACCGGCCGCTGCGCGCAGCAATCTGCTCGATAAAATCATCGGCGACGATTTGTGGACCCTGACGCGCCAGCACCTGACGCTGGTGCTGCTGTCGGTGGCGCTGGCCTGCCTGATCGGCATTCCGCTGGGCGTGCTGGCGGCGTTTTCGGCACCGCTGCGGCAAACGGTGCTCGCTTTCGTCGGCGTGCTGCAGACGGTGCCCTCCCTGGCCTTGCTGGCGATATTGATTCCCGTGCTGGGCATGATCGGCACCGTGCCAGCCCTGGTGGCGCTATTCGTGTATGCCTTGCTGCCCATCGTGCGCAACACGTGCACGGGCATCTTGCAGGTGCCGCAAGGCTTGCGCATGGCGGCGCTGGCGCTGGGCTTGAACCGGCGCGACCGCCTGCTGCACGTGGACTTGCCGCTGGCCTTGCCGGTGCTGCTGGCGGGCGTGAAAACGGCGGCCGTGATGAGCGTGGGCACGGCCACCATCGCCGCCTTCATCGGCGCGGGCGGTTACGGCGAACGCATCACCATCGGCCTGGCGCTGAATGACAACGACATGCTGCTGGCCGGCGCGATCCCCGCAGCCGTGCTGGCCCTGCTCACGCAAGGCTTGTTCGAGCTGGTGGAACGCTGGGCCGTGGCCGGCCGGCAGCGCTGACGGCATCACGCTTACAGCGAGTGCAGTTTCGAGCGCACCGAGACGACGGCCTGGTGCAGGATGCGTTCGGCCTGGAAGTCGTTCTCGCGCTGTTCGGCGATGGCTTGCAAGTCGCGCGTGTAGCGTTCCAGGCGGGAACGCAGGTAGGCGCGGTAGATTTTCATGACGAGCGGTTTGGCAGAGACATTCATGATGTGGCTCCCGTATGCATGACGATTCGTTCATTGATTCGTTCATTGTGTGTGAGCGCATTGCCGCCATTTTGCGTCGCATCAAACGCCAGCGCGCCGTCACGTTGACGCGTTTGATATTGCGCAATGCCCCACCAGCAGAAGATGCCACACTGAATCTTCCCTGCCTGGCCATCATCGGCCGCAGGCTCTGTTTTCCCTGATACCTACAAAAAACTCAAGGAGCGTCGCATGGTCATTTTTGCCGTGGTTGCTGGCTGCATCGCCTGCCTGACAGTGTACCAAATCTATACAAATGCGCAGGGTGGCAGTGGGGTTGCGCAACAACATATTGGCTTGCACGGCACATTGATTGAACCACGGAAATAATCAGTGTCATTCGGGTGACACTTGGTGAGCGGATTTAAGTCAAATGTAAGGCCCGGTAAGCAAATGTAAAGGTCGACGCGGTGACCAGTCGTAGCGTTTATATTGATAACCGTTGATTGCATTCTCCCCCTCCCACTTGACAATGGGTTCTGCCCCGCGGTGCCGCTAGCCCGCGGGGATTTTTTTGGAACTTACTGCGCGGCGCGCCTTGCGCCCTGCGATGCTCACTGTACCTTCGTACAGTTCCGCTTCTCGGCCACAAATCGCATCCGCTCGCTACAGTTCCCCTTCAATCAGGCAAGCTTTGGCGTGCCCGCCGACAATTGCGTCAAGGCATCACCAGCCACGCGGCAGATGCGCCAGTCCGGCATCACGTCCGCGCCCATGCCCTTGTAGAAGTTGATCGCGTTTTCATTCCAGTCCAGCACCGACCATTCGAAGCGGCCGCAATCGCGTTCGACGGCCAGTTGCGCCAGCGCCACCAGCATCTGCTTGCCATAACCCTTGCCGCGCACCGATTGCTTCACATACAGGTCTTCCAGGTACAGCCCCTTGCGGCACAGGAAGGTGGAAAAATTATGGAAGAACAGGGCGAACGTCACCACCTCGCCATCTTCCTCGCCGACCAGCGCTTCGCACGCGGGGTGCTTGCCGAACAGGCTGTCGTGCAGCATGGATTCTTTGGCGATCATCATGTGTTCCAGTTTTTCAAACACGGCCAGTTCATGGATCATGCCGAAGATGGCGGCCACGTCGGTTTCCTGGGCGGGACGGATGGCGAGGGAGGAAGAGGTGCTCATGTTGCCTTTGCTGATGGAGTGGTGGAAATGGAGGCGACGGCAGCCGTCTTGCGCGCGCCCGAGGTCAGGGCCCAGGCCACGCTGGACAGGCATAGCAGCATGCCCACCCATTCGATGGGGGCGGGCCGGTAATGTTCGAACTGCACCGACAGCAGCACGGAAATGACGGGCGTGACGACGCCGATATACACGGTCTTTTGCGTGCCGATGCGGGCGATTAAGGTGAAATACGCACTGAAGGCGATCACCGAGCCGAAGATGGCCAGGTACACCAATCCCATCCAGTAACTGGGACGCGTGGGCAACTGCCAGGACTGGCCCGTGGCGATGGCCCAGGCGGCCACCATCAAGGTGCCCCACAGCATGGTCCAGGCCATGGTCAGCATCACGTTGCCCGAATGTTCGCGCACTTTCATGACGAGGGCATTGCCGGCCGTGCTGGAAATGGTGGCCACCAGGGCCAGGATAAAGCCGAGCAGAAAATGTACATTGCGGCCATTGCCGCCGCCCAGAATATCGTGCAGCGCCGCGCCGATGGAATGGTAAAACAGCAGCACGATGCCGCAGATGGCGACAAACGCCGCGCAGCACGTGCTCCAGGTAATCGGCGTGCCGAAGGCGATGCGGTTGAGCAATGGCGTCCAGAACACCATCAGCGCGAACAGCACGCTGACGAGGGCCGAGACCAGGTATTGCTCCGAACTGTAGGTGCACACATAGCTGACGGCAAACGAGGCCAGGCCTTGCAGCAGCATCCATTTTTGCGTACGCCAGGGCAGGCGCAGGGTGTCGCCGCGCAAGGCGCACCAGGCAAACAGGGTGGCCGAAGCCAGGCCGAAGCGGTAGACCACGGAAACGGCGGGCGCGACATCGCCCAGCTGCAAGGTGATGGCCCAGAAGGTGGAGCCCCAGATCAGGCAGGCAATGAGGAACAGGAGAGGAGAGGACATCGCGCAAGTATACGGGCATCGCGCGAGGATGGCGAGTCTTGGTCGAGCTTGCTCAACGTGTGCTCAGGAGACACCCGGGCATTGAGCCAGCGCAGTGCTTCTGGAAAATGTTGAATTTATGAAAATATTTACTTTATTATTAAGTAAATATTTTCTGAATTGCATCTTGGAAGGAGGACCGCCATGTCAGCCTCACTGCAGATCAAAGTCTGGAGCCTGCTTGTGTATGTCATCGTGACCGCCGTGATTGCCATCTGGCTGCACCCTTCTGCCTTGCTCGCTGCCGGCGCATTCGGCTGAGCGCATGCGCCGGCAAGCAGATCAGTGCGTGACGCGGGTCTTGCGGCCATCGGACAGCAGGCGCACGCGCTCGCCCGGACGGAACAGTTCGTCCGCGTCTTGCACGATGGCGCGCATGTCGCCATTGTCCAGACGTACGGTGATTTCCAGGCCGGGTTTGTTGGACGCGTTCGCTTCGATGCTTTTGCCTGCCATGCCGCCGGCGACGGCGCCGAGGATGCTGGCCGCGATGGCGCCCTTGCCGCCGCCGACTGCGGAACCGGCCACGCCGCCCAGTGCCGCACCCGCCAGCACGCCGGTGCCCGTTTCGCCCTTGTCGATGGTTACCTGGCGCACGGATTCAACCGTACCCAGGCGAACCGATTGTTCATTCTGCGCCTGGCGCGCGTTGTACACATTCGCCGAGTTCGGTTGTACGGCGCAGCCGGCCAGGGTGGCGAGCAATGCCACTGCAATAATTGGTGCTTTCATGTAGGACTCCCTTGGACAAAAGTTAGTTGCCGATTGCGTCGACCGGCAGTAAGGATGCTGACTTATCATAAGGACACTTGCCTCAGATAACTAGTTGCGAATAGTAAAAATCTGTTACCGGTTCCGCGTGACCAAGGGGCCACCTGCTGCTCAATACGCCAGCCGCAGGCGCCGGTATAAAAATCCCAGCACGAACAGCGGACCCACGAGCAAAAAGCGCACATCGTCGAGAAACGACGGTTTCTTGCCTTCGATCTGGTGGCCGATGAACTGGCCTATCCAGGCCAGCACGAACAGCGCCAGCGACACGGGCAGGATGGTCAGCGCCGGCATCAGCAGCAGCAGGCCCAGCATGATGGCCAGGATCGCCAGCATGCCTGCCGCAAACGGACGCGACAGCTTGTAATAATAGTATAAGGCGAGAATACTGGCGAGCAGCGCCACGCTGGGATGCGCGCTCCACAGCAGCCCCAGCAGACTGAAAACGATCAAGGGCACGCACACGATGTGCACCCATTCATTGACGTGGTTGCGGTGGCTTTCGCCATACTGGGCCAGCAGGGTGTCGATGGTGCGCATGGGCGGTCTCTTGTGCAGGGATGGTTGTCCGGGAATTCTACACCGTCGCGTGGCCGGGTAAAATGCTCCTTCTTTCCTCTTCCGGACCGCGCATTTGAATCACCCAGCCCTCTTGCCAGACCATGCCGCCGACCCGCGCAAGCGCTGCTTCGATCCCGTCGTCGACGCCGATACGCGCTTGCTGATACTGGGCAGTCTGCCCGGCGAAAAATCGCTGGCCCACAGCCAGTACTATGCGCATCCGCAAAACAAGTTCTGGAGGCTGCTGGGTGAAGTGCTGGGCGTGGACTTGAGCAGCCTGCCCTATGCGGCACGCTTGAGCACCTTGCTGGCGCACGGCGTGGGCCTGTGGGACGTCGTGGCGCAGGCGCAGCGCACCGGCAGCCTGGACAGCAATATCCGCGCCCGCGACGACAACGATCTGGCGGCTCTGGCCGCCAGCCTGCCACGGCTGCAGACGATCGCCTTCAACGGCGGCACGGCCGCGAAGCTGGGCATCAAGGTGCTGGGCGAGCACGCGCGGCGCTACCGCATCGTCAGCTTGCCGTCGAGCAGCCCGGCTTATACGCTGGCGTATGGCGCCAAGTTGCTGCAATGGAAAACATTGCAGCCGTTTTGATGCAGGCGCCGTCCGCGCCAGTTTCTTACGCTGGCGCGTACGCCTGCGCTTCCACCGGCTGTCCCTTGGCGTCGAATTTCAGCGCCACGGACAATTGCGTCACGCCGATGGTGGCCAGCGCATCGCAGATGTCGTCGACTTCGTCCTGCAGGTCGGCAGCCAGGTCGAGCGGCTTGTCGGCGCTGTGCAGCAGCTCGCCGCCCGCCGTGCTGACATTGACGCGCAACAGCATTTCGCCATGTTCATCGGCCGGGCCGACGACCACCGAGACCTCCGCGGCATCCACCTTGTTTTCCGCCAGCGCGTGGTTGATGCCGGACATCATCTGCAGCATCGCATACTCGCTCATGCCTTGTTCCTTGCCACCGTGGAACAGATCCTGGTAGAGGAAGCTCACTTCCAGCGCGCTGCCGGCCGGCGCCAGGCAGCGTTTCACCAGGTCGCCCACTTCCGTCGTCCACTGCTGGTAGCGGGCCATGCGCGCGTCGAACCAGGCGTCGAGCGCCGCTTCGTCTTTTGGTTCCGCATAGAACGGGTCGTCCACGCGCTTGAGGGCAAAGCCCAGCAGGAAGCGCAGTTCGATGGCCGTGTCCTGCGGGCCGAACGCCGTCTCGCTCCAGCCGACGATGCTGCTTTCCAGGCCCGGCGTGGCGACGATTTTCTTGTCCGTCATCGAGCTATACGCATCGCGCACCATCTCGTGCAGGTGGCTATAGGTGATGCGGTCGATTTCATCGAGGTCGTAGGCATGGCTCATCAAGACCACCTTGGCCTTGGCGCTTTCCAGTTCTGCCTGTTGAAAACTTTTGACCAGCGCTTCGAATGCGTCCTGGTCCTGGAAGCTGTCCGCTTCCCGCAGGCCGCCCGTGCTTTGCACCAGCAGCGGTACGACGAAGGCGTTGATTTCCATGGCCGGGGCATTGTCGCGGCGGATCACGGAAATGGAAGCGGCTTCCTCGATATGGCTGCGCAAATACTGGTAGGCGCCCACGTCTTCGTACTTGGCGCGTTCGATGGCGTCATACAGGATTTCATCCTTCTTCTGATTCAAGGCCTTGCGGATCAGGCGGCCGAACTCGACGGCTTGCTCGGCCAGCACCGTGCCCTGCGATTCGCTGTCTTCCTGCTCCGCCAGGTTCAGGGCCATCGTGCACAGCATGCGCGTGACGGCTTCATCCTTGTCTTCAGGCGTGTTGGCGGATTTACGGGGGACAGGGCGCTTATTTTTGGGCATGGCGATCAACAGGTTAAGAAATACGGGTCAGGCAAACGGAAACGGGCGCCAGGGCTTGGCCAGGCGCCGGGACAGATCATACAGGCGGACGCGGCCGCCTGATACCTCAATGGTCGGTATCGAACATCTCGTGCAGCTCGTCGAGCAGGTCGGCGGCTTCTTCCTGCGACAGGCCGAGATGTTGACAGGCAAGTTCGCCGCCCTTGTCCCACTCCAGCGAGGTACTGTTGCCATGGTAGCGCTGAATGCCCTTTTCGGCCAGCAGCGACAGGGCGACGAGCGAGCGGATGGCGTCGTCCGTGGACGGGTCCGCCAGCACCGTGTAGTCGTGGTGGTGCAAAATGGCCCAGGAGACATCGGAGGACAGGCCCCAGTTGCGCGCCAGCAAGCAGCCGATGGCCGCGTGGTTGGTCTGGTGGCGCGCGTCTTCCAGGCGGGTAAAGCAATTGTGCGCATCGTTGGCCGCCGCCGCGTACGTCTTGACGTAGTCGGGGAAGCGGTTCATCAGCAGGGGCACGCCGATATCGCAGAACAGGCCGAAGGTGTGGGCGATGTCGGGCGGGGCGATGCGCAGCTTGCGCGAGGTAAATACCAGGGCGCGCGCGCGCTTGGCCGACACATCCCAGAAGTTGGTCAGTTCCACGCCTTCCGCTTCCAGCGCCTGGCGCGCCAGCAAGCCCGTCATCATGGCGCTGCACTGGTTGATGCCGAGAAAGTTGATGCCTTGTTCGACCGATTTGGCCTTGCGCGCGGCGCCATAGAAGGGCGAGTTGGCCAGTTTCAGCAGGGCGCCGGACATGCCGACATCGTCGGCGATGATGCGCGCGATGCGCCGCGGCGACGGGTCCTGCTCCGCCAGTTCGCGCTGCAAGTCGACCAGCAGGCTGGGGCGTGGCGGGATACGGATGGAGCGCATCAAGGCGTCAACCGGATCTTCCTGCACTACCTGCTTTTGCGCTGCCGCTCTCATCATCACGCTTTCATCATCATTTTTTGTGCCCGGTGCTTATTCTGTCGCGCGCTGCCGCTGTCCGCTTCATGCGCGTCTGGCGCAGTGTCCGACGATTATCGCTGTTTATGCGTGGCAATAGTTCATCTCGACAATATATTCTGGAAAAAATTCCCATTTTGACCTTGTCCCTACGCTATTTTCCGCATTTTACGACGCTGTCCATCCCGGTTGCCGTGACCAAAAAATCAAGCTTTATTTGTTTTTAAGGTGGGGCAAGACGCGCGGCGGGAAGCGCGGCAGTACAATTGCCGCATGAAAAAACTCCTGGCCGGTATCGATTTTGCGGACGATTCCAGCAGCGTGGCGCGCCAGCTGATCGGCGTGACCGTGCTGGTCGACGGCGTGGGCGGGCGCATCGTGGAAACGGAAGCGTATGACCGGCTGGACCCCGCTTCGCACACGTATGGCGGCATGACGCCGCGCAATGCGGCCATGTTCGGCCCGCCCGCGCACGCCTATGTCTACCGTTCCTACGGCATCCACTGGTGTCTGAACTTTGTGTGCCGCGAAGCGGGCCATGGGGCAGGCGTGCTGATCCGCGCCATCGAGCCGCTGGCGGGCATCGATGCCATGCGCGAGCGGCGCGGCGTCGAGGAACTGCGGCAGCTGTGTTCGGGGCCGGGCAAGGTATGCCAGGCGCTCGGTATCACGCAGAGGCATAACCGGCTGGCGCTCGATGCGCCGCCGTTCATGCTGCTGGCCCGCGAGGATGACGTGACGGTGCAAGCGGGTCCGCGCATCGGCATTTCCAGGGCGATGGACACGCCGTGGCGTTTCGTGCTGGCCGGTTCGCGCTACCTCAGTAAACCGATGCGCGCGCCAGCCGTCTAGCTGCGCCGGCGCTGTGGCGCATCCTTGACGCCACGCAGACCCGGCACGCCGCGCAGCGGGCTGTGCAGTGCGCGCCGCTCCTGTTGCGCACTGGCCGGATGCCGGAACGCTTCTGCTTCGGTAGGGCCGCTCGGCGCGGCGGGGCGCTCGTCCAGGGTGAACACGCTGACTGCCGCCGACAATTTGACGGCCTGGTCCTGCAAACTGGCCGCCGCTGCCGCTGCCTGTTCCACCAGGGCCGCATTTTGCTGGGTGACGTCATCCATTTGCGTGACGGCCTGGTTCACTTCCGTGATGCCCGAGGCCTGCTCGGCGCTGGCCTCTTTGACGCGCTGGATGATGGCATTGACTTGCTGCACCGAGGCCACGATGGCGCCCATGCTGTCGCCCGCTTGCTGCACGGCCACGCTGCCGCCATCGATGGTGGTGACCGAGGTGGCGATCAGGGTCTTGATTTCCCTGGCCGCCTGCGCCGAGCGTTGCGCCAGGGTGCGCACTTCGGACGCCACCACGGCAAAGCCGCGGCCTTGCTCGCCCGCACGCGCCGCTTCCACCGCGGCGTTCAGCGCGAGGATATTGGTCTGAAAGGAAATACCATCGATCACGCCGATAATATCCACGATCTGGCGCGAATTGGCGCGTATCGTCGCCATCGTCGCCACTGCCTGCTGCATCGATGCGCCGCCTTGCACGGCCAGGGTGGACGCTTGCCCCGCCAGTTCGCAGGCCAGCTGGGCGTTGTCGGCGTTGTCATTGACGGCTTGCGTCAGCGCTTCCATGGCGCTCGACGTTTCTTCCAGCGAACTGGCCTGCATTTCCGTGCGCGCCGACAGGTCCAGATTGCCGGTGGCAATTTCGCGCGACGCCGTGTCGATCGATTGCACGGCGCCCATGATGGTGCGCAAGGTCTGGTTCAGGTGGGCGATGGTCTGGTCCAGCACGCGCGACGTGGCGGCGATCTCGTCATTGCCTTGCTTGGGCGCACCGGCGATCAGCTTGCCCGCCGCCAGGTCTTGCACGGCGTCGGCGATGCCGCGGATTTCCACCAGCAGGGCGCGCCGCACCAGCATGGTCACCACGATGGAGGCCAGGATGGAGAGCATGACGGTCAGCAGCAGGCTCCAGCCCAGGCTGCGAAACTCGGCGCTGGCCGTCGCATGGGCCTGGCTGCTGAGCGTCGTTTCCAGGGCCGACAGCTGCGCCAGTTGCGTATTGAACTGGCCGAATTGCGTTTCCGCCTTGAGCATGGAATTGGTGGCGATCGACTGGTCCATCTGCGCCATTTCCATGGTTTCCAGCACGGCCTTGCGGTAGCCGGCCAGGGCCGTGATGGCGGCATCGACCAGGTTGCGTTCGGCGCCCGTGGCCGTGGCGCGCAGCGTGGCCAGCTCAGTGCCGATGGCCGCGTGACGCGCCTTGATCTGTTGCTCCAGTGTATCGAGGCGAGCCTTGGCGAAGCTGCCATTCGTCCACGACAGCAACTGGTACATATTGCCGTGTACGTGCTTGGCCTCGCCGAGTATGTCGGCGGCCGCTTTCAGATGCGTGATGCGCACGCGTACCATGTTTTCCAGCGAGGCATTTTGCCGCACCATGCCGTACCAGGCGCCGCTCGAGCTGAGTATCAGCAGCAGCAAGACCAGGGCGGGCGCCAGCAATAATTTTGGTCCGATGCGTAATTGATTGAGCATGCTTGACTCCTGGCTGTGGCTGTTTCAAGCGCAGGCGGCGCGTGGCGTGCGCGCGCCGCCGCTGTCTTATTTTTTGTAGATCCCCGCTTCCAGCACCACATCGTTGACGCGCAGGATGTACGTGGTCTTCGGCTCGATCTTGCCAGTGGTGGGATTCTTGTACTGATAGTCGACCCAGCCCTTGCCCTGCTTTTGCGCCAGCTCAATGATTTCACGGCGATACTTCTTGCCATTCGCATCAGGCACGTCCGTCAAATCCTTGCCCACGATGGAAGGATTGATGGGGTGGGCCAGCACGATGCCCGTCTTGATGTCGCGCATGTCCACATACAGCGAGCCCTGCACGAAGTCGGGGTCTTTCGCCGTGATTTTCTTCATCATTTCTTCCTTGCCATGCGCCTTCATGAAGGCGGCGCCCCGTTCGGCCATGGCGATGGCGTCTTTTTCCGTTGGTTCGACGGCGGCATTGACGCTGCCGCCGGCAAATGCCAGGCACAGCAGGCTACCCGTGAATAAGCGTTTCATGACAGCTCCTTGTGAGAATCGAGGGATGTATTGCCAAGCCGTAATTTACGTCGTCGACGGTCCCATCAAATTGCGATGGAACAAACTAAGGTGTTGCTTGTAGGCAGCGAACAACGCATCGGAATGCTTGTTGATGTGTAGCAATTTGGTTCCAGATGGCAAGAATTATGATGACTTTCACAGCATGCCGAGCTGGCATGGCCTGTGGGGAAAGAGGCTGGAATTGGCCGAAATAGGGTCAATTTCATGAAAGTTATCGCTATTTATTGGCAAGGAGCCGATCGTGTCCGAACTCATTACCGAGCCGTTTTCACCCAAGTTCAAGCCGTATACGCGGCAAACCATTCATCAGGCGCGGCAGTGGGAATGGCTGCCGGAAGAGCAACGCGAAGCCGTGCAGGTGGTGTCGCACGTCTTGCCGTTTCGCACCAATGCCTATGTGCTAGACCAGCTGATCGACTGGAACAACATCCCCGACGACCCCATCTACCGCCTCGTTTTTCCCCACCGCGACATGCTGCCGCCCGAGCAGTACGCGCACTTGCGCGATCTCGTGCTGGTGCAGCGTGACAAGGCTGCCATCGATGCCTATGTGCATGGTATCCGCCTGGGCATGAATCCCCATCCGGCCGGGCAGATGACGCATAACGTGCCGAAAGTCAACGATGCACCGGTGCGTGGCTTGCAGCATAAATATGTGCAGACGGTGCTGTTTTTCCCCAGCGCGGGCCAGACGTGCCACGCGTACTGCACCTTCTGTTTCCGCTGGCCCCAGTTCGTCGGCATGGACGACATGAAGTTCGATGCGCGCGAGTCGCATGAGCTGGCCGCCTACCTGAAATTGCATCCTGAAGTGACGGATGTGCTGATCACGGGCGGCGACCCGATGATCATGAACACGCGGCAACTGGCCGCCTACCTGGAGCCGCTGCTGGCGCCGGGCCTGGAACACATCCAGAACATCCGCATCGGTACCAAGGCGGTGGCGTATTGGCCGCAGCGTTTTGTCTCGGACCGCGATGCGGACGATTTGCTGCGCCTGTTCGAGCGCATCGTCAAGGCGGGCAAGAACCTGGCCGTGATGGGCCATTACAGCCACGCCGTCGAGTTGCGCCAGGATATCGCGCAGCAAGCGGTGAAACGCATCGTCTCCACAGGCGCCACCTTGCGCATGCAGGGGCCGCTGATCCGCCATATCAATGAAGATCCGGCTAGCTGGGCCGAGCTGTGGCAGACGGGCACGCGCCTGGGAGCGATTCCGTATTACATGTTTGTCGAACGGGACACGGGGCCGCGCGGCTATTTCGAACTGCCCCTGGCGAAGGCACATGAAATCTTCCAGGCTGCCTACCAGATGGTGTCGGGCCTGTCGCGTACGGTGCGCGGGCCCTCCATGAGCGCGTTCCCCGGCAAGATCGTCATCGATGGCATCGTCACCATCAATGGCGAAAAACTGTTTGCCCTGCAATTTTTGCAGGCGCGCAACCCGGACTGGGTGCGCCGGCCGTTTTATGCGCAGTTCGATGCGGAAGCGACGTGGATGGACGATTTAAAGCCCGCATTCGGCCACGACAAGTTTTTCTTTGAAACGGATGAGCCTATGCCGCAGGTGCCGCATAAAATCATCCGCCTGGCACAGGCCGCCTGAGCATGCACGGCGCCGGCGCCTCTTCGCGTTCCGGGGTGGCCGTGTTTTGCCTGGTGTTCCTGCCGTTCGCGCTCGGGCATTACCTGTCGTGCCTGCTGCGCGGCGTGAATGCCGTGCTGACGGCGGAATTGCTGGGCGCCATCGCCCTGACGCCAGCGCAGCTGGGCCTTTTGACCAGCGCCTTTTTTCTCGCCTTTGCGCTGGTGCAACTGCCGATCGGCATGGCGCTCGACCGTTACGGCCCCCGCACGGTGCAACTGTGGCTGCTGGCGCTGGCGGCCCTGGGGGTATGGCTGTTCAGCCTGGGTCACAGCTTTGCCGAGCTGATGTGGGCACGCGCCCTGATGGGGGCAGGCCTGGGCGGCTGTTTCATGGCCGCCGTGAAAGCGATCTCGTGCGCCATTGCACCAGCGCGCCTGCCTTCCGTGCATGGTTACCTGATCGCCGTGGGTGGCCTGGGCGCGGCCACCGCCACCCTGCCCGTCAAGCTGGCCCTGCACTACACGGACTGGCGCGGCGTGTTCCTGGGGCTGGCGCTGGCGGCACTGGCCATCGGCGTGCTGATCCGCCTGCTGTCGCCGGCCATGCCCAGGCCCGCCACCGCGCACTCGGTGAGCAAGGTCAGCGTTTGGAGCGTGTACCGCGATCCCGGCTTTCGCCGCACCATCGCGCTGATCTTGCTGCCGCACACGGTGTTCTTTGGCGTGCAGGGCTTGTGGGTGGGGCGCTGGCTGGCCGACGTGGGCGGTTTGTCCGACGACAACGTGGCGTATCTGCTGTACCTGGGCATGGCGGCTGTCATCTTTGGCGCCATCGGCATGGGCATGCTGACGGAATGGGCCGGGCGGCGCGGTATTGCCCCGATGCAGCTGGCGGCCGTGGGCATCGTCCTGTTCATTGCCGTGCAAGTGGCGATGGCGTGTAACGTCGTGCCCAGCCTGCCCATGCTGTCCGTGCTGTTTACCTTGCTGGGCACGGTGACGGGCCTCGAGTATGCGATCGTCGCGCAAAGCATGCCGGCCAGCCTGACGGGCAGGGCGGCCACTTGCCTCAATTTGCTCATTTTCACGGGCGCCTTTCTGGCGCAGGCGGGCTTTGGCCTGATCCTCGGCTGCTGGCCCCTGAACAGCTTGCAGCAGTATCCGCCGCAAGCGTATCAGGTGGCGTTTGGCGTGCTGGCGGCCTTGCAACTGCCGGGACTTGCGATGTTTTTCATTCGCCGCTACAGGCGTGCCGGGCCATCCGGTAAAATGGCAGACTGCACAGCGGCAATGATCAACTCCAAGGAAGACTATGAAACTCGTTCGTTATGGACGTCCAGGCAAGGAAAAACCGGGCCTGATCGATGAAGAAGGCAAACTGCGCGACCTGTCCGGCGTGATTGCCGATATTGACGGCGCACAACTGTCCGACAAGGCCTTGCGCAAGCTGGCCAAGCTCGACGAAAAGACCTTGCCCCTGGTGCGCGGCAATCCCCGCTTCGGCGTGCCGCTGGCGAAAGTCGGCAAGTTCATCGGCATCGGTCTCAATTACGCGGACCACGCGGCCGAATCGGGCATGCCGATTCCCGCCGAACCGATCGTCTTCATGAAGGCGATTACCTGCCTGAATGGCCCGGACGACAATGTCGTGTTGCCGAAAGGCTCGAAAAAGACGGACTGGGAAGTGGAGCTGGGCGTCGTCATCGGCACGCGCGCACAGTACGTGAGCGAAGAGGACGCCTTGAAATACGTGGCCGGCTATTGCGTCGTCAACGATATTTCCGAGCGCTCGTTCCAGCTGGAGCGGGGCGGGCAATGGGATAAAGGCAAGGGCTGCGACACCTTCGGCCCCATCGGCCCGTGGCTGGTGACGCGCGATGAAGTCATCGACGAGCAAGACCTGGACCTGTACCTGGAAGTGAACGGCAAGCGTATGCAGACCGGCAATACGCAAACCATGATCTTCACGGTGGCGCAGATCGTCAGCTACCTGTCGCAATTCATGACCCTGGAACCGGGTGACGTCATCGCCACGGGCACGCCGCCGGGCGTGGGCCAGGGCCGCAAGCCGCAGCGTTTCCTCAAAAAAGGCGACAGCATGCGCCTGGGCATCCCCGGCCTCGGTGAACAGCAGCAGGACGTGGTCGCCTGGACTGCCTGATGGCGGGGGGCGATATCGACCGTTTGCCCGCGCTGCCGCTGGACCGGCTCGACGCCCAGCAGCGCGCGGCCGCGCAAGCCATCATCGACGGTCCGCGCGGGGCCCTGTACGGCCCCTTCGTGCCGCTGATCCGCAGCCCCGAGCTGATGGAAACGGCGCAGCGCATGGGCGAGTACCTGCGCTACCGCAGCGCCATCGGTACGCGCCTGTCGGAGCTGGCCATCCTGGTGACGGCGCGCCAGTGGGACCAGCAAGTCGAGTGGGCCATCCACGCGCCGCTGGCCGTGCAGAACGGCATCGCGCAGGCGGCCGTGGACGCCATCGCCGTGCGGCGCGCGCCGCTTGCCCTGAAGGAAGACGAGCAAGCCGTGCATGACTTCTGCATCGAGTTGCAGCAGAACAAGCGCGTCAGCGATGCCACGTATGCACGCGCGCTGGCGCTGTTCGGCGAGCACGGCGTGGTGGACTTGATGGGTATCAATGGCTATTACACTTTCCTGGCCATGGTCATGAACGGGGCGCAGACGGCGGTGCCGGCTTTGGGCGTGGCGCCCTTGCCTGCCTGATGAGAGGAGTTTAGAGGAGTTCTTCGGCAAAGATGGACAAAGTGTAATGAGGCTGAAATTATTCAATATATAATTTTGCTTCCCTTCCATTGCCAACAAGCTCAATGAAAACTCGTCCGTGCTTCACCCTGATGGGCCGCGCCTTCCTGGCACTGGCCCTTTCTTTTTCCCCCTTGATGATGGTGCGCGCGCTTGCCGCCGAGACCGCCGCTAGCGCTAGCCCCAGCGCTTCCGCCCTGGAAAATTCCGTCGTCAAGGTGTTTTCCACCCTGCGCGGACCGGACCCCTATAAGCCGTGGAGCAAGGCCGCGCCGCAAGAGGTGACGGGCTCCGGCGTCGTCATCGAAGGCCGCCGCATCCTCACCAATGCGCACGTGGTCGGCTATGCCAGCCAGGTGCAGATCCAGGCCAATGGCGCGGGCGACAAGATACCGGCGACCGTGCTGGCCATTTCGCGCGGCATGGACCTGGCCTTGCTGAAGATCGACGACGACAGCTTTTTTGCCAGCCACAAGGCGGTGCCGCGCGCCAATGTCTTGCCGGATGTGCGCGATGCCGTGCTGGCGTATGGCTATCCGACGGGCGGCACCTCGCTGTCGATCACCAAGGGCATCGTCTCGCGCATCGAATTCGTACGCTACAACTTCCCCGTCTCCGGCTTGCGCATCCAGATCGATGCGGCCATCAACCCGGGCAATAGCGGCGGCCCCGTGATTGCGGGCGAGAAGATGATCGGCCTGGCCTTTGCCGGCATGCTCAATGCGCAAAACATCGGCTACATCATCCCCAACGAGGAAATCGAGCTATTCCTGCGCGACCAGGAAAGTGGCGCGCCTCAGGGCAAGCCGGCCATGCGCGATGTGACGCAAACGCTGGAAAATCCCGCGCTGCGCACCTACCTGAAGCTGGCCAGGGGTGTCGAGGGCGCCGTCGTGATGACGCCGGCCAGCAAGGATGCCGCCTATCCGCTCAAGGAGTGGGACGTCATCACGCATATCGGCGATTTTCCTATCGACAACCAGGGCATGGTCAAGCTGAATGCCAACAGCCGCGTGCGCTTCCAGTACCGGGTGCAGCAGTTGGCGAAAGACGGCGAATTGCCGTTGACGGTGGTGCGCCAGGGCGCGCCCCTGAAAATCAAGATACCCGTCTCGGCGGCGCACCCGATGCTCATCAGCGGCCTGCAGGGCAATTACCCATCCTATTTCATTTTCGGCCCGATGGTGTTTTCGCGCGCCAGCACGGAATTCATGGCCGCGCCAAATGGCAACCCGGCAATGTTGGGCGGCATGAGTTTTGCCGGCAACCCGCTGGCGACGCGGCGCGGCGATGCGCCCGATAACGAGCGCGAAGACCTGGTGGTGATCGCCGCGCCGTTCTTCCCGCACAAGCTGATGAATGGCTACAGTACCCGTTTCTTTTCGGTCGTCGATTCCGTCAATGGCGTGCGCGTGCGCAGCCTGGCGCACCTGGTGACCTTGCTGCGCGACCAGACGGATGAGCTGCTGACGTTCCGCTTCCAGCAGCGCGATGCGGAAATGGTGGTCGTGCCGCGCAAGGACATGCTGGCGGCGACGGAATCGGTGCTAACGGACAACGGCATCCGCTCGGAAGCATCGCCCGATATGTTGAAAATATGGAATGAAAAAACGCCGGCGAACTGATCGTTCCCGGCGTTCCGTACGACAGCAGGCGGGGCATACACCGCGCCTGTTGCATCTTAGGCGAGGACTTTTTTCAGCCAGGCGCCGATGGCATCGATTTCTTCCTGGCACAGCGAGTGCTGCATCATGTACTCGTGCCATTCCACCTTGTAACCCATGCCGGTGAGCAAGTCGCGTGACTGCTGGGCGCGAGCGATCGGCACCACGGGGTCGGCCGTGCCGTGCGCCATGAAGATCGGTGTGTCCAGGCTGGCCGGCGTGCGCTCAAGCGCCGTCTTGTCGGCCAGCGGCAGGTAGCCGGACAGGCACATCAGGCCGGCCAGCGGTTCCGCATGGCGCAAGCCCGTTTGCAGGGTCATGGCGCAGCCTTGCGAGAAGCCGGCCAGGATGATGCGGCTGGCGGGGATGCCGCGCGCCTTTTCGCGCGCGATCAGCGCTTCGATCTGTGCCTGCGAGGCGCGCAAGCCGTTCTCATCTTCGCGGCGCACCAGGTCATTTTCGCGGATGTCGTACCAGGCGCGCATCACATAGCCGTTGTTGATGGTGACGGGCATGGTGCCGGCGCTGGGGAAAATGAAGCGGATGGCGGGGCAGCCGCGCAAATCGAGTTCCTTCACCAGGGGTACGAAGTCATTGCCGTCGGCGCCCAGGCCGTGCATCCAGATGATGGAAACGGTGGGGTTCGGTGCGCTGTCGAGTTGTATGGTTTCCAGCAAGGTGCTCATGTATTTTCCTCAGGTAGGGGTTGCGCCGGACGCAGCGCCGATTTGGGACGGAAGGCCTTGCAGATGGCCGGGTCGGTTTCCATGTAGGGACCGCCGATGAGATCGATGCAATATGGCACGGCGGCAAAGATGCCGTTGACCAGTTGCACGCCCTCGGCATCTTTCAAGCCTTCCAGGGTTTCCTTGATGGCTTTCGGCTGGCCCGGCAAGTTCATGATCAGGCAAGCGCGCTCGGGCGTCTCGCGGATCACGGCCACTTGGCGCGACAAAATCGCCGTCGGCACGAATTGCAGGCTGATCTGGCGCATCTGTTCGCCGAAACCGGGCATTTCCTTGGTCCCGACGCTGAGCGTGGCGTCCGGCGTCACATCGCGCCGCGCCGGGCCCGTGCCGCCCGTCGTCAGGATCAGATGGCAGTGGCTCAGGTCGACCATGTCGATCAGGGTGTTTTCAATCTGCGAGCGCTCGTCCGGGATCAGGCGTTTTTCCAGGCGGAACGGCGTGCGGATGGCGGCGGACAGCCAGCTTTCCAGCGCGGGGATGCCCAGGTCTTCATACACGCCGCCGCTGGCGCGGTCCGAGATCGACACGAGGCCGATAATCAATTCGTCTTCTATCGTGGTCATGGGGCACCTGTCTATGTCGTAAAAAAACCGGGCTGATCCCGGTTTTTAGCTACTGTCGGGGTCAGACCCGCCGGGTCTGATCCCAGTTGTTTACTCGTCGTCTTCGCCTTCAACGTCATCTTCGTCGGCATCTTTCTTGCCGCCGTTTTTCTTCTTGGCGATCTCTTTCAAGATCTGGAAGATTTCACGGTAGGCTTTTGGCGGCTTGTTCTCGGCCTGCTCCTTGCGGGCATTGCGGATCAGGGTGCGCAGGTGCTGCACGTCCAGTTCCGGGTTTTCCGACAGCAAGACGGTCAGCGCCTTGTCGTCCGTCAAGAGTTTGTCGCGGCGGCGTTCCATCGCGTGCATATTGGCCGTGTCGGCTTTCGACAAGCCTTTCCAGCTATCGATGGTGCGTTGGATGGCGGCAACTTCTTCTTCATCCAGGGTGCGCATTTTCTTGCCCACGTACTGCAGCTGGCGGCGGCGGCCTTCGTGATCCCTGATTTGCTGGCATTCGAGAATGGCGTCGCGCACGTCTTCCGGCATCGGGACGCGCTTGACGCGGTCGCGTGCTTCATTGACGAGTTCTTCGCCCAGCTTTTGCAGGACGGTCATCTGGCGCTTGAGTTCCGACTTCGACGGACGTTCATATTCCTGTTCGAATTCGGTGGATTGGAAGCCGCAAGCTCCCCGGTTTGGATTTGGCATGATAAGGCGGGATTGGCCGCGTAGGCCGCACCTGTAAACTGTAAACGACTGCTATGATACCCTTTTTAGCGGCTTTCCGAAGAAAACAGCGCATGAACGACTCCGTATTTACCCATAGTCAAGAGCAATTGCAGCAACTGGCCCGTGATGTGTTGTCTTTTGCGCGGGAAGCGGGCGGCACCGACGCCGCCGTTGAAGTCAGCGAAGGCGGTGGCCTGTCCGTTTCTGTACGAAAAGGCAAGATCGAGACGATCGAGCAAAACAAGGACAAGGGCATGGGCGTGACCGTGTTTGTCGGCAAGAAACGCGGCAATGCCAGCACCTCCGATTTCTCGCCAGCGGCCCTGCGCGCCACGGTGGACGCCGCCTACAACATCGCCCGCTTCACGGCCGAGGACGATTGCGCGGGCCTGGCCGACGCGGACATGCTGGAAATGTCCCCCCGCGATTTGCAACTGTTCTATCCCTGGCTCATTTCCGCCGAGGAAGCCGTCGTGCTGGCCCAGCGGGCCGAAGCGGCCGCGTTTGCCGTCGACCCGCGCATCACGAATAGCGAAGGCGCCGGCGTGCACGTGCAGCAATCGCATTTTGTTTCCGCCAATTCGCGCGGCTTCATCGGCGGCTACCCATTCTCGCGCCACACCCTGTCCGTGGCGCCCATCGCCGGCAAGGGCGCCAAGATGCAGCGCGACGACTGGTATTCGTCCGTGCGCGACGCCGCCAAAATGTCGAGTCCGGAAGCCATCGGCCGCTACGCCGCCGAACGCGCCCTGTCGCGCCTGAACGCGCGCAAGCTGGGCACGCGCACCTGTCCGGTGCTGTTCGAGGCGCCGCTGGCGGCCGGTTTGCTGGGGACCTATGTGCAAGCGACCTCGGGTGGTGCCCTGTATCGCCAGTCCACTTTCCTGAACGATTCCCTGGGCACGCAAGTGCTGCCGTCGCACGTGCAGATCTTTGAAGACCCGCACGTGATCGGCGGCGTCGGTTCCGCGCCGTTCGACGAAGAAGGCGTGAAAACCGTCAGCCGCGACGTCGTCAAGGATGGCGTGGTGCAAGGCTATTTCCTGTCGACGTACACGGCCCGCAAGCTGGGCATGCAGACGACGGGCAATGCGGGCGGCTCGCACAATCTGTACCTGACGTCCAGCCAGACGGCCGCCACCGATGATTTCGTTGCCATGCTGAAAAAGCTGGGCACGGGCTTGCTGGTGACGGAACTGATGGGGCAAGGAACCAATTACGTGACGGGCGACTATTCGCGCGGCGCATCCGGTTTCTGGGTGGAAAATGGAGTGATCCAGTATCCGGTGGAAGAAATCACCATCGCCGGCAATATGAAGGACATGCTGCGCAACATCGTCGCCGTGGGCGCCGACGTGCTGCGCCGCGGCACCAAGGAGACCGGTTCCATCCTCATCGAGAGCATGGTGGTGGCGGGCGGCTGAGCGTTTGCCTGTCGGGCGCGACAACGCCGGGCAGCGGCTTTACTGCTGGACCTGATAGCCATCCGTCAGGGTGGCCAGGAACTTCACCATGTCCTCGATCTCGCCCACCGTCAGCGCGGGCGCCATGCCGCGCTTGCGGTCGAACGGCGCCTCGCTGATGTTCACGTTGGCGCGGTATCTGGCGGGTACGTCATTGAATTTCTGTACTTTTCCCCGCTTGTCGCGCGGATACCATTCTTGCGGATGCGTATCGCGCCGCACATAAAAACGCAGGGCATCCGTCAGGTTGTCGAACACGCCGTTATGAAAGAATACCTGGCGCGTGGCCACATTGCGCAGACTGGGCACCTTGAAGGCGCCGCATAAGTCTCTTTTCGTCGCCAGGTCCGTGCGGTCTGGGCCGCACAAGCCCAGGTCGAAATAGGCCGGATCGGCCGTGGCGGGAATGCGCCGATTGCGCGGCACGCCCAAATTGTCGAAACTGAAGTCCGTAAACAAAGGGGGCGCGCCGTGTTCGCCCCGCACGCTGGGGTGGCAAGCGGCGCAATTGCCCTTGCGTTCATCGTTGAACAAGGCCAGTCCCCGCAATTCCGCCAGTTCCAGGGGAACCTTGTTGGCCAGGTAGAGGTCATATTTGGAATCGTAGCGGTGGAAGTCCGGCTCTTCCTGCTGGAATTGCTGCAAGGCATAGGTGATGCGCTTGAATGCCTGTTGTGGTTGCGCAAAGATGGCGTCGCCAAAGACGCGCCGGAATGCTTCCGCGTAACTGCCATTGCGCAGCCGTTCTACCACTTCATCCGTGCTGGCATTGGCCATTTCGTGCGCTGCCAGGAACGGCCGTTCCGCCTGTTCCGCCAGGCTGGCGGCGCGGCCGTCGCGGTTGATGCCGCCGTTGGGCGCGCCTTCCTCATCAAAGCGGAAGGGCGGCGTGTGTTCCAGATAGCGCAGCGATGGCGTGGCGCGGTAGCCATGTGTCTTGCCATCGGCGCCGCCCAGTTGCACGGCCAGCTTGTTGCCGGGCGCGTAAGCGTGGGCTGGGTCGTGGCAGCTGGCGCACGACTGCTTGCCCGAGGCGGAAAGACTGGCATCGTGGAAGATGCGCCGCCCCAGCTGTGCGGCAGGGCTGAGTTCGACCGTCGTGCCTGGCATGGCGTGTAAGCCAAGAAACAAGAAGGTGCACACGTGTGCAAATCGCGCCTCAGCGCGTGGCTGGTCTTGGATGGTCATATGCAGGGTAGTGATCGGCAAGTGGAGGGACAGGCAATGCTGCGTCCAGTATAGGCAGCAATGGCCGATGTGGCAACGATTAGCGATGCTGCGCTGCGCCATGGCGGCGCGGCACTCCGGCTGCGGTTGCCGCACCGCAGGGCGGCACGGTCAGTACTGTTCCCATTCCGTTTCCGCCATTGTGGCGGGGGCGGCGTGCTTGCGGCTGGCGGGCGCGCTGGCGACGAGACCGGGCTTGTCCACTTTGGCGACAGTGGCGCGTGGCGCGGGACGCGAAGCTGGCACGACCGGCGGCAGCGCTTGCGTGCCGTCGAGCTTGAACACACTGACGGCTTCGGCCAGGATGCCGGCCTGATCCTGCAGCGCTTCGGACGCGGCTGCCGCTTCTTCCACGAGGGCGGCATTTTGTTGTGTCACGGCATCCATTTCCGTGATGGCCTGGTTGATCTGTTCAATCCCCGCTTCCTGCTCGTTGCTGGCGGACGTGATCTCGGCCATGATGTCCGTGACGCGCCGCACGCTGCTGACGATCTCTTGCATGGTGCTGCCGGCCTGGTTCACCAGGTTGCTGCCGAGATTGACCTGCTGCACGGAGTCGTCGATGAGGATCTTGATTTCCTTGGCGGCGGCGGCGGAGCGGTGCGCCAGGTTGCGCACCTCCGTGGCCACCACGGCAAAGCCGCGCCCCTGTTCGCCCGCCCTGGCCGCTTCCACGGCCGCATTCAGGGCCAGGATATTGGTCTGGAAGGCAATGCCATCGATGACGCCGATGATGTCGACGATTTTCTTCGACGAGGCATTGATCGAATCCATGGTCGTGATGACTTCCGCCACCACCTGGCCGCCTTTGCTGGCCACGCTGGAGGCCGATTGCGCCATCTGGTTGGCCTGGCGTGCGTTTTCGCCATTCTGCTTGACGGTCGACGTCAGTTCTTCCATCGACGATGCCGTTTCTTCCAGCGAGCTGGCTTGTTGTTCCGTGCGCGAGGACAAGTCCATATTGCCGGAGGCGATTTCACGCGAGCCATGGGCGATGGCATCCGTGCCATGGCGCACGCGGGCCACGATGCCTTGCAGATTGTCGTTCATTTCCTTCAGGGCGCGCAGCAGCAGGCCCGTTTCATCGCTGCCGCGCGCGTCGATGCTGCCCGACAGGTCGCCGGATGCCACGCGTTGCGCCACTTTGACAGCTTCGCCTATGGGGCGGCTGATGGAGCGGCTGATCAGAATGGCCAGGACGATGGCAATGATGGTCGCGGCGATGGACAGGGACAGGGTCAGGATGATGGCCAGACGCCCGTCGGCGAGGGCTTGCTTGCCTTCGTCTGCCATCAGCGATTCCTGGAAGCCGGCCAGGGCCGCCAGCGCAGTCAAGATTTTTTCTTGTGGATAGCGCAGCTGCGTCAGCAGGAAGATGCCGGCAGTTTCAGTTTTCCCCTCTTGCAACAGTTTGATATTCGCATCGCGCGTCCTGGCATAGCTTTCGCGGCTGGTCGTCACGGCCTGGAACAGTTCCTGGCCCTTGGGCGTGTTGATCATGGTTTTCAGGCGCGCCAGCAGTTCCGTATTCTTTTTTACCGATGCCTGAATCTTGGTCACGGCACTGCTGACCTCGTCTGGATCGTTGGCGCCGATGATGGCATTGCCCAGCAGGCGGGCCTGGATATTGATCTCGGACTGGATGGTGTTCGACAGCATGACCTTGACATAGCGGTCATTGAGAATTTTTTCCGTCGTTGCATTGATGTTGCGGATGCGGCTTACGGAAACAAATGCCACCATGGCAAGCAGGACAATGATCAGGCCGAAACTGAAGGCCAGGCGGGTACTGATGTTAAGCTTGGACATAGGGTATTCATCCTCGGCGTAAAGCGGAAAGCGTGCGCTTGGCATGGTCCTGCGGACAAGCGGCGCCTGTGCACGACGATGCTGATGCGGTCAGTTTGCGTTACAGAAAGCTAATTCGGCGGGGATAGGGCCGTGGATGCGTATTTCGGTGGCGGGAAGTCGTGGCGACCTGCCCGGCCGTATATTCTTGCGGGGCCGCGCAGCGTGGCACGGCCTGATTCTGTTGAATAGTGTAGGACGATAATTTCTGACAGGCAAGATGTTTGCGAAAAAAACCATTCGTCCAGCAACGCTTGCCGTGCGGTCAAAAAAAATGCCCCGGCGTGCGGGGCATGGGGCTTACGCGGGCCGGTTCGGCCCTGATGCTCAGGCGCGCAAGGTGGACAGGATAGGCTGCAGTACGGCCGCGCCCAGGGCAGCGCTGCGGGCGCCGCTCCAGCCCGTTTGTGGGTCGGGATCGTTGGCATTGTCCTTGAACGGCAGTTCCAGGGTCAGTGCCAGACAGCCGAAGGCGTGCGTGATGTGAGGCGAACCCATGGTCAGTACTTCCGGCGTGAACGGGCCGTCTTCATAGCCGTGCTCATCCTGGAAGTCGGGGCTGGCCACCTTGAAGTCGGCGATGAAGCGGTCTTGCTCGGCTTTTTGTGCTGGCGTGAAATTTTCCAGCGCATCGCTGCCGGCGACGAACACGTAAGGCAGACCTTCGTCGCCATGCACGTCGAGGAACAGGTCGCAGCCGATTTCATGCATTTTCTGTTTCACCAGGAATACTTCCGGGCTGCGTTCCATCGTCGGCGTCATCCATTCGCGGTTCAGGTTGGCGCCGGCCGCGTTGGTGCGCAGGTTGCCATGAACGGAACCGTCCGGGTTCATGTTCGGTACCACATAGAAAACGGCGTCTTGCAGGCACTGGCGGGCAAACGGGTTGGCCTGATCCAGCAAGGCGTCGAGCATGCCCTCGACAAACCATTCCGCCATCGTTTCACCGGGATGCTGGCGCGCGATGACCCAGACTTTCTTCTCGGCATCGGCGTCACCGACGACCAGCAGATTCATGTCGCGCCCTTCCACCGTGCTGCCCAGGTCGATCAGGCGCACCAGCGGCGACGCTTGCGCGCTGTCGATCAGGGCCAGGTGGCGATCCCATGGGTACGGCTCGAAGTAGGCGTAGTACACGCTTTCTTCCTCGGGGGTGTGTGCGATGGTCATCACCGTGCCGTCGAAGCTGGTTGGCACGCGGAACCAGGTTTCGCGGTCATAGCTGGCGACGGCCTGGTAGTCTTTCCAGCCGTCCGGGTAGGCCGACTTGCCTGCATTCATGAAGCGGATTGTGCACGCCTCGCCTTGCGCGCCTTGCAGGCGGAAATAAAACCACTGCGTGATGTCGGCGTGGGAATCCTTGCGGATGTTCAGCTCGATGGAGTGGGCATCGTCGGCGCGCAGCACCTCGATCGCGCCGGCGTCGAATTGCTGGCTGATTTTAATGGTCATGAGTGTTCCTGATAAAAACATATGGGTTTTGCATCGTGTGCAATGGCGCGATGATACCCGTTTTAGCCGCGCCTTTGTGCTGGCGCAAACGACGCGGGACGTGCTTTGCTAACGTGATAGCTCCAACATGGGGAGAGCATCATGGACGACAACGGCAAGCACATACGCGACCTGGAAAAGAAAATCAGCGCCCTCAGCGACGCCCTGGCGCACCTGGGCAAGGGCACCACCTTGCAGGAATTGCTGCGCATCATACGTTTCCCCGGCTATACGACGCCGGCAGAGTTCACCTTCAACGTCGCCATCCTCGACACCATGCTGGTGCAGGCCAATGCGCTGGAAAAGCTGGGGCAGGATTTGCTGGCTGGGGCGAAGCAGGTGGTGGCGAAGCAGTGAACGTCTGAGAAAATGTCCATGGCGGCGTTGCGTTGCCTTGGCGTACTAGTCGTACTGCCTGCGGCCACGCGCCTGGCCCTGAACATTTTTCAGACGTTCAATTAGTCAGGCCGCCAAAACGTTCGTAGAACCACGGCTCGACAGAAGCCGCCTGCTCATCCTCGCGCCGCAGGGTGGCCAGGATATGTTCCTCGGCCGCCGCATGGGTGATGCGGTACAGGTCGCGCGCCAGTGCATACGCCTGCGTGCCGGGCCACGGTTCGGGCAGCAGTTCGACGGGCAGTTGCGGGTCGTGCAACTGCACGCGGCGGTAGGCGTGCGTCAGCAGCGAGCGGATGACGAAGGCTTGCTCGGCATCGAACACGGGCGCTTCTTGCAGCAAGGTCAGCAGCGGCTGGAAGCTGGCGATGAATTTTTCGTAGCCAGCCATCACTTCCGACAAGTCCCAGCATTCGCCCACCATGTCGCGCAGCGGGCGTGTGCTGACATCCGGCAACTCTGTAGTGTGGCAGACATACAACTTGCCTTGTACCTCGTTGCGCACGAGGATGTCTTCCAGCGCCTCCGCATTGCTGGCCGGATGGCCAAAGATGCCGGGAGAGATCAATCCATAGCCAGCCCACAATAATTCCTTGCGCAGCGCTCCCCGCTCGGCGGCGCCGATGCTGCCGGCCGGCCCGATCACCAGGGTCCAGCTGCCATCCCAGTGCACGACCAGTGGCGCATAGATGCGGCGATATGCGCGCTCGAAGCGGGCCAGCGCCTCCGGGCGTATGGTATAGGCGCTGCGGCGGCCGTCGCGTTGCGAGCTGAGCCAGCCCTCCTGCGCCAGGCGGAACACGCTGGTGCGCAGCAGGCGGTCATTCACGCCAAACGGCGCCAGCAGTTCGATCAGGCTGCCCAGCCAGATGGCGCCGCCACGCGGCACGATGGCGTCACCGAAAATCGTCATCACCAGGGACTTTGAGCGCGGTGGGTCGCTTTCCAGGAAATCGGCTATCCATGCCGTGCAGCGGGTGTTCTTCATGTGGTTCCGGTCTGGCCGTGTTGCGGTCGATTCAATAAAAGCAGCAGTTTACTTGGCTGCGCGGGTAGCGCGTCAATAATTTGCCGGAAGCGCGGGTGGCGCTTCGTAGTGTTTTCTCATATGCAATATCATACGCACAAAAAAGCTGCACAAGATACGAATTTTTAAAATGACTCACATCAAGTGTATGCAAATCGTTTTTTGTATCGTATTATCTGTTCATCGCACCGCGTTGCTGCGCAAAATCAAAGACATGGGAGACAGATCATGTACGCACAAATGGTTGAAACCGGCCTCAAGAACGTCCGCTCCATCGACGACATGGGCCAGGAAGAGCGCGCTTTTCAGGCGCGCATCGACGAAGGCATCAAGATCGAGGCCAAGGACTGGATGCCGGATGCTTACCGCAAGACCTTGATCCGCCAGATTTCGCAGCATGCGCATTCGGAAATCGTCGGTCAATTGCCCGAAGGTAACTGGGTCACGCGCGCACCGACCTTGAAACGCAAGTCCATTCTGCTGGCGAAGATCCAGGACGAAGCCGGTCACGGCCTGTACCTGTACAGCGCCGCCGAAACCCTGGGCGTGTCGCGCGACGATCTGCTCGCTGCCTTGCACTCGGGCAAAGCCAAGTATTCCAGCATCTTTAACTATCCCACGCTGTCGTGGGCCGACATGGGCGCCATCGGCTGGCTGGTTGACGGCTCGGCCATCATCAACCAGATCCCGCTGTGCCGTTGCTCGTATGGCCCGTATGCGCGCGCCATGATCCGCGTCTGCAAGGAAGAATCATTCCATGCACGCCAGGGTTACGACATCATGATGTCGCTGTGCAAGGGCACGCCAGAACAGAAAGCCATGGCGCAGGATGCGCTGAACCGCTGGTGGTGGCCGTCCTTGATGATGTTCGGTCCGTCCGATGCCGCCTCCGTCAACAGCGCACAGTCGGCGCAATGGCGCATCAAGCTGTTCTCGAATGACGAATTGCGCCAGCGCATGGTTGACCAGACCGTGCCGCAAATCGAGTACCTGGGCCTGACCGTGCCCGATCCCGACCTGAAGTTCAATGCGGAAACGGGCCATTATGAATTCGGCGAGATCGACTGGTCCGAGTTCAACAATGTGTTGAAGGGCAATGGTCCGTGCAACCGCGAGCGCCTGCAAACGCGGGTGAAAGCGTATGAAGACGGCGAGTGGTTCCGCGATGCCTTGCTCGCGTATGCAGACAAGCAAGCCGCTAACAAAGCAGCAGCGTAATTACATAAGACAGATAGGGGAGAGCAACATGAGCAAAGAATGGCCATTGTGGGAAGTTTTCATCCGCAGCCAGCACGGCCTGGCGCACAAGCATGTGGGCAGCCTGCACGCCTCCGACGCCACCATGGCGGTCAACCATGCGCGCGACGTCTACACGCGCCGCAATGAAGGCGTGAGCATCTGGGTGGTACGCGCGGCCGATATCGTCGCCAGCAGCCCCGGCGACAAGGGCGCCCTGTTCGAGCCGTCGAACAGCAAGGTGTACCGCCATCCCACCTTCTTCCCGATGCCGGAAGAAGTCAAGAACCTGTGATGGGAGCGCCTGCAATGGAGAACAAGGTCAATTACCTTTTGCGCCTGGGTGACAACGCCCTGATCCTGAGCCAGCAGCTGTCACAGCTGTGCGGCAAGGGGCCCGCGCTGGAAGAAGACATGGCGCTGACCAACGTGGCGCTCGACCTCCTGGGCCAGACGCGTTTGTGGTTCAGCTATGCGGCCGAACTGGAAAATGCGGGCCGCGACGAGGACGACATCGCCTTCCTGCGCGACGCCCACGACTTCAAGAATTGCCTGCTGCTGGAGCAGCCGAACGGCAATTACGCCGACACCATGATGCGCCAGTTCTTCTTCGACACCTGGCACTACTTCCAGCTGCTGGAACTGGCGAAATGCAGCGATCCACGCATCGTCGAAGTGGCACAGAAATCGATCAAGGAAGTCACCTATCATCTGCGCCGCAGCGGTGACCTGATCGTGCGTCTCGGCGACGGCATGGCGGACAGCCATGCCAAGACGCAGGCGGCGGCCGACAAGCTGTGGATGTACACGGGCGAGATGTTCAAGTACGACGCCGTCGACCAGGCCATGGTTGCCGCCGGCATCGCGCCGCCATCGGACGTGTTGCGCCAGGCGTTCCTCGAACACGTGGCCGAGATCTTTGCCGAAGCCACCTTGAGCATGCCGGCGCCCGACGCCTGGATGCAAAAGGGCGGCAAGCAGGGCACGCACACGGAACACCTGGGATTCATCCTGGCCGAGATGCAGTTCCTGCAGCGCGCCTATCCCGGGGCGGAGTGGTAATGAACACGCCCACGGCAGCGCTGGACGCGGCCCAGGTCTGGGCCTGGCTGGGCGACGTGCCGGACCCGGAAATCCCCGTCATTTCGGTGGTGGACCTGGGCATCGTGCGCGCCGTCGATGTGGTCAGCAGCGAAGAGTGCATCGTGACGATCACGCCCACCTATTCGGGCTGCCCGGCCATGCAGGTGATCGCCGATGCCGTTACGGAGGCCTTGCGCAGCCATGGCGTGGCCAAGGTGACGCTGGTGAACCAGCTGGCGCCCGCCTGGACCACGGACTGGATGAGCGAGGCGGGCAAGGCCAAGCTGAAAGGCTATGGCATCGCCCCGCCGCAGCAGCAGGTGATCGACATCAGCGGCTTGAAGGGTGGAGTAAAACGCCAAGCGATGCCAAAGCTGGACGTGATCTGCCCGAATTGCGGTTCCACGCATACGCAGCTGACCAGCCAGTTTGGCTCCACGCCGTGCAAGGCCCTGTACAAATGCCTGGCTTGCCGCGAACCGTTTGATTACTTCAAGTGCCACTAAAAAAATCAGGCACACGTTCCGAAGAAACTGGAGATGAAGCATGAGTAAATTTTATCCGCTGTGCGTGGCGAACGTGCGCAATGAAACGCGCGACACCATCGCCGTCACGTTCGACGTGCCGGCCGAACTGCGGCAGCAGTTCCGCTTCCAGCAGGGCCAGCACCTGACCCTGCGCGCCAATATCAATGCGGAAGACGTGCGCCGCTCGTATTCCATCTGTTCGGCGGTGCAGGATGGCACCCTGCGCGTGGCCATCAAGCGCACGCCGGGCGGCGCTTTTTCCACCTGGGCGAACGACACCCTGAAAGCCGGCACCACCATCGAGGTGATGCCGCCCATGGGCCACTTCAACGTGCCGCTCGACAGCGTCAACCGCAAGCACTACCTGGCGTTCGCGGCCGGCAGCGGCATCACGCCCATCCTCTCCATCATCAAGACGACCCTGCTGGCGGAACCCCTGAGCCGTTTCACTGTGTTCTACGGCAACCGCGCCTCGTCGTCCGTCATCTTCAAGGAAGAATTGACGGACTTGAAGGACGTGTACCTGGAGCGTTTGAACCTGGTGTACGTGATGAGCCGCGAGCAGCAGGATATTGAACTGTTCAACGGCCGCATCACGCAGGAAAAATGCGAGCAATTCCTGCAGCACTGGATCCGCGTGGAAGACTACGACAACGCCTTCATCTGCGGCCCGGAAGACATGATGCTGGGCGTCTCCGCCGCCCTGCAGGCGGCCGGCATGCCGAAGCAGAACATCAAGATCGAACTGTTCGCCGCCAGCATCCCGAAAAACCTTCATAAGCCGCGCGCGCAGTTCGACGCGGGCGCCGTGCAGGAAACGGAAGTGACCGTCATCATGGATGGCAACCACACCACCTTCACGATGGACAAGGACAAGGAATCGATCCTCGACGCGGGCCTGCGCGCTGGGCTGGACATGCGCTACTCGTGCAAGGGTGGCGTGTGCTCGACCTGCCGCTGCAAGATCCTCGACGGCAAGGTCGAAATGGACGTCAACTACGCGCTGGAAGACTACGAAGTGGCGCGCGGCTTCGTCCTCAGCTGCCAGAGTTTCCCGCTGACCGACAAGGTCGTGGTCGACTTCGACCAGGCAGAATAATGCCGGCGCAGGGCAGCTGCCCTGCCGTATCCATTAAAAAAACGAGACGCCATGAGCTACCAAAACATCCTCTTCACCATCGAGCAGGGCATCGCCACGCTGACCCTGAACCGTCCCGACAAGCTCAATAGTTTTACGCAAGCCATGCACGAGGAAGTGCGCGACGCGCTTGCGAAAGTGAACGCCGACAGCACCGTGCGCGTGTTCGTGCTGACGGGCGCGGGGCGCGGCTTTTGCGCGGGCCAGGATCTGTCCGACCGCGCCGTGGAACCGGGCTCGCAGGGCGTGGACCTGGGCGAGTCGGTGGAAAAGAACTATGCGCCGCTGGTGCTGGCCTTGAAAGCCTTGGCTATGCCCGTGATCTGCGCCGTCAATGGCGTGGCCGCCGGCGCGGGCGCCAATCTGGCGCTGGCCTGCGACATCGTCATCGCCGGCAAGTCGGCCAGTTTCGTCGAAGTGTTCTGCAAGCTGGGCTTGATCCCGGACACGGGCGGTACCTTCTTCCTGCCGCGCCTGATCGGTTCGGCGCGCGCCATGGGCCTGGCCATGCTCGGTGAAAAGCTGACGGCGGAAAAGGCCGAGGACTGGGGTTTGATCTGGAAATGCGTGGACGACGCCGAACTGGCGGAAGAAACGCGCAAGCTGGCCGTGCATTTTGCCAGCGCGCCGACCAAGGGCCTGGCGTTTACCAAGCAGGCGCTGGCTCTAAGTGGCGCCAATACCCTGCCGCAGCAGCTGGCGCTGGAAGCGCGCATGATGAGCGAACTCGGTCACAGCGACGATTACCGCGAAGGCGTGGCCGCCTTCATGGAAAAGCGCGCACCGCAATTCAAGGGACACTGATATGAGCGCATTGGCAAACAACAGTATCGTCGCCGTCATCGGCAGCGGCGCCATGGGCGCCGGCATCGCACAGGTGGCCGCGGCCGCCGGCTACACAGTCAAACTGTACGACACGCGCGCGGAAGCGGTCAGCAAGGCCTTGCTCGATATTGGCAAGATGTATGCGAAGCTGGCCGAAAAGGGCCGCATGACGGCGGACGAAGCGGCGGCCGCCACGGCGCGCCTGCAGGCGGCCGGCAGCCTGGCCGACGTGAGCGATTGCGCCCTGGTGGTGGAAGCCATCGTGGAAAATCTCGACGTCAAGCGCGGCCTGTTCGCCGAACTGGAAGCCGTGGTCAGCGACGACTGCATCCTGGCGACGAACACGTCGTCGATTTCCGTGACGGCCATCGCCGCCAAGCTGCGCCGTCCGGAACGCCTGGTCGGCATGCACTTCTTTAATCCTGTGCCTCTGATGGCGCTGGTCGAAGTGATCAGTGGCCTGGCCACCAGCGAGCAAGTCGCCGCCACCGTCTACGACACCGCGATCGCCTGGGGCAAGAACCCCGTGCATGCGAAATCGACGCCCGGCTTCATCGTCAACCGTGTCGCCCGTCCGTTTTATGCGGAAGGCTGGCGCCTGTTGAACGAACAGGCGGGTGATGCCGCCACCATCGATGCCGTGCTGCGCGAAGCGGGCGGTTTCCGCATGGGACCATTCGAGTTGATGGACCTGATCGGCCACGACGTGAATTTCTCCGTCACCCAATCCGTGTTCGGCGCCTATTTCAACGACCCGCGCTTCACGCCGTCCGTGCTGCAGCAGGAAATGGTCAACGCGGGGTTCCTTGGCCGCAAATCGGGCCGTGGCTTTTACCTGTACGGCGAAGGCGCGCCTGCCCCTGTGGCGCAGGCGGAAGGCGCACAGCCGCAGCCGGAATTCGTTGCCCTGTCGGCCGCCATCGGCAGCGATGGCCGTGGCCACAGCGGCGTCATTCGCAGCCTGGTGCAGCGCCTGGAGCAGGCCGGCATCACCGTCAGCCGCCGCGTCACGCAGGAAGGCCAGGCGATGGACGAAGCCCCCGCCCTGCATTGCCATGGCGCCGCGATTTATCTCACGGACGGGCGTAGCGCCACCCAGCGCGCGCACGATAACCAGCATCCGGATACGGTGCTGTTCGACCTGGCGCTCGATTACGCCGGAGCCAAACGCATTGCCGTGGCGCGCGCCGACCAGTGCAGCGATGCCGCCTACGCGGCCGTCGTGGGCCTGTTCCAGGCGGCCGGTTTCATCGTCACGCGCCTGGACGACGTGCCTGGCCTGGCCGTCATGCGCACGGTCGCCATGCTGGCCAACGAGGCGGCCGACGCCGTCAACCAGGGTGTGTGCACGGTGGCTGCCGTCGATATCGCCATGCAGAAGGGCGTCAACTATCCGCGCGGACCGCTGGCCTGGGCCGATGCGGTGGGCGTCGCGCAGATCGTGACCGTGCTGCACCACCTGGCGCAAGGCTATGGCGAAGACCGTTACCGCGTCTCGCCGCTGCTGCGCCGCAAACTCGCCACTGGAGCACCGTTTCATGCATAAGGAAGACCATCTCCACGCCGCCCAGGCCCTGGCCGAAGCGGCCGCCGCTTCCATGCTGTCGCGCGATAACGCCACCGCTGCCATGGGCATCGCCCTGGCCGAGGTGGGACCCGGCCACGCGCGCATGACGATGACGGTGCGCCCGGACATGCTCAACGGCCACCAGACCTGCCACGGCGGCTTTATCTTTGCCCTGGCCGACAGCGCCTTCGCGTTTGCCTGCAACAGCTACAACATGAATACCGTGGGCGCCGGCTGCACCATCGATTATCTGGCGCCGGGACGCGAGGGCGACGTGCTGACGGCGCACGCCGTCGAACAGGCGCTGGCGGGCAAGAGCGGCGTCTACGACGTCAAGGTCAGCAACCAGGATGGGCGCGCCATCGCGCTCTTTCGCGGCAAGTCGATCCGCGTGGCGGGCGAAGTCATCAGCAATTGAAGTGACAAGAGCAGGCTTGAACTGCCGCAACGAATTACATAGTGATAGAACCGATTAGGAGACAATGATGGTCCAACGAATTCCCGCCCCGAATGACCTCGAGCCGATCGAGCGCGCCAGCAAGGATGAATTGCAGGCGCTGCAGCTCGAACGCATGAAATGGACGCTCAAGCACGCGTATGACAACGTGCCCCATTACCGCGCCGCTTTTGACGAAGCGGGCGTGCATCCGGACGACCTCAAATCCTTGTCCGACCTGGCGAAATTCCCGTTCACCGATAAAAAAGTCTTGCGCGACAATTATCCGTTCGGCCTGTTTGCCGTGCCGCGCGAGCAAGTGGTACGCATCCACGCGTCGAGCGGCACCACGGGCAAGGCCACGGTGGTTGGCTACACGCAGAACGACATCGATACCTGGGCCAACGTGGTGGCGCGCTCGATCCGCGCCGGCGGCGGCCGCGCGGGCGACATGGTGCATATCTCCTACGGCTACGGCCTGTTCACGGGCGGCCTGGGCGCGCATTACGGCGCCGAACGCCTGGGCTGCACCGTCATCCCGATGTCGGGCGGCCAGACGGAAAAGCAGGTGCAACTGATCCAGGATTTCAAGCCATCGATCATCATGGTCACGCCGTCGTACATGCTCAACATCATCGAGGAATTCACGCGCCAGGGTCTCGATCCGGCTGAATCGTCGCTGAAGGTGGGCATCTTCGGCGCCGAGCCGTGGACGGACGCCATGCGTACGGAAATCGAAGCGCGCGCCGGCATCGACGCCGTCGACATCTATGGCCTGTCCGAAGTCATGGGGCCTGGCGTGGCGTCGGAATGCATCGAAAGCAAGGACGGTCCCGTCATCTGGGAAGATCATTTCTACCCCGAGATCATCGATCCGGAAACGGGCGAAGTGCTGCCCGATGGTGAGGAGGGTGAACTGGTCTTCACCTCGCTGTCGAAGGAGGCGCTGCCTGTCATCCGCTACCGCACGCGCGACCTGACCCGTTTGCTGCCGCCCACCTCGCGTTCGATGCGCCGCATCGGCAAGATCACGGGCCGTTCGGACGACATGCTGATCATTCGCGGCGTGAACGTCTTCCCCACCCAGATCGAAGAGCTGATTTTGAAGATGCCGAAGCTGGCGCCGCAATACCAGCTGGTGGTCACGCGCGACGGCCACCTCGACAAGCTCGAAGTGATCGCCGAGCTGCGCCTCGACCTGACCGCCACCATCTCTGCCAGTGAAACGGACGGCCTGGCGCGCGAGCTGGAACACCGCATCAAGACGCATGTGGGCGTGAGCACGCGCGTGCGCCTGGTGGCCGCCGCCGGCATCGAACGCACCCTGACGGGCAAGGCCCGCCGCGTGGTCGACCAGCGCCCGAAGCTTTTCCCCTGATAGCCCGAACAAGGAAGCAAACATGAACGAAGCCTTTATCTGTGACGCCGTGCGCACGCCCTTTGGCCGCTATGGCGGTGCACTCTCCAGCGTACGCGCCGACGACCTGGGCGCGCTGCCGATCGCCGCGCTGATCGCCCGCAACCCGTCCGTCGACTGGTCCGCCATCGACGACGTGTTCTACGGCTGCGCCAACCAGGCGGGCGAAGACAACCGCAACGTGGGCCGCATGGCTGCGCTGCTGGCCGGTTTGCCGGCAGCAGTACCGGCCAATACCATCAACCGCCTGTGCGGTTCCAGCCTGGACGCCGTGGGTCTCGCTGCCCGCTCCATCAAGGCGGGCGAGGCGGAGCTGATCATCGCCGGTGGCGTGGAAAGCATGACGCGCGCGCCTTTCGTGATGGGCAAGGCTGACAGCGCGTTCTCGCGCGCGGCGAAAATCGAAGACACGACCCTGGGCTGGCGCTTCGTCAACGGCAAGATGAAAACGCAGTACGGCATCGACACCATGCCGGAAACGGCGGAAAACGTGGCCGTGGAATTTGGCATCAGCCGCGCCGATCAAGATGCGCTAGCCCTGCGCAGCCAGCAGCGCTGGGCTGCCGCTCACGCGGCTGGCGTCTTCGATCGCGAAATCGTGCCCGTCGCCGTGCCACAGAAAAAAGGTGAGCCGAAGATGGTCACCAGCGACGAACATCCGCGTCCCGATACCTCACTGGAGATGCTGGCAAAGCTCAAGGGCGTGGTCAAAGCGGATGGCACGGTCACGGCGGGCAATGCCTCGGGCTTGAACGACGGCGCCTGCGCCATCCTGCTGGCGTCCGCCGCCGCCGTGGATAAATACAAATTGACGCCGCGCGCAAAAGTGCTGGGCATGGCCACGGCAGGCCTGGCGCCGCGCATCATGGGTTTTGGCCCATCGCCCGCCTCGCGCAAGGTGCTGGCGCAGACAGGACTCACCATCGGGCAGATGGATGTCATCGAGCTCAATGAAGCGTTTGCGGCGCAGGCGCTGGCCGTCACGCGCGACCTGGGCCTGGCGGACGACGCGGCCCACGTGAACCCGAATGGCGGCGCGATTGCCATCGGCCATCCGCTGGGCGCATCGGGCGCGCGCCTGGTGATGGCGGCCCTGAACCAGCTGGAACGCACGGGCGGGCGCTATGCGCTGTGCACCATGTGCATCGGCGTGGGGCAGGGTATTGCCGTCGTCATCGAACGCGTATAAACGAGTAAAAACAAAGTAAAAACAAAAAAGGCGCAGGCTGGTAAAAAAGCGCCAACTATACATTGACCGTAGTGCCAACCTGGTGGAGACCACAATGATTGCCAATATTTTCAAGAAAACCCTGATCGCCGGCGTACTGGCCATGTCCGCTGCGGGCGCGTATGCGGCCGAGAACATCAAGATCGGTTCAGTGCTGTCCGTCACGGGACCTGCCGCCTTTCTGGGCGACCCTGAGCTGAAAACCCTGCAGCTGTATATCGAGAAAATCAATGCGGCCGGCGGCGTGCTGGGGCGCAAGCTGGAACTGGTGCATTACGATGATGGCAGCGATGCGGCCAAGGCCAACGGTTTCACCAAGCGCCTGATCGAGTCGGACAAGGTCGACGTGCTGATCGGCGGCACCACCACCGGCGCGACGATGGCGATGGCGCCGCTGGTGGAGCGTGCCAGCATGCCGTTCATTTCGCTGGCAGGCGCCGTGGTCATCATCGACCCCGTGAAGAAATGGGTGTTCAAGACGCCGCATACGGACCGCATGGCGGCCGAGAAGGTATTCGAGGACATGAAGAAGCGTGGCATCAGCAAGGTCGGCCTGCTGTCCGAAACGAGCGGCTTCGGCGCCTCGGGCCGCAAGGAGTCGCAGATCGTCGCCTCCAAGTATGGCATCACCCTGGTGGCCGATGAAACCTACGGCCCGAAAGACACGGACATCACGGCGCAGCTCACGCGCATCAAGAATACAAACGGCGTGCAGGCCGTCTTCGTCTTCGGCCTGGGCCAGGGTCCGGCCGTGGTGACCAAGAACTACGGCCAGCTGGGCATGGCCGCGCTGCCGCTGTACCAGTCGCACGGCGTGGCGTCGGACGAGTATCTGAAGCTGTCGGGCAAGGCCGCCGAAGGCGTGCGCCTGCCGACGCCAGCGCTCTTGATCGGCGCCATGCTGCCCGACAGCGACGCGCAGAAGGCCATCGTGGTCGGCTACGACAAGACGTATAAAGAGCGCTACAAGATCGATCCGTCGACCTTTGGCGGCTATGCGCTCGATGCCCTGAACCTGTCGGTGGACGCCATCAAGCGCGCCGGGGGAACGGACCGCGAAAAAGTGCGCACGGCGCTGGAAACGACCAAGGGTTTTGTCGGCACCACCGGTGTCTTCAACATGTCGGCGAAAGACCACATGGGCCTGGACCTGTCGGCGTTCCGCATGGTGGAAGTGAAGAACGGCGAATGGCAATTGTCGAAGTAATGTAAGCCAGAAGTACCTGCGCGGGCTGCCCTCGAAGGCGGCCCGCGCGCAGCCGAACATAATGGAGACACCATGGAAGTCGCTCAATTTCTACAATTTTTGTATTCCGGGATGACGGTCGGTTCCGCCTACGCACTGGCGGCGCTGGGCTTTACCATCATCTACAACACCAGCGGCGTGATCAACTTCGCCCAGGGCGAATTCATCATGCTGGGCGGGATGCTGGCCGCCGTGATGTCGGCCGCTGGCGTGCCGCTGCCGCTGGCCATCATCCTGGCCGTTATCGCCACGGGTCTGGTTGGCCTGCTGATGGAAAAAACCGTGATCGAACCGGCGCAAAATGCGCAGGTCATTACCCTGCTGATCATCACCATCGGCGCCTCGCTGGTGCTGCGCGGCCTGGTGCAAATCTGGCTGGGCAAGGATACGCATACACTGCCGGCGTTTTCAGGCGACGCGCCGATCGAGTTTTTGGGCGCCAGCCTGCTGCCGCAAAGCCTGTGGGTGCTGGGCGTGACGGTCGTCATCGTGCTGGTGCTGGGCTGGTTCTTCGGCCGCACCCTGATGGGCAAGGCCATGCTGGCCACCTCGCACAACAAGCTGGCGGCGCAACTGGTGGGCATCAACACGCGCAAGGTGCTGCTGTTTTCGTTCGGCCTGTCGGCCCTGCTGGGCGCGGCGGGCGGCATCCTCGTCGCACCGATCACGTATACCTCGTATGACGCGGGCATCATGCTGGGCCTGAAAGGCTTCGTCGCCGCCGTACTCGGTGGCCTGGGCGGCGGCGCCGGTGCGATTGCCGGTGGCCTGATCCTGGGCATCGCCGAAGCCATGACGGCCGGCTACATCTCCTCGGCCTACAAGGACGCCGTGCCGTTCGTGCTGATCTTGTTGATCCTGTTCTTCCTGCCGCAAGGCTTGTTTGGCGCTAAAAATTCGGAGCGTGTATGACCAACTTTTTCACACGCTCGCGCCACGGCGGCTTGCTGGTGCTGGCCCTCGTGTTGGCCATCCTGCCGCTGTTCCTCACCAATGCGTTCTACTATGACGTGGCGATTCGCATTGCCCTCAACGCCATCGTCGTCATCGGCCTGAACCTGTTGATGGGCTACACGGGTCAGATCAGCCTGGGTCACGCGGGTTTCTATGGCCTGGGTGCGTATGCATCGGCCGTGCTGACCACGCACTACGGCTGGCCGCCGCTCGCTGCCCTGGCCGCCGGCGCCGTCGCCACCGGTTTGCTGGCGTTGCTTCTGGCCCGTCCCGTGTTGAAACTCAAGGGCCATACCCTGGCCATGGCCACCCTGGGACTGGGCATCATCATCTCCATCGTCATCAACAACGAAACGCAATGGACGGGCGGCCCCGATGGCATCGGCGTGTCCGCTTTCAGTGTCGCCGGCCTGGAAATCGCCGGTGAAAAATCGTGGTACCTGGTGTGCGCCGTGCTGCTGTTGCTCGTCACCTGGCTGGCGCTGAACCTGATCGATTCGCCCGTCGGCCGCGCGCTGCAGGCGATCCACGGTTCGGAAGTGGCGGCCCGCGTGGTCGGCGTCGATACGACCCGCTTCAAGGTGCGCGTGTTCGTGCTGTCGGCCGTCATTGCCAGTATCGCTGGCAGCATCAGCGCCCATTACATCGGTTTCATCACCCCCAACCTGGCCGGCTTCTTCCACTCGATCGAGCTGGTGACGATGGTGGTGGTGGGCGGCATGGCATCGATCTTCGGCTCCATCATCGGTGCGGCCCTGCTGACGATCCTGCCGCAGTTGCTGTCCAGTTTCGAAGGCTGGGAAACGGTGGTGTTCGGCGTGATCCTGATGGCGACCATGATCTTCATGCCGAAAGGCCTGGTACCGAGCCTGGCCAGCCGTTCGCGCAAGCGGGCAGGGGTGCCCAAGGCGCCCGTCAAATCCGCGCAGGAGGTGTGAGATGCTGACGATTAATAACCTGAGCAAGAGCTTCGGCGGCGTGCACGCGGTGCAGGACGTGAGCTTCACCGTCAAGGAAGGCAATATCCATTCCGTGATCGGGCCGAACGGCGCCGGCAAGACGACGCTGTTCAACCTGATCACGGGTGTGTACACGCCGAGCAGGGGCGAGATCCTGCTCAATGGCGAGAACGTGGCCGCCATGCCGCCCGATGCGCTGGCGCGGCGCGGCATGAGCCGCACCTTCCAGAATCTGCAAGTGTGCATGAACATGACGGCCATCGACAACGTGATGGTGGGCGCGCACCTGCGCCTGAACCAGAACCTGTTCGCCTCCATGCTGCGTTTGCCGTCCGTGCGCCGTGCCGACGCGGCCTGCCGCGACGAGGCGGCGGGCCTGATGGAATTCGTTGGCGTGGGCCGGCATATCGATGACGAGGCGGGGCAGATGTCGTATGGCGCCTTGAAACGCCTGGAAATCGCGCGCGCGCTGGCGGCCAAGCCGAAGGTGCTGCTGCTCGATGAGCCGGCGGCTGGCCTGAACCATACCGAGACGGGCGAGATCGAAGCCCTGATACGCAAGGTGGCGCAATCTGGCGTGACGGTGGTGCTGGTCGAGCATGACATGAAACTGGTGATGAATCTGTCGGACCATATCCTGGTGCTCGACTATGGCAAGAAGCTGGCCGAGGGAACCGCCGCCGAAGTGCGCGCGAACCCCGACGTGGTGGCCGCGTATCTGGGAGTGGCGGCATGATGAAGATGGAAAAACCTCAACCTCCGCTGGTGCTCGATATCGCCGGCCTGACCAGCCATTACGGCCGCATCCAGGCCCTGCACGGCATCGACCTGCAGGTACGCCAGGGCCAGCTGGTGGCGCTAGTGGGCGCGAATGGGGCCGGCAAGACGACCCTGCTGCGGGCGATTTCGGGCGTGCAGCCGATCAGCGCGGGCAGCATCGTTTTCGCCGGCCAGGACGTCAGCCGCATGAGCGCCGACAAGCGCGTGCGCAGCGGCATTTGCCAGGTGCCGGAAGGGCGCCAAGTGTTCGGCCCCATGACGGTGGAAGACAATCTGCGCCTTGGCGCCTTTACGCGTCCCGCGCAGGATGTGGCCGGCGACATGGAGCGCATGTATGGCCTGTTCCCGATCCTGAAGGAAAAGCGCTTGCTGCTGGCCGGTACGCTCTCCGGCGGGCAGCAGCAGATGCTGGCCATGGCGCGCGCGCTGATGGGCCGTCCGCAACTGCTGCTGCTCGATGAACCGAGCATGGGCCTGGCGCCGCTCCTGATCGCGGAAATTTTCCGCATCGTCGCCGAACTGCGCGACCAGGGCATCACCATCTTCCTCGTCGAGCAGAACGCGCACGCGGCCCTGTCGATCGCCGACGTGGGTTATGTGATCGAGACGGGCGCCATTACGCTGTCCGGCCCCGGTCCCGAATTGCTGCACAACGAGCAGGTACAAAGCGCGTATCTGGGGATGTGAGGACAGCAGCGGAGGGCCGGGGTCAGACCCGCCGGGTCTGACCCCAGTTTTCCGCTGCGTCTAGTAATAACGTGCGTGGCACGAAAGATGAATAGGAGCGCAACATGGTCAAAGTCTACGAAATCAACGGCGTCACCCCCGTCGTCCACCCCAGCGCCTATGTGCACCCGTCCGCCGTGCTGATCGGCGACGTGATCGTCGGCCCGCGCTGCTATATCGGTCCGCTGGCCTCGATCCGCGGCGACTTCGGCCGATTGATACTGGAAGAGGGCGCCAATCTGCAGGATACCTGCGTCATGCACGGTTTCCCCGGCTGCGATACGGTGGTCGAAGTCGACGGCCATATCGGCCATGGCGCCGTGCTGCACGGCTGCCGCATCGGCCGCAATGCGCTCGTCGGCATGAATGCCGTGGTGATGGATAACGCCATCATCGGCGCGGAATCCATCGTCGCGGCCATGAGTTTCGTCAAGGCGGGCATGATCGTCGCGCCGCGCAGCATGGTGGTGGGCACGCCGGCCAAGGTAATACGGTCGCTGACCGACGATGAAATCAAATGGAAAAGCTCGGGCACGGGCCAGTACCACGAACTGGCCGTGCGCTCGATGCAGACGATGCGCGAAGTGGAAGCCCTGACGCAAGTCGAGGCGAACCGCCAGCGCCTCAATTTTGAATCCGCCTTGCCGCTGCACTTGCACAAGAACGCCGCAGCGCAATAAACAATATGGGCGTAGGTCGGATTAGCGGGGCAGCGCCCCGCGTAATCCGACACCACACCAACGTCACCAACACCCTCGTTTTACGGAGAAACCACATGGCTCACATATCTACCCTGCAAAGCCTGATCGCTGGCCGCTGGCTGGGCGAAAGCGCCGCCGTGCCCCTGCACAGCGCCTTGAACAACCGCGTCATCTATCATACGCATGCCGAGAAGATCGACTTCGACGAAGCCGTCACGTATGCGCGCAAGACGGGCGTGCCCGGCCTGATGGCGCTGGACTTCCAGCAGCGCGCCGCGCGCCTGAAGGCGTTGGCCCTGTACCTGGTCGAGCGCAAGGAAGAGCTGTATGCGATCTCGCACCTGTCGGGCGCCACGCGCGCCGATAGCTGGGTCGATATCGAAGGCGGCACGGGCACGCTGTTCGCCTACGCCAGCATGGGCAGCAACGAGCTGCCGTCGTCGAACGTGCTGCACGAAGGCCCGGCCATCGCGCTGGGCAAGAAGGGCGGCTTCGCCGGCACGCACATCCTGGTGCCGCGCGGCGGCCTGGCCGTGCATATCAACGCCTTCAATTTCCCCATCTGGGGTCTGCTGGAAAAATTCGCGCCAAGCTTCCTGGCGGCCATGCCCTGCATCGCCAAGCCGGCCACGGCGACGAGCTACCTGACGCAGGCTGTCGTGCGCATGATGCATGAATCGGGCTTGCTGCCGGCCGGCAGTTTGCAACTGGTGATCGGTTCCACGGGCGACTTGCTGGACCGCCTGAATGGCCAGGACTTCGTCACGTTTACAGGGTCGGCCGCCACGGCCGCCAAGTTGCGCACCAATCCGAACCTGATCGCCCAGTCAGTGCCTTTCAACGGCGAAGCCGATTCGCTCAATTGCGCCATCCTGGCGCCGGACGTCACGCCCGACGATGTGGAATTCGATCTGTTCGTCAAGGAAGTGGTGCGCGAAATGACGGGCAAGTCGGGCCAGAAGTGCACGGCGATTCGCCGCATCATCGTACCCGAGCACCTGATGGATGCCGTCGGCACGCGCCTGCGCGAGCGCCTGGCCAAGGTGGTGGTGGGTGATCCGTCCATCGAAGGCGTGCGCATGGGCGCGCTGGCATCGAAGGAACAGCAAAGCGATGTGGCGGAACGGGTGGCCACCCTGTCGCAGGGTAACGAGGTGGTATTTGGCGCGGCCGACGGTTTCAGTCCCCTGGGCGATGGCGCCGTTGACGGCAGCTTCTTCTCGCCGACCCTGCTGCTGTGCCGCGACGCCTTCGGCAACGACGCCGTGCATGACGTGGAAGCGTTCGGCCCCGTCAGCACGATGATGGGCTACAAGGATATCGATGAAGCGCTGGCGCTGGCCGCGCGCGGCAAGGGCAGCCTGGTAAGCACCCTGGTGACGCGCGATCCGAAGATCGCCGCGCGCGTGGTGCCGCAAGTGGCGGCCACGCATGGCCGCGTACACGTGCTCGAGCGCGTGGCCTCCGTCGATTCGACGGGCCATGGCTCACCGCTGCCGCAACTGAAGCACGGCGGCCCTGGCCGCGCGGGCGGCGGCGAGGAGCTGGGCGGCGTGCGCGCCGTGCGCCATTACCTGCAACGGGCGGCCGTGCAAGGCTCGCCGACCATGCTGGCGGCCATCACCGGCGAATACGTGCGCGGCGCGGATGTCAACGAAAGCCCGATCCATCCGTTCCGCAAGCACTTCGAGGACCTGAAGACGGGCGACTCGCTGCTCACGCACCGCCGCACCGTCAGCGAAGCGGATATCGTCGCCTTTGGCGGCATCTCGGGCGATTTCTTCTACATGCACTTCGACGAAATCGCGGCGAAAGAGTCGCAGTTCGGCAAGCGCATCGCCCACGGCTACTTCGTGCTGTCGGCCGCCGCCGGCCTGTTCGTCTCGCCTGGCGTCGGTCCCGTGCTGGCCAATTATGGCCTGGACAATCTGCGTTTCGTCGCCCCCGTCGCCATCGGCGACACCATCCGCGCGCGCCTGACCTGCAAGCGCAAGGTCGACCGTAACCGCAAGGACGTCTTTGGCGTGGGCCAGGGCGTGGTGGCGTGGGACGTGCAGGTGACCAACCAGAACGAGGAGCTGGTCGCCAGCTACGACATTCTGACCCTGGTGTCGAAGCGCGAATAAGCGTTTCTGCAGTACGACATGGAATGGCGCCACCCGCGATCTTTGTGCGGGTGGCGTTTTTTTATCCGAGTTCTTTTCGTCTTGAATTATCCATAAGTGTATGAAAAGTATACCGAAAGTGTGGTTTTTCCCATCTGCTCATTAGATAAAATCCTCTAGAAATCATGTTTTTTCCATGAAAAACGGCAAAATCATTAATTGCCTTAGGAAAACTTTTCAAAGCAGACTTTTTCTCTGTAGCATGGTTCTACTCACTGGTCACACCGTCATTCACGCCATGCAAGGCGACGGCGGCGCAAAAAAGGACCCGGTCTGTTATGGCCGGTGAACCTTCGATCTAGAGCCCAACTCCACGATTAACGTTCACCGCTACGGGTATTTAATTACTATGAATAAACACGTCCTGATTTTCCTGCTGGCCATGCCCCTGGCCATCAGCCACGCCTACGCCGAAGATGTCGCCAGTGGCCCGACCGTCAAGATCAGCGGTTTCGGCACGGCCGCGCTGACTGTGGCCGATACCGACAAGGCGCAGTTCGCGCGTCCGAACCAGGCCGCCGGCGCCGGCAAGACAGCCCGTACGGGCGTCGATTCGAACCTGGGATTGCAGGCCAATGTCACCGTTAATCCCTGGTTGTCGGCCACCGTGCAAGGCCTGGCGCGCAAGGATGGCGAAGATGATGTCGGCGCCGAACTGGCATGGGCCTTCGCCAAGGCCAAGGTGTCGGACAGCTTCAGTGTGCGCGTTGGCCGCATGGGTCTGCCCGTTTTCATGATTTCCGATTACCGTAACGTCGGCTATGCCAACACCATGCTGCGCCCACCGGGCGAAATGTATTCGCAGGTGCCCCTGAACAGCATCGATGGCATCGATGGCACTTACCAGTTCAGCTTGGGCGACACCAGCATCACCACGCAGCTGGCGCTGGGCCGCACCAAGGCCACCCTGGCAACGGGACCCGATTCGACCGTGCATGTGGAAGGCAAGTCCATCGTTGCGCTGAACATGGTGGCCGAACATGGTCCCCTGACCCTGCGTTTCGGCCGTGCCGAGACCAAGCTGACGATCAATGATTCGCCCAGCCTGAATACCTTGATGGGCAGCTTGCGCGCGGCCGGCAGCGGCTACCGGATCGCCCAGCTGGGCGCCCTGGCTGATGCGCTGGAAGTCAAGGACAAGAAGGCGTCCTTCACGTCCGTGGGCCTGGGCCTGGACTGGAATAATTTTCTGGTGCAGTCCGAGTATGCCAAGCGCAAGACGGACAGCTATATCAGCGACAGCACCTCGTGGTACGTGATGGGCGGCTACCGCATCGGCGCCTTTTTGCCGTACTACAGCCATGCCAGCCTGAAGGCCGATGATCGCGTGAACAACACCGTGCCGGCTGCCTGCCCGCCAGGTTATCCAGCCGCCTGCACGCCGACCCTGCGCGCACTGTCGGCCGGCGTCAATACCATGGCCAACACGCGCAACCAGCTGGAGCAATCGACGGACAGCATCGGCGTGCGCTGGGACTTCCACCGTTCGGCCGCCTTGAAGGTGCAGATCGACCGTATCAAGCCGAAGAATGGCCAGGGCCTGTTCGTGCAAGCCAAGCCGGGTTTCAGCGGCCCCGTCACGGTGGTGGCCGCCGCCATCGATTTCGTTTTCTAAGGAGCGCCGCATGAAACCATTTATTGTGAATGTGGCTGCCTTGCTGGCCTTGTCGATGAGCGTTCCCGCCATGGCCGAAGTGGTCGTGGTGGTCAATCCGAAGAGCGCCGCCGGCGCGATGACGAACGAGCAGGTGGCGCAATTCTTTCTCGGCAAATCGACGGCCATGACGCCGATCGACCAGCCGGAAAGTGCCCCCGTGCGCGCCGAGTTCTACAAGAAGGTGACGGACAAGGAACCGTCGCAGGCGAAGGCCCTGTGGTCCAAGCTGGTCTTCACGGGCAAGGCGACCTTGCCGAAAGAGGTGGCCAATAGCGCCGACGTGAAAAAGGCTGTGGCCGCCGATCCGAAAGCCATCGGCTATATCGAAAAGAGTGCCGTCGACGGCACCGTCAAAGTAGTGCTGACGGCGCCATAAGGCCGGCTCGGGCCGCGCGCCATGCGGCGGCCCGATCATTCATCAGAATCAGGAGACAGCAATGAGCATCAAACGCAAGATATGGGCGCTGCCCGTCGTCTCGGCCGTGATCTTCGGCCTGGGACTGGCCGTCAGTGCCTACCTGTCTACGGCCGCGCTCAATTCCATTCACGCCACCGAAAGCGCCGACTATCCCGTGCTCGACATGGCCAAGTCGCTGACGCTGGACCTGGCCGCCGTCGGCGATGGCTTGCGCGACGCCGTCAGCGAAGGCGACAAGGAGCGCATCGGGCAAGTCGATGGCCAGGCCGTCAAGCTGCGCGCCAAGCTGGCCGCCTTTGCCGCCATTCCCGGCCAGCGCGAGCACGGCATGCAACTGGCGAAGGAGTTTGACGCCTACTATGCGCCGGCCATGAGTGCGGCGCGCATCATGCTGGAAATGGAAGAGGGCGACCCGCAAGCGACTGTGGCGCGCATGCAGGGCGCGCTGGCGGTGCTCAATACGGACCTGGCCAAGACCAACGAACAGGCGCAAGCGCAATTCAAGCAGGGCATCGAGCGCAGCGCGGCGAATGTGCGTCATGCTCTCAATACCAGCATCGCCGTGGCGCTGGCCGTCATCGTTTGCCTGGCGGCCGTGTCGCACTTTGTCGTGCGCGCCATCTGGCAGCAACTGGGCGGCGAACCGGAATATGCGCGCCAGATCGCGCGCGCCGTGGCCGATGGCGACCTCTCGATGGAGATCGCCACCGAAGCGGGCGACCAGGCCAGTTTGCTGGCGGCGCTGAAGGAGATGCGCGGCCGGCTGGCCGGCATGGTGTCCGGCATCAAGGCATCGGCCGAAACCATCCAGGTGGCCAGCGCGGAAATCGCGCAAGGCAATGCGGACCTGGCCGCGCGCACGGAATCGCAGGCGGGCAGCCTGGATCAGACGGCGCGCAGCATGGATAGCCTGACAAGCACCGTGCGCGACAACGCGGCCAATGCGGGCCAGGCGCATGCACTGGTGGTGTCGGCGTCTTCCGTCGCCGTGAAAGGCGGGCAAGTGGTCAGCCAGGTGGTCACCACCATGGGCGAGATCAACGACTCATCGAAACGCATTGTCGACATCATCGGCGTCATCGACGGCATCGCTTTTCAGACGAATATCCTGGCCTTGAATGCGGCCGTGGAAGCGGCGCGCGCGGGCGAGCAGGGACGCGGCTTTGCCGTGGTGGCATCCGAAGTGCGCAACCTGGCGCAGCGCAGCGCGGCAGCGGCGCGCGAGATCAAGCAATTGATCGGCGATTCGGTGGACAGGGTGAATGTCGGCTCGAAGCTGGTCGACGAGGCGGGGCTGACCATGGGCCAGATCGTCGACTCGGTGAAAAAGGTGGCCGACATCATGGCCGAAATCAGCGCCGCCAGCCAGGCGCAGAGCGCCGGCATCGGCGACATCGGCGTGGCCATCGGCAGCATGGACCAGATGACGCAGCAAAACTCCGCGCTGGTGGAAGAGGCGTCGGCGGCCGCCGAATCGCTGCAGGAGCAGGCCGTGCAACTGGGCGCGGCGCTGGCCGTGTTCAAGCTGGCGCAGGGCGGCGCTGTGTCGGATTACGCGCAAGGCGCTCCTGCGGCTTACCTGGCGTTGCGGTGATGTCGGATTACGCGCAAGGCGCTAATCCGACCTACCTGGCATTACGGTGATAAAAGCTTGACCTGCATGGCATGGCGTAGGTTGGATTAGCGCAGCGTAATCCAACACCCGGCTTAAGCCTGCAGCCCGAACGGATCGTCGATGCTGTGCGCCGGTTGCGTGAACCAGCGCGGACCGTCTTGCGTCATGTAAAAATGGTCTTCGTGGCGGATACCGAATTGGCCGGGGATGCAGATCATCGGCTCGTTCGAGAAGCACATGCCCACGTCGAGCGGCGTCGTGTCGTTGCCCACCAGGTAAGGCCATTCGTGGATATCGAGGCCGATGCCGTGGCCGGTGCGGTGCGGCAGGCCCGGCAGCTTGTAGCCGGGGCCAAAGCCGTCCGCCTCCAGCGAGACGCGCGCGGCGCGGTCCACGTCGCCGCAGGGCACGCCCAACTGCGCGGCCGAAAATGCCGCAGCCTGCGACGCCTTTTCGCTGTTCCACACGCTGCGCTGGCGCGCGCTGATGGCGCCAAACACATAGGTGCGCGTGATGTCGGAGATGTAGTTCATCACCTGGCAACCGGTGTCGATCAGCACCGTGTCGCCCGCCTTCAGGGTCTGCACGTAATTCACGCCATGCGGATAGGCCGTCGCTTCGCCGAACAGCACGATGCAAAAATATGAGCGGGGCGCCCCCACCTTGCGGTGCGCGCGCTGGATGAATTCTTCCACTTCCACCGTCGTGATGCCTTCATACAGCATGCTGGCCGTGGCCACATGCACGGCCAGGGTCATGTCCATCACGCGCTGCATCAGGGCGATTTCCGCCGCTGACTTGCGGCTGCGGCAATACGCCGTGACGGCGCGTGCGTTTTCCAGCGCGTAGCCCGGGGCCAGCGGCCGGATGCCGTCATAGATGAAGAAGGCGGCGCTTTCGCAGATCCCCACGCGCGGCGGCGCAGCCGCATCCTGGGCAATCCCCATGCGCGCCAGCACGTCGACGAACAGCTGGTACGGGCTTGCATGCTCTTCCCAGCAATTGACCTTGCCCTCGATGAGCATGAAGCCCGTCAAGGTGCTTTCCTCGAAGGCGGGGGCGATGTATTCGATCTCGCCGCTGGCCGGCAGGATGGCGCCCACCATGCGTTCGCTGGCATACCATTTGGTACCCGTGAAATAGGTAAGGTTGGCGCCCGCGTTCAGGTAGATCGCGGCGAGGCCTTGCTCGCGCATGAACGCTTGCGCCCTGGCGATGCGTTGCGCATGTTCGTCCTTGCCGATGGCGACCATGCCGCCCGTCATGTCCGACAGTGATGCCAATGCCTGTTCGATGGAAGTGCCACCTATGCTCATGCCTGCTCCTTTGCTCGATGCTGAATATGGAATGCGGGCATGATATCAGTTCGCGCCTTTCGGCTTGAGTCCCGGCGCGCCGCCGGCGGCATCGGGCGGGGCCAGCACCAGGTCGTGCGGATAGGTGAAGTGCCAGTCCGCGTAGCGCTGCTTGCGGCGCAGGCTGGCGTCTTCGTCGAGAAAATTGTCCTGCTTGATGGGGAGTTGCGGCGACAGCGAATGGATGCCGACGATGCGTCCCTCCTGCCGCAGCAGGCCCCACTCCGCCTTGCCCGTGACCGGGTCCGCATACAGGCGGCGCAAGTGCCGCCGGGCGTTGGCAAAGCGCGGGTCGCGCAGCAGTTCCTGCAAGGTCAAGGGATAGCGGGGCCGCCCGTCGCCCGGCGTGCTGTCGTAGTAGCGGCCCAGCGCGTTGCGGAATTCATGGCCGATGAACAGCAGCTCGCGCTCCTTCTCGCGCCGCGCGGCCGTGGCATGCAATTCGCTGGCCAGCACCAGGCCCACGCCCATGAAGGCCACCAGCATCAGGGTCCAGATGTATGCGAAGCCCCGTGCGCGGCGTTGAAAATCAGAGCTGCTCAAAGGGAATGCCCTCGCGCGTCTTGCCCTTGGCGCCGCTGCGCACATCGGCCACGCCGCTAATTTCGCCATTGGGCGAAGAGATCAATTGCCAGGTGGCGGACGACTCCGTGACGGGGTCCAGCGGCACGCTGCGGAAGTAATGGTGGGTCACCAGGTCGGCCAGCGCGGCGGGATACTCGCCCTTGTCGGCATAGTATTTATCGAGGCCGCTCCTGAGCACCTGCAGGTTTTCCTTCAGCGCGACCTCCTTCGACTTTTCCACGGAACCGAAATAGCGGGGAATGGCGATCGTCAGCAGCAGCGAGATGATGGCCAGTACCACCAGCAGTTCGACCAGGGTAAAGCCGCGCCGCGGGGATGAATAGGGCATCGAGGTCACCATTGATTGAGCGGCACGCCGTTCAGGCCTGCCTTGGTCGAGCGCGAGGCGACGTCGAACACGTCCTCGCCTTCGCTGGGGTTGTCGGGTGGCGAGGCATAGGCGCGCTTGCTCCAGCTGTCGGCGGCGCTGCCTTCTTCCCTGGGCTGGAATGGGTCGCGCGGCAGGCGGCGCAAGAAATAGATGTTCTGCTTCGAGGGACTGCGCTGGTCGGGCACGCCCTCGACCAGCTCCTCGAGCTTTTTCGGATAGCCGGAGGCGCCCAGCGACAGCTTGATGCGGCCATTGTCCGACGCACGCTTGTAGGCGTCGATGGCTTCGCGCATCTCGATCAGGGCGCTGCGCAATTGCTGCTCCTTCGCCCGTTGCAAGGCCACCTGCGCCATCGGCACGGCCACCGTGGCCAGCGTCGCCATGATGGCCAGGGTGATCATCAGCTCGATGAAGCTAAAACCTTGCTGCCTCACTGTTCACCCTTGACAGCGGCCTTGTCGCCGGCGACGGGCGCTTCGTCGCCGCCCGTCATGGGCGAGCCGCTGCGCGGCGCTGCCTGCTCGGGCGCGGCGATGGCGTCAAGCGTGCCGCCGACGCTGGCGCGCCCGCCCACCGCTGCCTCGGTGCCCGAGTTGAATTCTGCCGTCAGCAGGTCCGGGCGGCGGATGCTGCGCAGCAGGCGCGGCGTGATCGACAGCACGATCTCGCTGCGCATGGCGTCATCCTTCTGGCTGCCGAACAGGCGGTTCAACACGGGCAGCTCCCCCACGCCAGGCACCTTGTTGGCCGTGCCCCGGTCTTCGTCGCTGATCAGGCCTGCCAGCACCTGCGTCTCGCCATCCTTCAGGCGCAGCACGGTGGAAGCGCTGCGCGTGCCGATCTGGTAAGCCTGCGTGCCCGTCTTGCTGATCACTTCCTTGACGACGTTCGACACTTCCAGGTTGATCTTGATGGCCACCTCGTCGTCCAGGTAGACGTTCGGTTCGACGTCGAGTTTCAGGCCCACGTCGATGTAGTTGACGCTGTCGGAACTGACGCCGTTGTTCGTCGTGACGGTGATGACGGGCACGCGGTCGCCGATCAGGATCTTCGCCTTTTCCTTGTTGCGCACGCGGATGCGCGGATTGGCCAGGATATTGCTGTCGCTGTCGGTCTTGTTGGCGTTGAGCGTCACGCCGCCGATGCCCAGGTTGATGTTGTCGCCATTGATGCGGCGCAGGTCGGCCACTTTCAGGCCGCCCAGGCCATTGGCGGCGGCACCGGCCAGGGTCAGATTGGCCTGGTCCGGCCAGCGCACGCCCAGCTCCATCAGGCGCGTGCGCTTGACTTCCAGCACTTCCACTTCGAGCATCACTTCCGGGTCGGCCAGGTCCTGCACGTTGATGATGCGTTCGGCCATGCGCACCATTTCCGGCGTATCGCGCAGCATGATGATGCCCAGCCGTTCATCGGTGACGACGTCCTTGGCCTTGAGCAGGGTCTTGATGGAAAACGCCACCGTCTTGACGTCTGCATTGGCGAGGAAGAAGGTGCGCACCACGAGCTGCTGGTAATCCTTCACCTTTTGCGGCGTGTTCGGGTAGATCGTGATCGACTTGTCGCTGGTGACGCTTTGCTCGAGCTGGTTGGCGCCCAGCAGCATGGCAATCGCCTCTTCGATACTGGTCTCGCGCACGGAAATGGTGGCGCGCAGGGCGGGGTCGACTTCCTTGTCGAAGACGAAGTTCAGTCCCGACACCTTGCTGATGAAGTCAAACACGGAGCGCAGCGGCGCGTCGCGAAATTCCAAGGTCACGGGTTTGCGGTAGGCGGCCGCGAGCTTGCCGCCGGCCGGCCGGGCCTTTGCCTGCTCGTCGCCGATACGGCTTTTCAGGGCCAGCGCCTCGCGCTGCGCGGGGCGTTCCTGCAGCACCTGGCGCAAGGCTTCCTGCGCCTGCGCGATATTCGCTTCGCCGCCGCGCTGGTAGCTGGCCTGCGCTTCCTGCACCAGCTTGCGGTGCCGTTCCTCCTGCGCCACGCCGGCCAGGCCCCGCTGCGCCACGTCGTTGCTGGCGTCCAGCGCCAGCGCCTGCTGGTACAGCGCTTGCGCTTCGGGCAGCTTGCCCTGCTGGCGCAGCGCTTCCGCAGCGCCATTCAGCTTGTTCAGCGCGCGCATCCTGCCGTTGGTGACGGCGATGCGGTACTTGGCGTTGGTCGGTTCGGCCTGCGCCGCCTGTTCCAGCAGGGCCAGGCCCTGTTCCGTGTGGCCGGCGCCCAGCATGGCCTGGCCATCGTTGTAAGCCTGGTTGCCGGCGCAGGCGGCCAGCAGGGACAGCATCGGCAGCAGGGCGATGACAGTGCGTGACATAGGTGCGGCGCGTCGTTTCAATTGAGATCCCCTACGGCGAGTGTCTGTTTCAGGTTGAGCGGCAGATAGGTAAATTGCAGGGCGCCCTGCACCACGCCGTCGAAGCGGTAGCGCTCTTCGAGCATGTCGCCTGGCCGCGCCACCACGTTGCGTTCGCCCGCCTGCAGGAAGTAGGCCGCCTTGCCTTCGTCGACAAAGCGGCCAAGGAATTGAAACGGCAGCGGTGGCGGCGCGTTTGCATCGACGGCGGCGACAGTTCGCGTGGCCTGCGCCGCCTGCTGGTCGAGCATGATCTTTTTCGGTGTCTCCGGCTGCCAGCTTTGCTTGGCGAACAGGGTGGCCGCGTCCTCGTCTTCCAGCGCCCGGCGCGGTTCGATGGCCAACGCGCGATGGGCTGGCGCAGCGGCAGCGGCAGCGGCGAGCGGCGCGAGCGCCACCCGCTCCACCTGGCGCGGCGTGGCCGTGGCTGGCCCCACGATGCTGCCCTCATCCTCGGGGGCAAAGAGGGCGGCCAGCAAGGTCGCCACGGCGGCGCCTCCCAGTACGGCTTTTTTCATCGGCGTACCTCCGCCTTTTTCACCAGCAGGATGAACTGGATGCGCGCGTCGATCTCGCCCGCCTCGATCTGCTCGCGCTTGAAGAGCACGGAGTCGAGCGTCAGGGTGGGCAGTTCCTGCAGGGCGTCGACGATAAAGGCTTGCAGCTGCGCGTATTCAGCCTTCACGGGCAGGGTGATCTGGTAGCGCAAAAAGGCCGTGTTGCCGTCTTCCTGCGGCTTGTAGTCGGCCTTGGCCAGGGTGACGCCGCTCTTTTGCGCCACTTCCAGCAAGGCCTTCAACTGGTCGGGAATGCTGTCATGCGCGGGCAGGTAGGCGTGAAAGGCGGCCAGGCTGTCCGCATCGGCATCGAGCGTGATGGGTGTCGGCGGCAGCGCCGACTGTCTGGCAGCAGCGGCCAGTCGCGCCGCCAGTTGCTGCTGGCGTGCGGCCAGCGCATCGCCCTGCCGCAGGGCGAAAGCGGCCAGCGCCAGACAGGCCGTGCCGATGGCGCAAGGCCAGCCCAGGGTGCGCCATAGCCGCTGCGCCTCCCACAGCAGGCGCGGCGGCATGCGCAGCTGCAGGCGTGGACGGGCCACGGGCGCGCCGGCTTTGAACACGGGTTTTATTGCCGCCATTGCGCCTCCAGCTGAAAACGATACGCGTGTTCGGGCGCGTTGGCGTTCGCGTTACTGCTTATTTCGTGCTTGAGCAGATACACGGAGCCGAACATGGGCTGCTGGTTCAGGAAGGCCAGGTAGTTGAGCATGTCCTGCGGCGTTTCCGCTTCGGCGGCGATTTTCAGCACGCTGGCGCCATCCTGTCCCTGCTGCGCATGCAGGTCCAGCCCCAGCAAGGCGATGCGCACGTCGCGCGGCGGCTGCACCGTCCTGACCAGGCGCGTGACGGGCAGGTTAAGCTGGCGTACGGCGGCGGCCACCTGTTTCAGTTCGAGGTCGCGTTCGCGCTGCTGGATCGCCGAGAGGTGCGCGCGCACGGGGCGCGCGGGCTGCAGCTGCGCCAGTTGCGCTTCCAGGCGCCGCGTTTCCTGCGCCTGCACCAGCCAGTACACGGCGGCCGGCAGCAGCATCAGGCCGCCCGCCAGGCACAGGGCGAGGCGCCAGCCGCTGAACGCCCGCGCGGCGCCGGGCGGCAGGAATTCCAGGCGGCTCAGGCCCATGCGGCCTCCCGCATCAGGTGGGCGCCGCTGGCCACGGCGATGGGCACGAAGCGTTCGGGCACGTTTGCCTGCGGCACGCCGCTCAAGTCGAGCAGCGCCACCTGTTCGATGGCGTCGAGCTGCGGCGCGCGCAGGTTCCAGCGCCGCCATGCCCGATCCAGTTCGTCGCCCCAGGCGATGGCGCAGGACTGGCTGTGCAGGGCCGTGATGCGCCCGCCGCCCGTCGTTGCCAGCAGCAGCCGTCCCGCTTCCACCAGGGCGAAGGCGGCCGGTTTGCTACCGGCGATGCTGCGCCAGGCCGGCCCGACGATCGGTTCGATGGACAGGCAGCGCCGGCCATGCGCTGCCGCCGCATCCTGCACGCCTTGCAGCAAGTCCCCATCAATGCCGCAGGCCAGGCGCGGCTTGCCATACGGCGCATCGTCGGCGGCCAGGCGCCAGGCCCGCGCGCCATCGCCGTAGACGGCAGCGAACTGGCTGTGCAGGAAGCGCTGTGCGCTGGTCCGCTCGAGCAAGGCGCCGCTCCACGGCACCATCAGCATGGCGCACCAGCGGCTGGCCAGGCTGACGGCCAGCGGCAGTTTTTTACCGCCATCCTGTTCGAGCCAGCCGCGCAGCGCGGCCAGCGCCACTTGCCAGCTGGCGTCGGGATTTGCAATCGGCAGGTGAAAGGCGCTGTCCGTTATGGGACGGCCGGCGCGGCGCTGCACGCCGTAGAGCGCCTGCGGCGCCAGGTGCAGGCACACGGTGGCGCGGCTGACGCGTTCAATAAGTGACACGATTGAGCTCCGCTAAAGTGGTTTCACCGCGCCGCACCAGGTCCAGCCCCGCTTCGCGCGCCAGGCGAAAACCGTTGCGCGCCGCTTCTTCCTTCATCTGGCTCAGGGGCGCGCGCGTGCAGATCATTTCGCGCATGGCGTCGCTGAGCATCAAGACCTCGGCGACGGCCTTGCGGCCCTTGTAGCCGGTGCCGCGGCAATGGCCGCAGCCCTTGCCGGCCATGAATTGCCAGTCCTGCACCTGGTGCAGGGCCAGGCCGCTGTCGCGCAGCTGCTGCGCATCGGCCAGCACCTCGGCGCTGGCGTCGACGGCGCAGTGGGCGCAATTGAGGCGCAGCAGGCGCTGCGCCACGATGCCGTTCAGGGCGGCCGCAAAGCTGTAGGCATCGACGCCCATGTGCAGGAAGCGGCCGACCACGTCGAAGACGTTGTTCGCGTGCACGGTGGTAAACACCAGGTGGCCCGTGAGCGCCGCCTGCACGGCGATCTGCGCCGTTTCATCGTCGCGGATTTCACCGATCATGATCTTGTCGGGATCGTGGCGCAGGATGGAGCGCAGGCCGCGCGCAAACGTCAGCCCCTTCTTTTCATTGACGGGGATCTGCAGCACGCGCGGCAGGCGGTATTCGACGGGGTCTTCGATGGTGACGATCTTGTCGCGTCCCGTGTTGATTTCCGTGATGGCCGCGTACAGGGTGGTGGTCTTGCCGGAACCGGTGGGGCCCGTCACCAGCAGCATGCCGTGCGGCTTGGCGGCCAGGCGGCGGATCTGCTCGATGGCGTCCTCGTTCAGGCCCAGGCTTTCCAGGCGCAGCGCCTGCGCCGCCTCCGTCAGCGCGCGCCGGTCCAGCAGGCGCAGCACGGCGTCCTCGCCAAAGATATTGGGCATGATGGAGACGCGAAAGTCGATCTCCGCCCCTTTCACGCGCACCTTGAAGCGGCCATCCTGCGGGACGCGCCGCTCGGCGATGTCGAGATCGGCCATCACCTTGATGCGCGAGATGATCTGTTCGGCCATCTGCAGCCCCTGCACCTGGCCCGCCTGCACCAGCACGCCGTCGACGCGGTACTTGATGACCAGGCTGGCCACGTCGCATTCGAGGTGGATGTCGCTGGCCTGGAATTTCAGGGCATCGTAGATGGTGGAGTTCACCAGCTTCACGACCGGGCTGCTGTCCTCGCTGATGCGGATCAGCGAGATGTCCTCGATGCTCTGGTCGAGTCCCGGCACATCATCCCCGTGTTGCATTTCCTGCATCGCCTGCTGTACGCTTTCCTGCTGCAGCAAATAGGCGGCCAGGTCGTCCGGATGCGCCAGCGCCACCGTGAACGGCGTGGACAGGGCGAAGTCGGCCCATTGCAGCAAGTCTTCGGCAAACGGGTTGCCGATGACGAGCACGGGCGGCGCGCCGGGCACGCCCGGTTGCAGCAGCACGCAGTCGCGCTGCGCGCAATCGGTGTAGGGCAGCAGGGCAAAGGCGGGCAAGGCGGCTTGCAGCTCGGCCATCGTCCAGGCCGGGTAGCGGAACAGGGCGGCCAGCTGGCGCAGAAAGACTTCGGGCGGCAGGGCCGCCGTTTCCTGCAGCACGGCCATCTGCGGGCGGCCCTGTTCCAGCGCGCTGGCGTGGGCCCGGCGCAGCATGGCCGCATCGAGGACGGTGCGTTCTTCGTCGCGTGCGTTCATGACATGAACTTCAAGATAAGCTCCCGGCCAGTTCAAAGATCGGCATGTACATCAGCACCACCACGCCGCCGATCACCACGCCGATGATGGTCATCAAGAGCGGTTCGAGCAGGCGCGAGGCCCAGTCCACCCAGCGGGCGAATTCCTCGTCGTGGAACTTGGCCGAGCGTTCCAGCATGTCGCCCAGGCGGCCCGTGTTCTCTCCCACTTTCAGCAGCGATTGCGCCACCGGCGTGGCCATGCCGGCCTGCTCCAGCGCGGTGGAAAACGGCATGCCCTCCTGCACCGCGCGGCGCGCCTGCGCCAGCTGCTCCTGCTGCGCGGGCAGCAGCATGGGGGCGACCATGGCCAGCGCCTTGTGCAGCGGGATGCCGGCGTGCAGCAGCAGGCTCAGGGCGCGGTAGAAGCGGGCCAGGCGGAATTCCGCCGCCTTGTCCGCCAGCACGGGCAGGCGCAAGAGGCGCAGCACGAGGGCCTGGCGCATGGCGCGGTTGGCGATGCCGAACACCACGGCGGCCACCGCAGCGGCCAGTGCGCCGGCGCACAGCAGCGGATGCGCGGCCAGCGTTTGCCCAAAGCCGAGCAGCATTTGCGACATCCAGGGAATCTCGCGGCCCGAGCTTTCGTAGACGACGCTGAACTTCGGCACCACGTAGCCGAGCAGGAACAGCGTCACCAGGCCGCCGACGACGAGCAGCATGCACGGGTAGATGGCGGCCGAAATGAGTTTTTTGCGGATGGCGTCGAACTGCAGCTGGTAGCCGACGAAGCGCGCCAGCGCCTCGGGCAGGTTGCCCGAGCGTTCGGCCGCATGCACGGTGGCGATGTAAATGTCGGGGAAGATGTCGGGGAAACCGGCCAGTGTGTCGGAAAAGCTCTGTCCCTGCTGCAGCGTGCGCACGATGGCGGCCAGCGTGGCCTTGGCGCCAGGGCGCGTTTCCTTGTTGTGCAGGGTGGCCATGGCCTCGCCCAAGTTCAGGCCCGCTTCGAGCAGGGCCAGCAACTCCTGGCTGAATTGCAGCAGGGGCAAGCCCTGCTTGCCGGGACGCAGCGCGGCGCCCGTGTCTGAGGTGGCGCCAGCGTCGACGGCCAGCACGCGCCAGCCACCGCGCACGGCCGCGCGGATCGCCTCGGCCTCGCTGGCGGCGTCGATGGACAGCGCCTGGCTGCCCGCCGGGCCCTGCACCTGGAGGTGGAACTGCATCGTCGGCTCAGGTGAGCATGGTGAGAGCCTGGGACGTGAACAGGGGGTGAGAGGAAGAGGGGAATGCGCGTGCGGACAAGGTCGAAGTAGGCATCGGTCAGGAACCATCCAAAAAAAGTTCAATTCGTCGCGGGTACCGGCAGCAGGCAAGATGCAATCACTGCCTCAGGGTAGACTGGAATTGCCAGGAAATCAATCGTGCTGTGCGGACAAGCCGTGAATCGATGGCTTGCCCGCAGGTTCAGCCGCTTACTGGGTGACCAGGCTGACCTTGTCGATCACGAACGAGGTTTGCAGCGAGGCGTCCTCGGTCGCGGCAAACGAGATCTGCACGGTCTGGCCCTTGTAGGCGATCAGGTCAAACGTGCGGATCTGGTAGCCGGTCGCCTTGTTCACGTTCGAATACGTGGCCAGGGTGCCCAGCACCGTGCCGGCGCTGTTCTTCACGGTGACAACCAGCTTGTCGTACACGGTATTGCCCGTTTCAGCCGTGTCGATATGCAGCGCGAAGCTCAAGCTGGCGGACGTGGCGCCGGCCGGAATGGCCACGCTTTGCGTCAGCGATTCGCTGGCCGTGGCGCCATTGCCGCCCAGCCAGGCGTACTGCGTGCCTTCATACGCGGCTTGCCCCGTAAACGTGCCGATGGCGCCCGTGGTGCCGCTCCAGCCCGTGGCACCGGCTTCAAAGCCGCCGTTCGTCACGCGTTCGGTGGCGCTGCTGGTGCCCACCGTCAGCGTGGCGTTGTTCGACGTGGCCGTCACTGCAGGCGACGAGGCATCCGTCACCGTCGCCTTGAAGACGGCGCCGTTGTCGGCCGCCACGGTCGTGAAGCTGTAGGCGGGCGAGGTGGCGCCGCTGATCATGGCGCCGTTGCGGTACCACTTGTAGGTGTACGGCGCCGTGCCGCCACCCGCGCCCACGGCGAACGAGGCGGTGGCGCCCGGTGCGACGGTGATGCTGGCTGGCTGGCTGGTGATGCTCACCGCGCCGCCCGTGGTCGATTCATCGACGTCGGCACCCACGTTGATGGCCGCATACGCGCGCTTGACGGCCGTTGCCTCGGCGCTGCCAACGCCATACAGTTCCTCGGCGGCCAGCAGCACCTTGTTGCGCGCATCGGCGTAGTTGGTCGACGAAGTGAACTTGGTGGTCGCTGCCTTGAACCAGATGCGGTAGGCCTTGTCGCTGCCGATACCGGTCATGGCCAGCGGGCTTTTGTTCAGGTAGGAGCTGTAGTAGTCGCTGCTGGACGTGGAATTCGAGCCTTGCGACAGGAAGTAGAACATGCGGTTGTTCGGGCCGCTGCTGTAGTGGACGTCGAGGTTCTTGATGGTGCTGCTCCACGCATTCGGGCTGCTGCCATCCTTGCTCGGTTTGTACAGCCAGCGCAGCGGCTGGCCATTCTTGGCGATTTCCTTGCCCGTCATCCAATCGTTGCCCGTGTTGGGGATGCTGGTGCCCGTGCCCCCGGCGCGCGCATACGCTTCCACCATTTCGCCGGCGATGTCCGAGCTCGACTCGTTCAAGCCGCCCGATTCCTGCGAGTAGATCAGGCCCGAGGTGGCATCCGTGATGCCGTGGCCCATTTCATGGCCGATCACGTCGATGGAACCGAGGTTGTTGAACGAGCTGCCGCCGTCGCCGATGTACATGCACTTGCAGCTGCTGTCGTAATAAGCGTTGTCGTAGGCCGTGTTGACGTGGGCGGCGATGTGGGTGGCCGTGTTGTTGCCGTCCAGGCTGGACCAGCCCAGCACATTCTTGTGCGTGTCGTAGGTGTTCATCAGGCCCCACATCGCGTTGACGGCCGCCGTCTGGCCGTTGGCGTTGGTGGTGCTGCCGCCGTTGATGTATTGCTGGCCGTCGCCCCAGGTATTGCTGGTGCTGCTGTACACGCTGCCCGAGGTGGTGCCGTGGTTGGCATTCGTGATGGCCATGCCGCCGAAGCTGCCGCCCGTGCCGCGGCTGGGGTCCTTCATGGTGTAGGTGCTGCCCGTGAGCGTGGTGTTGAGCGGCACCTGGCCGTTGTACTGGCTGTTGCCGATGCCGGCGACGGTTTTCAGGGCTTTCCACTGGCGCAGGATGCGGCCGTCCCTGGCACTGACGATGGTATCGTAGTAGACGGGCTTGTTGCCGCTGATCATGCGCGTCTGCACCAGGTAGGCCAGCTCGTAGTGGTCGACCACGTCCTGCACGTCGAGGGCGTTCAGTGCCGCTTCCGATTTGTTTTCGGCGCCAGCCACGCGCACGGTTTTCATCACCGGGTAGATCAGCAGTTGCGCATGCGGCGGCACGTGGTCGACGGCCGGCACGCCGATGCTTTTCACGGCGGCGGCGATGGCGGCGGCGACGCTGACGGCTGGCGCGGTGTCGATATCGGTGGTGGCGCTGCGCGTGACGGCATTGACGCCGCCGCTACCGAGGCCCGAAGCGCGGTCCGACACGGATTCGCTGACGATGTCGCCGGCGCTGTTGCTGACCACCACCGTCTCGGAACCGAAGATGGGCAAGCCCTTGTAGGTGTGCTGTACGCGGCTCACGCGCGTGCCGCTGACGCCCGGATGCTGGGCGCCGACGGCAAAGCCATGTTCGGTATTCAGGCCGCGGCTGCGCGCTTGCGCGGCGAGCTTGCTGACCAGGCTGGCGTTCTCTTGTGGAGAGGCCAGGGTGACCGGGGCGGCCATCAGGGTGTGTGGCAGCGGCGTGGCGGCATCGGCCGTGGTGGCCATCAGCGGCAGGGCGGCGATGGATGCGGCAACTATCGTCAAACGTAAATTCATTTCTGCTCCATGGTATCGGTTAAGGAAATGGTGAATGAGCTGGCCGCGATGCCTGATGGCCACCCCGGCGTGCCTGGCGGCGAGCGGATAGCCTGCCGTTTTGTGGTGGCATGAAGTCGGGTAAGGGGACACTAAACTTGTCGAGATCGCCATGTCAAAAAATTCAAGAAATGGGTCACTACGCGAATTTTTGTTAAGAATTGAACATTTATCGGCGCGGTATCATCGCAAAGTTTGATGTATCGCAAGCTGCAAATTTTGTTTTGGATCTGTTCCCTCAATGATGTGTTCTGTTGGAAAAACACGGTTGCGTTTTCTAAATGTTGCGATCTACACTAGGCCTTCGCGTTGTCCCCAGTGGCGCACGCGAAGACAATAAAAGCGCACGCGGCAATGACCGCGTCCAGATACAGCGCATCGGGAAAAAATCGGGAGTTTCACATGACATCAGTTCTGTTTTCTGCTGTTGGTTTCAGCCATTTCCCCTCTGGAGCGGCCTGCATACTGCATCCGCCTTCCTAGCCGCCGCTATCCGGCTCCTCCCCCTGCGACGGGGGCTTTCAACGAGTCCGACCGCGCCACCCGGCGTGGCCGCTGGCGCAGTGCATTCTCTTTTTCAGGAAGGGTTGCCGGCTCCTGGTGCGTGCACCGGAATCACCGGCCCGAAGAACTATGCTTTCGATAGCGACCAAAGTGGAACAGATCGTGATGGAATCGGCGTTTCTCAGCGAGGGGCTGGGCCGGGGCTTGCTCAACCTGTCGGAACTGGCGCGCCAGTTGCAGCCGCAATTGCAGACCGACCTATGGAAACCGGTGGGGCAGGCCGCCGTGGTGATGGCGCTGCGCCGCCTGGCCGAGCGGATGCCGCAGCAGAAAAGCGGCGAGATCGTGTTGGCGCACCGCGCGGGCGAACTGTCCACGCGCAGCGAATTGATGATTTTCACCTACCGCTACTCCGACCAGACGTATGCCTGCCAGCGCCAGTTGCTGGCGCTGGCAGCGCCCCAGCGCGGCACGTTCATCACGGTCACGCGCGGCGTCAACGAGGTGATGGTGATCTGCAGCCGTTCGCTGCATGCGCTGGTGGAAGAGGTGTTCGGCGAAGAGCAGGAACTGGCGCGCCTGGAACGGGTGACGGCCGTGACCTTGCACCTGGCGCCCGAAACCTGCTATACGCCGGGCGTGTATCACGCCATCCTCAAGCGCCTGGCCTGGGAGCGTATCAATTTGATTAACATCATCTGCACGTATACGGAGCTGACACTGCTGCTGGAGGCGTCGCAGACGGGGGCCGCTTTTTCCGTGCTGTCGACAATCGTCGCGCAATGAAAAACGCCCCGCTGCAGCGATGCAGCGGGGCGCTTGCGCGCGCAAGCGCGGTTTATTTTTCCAGCTGCGTGCGCACGCGGGCAATCGCGGCGCGCACCTGGCGCGGCGCGGTGCCGCCCACGTGGTCGCGCGCGGCGACGGAGCCTTCCAGCGTCAGCACCTCGAATACGTCTTCGCCAGTCAGCGGCGAGAAGGCGCGCAACTGCTCCAGCGACAGGTCGGCCAGGTCGCAACCGGCATCGACGCAGGCGCGCACGGCCAGGGCCACCGCTTCATGGGCGTCGCGGAATGGCAAGCCTTTCTTGACCAGATAGTCGGCCAGGTCGGTCGCCGTGGCATACCCCTGCAGGGCTGCCGCGCGCATCGCTTCCGGTTTTACCGTGATGCCGCCGGCCATATCGGCGAAGATGCGCAGGGTGTCGATGACGGTGTCGACGGTGTCGAACAGCGGTTCCTTGTCTTCCTGGTTATCCTTGTTGTAGGCCAGCGGCTGGCCTTTCATCAGGGTCAACAGGCCAATCAGGTGGCCATACACGCGGCCCGTCTTGCCACGGGCGAGCTCGGGCACGTCCGGGTTTTTCTTTTGCGGCATGATCGACGAGCCGGTGCAGAAGCGGTCGGCGATGTCGATGAAGCCGATGCGAGGGCTCATCCAGATCACCAGTTCCTCGGCCATGCGCGACACGTGCATCATCAGCACGGCGGCTGCGGCGCAAAATTCGATGGCGAAATCACGGTCCGACACGGCGTCGAGCGAGTTGTGGCAAACGTCGTCGAAGCCCAGCGTTTTTGCCACGCGCAGGCGGTCGATGGGGAAGGTGGTGCCGGCCAGGGCGGCGGCGCCCAGCGGCAGGCGATTGACGCGCTTGCGGCAGTCGGCCATGCGCTCGGCATCGCGGCCGAACATTTCGACATACGCCAGCATGTGATGGCCGAAGGTGATCGGCTGGGCCACCTGCATGTGGGTAAAGCCCGGCATGATGGTGTCGGCATGCTGCTCGGCCAGGTCCGTCAGCGCGCTGCGGAATGTCGCCAGCAGGGCGGTGATGTCGTCGATGGCCGAACGCACGTACAGGCGGATGTCGGTGGCCACCTGGTCGTTGCGCGAACGGCCGGTGTGCAAGCGCTTGCCTGCATCGCCGACCAGTTCGGTCAGGCGTTTTTCGATATTCAGGTGGACATCTTCCAGGTCCAGCAGCCATTCGAACTGGCCGGCGGCGATTTCCTGCGAGATTTGCGCCATGCCGCGCACGATTTCAGCGTAGTCGGCCGGGCTGATGATGGCTTGCGCATGCAGCATTTCCGCATGGGCCAGCGAACCTTCGATGTCGAACAGCGCCAGGCGCTTGTCAAAAAATACAGAAGCTGTGTAGCGCTTGACGAGGTCCGAGACCGGTTCGGAAAACCGGGCCGACCAGGCTTCGCCCTTTTTGGAGAATTGATCAGTCATGAAAGAAGTCCTTTAGTGTAGGGCGATTATAAACAAGGTTGGCCGGCGGTAGGGCTTTTAGGGGCTTGCAGGGCGCTGAAATGGCCGGGAATGGGGCTGGCACGCGTCAAATGCCACGCGGTGGACGCTGTTGTGCGCTCCATCCGGGCTTTTTGTATTCTGTCCCGCGAATCGTGCGTTTGGTCGCAATCCGATGGCAGTTCAAGGGTGATCGGCCTACAGTTCCATCATCGCAACACACAACCAGCCACTCAAAGGACACCATCATGAACATCGCTAAAAACATGGAAGCCATCTTCGTTGCCATCATCGCCATCGCCGCCGCCACCAGCCTGGCCACCGCCGCCGTGCCGAAATTGCGCGCCGCACCGGCCGCTTCCGCCGCCTTCGCCGCCAGCGCCGATCAAGCCACCATGCACACCGTGTATGTCAGCGCCAAGCGTCTGAGCGCGGAAGAAAAAGCCGCCCTGTAAGCGCGGCGATGCAGTGCCAGCAGTATCAGTAAGCCATCTCAGTACCACCATCAGCACCATCATCTCCAGCACTACAGCATCATCGCCAGTCAGCACCGGTGGCATCCCCGGTTCTTGCCAGCCCAGCTGGCAGCAAGGTCAATACAGCGTCAGCTGACCGACCACCAGCGCGGTTCGGCGGCAGGGGCATCCCGTCGGCATCCGTGCCGCCTGCAATCAACCATTGCTTGTGTCCTGGTGGCCGTGTTCTTTTCAAGCTGTAAAAACTTCCCAGACCCGTGAACTAATTTGTAAGTAATTGATTTTTATATTTTTTCGGCATAAAATTAAAAAACAAATAAATGTACCGAGGAGCCTTCCATGCGAGAGCGGCCTGCCGACGCCACGCGACAATATATTGATGCAGTCGCCACTTTTGAGGCCTATGAAGATGCGCTTGCCGAGGCCGCTAAAGTGCGAGGGGGGATGTATTGGCATAAAGGACCTGTCTCGGCGCCTGACGATGCCTATCTGGTGCGTACCAGTGCTTCCGGCAGTGAGAAGAGTCTGGGGCGGCGCTCGCCGGAAACGGAAGCAATGTATGCCCGTTTCCGGCAGAGAAAGGAAATGGCTGCCGCGCGGCGAGATGGTCTGAAGGCCTCATTGCTCAAGCAGAAGCGCATGAACCGTGCACTTCGCGTTGGACGCGTCGCGCCGATTATTGTGGATATTTTGAACCGCCTGGCGGCTACCAGGCTCGGTGAGCACTTTCGTGTGGTTGGTACGCACGCGCTGTATGCCTATGAATCGGCTGCCGGCATGACCTTTGAGGACGATGCGGTAGCAACACGCGACATTGATCTGCTGTGGGATGTACGAAAACGCGTCGCATTCGCTACCGCCTTGAGCAAGGTTGACGTTTCCATGTTGGGCGTGCTTCAGAAAGTGGACCCGACGTTCCGAATCCGGGATTCGCAGAAATATACCGCCGTCAATAAAGATGGATTCGAGGTTGATATTATCCGCCGCGTGCAGGTCGGTGATGATCCGCATCCCATGCGCTTGAGTGATGAGGACGACGATTTCTGGGTGGCGCAAGCACCGCGTGCCCAGGAGTTGCTCGATTCAGCGCAATTCTCGGCGGTCATCGTCGCCACCAATGGCGCCATGGCCAGGATGAATACGCTGGAGCCGATGGCCTTTGTCCGTTTCAAGCAATGGATGAGTGCATTGCCCGAGCGCGATCCGCTCAAGCGTCGCCGCGATGCACTGCAGGCGAGGGCAGCCGAGCATGTTGTGCAAGAGTATCTACCGCAGTGGGTCCAGAACTGAGTCGGCAGTGTCTGCGCGCAGTGGGGCTGGGCGCCTGGCACCGACGCTGATATCGATGTCGATGCTGCTTCTTGCGTTTGCCGCTACTGCGGCGTTTCGTCGCGTCCGTTTGTATTCTGTCCCGCCGATTGGGCACTCTGTCGCAATCCGGTGGAGATGGCGGTCCGATGCGCCTACAGTTCCATCATCGCAGCAGACAACCAGCCACCCAAAGGACACCATCATGAACATCGCTAAAAACATGGAAGCCATCTTCGTCGCCATCATCGCCATCGCCGCGGCCACCAGCCTGGCCACCGCCGCCGTACCGCAGTTCCGCGCCGCGCCGGCACCCATCCTTGCCAGCGCCGATCAAGCCACCATGCACACCGTGTACGTCAGCGCCAAGCGTCTGAGCGCGGAAGAAAAAGCGGCGCTGTAAGCGCGGCGCAATGCCAGATTTGTCGGCCTGCCATCGGCATGGCCCAATCGAGCGCTGCGTTTTATTGCCAGTGCATCAGGCACGGCGGAATCAAGAGCAGCAGCGCGAGCACCAGGTAGATCAGCTGCAGCGGGATCATCCACTTGGCCCAGGTAATCCACGGCACGCGCGCCAGCGCCAGCACGCCGACGGTGATGCCGGAAGTGGGGATCATCGGCGTGGTGAATTCGCCGAACTGGAAGGCCAGGATGGCGGTCTGGCGCGTCACGCCCACCAGGTCGGCCAGCGGCGCCATGATCGGCATGGTGAGAGCCGCCTGGCCGCTGCCGGAATGGATGAAGAAGTTGATAACCGACTGCATGAAGAACATTTTTTGCGCGGCAAAGACGGGGCTTGACGACGCCACCAGGGGCGTCAATGCATGCAGCATGGTGTCGATGATCTGCGCATCGCGCGCCAGGATCATGGTGCCGCGCGCCAGCGCGATGACCAGCGCCACGCTGACCATGTCGCGCGCGCCCTGCACGAAGGATGCCACCAGGCTGTCCATGTCGAGCCGGCCGACCAGGCCGACGACGATGGCCATTACCAGGAACAGGGCGGCGATTTCATCGATGAACCAGTCGTACTTGACGACGCCGACGACCATCGTCAGCAAGGTCGCCATGAAAATCCACAGCACGGCGCGGTGCGTGCGCGTCATGCCGGCAAAGCTGTCGAGGTCCATCGAATGTTCGCTGCGCTTTTCGATGTCGAGCAGGTAGGTCGGGCTTTTTTCCGGATGGCGCTTGATGCGCGCCGCATACCACATCAAAAATACGATGCTGACGGCCGTGGCGATGGCCCACACGATCAGGCGGTAGCCGATGCCGGAAAAGATCGGCACGCCGGCGATGCCCTGCGCGATGCCGACGTTGAACGGATTTAAAAAGGCGGCGGAAAAGCCCACCTGCGAGCCGATGAAGGGAATCGACACGCCCGTGATGGTGTCGTAGCCCAGCGCCAGCGCCAGCGGCACGAAGATCAGGATGAAGGGAATGGCTTCCTCGTTCATGCCGAAGGTGGCGCCGCCCAGCGAGAACATGGTGAAGAAGACGGGAATGATGGCGGCGCGCACGAAGCGCGAACTGGTATGCGCCTTGGCGATGGCCTTGATCAGCGAATCGAAGGCTTCGGTTTTTTGCAGCACGGCGAAGGCGCCGCCGACGATCAGGATGAAGCCGATGATCAGGCTGGCGTCGACGAAGCCCTTGATGGGCGCCATCATCAGCGCGGCCAGTCCCTGCGGCTTGTTGTCGACGTAGTGAAACGTGCCGGGAATGATCAGCTGCTTGCCGTTGACCAGCTGCGTGTCGAATTTCCCGCCCGGTACCAGCCAGGTCGCCAGCGCGATCATGGCCAGGATGCCGCACAGCAGGACGAAGGTGTTGGGCAGCTTGAATTTTTTCATGGGTGACATTTATTGGCTCAGCAGGCTGCCGCCGCGGAAGGCGATGGCGCCGGCGACCTTGCCGACGTTCATGCCGCGCAAGACGTGGCGGTGGGCGCTGCGCGCAAAGAAGACACCGGCGACGCTGCAGCGCAAGGTCGTCGTCTCGCCGCTGACCGGATCGATCAGGTCGGCCAGCGCATCGCCGGCGGCCAGCACCTCGCCCATTTCGCGCAGATACACCAGTACGCCGTGATGCGGCGCGAGGATAGGCTCCACGCCGGCCAGCGGCGTGGGCTGGCATTGTGGCGCGGGCAGGTCGTCGCCGGCGCCGGCGATCTCCAGCACGCCCTCGATGGCAAGAAAGCGCAGCAGGGCGGTGGCGTCGCGCTCTGCCAGGGCGTAGCTCACTTCCACTTCGCCGCGCAATTCGACGGTGGTCGACAGGCAGGCGGCGGGAATCGGATAGCGGCCGCCGAAGTGTGCGTCCAGGTCCCACCACAGGCGGCTGCAGGCTTCGTCGAACGGCTCTTCGCCGGCCGCCAGTTCCAGCAGCACGGCGCGCGCGCCCAGGAGCGCGGACAGGGGCGCGATCTGCGCCGCCAGCGGCGTGCCCGTATAGATGTGCAGGGCCGCCTCGTTATCGCAATGCAGGTCGAGCACGATGTCGGCATCGATGGCCATGCCCAGCAGCGTCTTTTTCAGCGTCTCCGCATCCGTGGACGGCCGCCAGGCGGCGACGGCGTCGCGCGCATGCTGGCGTATCAGCGCCACGTTGGCTTTCGCATCCTGCCCCAGCTGGCCATCGAGCGTGGTTTTCAGTTCATCGGCCACGTGGCGATAGGCGCGGTTGAAGTTGATGCCGGTGGTCAGGTCGAAGCGGCCGAACGGCGCGCCATGGATGGCTTGCGCCAGGCCGATCGGATTGGCGGCCGGCACCAGGATGATTTCGCCGTGCACCTTGCCCGCCGCCTCCAGCGCCAGCAGTTCGCGGCGCAGGAACTGCGACACCAGCATGCCCGGCACCTCGTCCGCATGCAGCGCCGCCTGGATATACACCTTCTTGCCGCTGCGGCTATTGGCCGCCGCACCGCCAAAGTGGAAGCTGCTCAATTGGCACGCGACGCTGGCGTGCGCGGTGGAGATGGGATGCTGTTGTACTTGCATGGTGAATTCGCCCCAAAACGGGGCGCGGTTGATGGATTTCGGTCGATTATGTAGCATTATTTTCACGAAGTAAATCAATGAAAATCCTTTTACAAATATTTGTTGAGTTTTCTTTTTGATATGAGTAAAGTGGGTTCCAGCGACCCGTTTTCGTCTTTTTATCCGTCATCCGCCATGCACAAGAACACAGGCCGCCAGTGATATGAAATCATCCGCCAGTCCTGCCCGTAACAGCTTCCGCCCGCCAGTGGCCGCCACCCTGTCGTCGCCCGATGCCGCCTTCGCGCAATCGCCGTTGGGGCAAACGCTGATGCACGTGCTGGCCAGCGGCTCGGCCTCGCAGCGGCAGATCGCCGATTACCTGCTGCGCAATCAGATGCGCGTGACGGCGCTGGGCATCGAGGAACTGGCCGACAGTTGCCAGGTCTCGACGGCGACCATCAGCCGCTTCGCGCGCGACATCGGGCAAAAGAATTATTCGGCCATGCGCAGCGCCATGGCCGAAACCCTGCAATCGCTGTTGCAGCCAGTCGACAAATTGCGCCGTACGATACAACGGCGCGCGCGCGCCACGTCACCGATCACGGAAAGCCTGGAATATGCGGCCGCGAATATCGCCGCCACGTCCGATGCCCTGTCGCCGCCGGCCATGCAGGCCGTGGTGCGGCGCCTGACGCGCGCCAAGGTCGTGTATGTGATGGGTTTTGGCCTGTCGGCCAATCTGGCGGGCATGCTGGTGCAGCATCTGCAGCCGTTTTGTCCGCATGTGGTGGAAGTGGTGGGCATCGGCGGTTCTGAAGTGGCGGCCGGGCACCTGGTCAACCTGACGGCGCACGACGTGCTGGTGGTGATCTCGTTCCCCCGCTATACGCTCGACTGCATCGGCCTGGCCAGCTTCGCGCGCGACCGCGGCGCCTGCATCGTGGCGCTCACCGACTCGCCCGCGTCGCCCCTGGCCGAACTGGCCGATCACGCGCTGTATGCACAAAGCACGCATCCCGTCCTGCCCAGCAGCGCCAGCACGGCGCTGGCCATGATCGAGGCGCTGGCCGTGGCGCTGATGGTGTCGAACAAGAAGAACGTTGAAAAAGCGGCCCGTCTGAGCGAAGTCATCGCCGCCTATCTGTACGGCGGCGAGCATGGCGTGCCAGGGCCCCGGACAGCAGTATCCAGGCAGCGCAAGGCAGTACAAAAATCATGATAAAAATCAGACATACACCATCGGGGAGAGATGCAATGCACATGAAAAGACAGGTCGGCCGTTCCGTATTGCCACGCGAGTCGGCGCTGGCGCATGCCATGCGCCTGGCGCTGGGGGCCGTGGGCGTGTCGGCGGCACTGGGCATGCTGGCCAGCGGCGCGCTGGCGCAGGCGCAGGTACAGGAGCAGGAGCCGGCGCGGGATGGCGAGCCGGCGCCGAAAAAAATGCAGCGCGTGGAGATCACGGGGTCGGCCATCAAGCGCCTGGAATCGGAGACGGCGCTGCCGGTGCAGATCATCACGCGCGCCGAGATCGACAAGGCGGGCGTGACGACGGCGGCCGAGCTGATGGCGCGCGTGTCGGCCAACGTGGGCGGCCTGACCGATGGCGTCAGCATCAACGTGGGCGGCGACCAGCGCGGCTTCAACAGCGCCAACCTGCGCGGCGTGGGCACGTCGTCGACCCTGGTGCTGCTCAATGGCCGGCGCATGGCCAACTTTGCCTCGCCCGGCGACGATGCGGGCGTGGACCTGAACAACATCCCCGCCGCCGCCCTGCAGCGCGTGGAAGTGCTGCTCGACGGCGCCTCGGCGCTGTACGGCACGGACGCCATCGGCGGCGTCATCAATTTTATTACGCGCAAGGATTACCAGGGCGTGGAGCTGAACGTCTACGGCAGCGGCACGCAGGAAGGCGGGGCAGGCAAGCGTACGGCCAGCATCACGGCCGGCACGGGTGACCTGGCGGCGGATGGCTACAATATCTTTGCCGTGGTCGACATGCAAAAGACGGACCGCCTCAGCTCCTCGCAGCGCAAGTTCATCCCGAACCTGCAGGTGCCGCAGCGCCTGGGGCATTTGCTGTCGAGTTTTACCAGCCCGGCGAATATCCGCCTCAGCGGCGCCCAGCGCACGCATTTGCAGGACAACGATTTCCAGCTCAACGGCCAGCCCATCACCAACCGGCAGATCAATCTGTCGATCCCGAACTGTTCGCCGCCGGCCAATCTGTACCTGCCGGCGGGAACGGGCGGCGTCGACGCCTGTACCTATGACTACATGGGCGACACGGAGCTGTACCCGAAGACGGACAAGCAGAACCTGCTGACGCGCGGCGTGCTGAAGCTGAACAACGACCACCAGCTGTATGCGGAGGTGGCGCTGAGCCGCTCGCGCAGCTATTACGTGGGTTCGTCGGCGCGCGTGATCGGCTATCTCGATTACAGCAAGGTGCCGCAGCTGGCCAATGCCGGCTTCGATACGGCGCTTGACGAGGATGGCGAACCGGTGGGACGCGAGCTGGAACTGCGCATGCGCCTGAACGAGGCGGGCATGCGCACCAGCGAGCTGACCAGCGAGAGCCAGCGCTTCGTGGTCGGCGCCACCGGCACGCTCGCCGGCTGGGATTACGACGTGGGCCTGAACCACAGCGTCAATGTGGTCAAGGACAAGGATACCCATGGCTATGTCCTGTACGACAAGCTGTTGGAAGGTATCGCCGATGGCCGCATCAATCCCTTCGGGCCATCGGGAACGGAAGGCAAGGCGCTGCTCGACAGCATCCAGGTCAATGATGAAGTACGGCATGCGCGCGGCGTCATGGACTCGCTCGACTTCAAGGCGTCGCGCGCGCTGATGGCGCTGGGCGGCGGCGATATGGCGCTGGCCGTGGGCGGCGAAGTGCGCCGTGAACGCACCGAGTTCCGGCCATCGGCGTTGCTGATGAGTGACAACATCAACAACGACGCGGCGCCCGAAGGCGGCGTGGCCACCAGCGACAGCCGCAACGTGCAAGCCATCTACAGCGAACTGCTGCTGCCGTTTACCAAACAGTGGCAGGCGCAGTTGTCGGGTCGCTACGACCATTACCAGCAGGTAGGCGGCGCCTTGAGTCCTAAAATCGGCCTGACCTACATGCCCAGCAAGCAGGTGCTGCTGCGCGCCTCGGCCGGCAAGGGCTTCCGCGCGCCATCGATGTCGGACCTGCACCGTCCCACCGCCTACAGCAGCACGGCGACCTTGCCCGATCCCGTGTATTGCGCGAGCGAGAACAATGACTATTCCGTCTGCGCCGATAACTGGGATACGCGCCGCTACAGCAACGACAAGCTGAAACCGGAGCGCAGCCGCCAGTTCACGGCCGGCCTGGTGCTCGAACCGAGCCAGCACTGGACCTTCAGTGCCGACTACTGGAACATCCAGCGCACGGACCTGATCAGCGAAATCGGCGACGACATCATCCTCGGCAACCTGGCCAAGTACGGCGACCTGGTGCATCGCAACAAGGACAATGAAATCGACTACATCGAGCTGCGCAAGGAAAACCGCGGTGCGCAAAAAGCCGCGGGCATCGATATCACGGCCGACCTGCATGGCGTGAAAACGGCGTGGGGGCGTTTCGGCGGCCACCTGAGCGGCACGTATGTGCTCGACTCGAAAATCCAGACCAGCCCTGGAGACGTTTTTATCAGTAACCTCAATAAATTCGTCACGGACGGCGTGGTGCAGCGCTGGCGCCATACGATCACGCTGGACTGGGACAACGGACCGTATTCGGCCAGCCTGTCGAACACCTATTCGAGCGGCTATGCTGACCAGAATTCGGCCATCAACACGGACGACGGCAGCGTCGTCAAGCCGAACCGGGTCAAGGCCTACACGCTGTGGGACATGTCGGCTGCGTATGCGGTCAGCAAGCAGTTCAAGCTGCGCGCGGGCATACAGAATCTGTTCAATACCAGCCCGCCGTACTCGAACCAGGCGTATTACTTCCTGTCCGGCTATGACCCTACTTATTCGGACCCGCGTGGGCGGCGCTTCTATGCCAGCGCCAATTACAGCTTCAAATAAGGCGGCAAAGCAGGAGATACCGCAATACGGCTGTCACACGCAGCGGGTAGCATCGTAGTCCGATGGCGTTGGGTTGCAAGCAGCAGTTTTGGCAGCAAGGGCGCGCGCCAGGCGCGTGCCCCTTTCCTTGTATTCGAGAGGCACCATGAAATCATCTTCAAGCCTGTATCACACCTTCCGCGCCGCGCTGCTGTTCGCGCTGGCATTGTGCTGCTTCCATGCCGTGGCGGCGCCCGGCGGCAGTGCCATCGGCAGCGCGCCGCAGGGCACCCTCGTCATCATCGGCGGCGGCCTGCGCGCCGACAATGCCGAAGTCTGGCAGCGCATCGTCAAGTTGTCGGGCGGGCCGGGCGCGCGGATCGCCGTGCTGGCTTCGGCCGCGATGAATCCGGAAAAATCGGGTGAAAGCATCATCCAAAAACTCAATCAATATGGCGCCGATGCCTTTTTCGTGCCGCTGGCCGTCAAGCTGCCCAATCGCGATTACCGCAAGGCGGCCGAAGATCCGGCCATCGTCACGCAGATCAAGTCGGCCAGCGGCATCTATTTTGCCGGCGGCGACCAGGGCCGCATCACGCAAGCCTTGCTGCGCCCGGACGGCAGCCGCACGGCCGCGCTGGAAGCCATCTGGTCGGTCTACCGCAGCGGCGGCGTGATCGCCGGTTCCAGCGCCGGCGCCGCCATCATGAGCACCACCATGTTCTACGATGCCAAGCCCGTGCTCGACATGCTCAAGATGGGCGTCACGGACGGGCGCGAGATTGCGCCGGGGCTGGGCTTCATCGGCAGCGATGTCTTCGTGGACCAGCATCTGCTGGTACGCGGGCGTTTTGCGCGCATGATTCCCGTGATGCTGAAAAAAGGCTATCACCTGGGACTGGGTATCGATGAAAACAGCGCCATGGTGGTCGACGCCATGCGCGACGTGGAAGTCATCGGTTACAGCGGCGCCTTGCTGATCGACCTGTCGGGCGCCATCAGCGACCGTGGCGTGAAAAATTTCAATATCAGCAACGCCGCCATCAGCTATCTGGACCGGGGCGACAAATTCAACCTCGTCACGCGCGTGTTTACGCCGTCGCCGGACAAGGCCGACAACAAGCTCGATCCGAACCAGCCCGACATGCGCGAACCCGTGTTTACCAACGATATTCTCGGCAATAACGCCGTGCTCGACCTGATGGGCAACCTGATCGACAACGCCCAGCAGGAAGCCATCGGCATCGCCTTCGGCAACCCGCGCGACCCGTACCCGGACCTGGGCTTCGAGTTCCGCTTCAGTAAAACGGTCAACAGCGTCGGCTACAGTTCGACCGAGGCGGAAGCGTATTCGGTGCTGAAGCTGCGTCTCGATATCCGTCCGATCCAGCTGCGCCAACCGCTGTACCGCTACAAATAGGCGCCGCTACCGCCGCCAGCGCGGCCACGCGGCGATCGTCAATGCCCGCAGCAGCCACTCGACGGGGCCATACGCGTGGCCGCGCAGCCACCAGCGGCTCAGTGGCAGCTGCACGCAAAAGAGGATGACAGCCAGCGCCAGCGCAGCGAGCGGCGAGACGCTGCCCATCAGCCGCGCGCCATACGCGAGGAACAGCCAGGCACAGATGGCCGACTGCAGCAGGTAGTTCGACAGGGCCATGCGGCCCGTATCGGCCAGCAGTGCAAACAGCGTGCCGTCGCGCAGGCGCTCGAACAGGGCCAGCGCCAGCGCCAGGTAAGCGCCCGCCAGCAGCGGCGCACTCGCCAGTCCCACGGCCAGTCCCGCCACCTGCCATGCCTGGCTTTGCGCATACACGGAGGTCCACGCATAGAAGGCGGCGCCGGGCAGGCCCACCAGCGCGCCGGCCCACAGCAGGCGGCGGCGCAGCGGCAGGTATGCGCTGGCGTGCAGCAGCATCTCGCGCTTGCCGGCGGCCAGGCCGCACAGGAACATGGCCAGTGCGCACGGCGCTTGCACCAGCAGCAGGACGATCCAGATGTCGCTCAGTTCACGCAGGTGCTGGGTAATCACGGTGGCCGGCGTGGCGCGGTAGGCGGCCAGCGCGGCCGCCGCCTTCTGCGCCATCGCCACGGCGTTGTCCGCCGCGTCGCCCGCCGGCTGCAGGCTTTGCAGCCAGGCCATCGATGCCCAGAACCCCACGCAGACGGTGACGAGCACCAACGCCAGTGACAGCGCCTGGCGTTCGCCGCAGCGGTGCAGCACCAGCAGCACGATGCCCAGCACGGCGTAGGTGGTGAGTATGTCGCCATGAAACAGGAACACGGCATGCAGGGCGCCGATCAGCCACAGGCCAGCTTGCCGGCGCAGCATGCGCGGCACGAACGGCGCGTCGGCGCGCGCCGCCGCCTGCATCTGCAAGGTGAAGCTGTAGCCGAACAGGAAGGAAAACAGCAGATAGAACTTGGTCTCGAACAGCAGCGCGACGAGAAAATGCGTGGCGCGGTCCACGCCGCCGTGAAAGGCCGGATCGGTCAAGCCCAGGCCGAACCACGGCGTGGCGAAGGCACCGATATTGACGACCAAAATGCCGAACAGGGCGCAGCCGCGCAGGGCGTCGACGTCGGCGATGCGCGTCGGCGGGGTTTGCATGGCGCCGCTCATGCCAGGGCAGGGCGCAGGAAGCGCGCCAATAACAGGTGCAGGCTGGCGCGCTGCGCCGATGGCGCGTAATGGGGATCGACGGCGACCCGGTTGAAGATGCCGTCGATCAGCGCGGCGATCCAGCCGGCCGTTTGCGCGGGGTCGAGCGCGGCGTCGACCTGGCCTCGCGCCGCAGCGCTTTCCAGCAGCGCCTGCACGCCGGCGCGCAGCACGGCATCGTTGCGCGCCACCCTGCCCGCGATATCCGGATCGCGCATCGCTTCGGCGGCAATGTCCAGCGCCAGTCCCGCCACATCCCCGTCGGCCGCCAGCGCCAGCACCAGGTCCATGAAATCGAGCAGGGCGCCGTACGCATCGGCGCTGCCTTGCACGCCGGCGAAATAGGCGGCCGTCTCGCTGCCTTCCTGGTCGACGATGGCAGCGATGATGGCTTGCTTGGTGGGGAAGTAGTGAAACAGGTTGCCCGGACTCATGCCCGCTTGCGCGCAGATGGCGGCGGTGCTGGTCTGGTGAAAGCCCTTGCGCGCGAAGCAAGTGCGCGCGGCGGCGAGAATGGCGTCGCGGCGGGCCGCGTGTTTGCCGGGATCGATGGTGCGCATGGCGATGGGCTCTCCTTTTAATTGATCGACTAGTCAGTCTAATATAAAACGATAGTCTCGCATGGTCAAGCGTAGCGTGTGAAATGGGCGCTTTGCACGCTCGCTTCCTCTCGCTACAATGTGCCGCAGCGGTTTTTTCCGCGCCGGACGGCAGGCCCGCCGATTGTTTGGAAAACCGTTCCCTTCACCTGTTTTTCTACCGTTTTAGGAATGACATGCAGCAGACCCCGATTCGATCCTTCCTCTGCGCGCTGGCGCTGGCCGCTGGCATCGTCCCTGCCGCGCAGGCGGCCACTGCGCCGCCGGCCACCATGCGCCTCGATTACCAGCACAGCGGCAATGCGCTGGGCGAGCATTATGCGGTCGAGCGCGTGCTGGTCGAGCCCTTGCCATGGCCGGGCAACCCGGCGCGCCCCATCGATGACAGCAACCGTGGCAACAATCTGCTGGAAGTGGTCGATATCCAGTCGGGCAAGGTGCTGTATTCGCGCGGTTTTTCCACCATCTTCGGTGAATGGGCCAGTACCGACGAAGCGAAAACCACCACGCGCGCGTTTCAGGAGTCCGTGCGTTTCCCGCAGCCCGAGCAGCCCGTGCGCGTGCGCATCCTCAAGCGCGACGAGCGCGGCCTGTTTTCCGTTGTGTGGAGCACCGATGTCGACCCGGCCGCGCAGGACGTGATCCGCAAGCAGCCGCCGGCACCCGTCAAGCCGATACCGATCCGCATCAGTGGCCCCTCGTCCGGGAAGGTCGACCTGCTGATCATGGGCGACGGCTACACGGCCGCCGAAATGGGCAAGTTCGAAGCGACGGCGCGCAAACTGGCCGAACACCTGTTTACGGTCTCGCCGTTCCGCGAACGGGCCAATGACTTCAATGTGTGGGCCATGGCCGCGCCGACGCAGGAATCGGGCGTGTCGCGTCCATCGACGGGCGTGCACCATGCGTCGCCGCTGGGTACGCGCTACGATATTTTCGGCAGCGAGCGTTATGTGCTGACGACGGACAACCGCGCGCTGCGTGACCTGGCGCAGTATGCGCCGTATGAATTCATCGAAATCCTCGTCAACAACGACACCTACGGCGGTGGCGGCATCTTCGGCCAGTTCAGCACGGCCGCAGCCAACAACGACTGGGCCAATTACCTGTTCGTGCATGAATTCGGCCACCACTTTGCGGGCCTGGCCGACGAGTACTACACGTCGCCCGTGGCCTATCAGTCGAATGGCGAGCGGCAGGAACCGTGGGAGCCGAACGCCACGGCGCTGCGCGATCCGGCCAGGCTGAAATGGCAGAACCACGTCAAGGCCGGCACGCCGCTGCCCACGCCATGGCCGAAGGAGGCGTATGACAGCCATGCGCGCGAATACCAGAAGCAGCGCGCCGCCCTGCGCGCGGCCAACCGCCCGGAAAGCGAGATGAGCGACTTGTTCAAGGCCGACCTGGCGTACACGCAGCAGCTGTTCTCGAAGGCGCCGCAGCGCCATGCGGTGGGCGCCTTCGAAGGCGCGAACTACGAGTCGTCCGGCTACTACCGCCCCGAGATGCAATGCATCATGTTCGACCGCAGCGAGACCTTCTGCGCCGTATGCCAGGATGGCATCAGCACCATCATCGACCTGTATTCGCGTCCCGCCGCGGCGCCGCGCCAATAAGGCCATTCAGCGCAGTTCCGCAAGGCATGGCGGGCCATGTTGCAATGCAATAGCATGGCCCCCATTCCATCTCTCCCCCGCCGCCTGCCATCGGCCGGCGTCCAGCGCTGCTTGTTTTTCAAATAATGCCCATCTGCGCCGGAAAAGTCCCTTTTCTTCCTGCCAGCCCAGCGGTATTATCAAATACGCACGCCCGCACGCTTGCCTGAAAAATATTTCATTTAGTTAATATTGAGGTAAAATTTGATTTACATCAATGCTGCATTGCCGCAATCGCACTTATAGTTGACCTAGCTCAAAGCGTCATGGAATGCGTATCGGACTCATCACGAATCACGCGTCTAAATGCTGTAGAGTAATTTCGCCCCGTACCAGTTCCCCGAGAATGCACTGGTGCTGGCCTCGAATTTCAGTGACGGAAGCCCGATTCATGAAGATGCAGATCCCCGCGCCTGACGCGTGCAATACCTTACACCCCCACACTCCCATTGCCTTGCCGTATGCGCGCGCCGGCGGCGTCACGCTGGCCATGTGCGCCGCCGCCATGCGCGCCGGCGCGGTGCGATGCGTGAACGCGGCCACGCCCTGGCCCGCCCTGCGTCCGAATCAACCATGACGGCGTCCGTGCCGCCATTCCTGCCATTGCGGGGAAAACGCGGGCTGGTGGTGGGCATCGCCAACGCGCAAAGCATCGCCTGGGGCTGCGCCAGCGCCTTGCGCGCGGCTGGCGCCGAACTGGCCGTGACCTGGCTCAATGACAAGGCGCGTCCACATGTGGAGCCGCTGGCGCAGCAAGTGCAGGCGGCCATCATGGCGCCGCTCGATGTGGCCGTGCCGGGCCAGCTCGAAGCGCTGTTTGCGCAGATCGAGCAGCAGTGGGGGCGGCTCGATTTCGTCGTCCATTCCATCGCTTACGCGCCCAAGCAGGACTTGCATGGCCGCGTCACGGACAGTTCGGCCGACGGCTTCGCGCAGGCGATGGATATCTCCTGCCACTCCTTCATGCGCATGGCGAAACTGGCCGAACCGCTGATGCCGGACGGCGGCAGCCTGATGACCATGAGTTACCTGGGCGCCGAAGAAGTCATCGCCGACTATGGCCTGATGGGTCCCGTGAAGGCGGCGCTGGAAGCATCGGTGCGCTACCTGGCGGCCGAACTGGGTCCGCAAGGCATCCGCGTCAATGCCATCTCGCCGGGGCCCCTGGAGACGCGGGCCGCTTCCGGCATTGCCCATTTCGACCGCCTGATGGCCGACGCCATCGAACGCTCGCCCATGCGCTGCCTGGCCACCATCGAGGACGTGGGCGCGCTGTGCGCCTTCCTCGCCGGCGACGGCGCGCGCGCCATCACGGGCGGCACCTTGTATGTCGACGGCGGCTACAACATTCTGAATTGACTGGAAGAAGATGATCATGCCTGTTCCCGCTTTATCTGCGTGCGCCAGGATGGCCGCGCTGGCCACTGCACTGGCCGCCACGCTGGCCCTGACCGGCTGCACCTCGATGGCGCCGCCGTACGCGCCACCGCCGCTGCCCGTGGCGGCGCAGTATCCGGAAACCGATCCCGCCGGCGCGCGCGCGGCGGACATCGCCTGGCAAGCCTATTTTGCCGACGCGCGCCTGCAGGCGCTGATTGCGCAGGCGCTGGCGGGCAACCGCGATATTCGCATCGCCGCCCTGCGCGTGGAAGAGGCACGCGCCGCGTATGGCATCCAGCGCGCGGAACAATTCCCCACCATTGCGCTGGGCGCCTCCGGCAGCCGTACGCGCGTGCCCGGTGACCTGAGCGTGACGGGCCGCCCCATGACGAGCGCGCAGTATCAAACGGGCTTGAACGTGAGCGCCTGGGAGCTCGATTTCTGGGGCCGCGTGCGCAGCCTGAAGGACAGCGCGCTGCAAACCCTGCTGGCCAGCGACGAGGCACGCCGCGCCGTCGGCGTGGCCCTGGTGGCGCAGGTGGCCAATGGCTACCTGAGCTTGCGCGAACTCGATGAACGCGTGGCGCTGGCGCGCGCCACGGTCGACAGCCGCGCCGAGTCGCTGCGCATCTTTACGCGCCGCTTCGAGGTCGGTTCGATTTCCAAGCTGGACCTGACGCAGGTGGAAACGCTGCTCAGCCAGGCACTCTCGCTGTCGGCGCAGCTGGAGCAGGCGCGCGCCGTGCAGGCGCACGCGCTGGCCCAGCTGGTGGGCGGCCCGGTCGACCTGACGCCAGACACGCGCCGCTTCGACGACGCCAGCGTGCTGCAGCCGCTGCATGCGGGCCTGCCCTCGGCCTTGCTCACGCAGCGTCCCGACCTGATGGCGGCCGAGCATCAGCTGCGCGCCGCGCAAGCCAATATCGGCGCCGCGCGCGCCGCGTTCTTTCCGACCATTTCGCTGACGGCCGCCTACGGCACGGCCAGCGCGGAATTGAGCGGCCTGTTCGATTCTGGCAGCGGCGCCTGGAATTTCGCGCCGCGCCTGGTGCTGCCGATCTTTGACGCGGGCCGCATCCGCGCCAACATGGACCTGGCCGAGGTACGCCGCGACGTGGCCGTGGCCAATTATGAAAAGAGCGTGCAGGGCGCGTTTCGCGAAGTGGCCGACGCCTTGTCGAACCGGCGCTGGCTGGCGCTGCAGGTCGACATCGGCAAGACCACCCTGGCCGCGCAGAGCGAACGCGCGCGCCTGGCCAAGCTGCGCTATGACAATGGCGCAGCGCCCTACCTGGAAGTGCTCGATGCCCAGCGCGACCTGCTGACGGTCGAGCAGCAACTGGTGCAGACGCGCCGCGCGCTGCTCTCCAGCCAGGTCAGCCTGTATGCCGCGCTGGGCGGCGGCGCGCCTGTCGCCGCCGCCGCTTCCACCCACTAATTTGATCGGCCCGATACCATGAATGCACAACTGAAGAAAAAAATCATCCCCGCGGCGCTGGTCGTGGCCGTTCTCGTGCTGGGCTATGTGGCCTGGCAAAAAATGCGTCCCACTGGCCCCGGTGAGGGGTTTGTCAGCGGCAACGGCCGCATCGAAGCGACCGAAATCGACGTCGCCACCAAGCTGGCCGGCCGCGTCAAGGAGATCCTCGTGCGCGAGGGCGACTTCGTCAAGGCGGGCCAGCCGCTGGCCACCATGCAGGTCGATTCCCTGGTGGCCCAGCGCGACGAGGCGCGCGCGCGCCAGCAGCAGGCCTCCGACGCGGTGGTCGGTGCGCAGGCGCAGGTGGCCGTGCGCGAGAGCGACAAGGCGGCCGCGCTGGCCATGGTGGCGCAGCGTGAAAGCGAACTCGATGCGGCCCGCCGCCGCCTGGCCCGCTCGGAAACCCTGTCGAAAGAGGGCGCGTCCTCGGTGCAGGAACTCGACGATGACCGCGCCCGCGTGCGCAGCGTGGCCGCGGCCCTGAATGCGGCCAAGGCGCAGGTCACGGCGGCGCAGGCGGCCATCGATGCGGCCAAAGCGCAAGTGGTCGGTTCGCGTTCGGCCGTGACGGCCGCCGAAGCGACCACCGCGCGCATCGACGCCGACCTGGCCGATGGCCAGCTGGCGGCGCCGCGCGACGGCCGCGTGCAATACCTGGTGGCGCAGCAGGGCGAAGTACTGGCCGGTGGCGGCAAGGTGCTCAACCTGGTCGACCTGTCGGACGTCTACATGACCTTCTTCCTGCCCGAGACGGCGGCCGGCAAGGTGGCGATGGGCGGCGAAGTGCGCATCATCCTCGATGCGGCGCCCAATTACGTGATTCCGGCGACGATCTCGTTTGTCGCTGCCAGCGCGCAGTTCACGCCGAAGACGGTGGAAACGGCCAGCGAGCGCCAGAAGCTGATGTTCCGCGTGAAAGCGCAGATCAGCCGCGAGCTGCTGCAAAAGCACCTGGCGCTGGTGAAAGTGGGCTTGCCCGGCGTGGCCTGGGTGCGTCTCGATGCGCAGCAGGCATGGCCGGCTGAACTGACGGCCAAAGTTCCGCAGTGACCATGGACGTGACCCCATTTGTCGTCAGCATCAAGGGCGTCAGCCAGCATTACGGCAAGACGGTGGCGCTCGACGCCATCGACCTCGATGTGCCGGCCGGCTGCATGGTCGGCTTGATCGGGCCCGATGGCGTAGGCAAATCGAGTCTGCTGTCGCTGGTGGCCGGCGCGCGCGCCGTGCAGCAGGGCAGCGTCATGGCGCTGGGCGGCGACATGCGCGATGCGCGCCATCGCGACGCTGTCTGTCCGCGCATCGCCTACATGCCGCAAGGCCTGGGCAAGAATCTGTATCCGACCCTGTCGGTCGAGGAAAACCTGCAGTTTTTCGCGCGCCTGTTCGGCCACGATGCCGCCGAACGCCGGCGCCGCATCGACCAGCTGACCCGCAGCACTGGCTTGCAACCGTTCCTGGCGCGCCCGGCGGGCAAGCTGTCGGGTGGCATGAAGCAGAAACTGGGCCTGTGCTGCGCCCTGATCCACGATCCCGACCTGCTCATTCTCGATGAACCGACCACCGGCGTCGATCCGCTGGCGCGGGCCCAGTTCTGGGACCTGATCGCCGGCATTCGCGTGCAGCGCCCGCAAATGAGCGTGATGGTCGCCACCGCCTACATGGATGAGGCGCAGCGCTTCGACTGGCTGGTGGCCATGGATGACGGCAAGGTACTCGATACGGGCACGCCGGCCGAACTGCTGGCGCGCACGCAAAGCGACAACCTGGAGGCGGCCTTCATCAAGCTGCTGCCCGAAGCCAAGCGCGCGGGTCACCAGCCCGTGGTCATCACGCCGCTGGACGCTGCCAGCGCGCAGGACGTCGCCATCGAGGCGCAAGACCTGACCATGCGCTTCGGCGATTTCACGGCCGTCGACCATGTGAATTTCCGCATCGGCCGCGGCGAGATCTTCGGTTTTCTCGGCTCGAACGGCTGCGGCAAGTCGACCACCATGAAGATGCTCACGGGCCTGCTGCCGGCGACGGAAGGCAAGGCCTGGCTGTTCGGCAAGGAAGTCGATTCCAGCGATATCGACACACGCCGCAGGGTCGGCTACATGTCGCAGGCGTTCTCGCTGTACAGCGAACTGACGGTGCGCCAGAACCTGGTGCTGCATGCGCGCCTGTTCCACGTGCCGGAGGCGCAAATCGCCGCCCGCATCGACGAAATGGCGCAGCGCTTCGACTTGCGCGCCGTGATGGACGACTTGCCCGACAGCCTGCCGCTGGGCATACGCCAGCGGCTGTCGCTGGCCGTGGCGATGGTGCACAAGCCGGAGATGCTGATCCTCGACGAACCCACGTCCGGCGTCGACCCGATCGCGCGCGACAATTTCTGGCGCCTGATGATCGAGCTGGCGCGGCGCGACCGCGTCACCATCTTCATCTCCACCCACTTCATGAACGAGGCCGAGCGCTGCGACCGCATCTCGCTGATGCATGCCGGTAAAGTGCTGGTCAGCGATGCGCCGGCCGAACTGGTACGCAAGAAGGGCGCGCCCTCGCTGGAAGCGGCCTTCATCGCCTATCTGGAAGAGGCGGGCGGCGGCACGGCAGCGGCCGAAGCGCAGGAAAGCGAGGCGCCGGGGCAAAAGGCGGCAGTGCAGGCGCCGCAGCAGAAGCAGCAGCGCAGCCGTTTCAGTCTGGGGCGCATGCTCAGCTACATGTGGCGCGAAACGCTGGAATTGCGCCGCGACCCCGTGCGCCTGACCCTGGCGCTGGGCGGCTCCGTGCTGCTGTTGTTCGTCATCGGCTTCGGCATCAGCCTGGATGTGGAAGACTTGAGCTATGCGGTGCTCGACCACGACCAGACCACCCTGAGCCAGAATTACACGAACAACCTGGCCGGTTCGCGCTACTTCGTCGAGCGCCCGCCGTTGCGCGACTATGCCGATATCGACAAGCGCATGCGCAGCGGCGAACTGTCGCTGGCGATCGAGATTCCGCCCGGCTTTGCGCGCGACGTGCAGCGCGGCGCGCCAGCCCAGGTGGGCGCCTGGATCGACGGCGCCATGCCGATGCGCGCCGAAACCGTGCAGGGCTACGTGCAGGGCATGCATCAGCTGTGGCTGGCCGACCAGGCCCTGCACCGCTATGGCATCACGATGAGCAATCCCGTCGCCATCCAGACGCGCTACCGCTACAACCCCGACGTGAAAAGCCTGCCGGCCATGGTGCCGGCCGTGATTCCCCTGCTGCTGCTGATGCTGCCGGCCATGCTGGCGGCGCTGTCCGTGGTGCGTGAAAAGGAACTCGGTTCCATCATCAACCTGTATGTGACGCCCGTCACGCGCCTGGAATTCTTGCTCGGCAAGCAGGTGCCGTACGTCGTGCTGGCCATGTTCAACTTCGCCCTCATGGCGCTGCTGGCGGTCACCGCCTTTGGCGTGCCGATCAAGGGCAGTCTGCCGACCCTGATCGGCGCCACGTTCATCTTCAATATCTGCGCCACCGGCATCGGCCTGTTCGCTTCGACGTTTACGCGCAGCCAGATCGCAGCCCTGTTCGTGACCATGATCGGCACCATGATCCCGGCCATCCAGTTTTCCGGCCTGCTCAATCCCGTCTCCTCGATGGAAGGCGTGGGCAAGGCGATCGGTCTGATGTACCCGGCCACGCACATGCTCAATATCAGCCGCGGCGTGTTCAACAAGGCGCTGGGATTCGGCGACCTGCACGCCTCGTTCTGGCCCCTGATCGTGGCGATCCCCGTGATCCTTGGCGTGACGGTGGCGCTGCTGAAGAAACAGGAGAGCTGAGATGCGCCATCTTGAAAACATCTACCGCCTGGGCGTGAAGGAAATCTGGAGCCTGATCCGCGATCCGATGATGCTGATCCTGATCCTCTACACCTTCACTTTGGCCATCTACGTGGCCGCCACGGCCAAGCCGGAAACCCTGCACATGGCCTCGATCGCCATCGTCGACGAGGATGGCTCGCCGCTGTCGGGGCGCATCGCTTCGGCCTTCTTCCCGCCGCAGTTCACGCCGCCGGCCATGATCAACCAGAGCCAGGTCGATGCGGGCCTGGACGCGGGCCAGTACACGTTTGTCCTGACGATCCCGCCCAAGCTGCAGGCGGACGTGCTCGGTGGGCGCCAGGCGGAGCTGCAGCTGAACGTCGACGCCACGCGCATGAGCCAGGCCTTCAGCGGCAGCGGCTATATCCAGCAGATTGTCGCCGGCGAAATATCCGAATTCGCCAAGCGCTATCGCGGCGCGGCCGTCTCGCCGGTGGAGCTGGTGATGCGTGCGCGCTTCAATCCTTCGCTGAGCCAGGCGTGGTTTGGCTCGCTGATGGAACTCATCAACCAGGTGACGATGCTGTCGATTATTTTGACGGGTGCGGCGCTGATCCGCGAGCGCGAACACGGCACCATCGAGCACTTGCTGGTGATGCCCGTGACGCCGGCCGAGATCATGCTGGGCAAGGTCTGGTCGATGGGCCTGGTGGTGCTGCTGGCCGCCGCCCTGTCGCTGAACCTGGTGGTGCGCGGCATGCTGCACGTGCCCATCGAAGGCTCGATCGCGCTGTTCCTGTGCGGCGCGGCGCTGCACCTGTTCGCCACCACGTCGATGGGCATTTTCCTCGCCACCGTGGCGCGCAGCATGCCGCAGTTCGGCATGCTGCTGATCCTCGTGCTGCTGCCGCTGCAGATGCTCTCGGGCGGCAGCACGCCGCGCGAAAGCATGCCCGAACTGGTGCAGAACATCATGCTGATCGCCCCGACCACGCATTTCGTCGAATTGAGCCAGGCGATCCTGTACCGGGGCGCCGGCATCGACGTGGTGTGGAAACCGTTCCTGGCCCTGCTGGCCATCGGCACGGCCTTGTTTACCTTCGCGCTGGCGCGCTTTCGCAAGACCATCAGCCAGATGGCTTAGCCCCCGCGCCGGAATGTTCCGGCGTTTTTTGCATGAAAAGGATAGCCATGAAGATCGAAACTGCTCCATTTTTCTCCACCGGCGGCTTGCCGTCGCTGGGCGTGCTGGGTGACTATGCGCGCGACTCGTGGCAGCGCATCGTGCTGTACGCGGACGTGATGCGCCGGCGCGGCAACCAGTACCAGGAGCATCTGGCCGAGGAAGTGCCGAACGTGCTGGACTTCCCCGCCGAACTGGTGATGTCCGGCCTGGAGCTGGCGCGTCCCGTCAACTACGGCCTGGCGCGCATATTGACGCCCGATGCGCCCGAGCCTGATCCATCGAAGCGCCCTTTTGTTGTCGTCGACCCGCGCGCCGGCCACGGCCCCGGCATCGGCGGCTTCAAGGCCGAGAGCGAAATCGGCGTGGCCCTGCGCGCCGGCCATCCGTGCTACTTCGTCGGCTTCCTGCCCGATCCCGTGCCGGGACAGACGGTGGAAGACGTGATGCACGCCGAGGCGGCCTTCCTGGAAAAAGTCATCGCCCTGCATCCGCTCAGCGAGGGCAAGCCCGTCGTCATCGGCAATTGCCAGGCGGGCTGGCAAATCCTCATGACGGCGGCCATGCGCCCGGAACTGTTCGGCCCCATCATCGTGGCCGGCGCGCCCGTGTCGTACTGGGCAGGCTGGCATGGCCGCAATCCGATGCGCTATGCGGGTGGCCTGATGGGCGGCAGCTGGGCCACGGCCCTGGCGGGCGACCTGGGCAAGGGCCGTTTCGACGGCGCCAGCCTGGTGCAGAATTTCGAAAAGCTGAACCCGGCCAATACCCTGTGGAGCAAGCAGTACAACCTGTACGCGAACATCGATACGGAAGCGCCCCGCTACCTGGAATTTGAAAAATACTGGGGCGGTCACGTGTTCCTCAACGACGTCGAGATGCAGTACATCGTCGACAATCTGTTTATCGGCAACCGCCTGGCCACGGCGGAGTTGATCACCTCCGACGGCGTGCGCCTGGACTTGCGCAATATCCGTTCGCCCATCGTCGTGTTCTGCTCGAACGGCGACAACATCACGCCGCCGCCGCAGGCGCTGGGCTGGATCACGGACCTGTACCGCGACGACAACGATGTGCTGCTGCACGACCAGACCATCGTGTACGCCGTACATGACAGCATCGGCCACCTGGGCATTTTCGTCTCGTCCAAGGTAGGGCACAAGGAGCACCAGAAATTTGCCAGCAATATCGACCTGATCAACCTGCTGCCGGCCGGCATTTACGAAGCGCGGATCGTCGACAAGACGCCCGATACGCCGAACGCGGACCTGGCCAGCGGCGACTACGTGCTGCAGGTCGAACACCGCGGCATCGACGATGTGCGCGCCATCGTGCAGCCAAGCGTGGAAAATGACCGCAAATTCGCCGCCGCCGCGCGCGTGTCCGAAGTGAACCTGGCTTTGTACCGCACGTTTGCGCAGCCGTGGGTGCGCGCCATGGTCACGCCGCAGTCGGCGCGCTTCCTGCAACTCACGCATCCGCTGCGCGTCTCGTACGAGCGCTGGACGGACCACAATCCGCTGGCCAAGCTGGTGGCCAAGGAGGCGGAAAAAGTGCGTGCGCATCGCCAGCCGGTGGCGCCCGACAACCCGCTGCTGGCCATGCAGGAGGCCTTCTCCGATGCCATCACGGCCGGCTTGAACAGCTGGCGCGACTGGCGCGATACGGTGCAGGAAACGACCTTCGACCTGGTGTACGGTTCACCCCTGGTGCAGGCGCTGACGGGACAAGCCCTCGGCGACACCTCGCCGCCGCGCCCGCATCCCGGTATCTCGCCCGAGCATTGCGAATACGTGCGTTGCGAAACGCGCAAGATGGACGAGGACATGCAGCATGGGGGCCTGGTGGAAGCGGCCGTGCGCGCGCTGTTCTACATCTACCGCTTCCGCATGATCGCCGACGAGCGCAGGGTCAACCTGGCCCTCAAATTGGTCAAGCCGCAGTACACGCAGGGCTTCAGCATGGAAGAATTCCGCGGCATCGTGCGCCAGCAGGCGCGTTTGATGCTGCATGATTTCGATGCCGCCATCGCCGCCTTGCCGACCTTGCTGTCGCGTGCCGAACCGGATGCCATCGGCGCGCTGGGCGAATGGCTGCAGCAAGTGCTGCAAGTGCCCGAAGCGCCGACGCCGGACGAGGAAGCGAGCCTGCAGCAGATGCTGGAGGTGTTCGAGCGTGCGATCAAGGCGCACGCGAAGGCGCTGCCACCGGCCGCGCATGCATCTCAAACTGCGTCCCAGCCTGCTATCCAGGCCAAACCTGCCAAAAACACTACCTCTGCCTAGAAGACCATGATGACTACCACCCAAGACGATGATTTGCATATCGTGCGTAACCGCACCTTCGACCAGATCGCCATCGGCGACACCGCCAGCATCACGCGCACCCTGAGCATGGACGATATCGCCCTGTTCGCGGTGATGTCGGGCGATGACAACCCGCAGCACCTGGATGCCGAATTTGCCGCCTCCAGCCGCTACCAGGGCGTCATCGCGCACGGCATGTGGGGCGCCGCCCTCATTTCGGCCGTGCTGGGCACGCGCCTGCCCGGCGCCGGCACCGTCTACACGGGCCAGACCCTGCGCTTCCTGCAGCCCGTGCGCGTCGGCGATACGCTGGCCATCAGCGTCACCGTCACCGCGCGCGAGCCGCGCAACCGCCACGTGACCCTGGCCTGCCGCTGCGTCAACCAGCATGGCGCCGTGGTGCTCGACGGCGAAGCGCAGGTGATCGCGCCCGCCGAACAGATCGAAAGAGTGCGCGCCACCTTGCCCGAAGTACGCCTGCATAACGGCGACGGCACGCGGCGCCTGCTGGAACATGCGCGCACGCTGGGTCCGATCCGGGTAGCCGTGATCCACCCGTGCGATGAACTGAGCCTGTCGGGCGCGCTCGATGCGCATGCGGCCGGCCTGATCACGCCCGTGCTGGTGGCGCCGCGCGCGCGCCTGGAAGCGGTGGCGTTGGAGGCTGGCCTGAGCCTGGAAGGTATCGCCATCGAGGACGTCGAGCATAGCCATGCGGCCGCCGCGCGCGGCGCCGAGCTGGCGGGCAAGGGCGAAGTCGAGGCGCTGATGAAGGGCAGTCTGCACACGGATGAACTGATGTCGGCCGTGCTGGCCGCCAGCGCCGGGCTGCGCACCAAGCGCCGCATCAGCCACTGCTTCCTGATGCAGACGCCTGCCTATCCGCGTCCTTTCATCATCACCGATGCGGCCATCAATATCGCGCCGAACCTGGCCATGAAGGCCGACATCGTGCGCAACGCCATCGACCTGGCGCACGTGATCGGCGTGGCCTGCCCGCGCGTGGCCATCCTGGCCGCCGTGGAAACGGTGAACGCGGACATGCCGGCCACCTTGGACGCGGCCGCCCTGTGCAAGATGGCCGACCGTGGCCAGATCACGGGGGCGATCCTCGACGGCCCGCTGGCCTTCGACAACGCCGTGTCGATTGCCGCCGCCACCGTCAAGGGCATCGTCTCGGAAGTGGCGGGCCGCGCCGATATTTTGCTGGTGCCCGACCTGGAAAGCGGCAACATGCTGGCCAAGCAGCTTGAATACATGGGCGACGCGGACAGCGCCGGCATCGTGCTGGGCGCGAAGGTCCCCGTCATTCTGACCAGCCGCGCCGATTCGCGCGCCAGCCGGATCGCCTCGTGCGCCATCGCCGTGATGCTGGCCAATCATTACCGGAGCACGCCACCATGAACACGCACATCACCCATGCCGATGGCGCCCTGATCCTGGTACTCAATTGCGGTTCGTCGAGCATCAAGTTCGCCCTGTTCGAGCAAGCCGGCGGCGTGCTGCCGCAGCAGGCGCAATGGGGCGGCAAGGTCGAAGGCATCGGCCGTGAAAACGCCACTTACCGCGCCGGCGGCCTGCCGGCAGTCGCCTTGCAGCTCGATGCGGAGCAGCCGCATCACGCGGCCCTCGAATACATCCGCGCGCAAGTCGTGGCGCAGCTGGCCGGGCGCCCGCTGCGCGCCGTGGCGCATCGCGTGGTGCATGGAGGCAGCAAGTATTTCGCTCCCGTGCGCATCGATTTCAAGGTGCTGGCCGACCTGAAAAGTTATGTGCCGTTGGCGCCCCTGCACCAGCCGTTCGCGCTGGAGGCGATCGAGGTGCTGCTCGAATCGCGGCCCGATATCGCCCAGGTGGCGTGCTTCGACACGGCCTTCCACCACACGGTGCCGCAGGTCGAGCAGATGCTGGCCCTGCCTTACGATGCCTGGGAGCGGGGCTTGCGCCGCTACGGCTTCCACGGCCTGTCGTACGAATACCAGTCGCTGGTGCTGGAGCAGCGCTTTGGTGCTGTCGCTCGTGGCAAGGTCATCGTCGCCCACCTGGGCAGCGGCGCCAGCCTGTGCGCCATGGAGCATCTGCACAGCGTGGCCACGACCATGGGCTTTTCCGCGCTCGATGGCCTGATGATGGGCACGCGCTGCGGTTCGCTCGATCCGGGCGCCGTGATCTATCTGATGGAAATCGAAAAACTGTCGCTGGAAAAAGTGGCGCATGTGCTGTACCACGAGTCGGGCTTGCTGGGCGTGTCGGGCGTGTCGGCCGATCCGCCGGTGCTGCTGGCGCAGCAGGACCGGCAAGATGCCACGGGCGAGCGCATCCGCGCCGCGCTGGCCCTGTATATCCGCCGCATCGTGCGCGAGATCGGCGCCTTGACGGCCGTGCTGGGTGGGCTGGACATGCTGGTATTTACGGCCGGTATCGGTGAGCATAGCGCCGAACTGCGCCAGCGCATCTGCGCCGAACTCGGTTTCATCGGCCCCGTGCTCGATGCGCAGGCCAATGCGCGCAACGCCAGCCGCATTTCCAGCGATGCCAGCCGCATCGTGGTGGGCGTGGAGCCGGCCAATGAGGAGTGGGTCGCTGCCCGTCATGCGGCGCTGGCCGTGGGCGCATGAGGATCTGAAGCGTCCGGCCGCGCTCAATGGGAAATTTGCCGAAATGCACATATTTTCCGTTGAGTGCGCTAACGCACTGTGTGGTTTGCCAGTTTTCTTTACTATGAAGTCATGCCATTGCGCTGCATCCAGAAACAGCGCGATGCCTGGCAAATTTTGAACATTTTGCCCGCCTTTAGTAAGAATAAAATTAAACCATATTGAAAGGTCTCATCATGAACAAATTACTCGCCGCACTGATCGCCACCCTGTTTGCTACCGCCGCCTTCGCTCAAACCGCGCCGGCTACCGAAGCTGTCGTGAAAGCCCAGGCTTCCGCGCAAAAAGACGTCAACAAGGCTGTCGCTTCGGAAGCCAAAGTCGATGCCAAGGCTGACGCCAACGTCGCCAAGGCTGAAATGAAGGCTGACGACAAGAAAGCCGACGCCCATCACAAGGCCAACAAAACCAAAGCCAAGGCCCACGATAAAGTCGTCAGCGCCGATGCGGAAGACAAGCTGAAAGCGGAAGCCAAGGCCGATAAAACCGATGCCAAAGCCGATGCGAAAGCCACCAAGACTGCCGTGAAAGCCAACGCCAAGGTCGCCAAGGAAAAAGTGGAAGCGCACGCCGATAAAGCCATCGCCGCCACCAAGACGGCAGAAGTCAAGGCCAAGGCCGACGCTGAAGTCAAGGCCGCCGCCGCCAAGTAATTCCCCGTTTGCGGGCCACGGCCTGCAAGCCCAAAAGACAGCTTCGGCTGTCTTTTTTTCGTCTGCCACTTTTCTTGGCCACCGCTTGCCAGTCTTGATCTGGCGCAAATGCTCCTCTTTTCGCCGTGCCATAGTGAACTGGCAAACAGACGAAGGGAGACACCATGAGCACCGTTAAAACGAAAAAATCACCGGCCACCGGTTCGGCGGAAGGCATGCCTGCCATGTCTTCCATGCAGGCGATGCCGGTCGAGGGCGACCTACGGGCCGACGCTGGCGCGGCAGGCAGCAACGATGCCATGTCCGGGACCCGCCTGGGCATGTCGTATGCCGACCAGGCGGCGCACACCCAGGGCGCCGCCGCAGCGGATGCCAGCGCCATGCCGGGTGGCGGCATGCAGCAGGCATCGCAGGGGATGGCGGGCGCCAGTTGCATGCACGTGGGCGATGGCGGCGGCATGGGAAGTGGCGGCGCTGCGGGTGGCGGCGGCATGGGCGGCGGTAATGGTGGCAGCGGCGGTGATGGGGGGCAGGGCGGCGGTACGCCGCAGACGCGCACCTGCGCCACGATGGACGTGCATCGCCGCCTGCTGAGCGAAGATCCCTCCTATGCGAACGTGCGCGCCGATATCGAAAACCTGGCCGGACTCTACGAGGGAGACAGCGGCATTGCCGGCCGTTCCGGCGTGACGCAGATACCGGTGGTGGTGCACGTGGTGTGGAATACGGCCGCGCAGAATATTTCGGATGCACAGATCGCCAGCCAGATCGACGTGCTGAACCGCGATTTCCGGCGCGTCAACCCGGATGTGAACAGCACGCCGGCGCCGTTCCTGCCGCTGACGTCCGATGCGCGCGTGGAGTTCGCGCTGGCCACGATCGATCCGAACGGTGCGGCTAGCAGCGGCATCGAGCGGCGCCAGACGACGGTGGCCTCGTTTGGCGCCGATGATGCCGTCAAATCGCAGGCGACGGGCGGCATGAATGCCTGGCCGGCCGATACCTATCTCAATATCTGGGTGTGCCAGCTCGGCGGTGGCCTGCTGGGCTACGCGCAGTTCCCCGGCGGCCCGGCCGCCACCGACGGCGTGGTGATCCTGCAATCGGCCTTCGGCACGACCGGCACGGCGTCGCCGCCGTTTCACCTGGGACGCACGGCCACGCATGAAATCGGCCATTGGCTGAACCTGAACCATATCTGGGGCGATGACGGCACGGGGTGCTCGGGCACGGACAATGTCGCCGACACGCCGAACCAGGGCGGGCCGAACACGGGCCAGCCTTCATTTCCCCACATTTCCTGCAGCAACGGACCGAATGGCGACATGTTCATGAATTACATGGATTATGTCGACGATCCCGCCATGTTCATGTTCACGGCGGGCCAGGTGACGCGCATGCAGGCCTGCCTCGATGGTCCGCGCGCCAGCATCGGTACGGGGACGGGCGGCACGGGCGCCACGCCGCGCCAGAGCTCCTCGCCCGTCGTGGCCTGGGGCGCGAACCGCCTCGACGTCTTCGTGCTGGGCACGGACCGCGCGCTGTACCACAAGGCCTGGAATGGCACGGCCTGGGCGCCGTCCGTCACCGGCTATGAAGGCCAGGGCGGCATTTGCACCAGTGCGCCGCAGGTGGTCTCGTGGGCGCCGAACCGGCTCGACGTGTTCGTCACGGGGACCGACAGCGGCCTGTTTCACAAATGGTGGAACGGCACGGCGTGGGGACCGTCCCTGACCGGCTATGAAGCGATGGGCGGCTTGTGCGTGGGCGATCCGCGCGCCGTGGCCTGGGGTCCGAACCGCCTCGACGTGTTTGTCGTCGGCACGGACCGGGCGCTGTATCACAAGTGGTGGAATGGCGCGGCCTGGGGGCCGTCGCTGACCGGGTACGAAGCCATGGGCGGCATCTGCCTGGGCCAGCCGGAAGCGGTGGCATGGGGAGCGAACCGCCTGGACGTGTTCGTCATCGGTTCCGACCATGCGTTGTACCACAAGTGGTGGAACGGCACGGCCTGGGGACCGTCGCTGACGGGCTACGAGCGCCTGGGCGGCATCTGCACCTCGTCGCCGAAGGCGGTGGCATGGGGGCCGAACCGCCTCGACGTCTTCGTCACGGGCACCGATGGCGCGCTGTACCACAAGTGGTGGGATGGCACGAAATGGGGGCCGTCCAACGACGGCTTCGAGCGCCTGGGCGGCATCTGCGTGGGCGAGGTGGAAGCCGTGTCGTGGGCGGCCAACCGGCTCGATGTCTTCGTCATCGGCACCGACAGCGCCCTGTACCACAAGGCGTGGAACGGATCTGCCTGGTCGCCTTCCGTGACAGGGTTTGAAAACCTGGGCGGCATCTGCACCTCGCGTCCGCGCGCCACGGCGTGGGGGCCGAACCGCCTCGACGTGTTTGTCACGGGCACGAATGGCGCCCTGTTCCACAAGGCGTGGAACGGCACGGCCTGGTCGCCTTCCGTGAGTGGCTATGAAAGCCTGGGTGGCGTGGTATCGTGCTTCTGACGTCAAAGTGATCAACGGGAGGCGGCATGCACGGCATGACAACGGCACTGCCCAGCGGCAGCTGGACGCATTCCTTCGAAGAGGATGCAGACGGTATCGAGGTGTACCGGCCCACGGCGACATTCGCATTTCCTCCCAGCCGCAAGGGGCGCAAGGTGCTGGAGTTTGGCGCTGGAACAGGGAGCATGGAAGGGGGAGAGGCGACGTTGACATCGATGGCGCCCGGCCCCGATGACCGTCCCCTTGCTGGCCCGTCTACCCGGTTGCGCCCCTTGGGCATGGGGCGCTATGCCCTGAGGGATGCCAGCGGGGCACAGGACGTGATCGATATCGTCGAGGCGACGCCCGACGTGCTGCGCCTGGCGCGGCGTTAAGGCGTGCCGCGCAGTTTGCAGGCGAGCGCCGTGCGGTTGCCTACATCGAGTTTCTGGTAAATCGCATGCAGTTGGTTGCGCACGGTGGCCGGCGACTTGCCCAGTTCCCTGGCGATGCTTTTATACGGCAAGCCTTCGGCCGCCATGGCCGCTACCAGCCGCTCGGCCGGGGTCAGGCGCTGCATGGCAGCCTGTCTGCAACGTTGTTTGTCATCCTGGTTCTCCTGTCCGTGGGCGGCATGCCGGTGGCGTGCCTGCAGGGATAACGGGAACGGGGGACGTATCTGCAAAAATATCTGTAAAACTATCTTTCCTGCTGCCGCTGCGTGGCGATGGGCGAAAAAAAAGACAGGCGAACCTGTCTTTTCGTATGCATCGATGGCGCTTAGCCGATGGCCGCCATCGAGACCGGTTTCAGCTTGGCCGCCAGCGCCTTGCCCTTCTTCGCGCGCTTGCCGAAATGCTCGGCCAGGGCCGTGGCGCCGAGCGACGCATCCTGCGGTTTCGCGGCCCGGCCAATACCCGAGACCACCACGCCGCGCTGGGTGATCGGCTGCACGGCCAGCAGCTTGTCCTTGGCATCGAGGTCGATCAGCTTGACGCCGGTGCCGCCCTTGGTCAGGGTTTTCATTTCATCGAGGCCGAATACCAGCAGGCGCGCGCCTTCCGTCAGGCAAGCTAGGGCGCTGGCCGCCTCGGGGATGACTTTCGGCGCCAGAGGCACGTCGCCGTCGTCCAGGGTGATGAAGGCCTTGCCGCCTTTCAGGCGGCTCGTCATGTCGCCCGCCTTGGCGATGAAGCCGTAGCCGGCGCTCGTCGCCAGCAGCAAGCTGGTGGCGCCATTGCCCGCAAAATAATGGAGGATGCGCACAGCGTTGCCCGGCGTGCCGCCGCTCAGGTCGCACAAGGTCGTGATCGGCACGCCGTCGCCGCGCGCGTTGGGCAGCGCCGAGACGGGAACCGAGTAAATCTTGCCGTTGTTGCCAAAGCCCAGCAAGGTATCGACCGTGCGGCATTCGAAGGCGCCATGCAGGCTGTCGCCCGCCTTGAAGGTGAATTGCGCCGCATCGTGGCCGATGCCGGTGCGCGCGCGCACCCAGCCTTTTTCCGAAATGATGACGGTGACCGGTTCATCGACCACCTTCTGTTCGGCCACGGCTTTTTGCGCCTCCTCGATCAGGGTGCGGCGCGCGTCGCCGAACTGCTTGGCGTCGGCCTCGATTTCGCGGATGATGGCGCGCTTCATCGAGCCCGGGTTGTCGAGCAGGTCTTGCAGCGATTTTTCTTCCTTGCGCAGCTCGGCCAGCTCCTGCTGGATCTTGATCGTTTCCAGGCGCGCCAGCTGGCGCAAGCGGATTTCCAGGATGTCGTCGGCCTGGCGTTCGGACAGCTTGAATGCCTCGATCAGGGCCGCCTTCGGTTCATCCGAATTGCGGATGATCTGGATCACCTTGTCGATATTGAGCAGGATCGCTTCGCGTCCTTCCAGGATATGGATGCGGTCCTTGACCTTGCCCAGTTTGTAGCTGGTGCGGCGCGTGACGGTCTCGAAGCGGAAATCGATCCACTCGCGCAGGATGTCGCCCAGGCCTTTCTGGCGCGGACGGCCATCGCCGCCGATCATCACCAGATTGATCGAGGTCGACGATTCCAGCGAGGTGTGCGCCAGCAGCATCAGCATGAATTCCGTCTGGTCCTGGTTCTTCGACTTCGGCTCGAACACCAGGCGCACGGGCGCGGCGCGGCCCGATTCATCGCGGATGGTGTCGAGCGAATTGAGGATCAGCGCCTTCAGGGCCACCTGCTCCGGCGACAGCGCCTTCTTGCCCAGCTTGATCTTCGGATTCGTCAGTTCCTCGATTTCTTCCAGCACCTTTTGCGACGAGGTACCCGGCGGCAGTTCCGTCACCACGGCTTGCCATTGGCCGCGCGCCAGCTCTTCGATCTTCCAGCGCGCGCGCACTTTCATGCTGCCACGCCCGCTCGCGTACATGTCGGCGATCTGCGATGGCGGCGTGATGATCTGGCCGCCGCCGGGGAAGTCCGGGCCCGGAATGATGGCCATCAGCTCGGCGTGCGTCATCTTCGGATCGCGGATCATGGCGACGGCCGCTTTCGCCACTTCCGTCAGGTTGTGCGACGGGATTTCCGTCGCCAGGCCCACGGCGATGCCGGAGGCGCCATTGAGCAGCACCATCGGCAGGCGCGCCGGCAGCAGCTTCGGTTCTTCCGTCGAACCGTCGTAGTTGGGCTGGAAATCCACCGTGCCCATGCCGATTTCATCCATCAGCAGCTTGGCGATCGGCGTCAGACGCGCTTCCGTGTAACGCATGGCTGCGGCGCCGTCGCCATCGCGCGAGCCGAAGTTGCCCTGGCCATCGATCAGCGGGTAGCGCAAGGAAAAATCCTGCGCCATGCGCACCAGCGCGTCATACACGGACTGGTCGCCGTGCGGATGCAATTTACCGAGCACGTCGCCGACCACGGCCGCCGATTTGCGCGGCTTCGCCGTGGAATTCAAGCCCAGCTCATTCATCGCATACAGGATGCGGCGCTGCACGGGCTTCTGGCCGTCGCACACGTCGGGCAGGGCGCGTCCCTTGACGACGGAGATGGCGTAATCGAGATAGGCGCGCTCGGCGAAGGTGGACAGGGTCAGCGCTTCGCCGTCGAATACCGGTTCATCCGGCAGGGACGGATCAGGCTGGGCATCGTCAAATAAATTGGTTTGTGTGGACATGGCGCTTGTTTCGGTGTTAAGTGGTTGCGGTTGAATTCGTGGGGCTGATTATGACAGCCTGGATTTGGCTGACGACAGCCGGTAAGTCTGATACATATAGCGCAGGGTGAAATACAGCACGGCCAGGGCTACTTCGACGCTGTGATGCATGATGGGTCGCGCCCCCATCTCCGGGGCCAGGTTGGCCAGCACGACGCTGGCGAGGGACGGCGCCAGCACCAGCGGCCACATGCTGCGCCACTTGAAATCGCTGGGGGAAAACAGCATGCCGGCGCAGGACCAGACCAGCAGCGCGGCGCCGACGAGGGCGGCCGGCAGCAGCTGTACATACAGCAGCGACAGCAAGCCCGCGCAGCCGACCAGCCATGCGGCGCGCAGGCGCGGCAAAAGCGCCTCGGGGAAACGGCAATCGCCATACAGGCCGGTGGCGCTGCGCAGGGCCAGCGCCGCCAGGCAAAATATCAATGGCATGGCCTCGCCGACGGCCAGCGCCGGCTGGCCCCTGCCGCTCATGAACATGGCGCCGAACAGCGACAGGCCGAGGACCAGGACCAGCAGCATGCCATGCAGCAGCTGGCGGTTCATCGCATACGCGAGCAGGGCCGACGCGCACAGCCCGGCCGCCGTGACGAGGCGTATGGTCTCGCCGCGTTCTGGCAGGAACAGTAGCAAGGCCAGCATGAGGTAGGGCGCGATCCAGCCCAGTTGCCGCAAGCCGGGCCGCTTCCACAGCACGGGCAGGCGCTCCTGCAGCGCTTCCTGGAGTGTATCTAGCCGCGCGAACAGCGGCGCCGGCCAGCGCAAGGCCTGCGTGGCCAGCAGGGCAAAGGCGAGCGCCTGGAAGCCCAGCAGGCTGGCATAGGCCGCCATGTCGCCGAGCTTGAAGCCGGCCGCATCGAGCACGCCGGCGAGCATGAAGTGCAGTACGAAACCCAGGCCGCACGAAGCGAGTGCCGTCTGCTTGAAGTAGCGCTTGGCATGCACGGCCAGTTCCCACTGCTCGAACAGGTCCGTATCGAGTTTATAAGCCAGCATCTCGGCGTGCTGCCAGCGTATCGCGTGCAGCAGCTCGCGCAATTGCAGCGTGAATTTGCGGTCGAACAGCTGGCGCGCGTAGGCGCTTGGTGCCTGCTGCGACATGAGGCAGTCCAGGCCGGGGTAGCTGTCGCGGTTGTCGCTGAAATGGGCGAACGAGCGGTCTGCCCGGTAGCGCTGCACGGCGCTGCGCACCAGGTCCGCATGGCTGCGCCCCAGGTAGGAAAAATCGTGGTCCCAGCCCAGTTGCTCGAACAGGGCCTGGCGCAGCGCCAGGTCATAGCCGGCGCTGGCGCAATAGCGCAGCGCGCACAGCTCGAATTCCTCGCGCACGTCGAGGTTCAGCATGGCGTCGTCCTGCAGCATGCGGGTCAGCACGTCGTCGGCATCGGCGTGCCGCATCTGCGCCAGGCAGCCTTGCCACAGATTGGCCGCTTCCTGCGCCGGGTCGACGGCGACCACGCCCCATAGTTCCGGCGGCGCTGCGGGTTCCTGGGCAATGACGCCCCACAGTTCCGCCGGCGGCGCCTGCGTTTCCTGCGCCGCCTCGTCGATGACGCCCCACAGCTCGGCCGTTTCCATGGGCGGCGCTTCCGGCACTTCCGCCCCGGTCGATTCCGGTTCCGGTTCCGGCAGCTGCCCGGCAAACAGGTGCGCATGGCGCAGCGCGTATTCATACGCTTCGCGCAGCTCCTGGAAGGCGGCCGGATCGTCTTCGGGACGCGTCACCTTCAGGCGCTTCGCATACGCGCGCTTGAGGGCGCGCTCGTCGCCTGTCGGCTCCGTACCCAGGATCTCCCACAGGCTGCGCTGTCCGTTGTGCATGCCGCCGTCCATTTACAGGAAGCTCTCGCTCTCGACCTGGCGCAACACCTCGTCGAGCGCCTGGCGCGCCTTGCGGATGGTGTTCGGGTCCTGCGTTTCCAGCGCGGCCTGGAAGTTCGCCGTGTGCGCCGCCAGGTACTGGCGCACATCGCCCAGCGACTGTTCGTACAGGCGGTCGGCGCGCGTGACCAGGGTGCGGTTTTCCATCTGCTCGCGCGGGTGGATCTTCAGGTCGGCGAGTTCCGCAAAGCGCTGCTCGATCTGTTCCGGCGTCATCACGCCCGCGTTGTCGCTGATGACCATCTTGTGCTTTTCCTGCGTGGCCAGCACCGTCACTTCCGCTTCCAGCACGCCACTGACGTCGTAGGTGAAGCGCACGTCGATGCCGATCTCGCCCGCCTTTTTCGCGGGGATCGGGAAGCTGATCTTGCCGAGGAAGACGTTGTCGGCCACCAGGCGCGACTCGCCCTGGAAGATGGCCACGTTGATTTCCTTCTGGTTGTCGTGGATGGTGGTGATGTTCTCCGTGCGCGAGACGGGCACCACGGAGTTGCGCTCGATGATGGGCAGGTAATGCCCGCCTTCATACTGGTTTGCGCCGACCTGGCGCGAAATCGAAATGCCCAGCGAATACGGCGCCACGTCCGTCATGACCACTTCGTCGAGGGCCGCGTCGCGCATCTTCAGGCCCGCCTGCACGGCGGCGCCCAGCGCCACGGCTTCGTCCGGGTCCAGGTGGATGGCGGGGAAGCGGCCGAACATGCGCGAGACGAGTTTACGCACCAGCGGCATGCGCGTGGCGCCGCCGGCCAGCACCACTTCATCGAGTTCCGCGGCGCGGATGGTGGCGTCGCGCAGCGCCCGTTCCACGGGCAGGCGCAAACGGGCCAGCAGCGGTTCGCACAGCTGCGCCAGTCTGTCTTCGCTGATCTCCCAGCTGTATTCCTTGTCCTGGTAGCGCGTGGCCATGCGCACGGACGGCTGCTCCGACAGCAGGCGCTTGACGCGTTCGGCTTCATCGCGCAGCAGCTGCTGCTGGCGCGGATCGAACAGGCGGCTGCCGGCCGCGTCGCGCAAGCCGCTGCCGTCCAAAAAGGCGTCAACCAGCACGCTGACGAAGTCTTCGCCGCCCAGAAAATTGTCGCCGGCCGAGGCGCGCACTTCCATCACGCCTTCGAACAGTTCCAGGATCGACACGTCAAACGTGCCGCCGCCCAGGTCGAAGACGAGGAATTTGCTTTCCTGTTCCTTGTCGCGGATGCCGTAGGCCAGCGCGGCGGCCGTCGGCTCGTTCAGCAGCCGCTCCACGCGCAAGCCGGCCAGCTGGCCGGCGATGCGCGTGGCCTTGCGCTGCGCATCGCTGAAATACGCGGGCACGGTGATGATGGCTTCCTCGACCTTGTGGCCCAGGAAAGCTTCGGCATCTTCCTTCAGCGCGCGCAGCACCATCGACGACAACTCTTCCGGACGGAATTGCTGCGTGCCGAGGGTGATCTTCTTTTCGCTGCCCATGTAGCGCTTGAAGACGGCCGCCGTCAGCTGCGGGTGCGTCTGCAGGCGTTCGCGCGCGGCGCGGCCCACCAGCACGCTGCCGTCGTCGTCGATGCTGACGCACGACGGCGTCAGGTGCTCGCCCAGTGCATTCGGGATGATGGCAGCCTTGCCGTCGCGCCAGATGGCGACCAGGCTGTTGGTGGTGCCCAGGTCGATGCCGATAATCATCAGATATCCGCCTCCGCCTCATTGCCGTGTTCCTCGATCCAGGCGCGGCGTCCTGCCGCTTCGCCTTTGCCCATCAACATGTTGAAGCGCGCGGCGGAAGTCATGTGGTCGATTTCGCCCAGAGTCACGGGCAGCAGGCGGCGCGTGTCCGGGTTCATCGTGGTTTCCCACAGCTGCTCGGCGTTCATCTCGCCCAGGCCCTTGAAGCGCGAGATCGACCAGGCGCCCTGTTTTACGCCTTCCTTGCGCAGCTTGTCCTCGATGGCGACCAGTTCGCCGTCGTCGAGCGCATAGATTTTCTGCATCGGCTTCTTGCCGCGCGCCGGCGCGTCCACGCGGTACAGGGGCGGGCGGGCGATGCAGATGTGGCCTTTGTTGATCAGGGCCGGGAAGTGCTTGAAGAACAAGGTCAGCAGCAGTACCTGGATGTGCGAGCCGTCCACGTCCGCATCCGAGAGGATGCAGATCTTGCCGTAGCGCAGGCCGGACAGGTCGGGTGTATCGCCCACGCCGTGCGGATCGACGCCGATGGCCACCGCGATATCGTGGATTTCGTTATTCGCAAACAGGCGGTCGCGGTCTGTCTCCCACGAGTTCAGGACCTTGCCGCGCAGGGGCAGAATCGCCTGGAATTCCTTGTCGCGACCCATCTTGGCCGAACCGCCCGCCGAGTCGCCCTCGACGAGGAACAGTTCATTGCGCGTGATGTCCGACGATTCGCAGTCGGTCAGCTTGCCCGGCAGGACGGCGACGCCCGAGGATTTTTTCTTTTCCACTTTTTGCAGCGAGCGCTGGCGCGACTGCGCCTGCTTGATCACCAGGTCGGCCAGCTTCTTGCCGTAGTCGACGTGCTGGTTCAGCCACAGTTCCAGCGGCGGCTTGGTGAAGGTCGAGACCAGGCGCACGGCGTCGCGCGAGTTCAGGCGTTCCTTGATCTGGCCCTGGAATTGCGGGTCCAGCACCTTGGCCGACAGCACGAAGGAGGCGCGCGCAAACACGTCTTCCGGCAGCAATTTGACGCCTTTCGGCAGCAGCGAGTGCATTTCGACGAAGTTTTTCACGGCGCCAAACAGGCCGTCGCGCAAGCCCGATTCGTGCGTGCCGCCATTCGAGGTGGGAATCAGGTTGACATACGATTCGCGCACGATGGCGCCTTCTTCCGTCCACGCCACCACCCAGGCCGCGCCTTCGCCTTCGGCAAAACCTTCCGAATCCGGGCCCGCGTACTGCGCGCCTTCGAACAGGGGAATCAGGGTTTCGCCATTCGATACCTGCGCCAGCGATTCGGTCAGGTAGCCGCGCAAGCCTTCCGCGTACTGCCAGGTTTGCGTGTCGCCCGTCTTGGCGTTGGTCAGGGTGACCGTGACGCCGGGCAGCAGCACGGCTTTCGAACGCAGCAGGCGCTGCAGCTCGGTTTGCGAGATATTCGGCGAATCAAAATACTTCGCGTCGGGCCAGGCCGTGACGCGCGTGCCCGACTTCTTGCCGTCGCGCGGGGCGGGGCGGGAACTCAGGGGCTCGATCACGTCGCCATTCGCAAATACCATGTGATGCAGGCCGTTGCCATCGCTTTCCTTGCGCCAGACGGTGATTTCCAGGCGCGTCGACAGCGCATTGGTGACGGACACGCCGACGCCGTGCAAGCCGCCCGAGAACGCGTAGGCGCCGCCCGAACCCTTGTCGAACTTGCCGCCCGCGTGCAGCCGTGTAAACACGATTTCCACCGTCGGCACGCCTTCTTCAGGGTGTATGCCGACGGGAATGCCGCGGCCATTGTCTTCGACGGTGATGCTGCCATCCGTATTTTGCGTGACGGCGATATGCGTGCAATGACCGCCCAGCGCCTCGTCGGAGGCATTGTCGATCACTTCCTGAATGATGTGCAGCGGATTTTCAGTGCGGGTGTACATCCCCGGGCGCTGCTTGACGGGTTCCAGTCCTTTCAGGACACGGATGGATGATTCGCTGTAGTCGGATGCTGGTTTTTTAGTGGCCATACGTGTTCAAGCTAAGTAAAGACAGTGGTTGGAACGCCAGGCCGGGGCACTGCGGGACGCAGTGACAACGGCGGCGATAACTGTATGAATATACAGTATATTCCGTCCAGCGTCACTGGCAGAGGGCAGTGCGGCAGGCTTGGCGTCCTTGTGCGGACGCTCGCGCATTCTATCTTGTCCAGCGAGCAATAGCGCTACTCCAGGGCAACAACAGTGCGCCGCGCGCGTGGTTTGGCGCCCATTGTGGACGATTTTATGCGGCAAAGCCGCCGTTTTTACATCTTGTTTACAAGCACCTCCCCAGTCTTTACGAATTTTTTAGACCCTTTTGGCTAATCTGCTCACTATCAAAACAAACCTGAATGAGGGTGGGAATGGATATCGTGTATCTCGGCTTGATTGCCGTTTTTTTCGTCGTGGCGGCCGGCTTTGCCGTCGCCTGCGACAAATTAGGGAGCGTCAAATGAACGCGTTTTATGTGCTGGGCGCCGTGGTCTCGGCTGGCCTGCTCGTGTATCTGCTGGTGGCGCTGCTGAAAGCGGAGGAACTGTGATGACGACGCAATCGATATTGCTGCTGGTGGCCTTCCTGGCCGTACTGCTGGCCGCCGGCTATCCGCTGGGTCTGTACATGGCCAGGGTGGCCGGCGACGGCCCCGTGCGTGGCCTGGGCTGGCTGCAAAAATGTGAAAACCTGCTGTACCGCTGGTCCGGTCTGCCTGCCGACAAGGCCATGGGCTGGAAAAGCTACGCCATCGCCCTGATCGTGTTTAACACGGTGGGCGCCGTCTTCGTGTACGGCCTGCAGCGCCTGCAGGGCTTCTTGCCCCTCAATCCACAGGGCCTGGGCGCGGTCAGCCCCGATTCCTCGTTCAATACCACCGTCAGCTTCGTCGCCAATACCAACTGGCAGGGCTACGGCGGCGAGCAGACCATGAGCTACCTGACCCAGATGCTGGGCATGGCATGCCAGAACTTCTTTTCGGCGGCCACCGGCATCGCCGTGATCTTCGCGCTGGTGCGCGGTTTCGCCTCGCGCTCGGGCAAATCGATCGGCAATTTCTGGGTCGACCTGGTGCGCTCCACGCTGTACATCCTGCTGCCGCTGTCGCTGGCCCTGTCCGTCGTCTTCATGGGCGAAGGCATGATCCAGAATTTTTCCGCCTACAAGGAAGTGACCCTGCTCGACCACGTGGCGTATGAAACGCCGAAAGTGACGGCCGACGGCCAGCCCGTGCTCGATACGGCCGGCAAGCCTGTGATGGAAGCGCAAGTGGCAACCACGCAGACGATCGCCATGGGCCCCGTCGCGTCGCAGGAATCGATCAAGCTGCTGGGCACGAATGGCGGCGGTTTCTTCAATGCCAATTCCTCGCATCCCTATGAAAACCCGACCGTGTTGTCGAACTTCCTGCAGATGCTGGCCATTTTCATCATTCCCGCCGGCCTGTGCTTCACCTTTGGCCGCATGGTGGGTGACCTGCGTCAGGGCTGGGCCGTGCTGGCAGCGATGACCCTGATCTTCGTCGTCATGACGGTCGGCGTGATGAGCGCCGAGCAGCAAGCCAATCCCGCCTTGCAAGCCTTGGGCGTGGACCAGCAGGCCAGCAGCCTGCAATCGGGCGGCAATATGGAAGGCAAGGAAACGCGCTTCGGCATCAGCTCCTCGACCCTGTTCGCGGCGGTGACGACGGGGGCATCCTGCGGTGCAGTCAATTCCATGCACGACTCCTACATGCCCCTGGGCGGCATGGTGCCGCTGCTGCTGATGCAATTCGGCGAAGTGATTTTCGGCGGCGTGGGCACAGGCCTGTACGGCATGCTGATGTTCGCCATCCTGGCCGTCTTCATCGCCGGCCTGATGATAGGCCGCACGCCTGAATACCTGGGCAAGAAAATCCAGGCCTATGAAATGAAGATGGTGTCGCTGGCCATCCTGATTACGCCTGCCCTGGTATTGACGGGCACGGCGATCGCCGTGATGGTCGAACCGGGCAAGATCGGCGTGGCCAATCCGGGCGCGCACGGTTTCTCGGAGATCCTGTATGCCTTCACGTCGGCGGCCAACAACAACGGCAGCGCGTTTGCCGGCCTGTCCGCCAACACGCCGTTCTACAACGTGATGCTGGCGATCGCCATGTGGTTCGGCCGCTTCGGCGTGATCGTGCCCGTGCTGGCAGTGGCCGGTTCGCTGGCGGCCAAGCAGCGCCTGTCGGCCAATGCCGGCACCATGCCCACGCACGGCCCCATGTTCATCGGCCTGCTGATCGGCGTCGTCGTACTCGTCGGCGTGCTCAATTACGTTCCCGCGCTGGCCTTGGGCCCGATCGTCGAACACCTGCAACTTTTCACCAAAGGCTAAATAAAATGTCACGCACAAGCCTGACCTTGTTCGATTCCGCATTGATTGGCCCCGCCATCGTCGATGCGTTCAAAAAGCTTGACCCCCGCACGCAGTGGCGCAGCCCCGTGATGTTCGTCGTCTATGTCGGCAGCATCATCACGACCCTGCTGGCCATCCAGGCCCTGAATGGCCAGGGTGAAGCGCCGTTCGGCTTCATCATCGCCGTCGCCGTGTGGCTGTGGTTTACCGTGCTGTTCGCGAACTTTGCCGAAGCGCTGGCCGAAGGCCGCAGCAAGGCGCAGGCGGCCTCGCTGCGCGCCCTCAAACAAACGGTGATGGCAAAGAAAATGCAAACGCCGAAGTACGGCACCTCCTGGCTGCCCACGCCAGCGACCGACCTGCGCAAGGGCATGACGGTGCTGGTCGAGGCGGGTGACGTGATTCCCGCCGACGGCGAAGTGACGGCCGGCGTGGCCTCCGTCGACGAAAGCGCCATCACGGGCGAATCGGCGCCGGTGATCCGCGAATCGGGCGGCGACTTTTCCGCCGTCACGGGCGGCACCCGCGTGCTGTCGGACTGGCTGCTGGTGCGCGTGTCCGTCAACCCGGGCGAAGCCTTCATCGACCGCATGATCGCCATGGTCGAAGGCGCCAAGCGCCAGAAGACGCCGAACGAGATCGCCCTGACGATCCTGCTCGTGGCGCTGTCGATCGTCTTCCTGATCGTCACCGTGACCTTGCTGCCGTACTCGCTGTTTTCCGTTGCGGCGGCCGGTAGTGGCACGCCAGTGACGATCACGGTGCTGATCGCGCTGCTGGTGTGCCTGATTCCGACCACCATCGGCGGTTTGCTGTCCGCCATCGGCGTGGCCGGCATGAGCCGCATGATGCAGGCCAACGTGATCGCCACCTCGGGCCGCGCCGTGGAAGCGGCCGGTGACGTGGACGTGCTGTTGCTCGACAAAACCGGCACCATCACCCTGGGCAACCGCCAGGCTTCCAGCTTCGTGCCGGCCCCCGGCGTGACGGAGCAGCAGCTGGCCGATGCGGCGCAACTGGCCTCGCTGGCCGATGAAACGCCGGAAGGGCGCAGCATCGTCGTGCTGGCCAAGCAGAAGTTCAATATCCGCGAACGCGAGATGGCCAGCCTGCACGCCACCTTCGTACCCTTCACGGCGCAAACGCGCATGAGCGGCGTGGATATCGCGAGCGAGCAGCAGGTGCGCCAGCTGCGCAAGGGCGCGGCCGACTCCATGAAGAAGTACGTGGAAGCGCTGGGCCAGCCGTATCCGGCCGAAGTGGGGCGCGCCGTCGACGATATCGCGCGCCGCGGCAGCACGCCGCTGGTGGTGGTCGATGACGGCCGCGTCATGGGTGCCGTGGAGCTGAAGGATATCGTCAAGGGCGGCATCAAGGAGCGCTTCGCGGAATTGCGCCGCATGGGCATCAAGACCGTGATGATCACGGGCGACAACAAGCTGACGGCAGCGGCCATCGCCGCCGAAGCGGGCGTGGACGATTTCCTCGCCGAAGCGACGCCGGAAGACAAGCTGAAACTGATTCGCAGCTACCAGTCCGAAGGCCGCCTGGTGGCGATGACGGGCGACGGCACCAACGACGCACCGGCGCTGGCGCAGGCCGACGTGGCCGTGGCCATGAACTCGGGCACGCAGGCGGCGAAAGAGGCGGGCAATATGGTCGACCTCGATTCGAATCCGACCAAGCTGCTGGAAATCGTTGAAATCGGCAAGCAGATGCTGATGACGCGCGGTTCGCTGACGACGTTCTCGATCTCGAATGACATCGCCAAGTACTTCGCCATCATCCCGGCGGCGTTCGTGGGCACCTATCCGCAGTTGAAGGCGCTCGACATCATGCACTTGTCCAGCCCGGCGTCGGCCATCATGTCGGCCGTGATCTTCAATGCCTTGATCATCGTCGTGCTGATCCCGCTGGCGTTAAAAGGCGTGCAGTACCGGGCCATCGGCGCGGCCAGCCTGTTGCGTCGCAATCTGCTGATCTACGGCCTGGGCGGCATCATCCTGCCCTTCATCGGGATCAAGCTGATCGACATGCTGCTGTCCGCACTCAATTTAGTCTAAAGGAACCATCATGAGCACTATCGTACGTCCCGCCCTGGTCCTGTTTGCCGCGCTGACCGTGATCTGCGGCGTCGTCTATCCGTTTGCCACGGCCGGCATCGGGCAGCTGGCTTTCAACGATGAAGTCAACGGCAGCATCGTCGAGCGTGGTGGCAAGCCCGTCGGCTCGATGCTGATCGGCCAGTCCTTCACCTCGCCCAAGTATTTCTGGGGCCGGCCATCGGCCACCGCGCCGATGGCCAATAACGGCGCCGGCTCGGGCGGCTCGAACCAGGGGCCGACCAATCCGGCCCTGGTGGACGCCGTCAAGGCGCGCATCGCCGCCCTGAAGGAAGCTGATCCCGGCAATACGCGCGCCATTCCCGTCGACCTGGTGACGGCGTCGAGCAGCGGCCTGGACCCGGAAATCAGCCTGGCGGCAGCCCTGTACCAGGCGCCGCGCGTGGCACGCGTGCGCGCAGTGCCGCTGGCGCAGGTGGAAAACGCCATCGCCAAGGTGCAGAAAACCGCGTATATCGGCTTTTTCGGCGAACCGCGCGTGAATGTGCTGGAACTGAATCTGGCGCTCGATGCCATGGCAAAGTAAGCTGGCAACGGTTGGTTCGCCGGCGTAGGTCGGCGTAGGTCGGCTTAGCGCAGCGTAAGCCGACATCACCACCGGCCAGGCCAACAATGTCGTCGGATTACGCGCGCCCTTCGGACGCGCTAATCCGACCTACAATGCTCCAAGAAGATTAAAATACAACATGCTCCCCAACGACAGCCAACGCCCCGACCCTGATGCCCTGCTGGCGCAAGTGCAGGCGCAGGAAAAGAAAGCCGCGCGCGGCCGGCTGCGCATTTATTTCGGCGCCTCGGCCGGCGTCGGCAAGACCTATGCGATGCTGGCCGCCGCCCGCAAACTGCTGGCCGATGGCCAGGACTTGCTGGTGGGCGTGGTGGAGACGCATGGGCGCCAGGATACGGCGGCCCAGCTGGACGGCTTGCCCGTGCTGCCCCTGAAGGCCATCGAGTACCGGGGCAAGACCTTGTTCGAGTTCGACCTGGACGAAGCGCTGCGGCGCGCGCCGGCGCTGATACTGATGGATGAACTGGCCCATTCGAACGTGGCCGGATCGCGCCATCCGAAGCGCTGGCAGGATGTCGAGGAATTGCTGGCGGCCGGCATCGATGTGCTGTCGACCGTGAATGTGCAGCACCTGGAAAGCCTGAACGACGTGGTGGGGGGAATTACCGGCGTGCGCGTGGCCGAAACCCTGCCCGACACGGTGTTCGACCGCGCCGATGAAGTGGTGCTGGTCGATATCCCGGCCGACGAACTGCTGCGTCGCCTGAAGCAGGGCAAGGTATACCAGCCGCAGCAGGCCGAGCGGGCGTCCCAGCATTTTTTCCGCAAGGGTAACCTGATCGCCTTGCGCGAACTGGCCTTGCGCCGCACGGCGGACAGGGTGCAGGACGACGTGCAAGCCTACCGCGTCGAGAAATCCATCAATCCCGTGTGGAAGACGGGCGCCGCGCTGCTGGCCTGCGTGGGACCGCACGCCGGGGGCGAACACGTGATCCGCAGCACGGCGCGCCTGGCCAGCCAGCTGAATGCGGAATGGCACGCCCTGTACGTGGAAACGCCGCGCCTGCAGCGCCTGCCGGCACGCGAGCGTGAACGCATCCTGAAAACCTTGAAACTGGCGCAAGACCTGGGCGCGCGCACGGCCATTGTGCCGTCCGCCGACATCGCCGGCGCCGTGGTCGAGTATGCGCGCAATGCGAATATCTCGAAAGTCATCGTGGGCCGTGGCCGTGGCCGAGCCAATGTACTGGCGCGCCTGTGGCATGCGCCGCCGGCCGCGCGCATGGCCAGTCTGGCGCCCGATATCGATTTGATCGAGGTCGGCTTGCCGCCAGCCGATGCGGCGCCCCGGCGCGCGGCGGGCGACGATGCGCAGGCGCCGCGCCGGTCATCGCGCCATTGGCGCTACATTCTGGCCGCCGGTGCCAGCCTGGCCACGGCCCTCGCCTCGGTGCCCCTGCAACCCTACCTGGACCTGGCCAATATCGCCATGCTGTCGTTGTTGACGGTGGTGCTGGTGGCCGTGCGCCTGGGGCGCGGGCCGGCGGCGCTGGCCAGCCTGGTGGGCGTGGCCTGCTTCGATTTCATTTTCGTGCCACCGCGTTTCTCGTTTGCCGTGGGCGATTTCCAGTATGTGATCACCTTTGGCGTGATGCTGGCGGTGGGACTGATCACGGGCCACCTGACGGCCGGCCTGCGCTTCCAGGCGCGCGTGGCCTCGCACCGTGAAGCGCGTGCCCGCGCCCTGTACGAGTTTTCGCGTGAATTGTCCGGGGTGCTGCAGACGGAGCAGATTTTCGACATCACGAAAAGCGCCATCGAGCGGGCTTTCCGCGCGCGCGCCACCTTGCTTTTGCCTGATGACGAAGGCAGCTTGCAGACGCCGAACGGCGGCGAGCCGCTCGACATCGGCATCGCGCAGTGGGCCTTCGACCATGCGCAGGCGGCGGGAACGGGCACGGATACCTTGCCGGCTTCGCCCATTTTCTACCTGCCGCTGATCGCGCCGATGCGCACGCGGGGCGTGCTGGCGCTGTTGCCGCTGGAGGCTGCCCAGCACGGGCGCTGGCTGCTGGTGCCGGAACAGCGCCAGCACCTCGATACCTTTGCCGCCCTGGCGGCCATCGCCCTTGAACGCGTGCACTACATCGACGTGGCCCAGGGCGCGCTGCTGCAGATGGAGTCCGAGCGGCTGCGCAATTCGCTGCTGGCGGCCCTGTCGCACGACTTGCGCACACCATTGACGTCGCTGGTGGGACTGGCCGAATCGCTGGCCCTGTCGCGGCCTGCCTTGTCGCCCGCGCAGCTGGACATGGCGCGCTCGCTGCAGTCCGAAACCGTGCGCATGAGCGCCCTGGTGGCGAACTTGCTGGACATGGCGCGCATCGAAAGCGGGCAGGTGCGCCTGAATCTGCAATGGCAGGCGCTGGAAGAAGTGGTGGGCAGCGCGCTGCGCGCCAGCGGCCCGCAATTGCAGCAGCATGCCGTGCAGACGCAGCTGGCGCCGGATTTGCCGCTGGTGCGCTACGACGCCGTGCTAATCGAGCGTGTGCTGTGCAACCTGCTGGAAAACGCGGCCAAGTACACGCCGCCCGGCAGCACCATCACGGTCGCGGCCGGGGTGCACGGCCAGTTCCTGCAGGTGACGGTGGCTGACAATGGCCCGGGCTTGCCGCCCGGCCGCGAAGAAGCCATCTTTGAAAAATTCACGCGCGGCGAGCGCGAATCGAACAAGCCGGGCGTCGGACTGGGGCTGGCCATTTGCCGCGCCATCGTCGAAGCCCACGGCGGCACCATCCACGCGCAGCCGCACACGCCGGGACAGGGCGCTGCCATCGTCTTCAGTCTGCCGCTGGGCACGCCCCCGGCGCCGCCAGAGATCGAGCTCGATGACGCCAACGACCATGAAACAGGAAAACCATCATGAACGAACCTTCCGCTACCGCCTTGCTGGTCGAGGATGAGCCGCAAATCCGCCGTTTCGTGCGCGCCGCGCTGGAAGACGAGGGCTGGCAGATTTTTGAATCGGCCACCATGCAGCGGGGCCTGATCGATGCGGGCACGCGCCGGCCCGACCTGATCGTGCTGGATCTGGGCCTGCCCGACGGCGACGGCATCGACTTCATTGCCGACATCCGCAAATGGTCGGCCGTGCCCATCATCGTGCTGTCGGCGCGGGTCGACGAAGAGGACAAGATCCGCGCGCTCGATGCGGGCGCCGACGACTATCTCACCAAGCCGTTCGGCGTGGGCGAGCTGCTGGCCCGCGTACGGGCCACCTTGCGCCGCCAGCGCCAGCCCGCCGCCAGCGATGATGGCGTGGTGCAGTTTGGCGACGTGCGCGTCGACCTGAAGGACCGCCTGGTGACGCGCAACAAGCAGCTGGTGCACATGACGCCGACGGAATTTCGCCTGCTCTCGGTGCTCGTGAAGAACGCGGGCAGGGTGGTCACCAATCCGCAGCTGCTGCGCGAAGTGTGGGGGCCGTCGAACAGCGAAAACGGCCATTACCTGCGCATCTACATGGGGCATCTGCGCCAGAAGCTGGAAGCCGATCCGGCCCAGCCGCAGCACCTGCTGACGGAAACGGCCGTCGGCTACCGGCTGCTGCTGCCGCTCTAACACCTGTCCATCCCCTGTTGGAAAACAGGCGCCGCGCGCGCCAGGGGGACGCTTTACCCTATTTTTTTGCAGCGGCGGGCCAGCTGCGCCATGTTGGCAAAGGCCCATACCACCCATGAAGAAGAAAAAACCATGAATAAAATGCTACTTGCACTTGCCGTCGCGACCGCCTTTACTGGCAGCCTGGCCCACGCGGAAGAGGTCAAGCCCGACAACGAAGTCAGCTTCAACGTGGCCGGCGTGTCCGACTACCGTTATCGCGGCATTTCGCAGACGCGCTTGAAACCTGCGCTGCAGGGCGGCGTCGACTACGTCAACAATCCGACCGGCCTGTATGCGGGCGCCTGGGCCTCCACCATCAAGTGGACCAAGGATGCGGGCGGCAGCGGTGACGTGGAAGTGGACCTGTATGCAGGCAAGCGCGGCCAGCTGACGACCGATATCGGCTACGACGTGGGCGTGCTGGCGTATGTGTATGCGGACAATGGCTTGAAGCATATCGCCGGCCTGGCCAACGCGGACACGCAGGAAGTCTACGGCCAGCTGTCGTATGGCCCCGCCTACGTCAAGTATTCGCACGCCGTCTCCAACCTGTTCGGTATCGTCAACAGCAAGAACAGCGCTTACCTGGACATCGGCGCGAATATCGACCTGACGAACGGCTGGACCGGCAACCTGCACGCGGGCCACCAGAAGGTCAAAAACAATGATGCATCGAGCTACACGGACTGGAAAGTGGGCGTCACGCGCGACTTTGGTGTCGTGACAGGCGCGCTGGCCGTGATCGGCACGAACGCGGGCAAGTCGGCCTATGCGTCGCCCGTGAATGGCAAATTCATGGGCAAGACGGCGCTGCAGCTGACGGTCAGCAAGACGTTTTAATGGACTGAGTTGACTGAAAGGAGCGGCGGCGCATGCGCCGCCTTTTTTGCGTACTTACGCTGGCAGGTTGAAAACGGCGCAATACAGCTGTCCCAGTCCCACCACGCGGGCGGCCGGAATCTGTGCGGCCAGCGCATGGGCGGGCGCCGCTTGCGCGTCCGTTGCCAGCAGCACGCGCAGGCCCGGGTTGACGCTGCGCGCGTGCGCAATGCGGCGCGCCAGGCCAGCCTGCGCGGCGCCATCGACGACGCCGTCGAGCGGCACCACCAGCACGCGCGCGGCGATCAGGGCCGAACGGCTGCCCATCGAGTCGCGGCCTTCGCTGTCGATGACGATGTCGTGGTAACAGTGCACCAGGTGCTCGAGCTCCGGCTGCAGGCCCTTGGCGCTGATGGCGCGCGCCATCAGGCGCGGCCGCGTCAGGCTGCCGTGCATGGCGCCGTCGTGCATATTCCTCGCCTGCGCCATGGCGCCCTGGCGCGGATCGGCATCGAGCAGCAATACCTTGCGTCCGGCCAGCGCGCGCGAGGCGGCCAGCCGTCCGGCCAGGATGGATTTCTCCATACCCCCGCGTTCATCCGTGATGGCGATGATCATCTTGGCGCACGGCTGGCATGATGTTGGCGGGGGAGACCAGCTGCAGCAGACAGCCTTCGCGCGGTGCATCCCTGTCGCTGGCGGTCCATACAGGCAGTTCCATCAGCGGTTCGAGTGCCGCGGCCAGGGCGGCCTGGCCGGCGGCGGACATGGGCGTCATCGGCAGGCGCAGCTCGTCGCGCACCTTGCCCTGCATGGCCAGCGCCGCCTTCACGGGAGCGGGATTGGGTTCGGCAAACAGCAGGCGGATGACGGGCAGCATGGCCTTGAACAGGGCGCCGGCGGCGCCGTGGCGGCCCTGCCTGACGAGGTGGTACAACTGCGCATACAGGTCGGGCCGCACCTGGGCGGCGGCCGACATGGCGCCGTGGCCGCCCATGGACAGGCTGGCCAGCAGCAGCGCATCGTCGCCGCACAGCACATCCAGCCGCGTGGCGAGCAGCAGTTCGCCCAGCTGCTGCAGCTTGCCGCCCGCTTCCTTGATGGCGACGAAGTGCGAGTCGCGCGCCAGCAGCGCGGCCGTTTGCGGTTCGAGATTGACGCCCGTGCGCGCCGGGACGTTGTACAGCACGATGGACTGGTCGGTGGCGGCGGCGATGGCCTGGAAGTGGCGCACGATACCGTCCTGCGACGGGCGCACATACGCGGGTGCCGAGACCAGCAGGCCGGCCAGCGGATGGTCGTTGTAGCGCTGCACCGTGGCGACGACGCTGCGCGTATCGCTGCCGCCGACACCCATCACGACGGGGAAGCGGGGGCCGACGGCTTCGAGCACGCTATCGAGCAGCATGGTCTGTTCGGCGGCGCTCAGCATGGCCGCTTCGCCCGTGGTGCCGCACACCACCAGGCCATCGACGCCGCTGGCGGCCAGCTCGCAGGCCAGTTGCTGGGCGGCGTCGAAGTCGATCTCGCCGTCACGCAATGGCGTGACCATCGGCACCCAGATGCCCTGGAAGTGGGCGGTGATGCGCGAGGAAGACATCGCCTGGTCGCAGGCATACTGGTTCATAGCGATTTCCCCTGGCTGATGCGGCCAAACTCCGCCGCCGGCAGCAGGCGCATGACGGCATCCATGGTCAGGCGCAGGGCCGGTTCCGTCACGCACAGCCAGACCTTCATGCGTTCGGCGTGGTCGACCGCCTCGACGCGCATGAACGACAGCATGCCGCCGCACGTCTTGACGACCAGCTGGCGCAGCTCGGCCAGGCAGGACTTGTCGACCGTGATATGCATGAGGAAGGTGGGCAAACGGGGATGGCGGTGGGGCAGTGCTTGATGCGCTGGATGCGTTTGCAGGCGTGAATGGGGTTCCATGGTGGCTTTGCAGCGGTGGTTGAGGTACGTTCAAGATTAGCAGCGGGGGCGTAAAGATTCTCTAAAAAGCGGGGCCTTTGGTGTAAACGGACTGTATGCAGTGTTACTGCCGGCGTGTTGCGTGGATGCGCCGCGCATGTGCTTTTGTTACAAAATTGAATCGTGCTTTGGGAGGCAGGGGTTTATATTGAAAACGTCTCCGCTTTCAGTCAGCTCCGCCATGTCAGACGAAAAAGATCCCCAGCTTCCCCCTTCCATCGATCCGGCTGCGTCAGCGCCAGCGCCGTCAAGGCCGGACCGCGTGGGCCGCCGGGCGCCCGATGATGAGCACCATGCGCGCGACGCGGCGCCCCGCTACCTGAAGGATAACGACACGCCGCTGGCGCTGGCCTGGCGCGTGATCTCGTCGCGCTACCGCTCCATGCGCGACAAGGCCAGCCGCGATTTCATGCGGCGCACGCTGCGCATCGGCATCTCGGCGCGCATTTTCCACCCGGAGCCGGGCGCCACTGGCCTGCGCAGCAAGAACCTGCAATACTTGGAAGAGTCGATCGCGCAGTGGGTCATGTCGCGCGATGTGCTGGTGTTCATGATCCCGACCGTCAATACCAGCGGCCAGCTACACCCGAGCAATATCACCTTGCGCCACTATGCGCGCCACCTGGACGGCCTGGTGCTGCAGGGCGGCGCCGACGTCTCGCCGCAGACGTATTCCGAGGCGGCCACGCGGCCCGAATGGAGCGGCGACCGCGCGCGCGATCTGTACGAACTGGAACTGCTGCACGAATTCGTCGACGCGGGCAAACCCGTGCTGGGAATTTGCCGCGGCTGCCAACTGATCAACGTGGGCTTTGGCGGCACCCTGTACCAGGACATCGCTTCGGACGTGGAAGGCGCGACTTCCCACGTCAATGACCTGTATGACCGCCACCGCCACACCATCGTCTTCCCGAAAGGCTCGTCGCTGGCGGGCATGTTCCCGAAGGCAGGCGAGGCGCTCGTCAATTCCATCCACCACCAGTCGGTCAAGGACCTGGGGCGCGACGTCACCGTGGAAGCGTATTCGCAGGGCGACAATATCGTCGAAGCCATCCGCTACCAGCGGGCGCGCTTCGTCATGGGCTTGCAGTGGCACCCGGAATTCCATTCGGCGGGCGGCGTCGAACTGCTCGATTGCACGCCCATCCTCGATAACTTTTTGCGCGCGGCGCGGGAGACGCGGTTTTGAGTACGCATCTGATCCGCCGGCGCACTGTGCTGGCCGGCCTGCTGGCGCTGCCCCTGACAGGCTTGCGCGCGGCGCCGCGCCCGCATGAGGGGGCGCTGCCGTTTGCGCTGACGTCCGCCGCGCGCGCGCGCACGCTCAAGGCGCGGGTGGCGCCGTCCATTGCCGAGCAGGTGCTCAAGGCGGCGCGCAAGGATGCGGCGCGGCCCGTGCACCTGATGGCCGAAGTGCGCACGGGCGGCTTGCTGAAGGGAGAGGGCGGACGCGAGGCCAGCCAGCAGGCGCAGGAGGACTGGCGCCAGGTGCGCCTGCAGGCGCTGGCCTGGAGATTATCGGGCGAGATGGCGCATTTCGAAGCGGCGCGCCAGCTGCTGCTGGCCTGGAGCGGTACTTATCAGCCATCGTTCAGTCCCGTCGACGAGACGGAGCTGGCCAGCCTGCTGATCGGCTTTGACCTGGTACAGGAGCGCTTGACCGGCGTTGAGCGCGAGCAGGTGCAGGCATTTTGCCGCACCCTGGCGCAAGGGTATCTGAGTGATCCCATCAAGGTAGGCGGCCCGTCCACGGCGCGCAACAACTGGCATAGCCACCGCATCAAGATCGGCACGGCCGCCGCGTATGTCACGGGCGACGCCTTGCTGATCGCGCGCGCGAAGGAGCGCTTCCTGGCGCACGTGCCGCGCAATATCGGCGCCGGCGGCGTGCCCTTCGACTTCGAGCAGCGCGACGCCCTGCATTACACCACCTACAGCCTGGAGCCGCTGCTGACGACTGCCCTGATGGCGCAGGCGCATGGCGACGACTGGTATGGTGCGCCGGAAGCGCGGCGCCTGGCCGAGGCGCTGGCCTGGCTGGCGCCGTATGCGCAGGGCCGAAAGACGCACGAGGAGTTCGCGAAAAGCGCCGTGCCCTTCGACCGCAAGCGCGTGGCGGCCGGCGAAAAGGGTTTTACGGGGAACTGGGAGACCAGGGGCGCCGCCAATGTGTACCTGCTGGCGGCGCGCTTCGACCCCGCTTACCTGCCGTTGGCGCTGGAATTGCGCCCGCCAGCCTGGGCGCTGGCGCTGTACGGCGCTTAGCTGGAACTTCGCGTTAAAACTTCGTGCGCACGGTGAACATCACATTGCGCGGTTCGCCGTAGAAGCCCGTCTGGAACAGGCCCAGTCCCGTGAAGTACTTCTTGTCCAGCAGGTTGTTCACGTTGAGGCTGGCCGTGACGTTCTTGCTGATCTCGTAGCGCGCCATCAGGTTGAGCAACGCATAGCCGCCCTGCTTGATGCGTGAATAATCCTCGATGGCGGGATTCCAGATATTGCCGTAGTAGCTGCTTTGCCAGTTGATGCCGCCGCCGACGGTCAGCTTGTCCAGGCTGGCCGGCAGGCGCCAGCTGCCTTGCACGCGTACCAGGTGGGCTGGCTGGGTGGTTTGCAGCATGGTGGAAAACACATCCTTGCCATCCGCGTCGCGCACATGGGTGTAGGTGTAGCCGGCGCTCAGCTTCACATCCTTCATCACTTCGCCCGTCACTTCCATTTCCACGCCGCGGCTGGTGACGCCATCGATGGCTGTATACGCTTCTTCGCCGTTGACTTCGCCCACAGAACTTGCCACGTTGCTTTGACGGATCTGGAACAGGGACGCGCTGGCATTGACCTTGCCATCCAAATATTCTGCCTTCACGCCCGCTTCCACACCCTTGCCGCGCACGGGCGACAGAAAGTTGCGGTGCACGTCGCGGTTACTCTGCGGCGCGAAGATGCTGGTGTAGCTGCCGAACACGGAATAGGTCTTGTCGAGGTCATACACGACGCCCGCATACGGTGTGATGACGTTGTTTTCCTCGATGCGCGAGGTGATGCGCGCGGTCTTGGGGTCGAAGAAAGTGCGGTCCTGCTCCTGCGTGTAGTTGCTGACGCGCGCACCGACGATGACGGACAGCGCATCGACGGGATGCAGGCGCACGGCGCCATACAGGCCGCTCTGGCGCGTGCTGTCGTTGTCGTTGCCCAGGCGCTTGAACGCCGGTTCCGCGTACTGGCCGCGCCAGTCGAAATAACTGCCTTCGACGGGCGGGTAGACCGATTCGTAGACGGGACCGTCCTGCTTGGCCGTCGAACTGGAATAGCCGAGCATCGCTTCATGCCGGCGGCCGAAGGCCGTGAATGGCCCGCTGGCGTCCACGTTGACGGTGTTCTGGCGGCGGTCCCCCTTGTATTTTCCCATGTAGTAAAACGCGCCTGCGCCTGTGACAGGGTCGGGATTGCCGCCGCTGGCCGACCCGAGCACGCTGTCATGCTTGCTGCGCAGCTGGTTGGCGCTCAATGCCAATTTCCACTCGTTGGCGAAGCTGTGTTCGAGCGACGTGAACAGCGTGGTGTTCTGCATGTCGCGGCGGCTCCAGTCCGTGGCCGGATTCCACGCGGTGGGAAAATCCGTGCGCGAACCGTCGGAGAACAGCACGGGGAAACCCGTCCAGGTCGAGCCGCGCGGTTTGTAATCCTGGTGCGTGAAACCGGCCGTCAGCAGGGTGACTTGTGTCAGGTCCGCCTCGACGATGCCGTAGGCGACGGATTTTTGCTGCGTGTAGCGGTCCAGGTAGGAGTGCTTGTCCTGGTAGGCGCCCACCAGGCGGCCGCGCAGCGTGCGGCTGTCGTTCAGGGGGCCGGAGATATCGGCTTCGGCGCGGTAGTTGTCCCACGATCCCGCGCCCACGGTGGCCGAGCCTTCAAAGCTGGCGGTGGGGCGCTTGCGCACCATGTTGACGGTGGCCGACGGATCGCCCGAACCGCTCATCAGGCCCGTCGCGCCCTTCAGCACTTCGATGCGGTCGTAGATGGCCATGTCGCTGTTCGTCGTGCCCCAGTCGTAGACGCCGTCATAGATGGCCGACACGCCGTCATACTGGAAATTGGTGACGGCAAAGCCGCGCGCCTGGAAGCTCCAGCGGTCGCTGTCATAGTTTTGCACGCTCACGCCATTGACGTTTTTCATGACGTCGGAAACGGCGTTGCTGTTCTGGTCATCCATCTGCTGGCGCGTGACGATGGTCAGCGATTGCGGCGTTTCGCGCTGCGTCAGGGCCAGGCCCGTGGCGCCGCTGGCGGGGCCGCCCGTATAGCTGCCCGTGCCGCTGGTGGCGGCGTTGCGCTCGGCCGCCGCCACCACGGTGACGCCGCTCATGACGGCCACGCCACGGCTGTCGGCCGTGGGTGTGCTGGCGCTGGCGGGGATCCTTTGCAGCAGGTAGCCGCCATTCGATTGCGGCACGGCTTGCAGGCCGCTGCCGGCCAGCAGCAGGCGGAAGCCCTCCTGCAGGCTGTAGCTGCCTTGCAGGCCGGCGCTGCGCAAGCCCTGCGTGGACTCGCTGGAGAACGACAATAAAATGGCGCTGTCGCTGCCGAAGCGCGTCAGCACGTCACCGAGCGCGCCGGCCGGAATGCTGTAGGCGCGCACTTGCCGGGTTTGCTCCTGGGCTGATGCCGGCAGGGCCAGGGCCATGCCGATCTGCGACAGGGCGCAGGCCAGGACGGTGCGGGTAAGGAGGGAACGCGAAGCGTGATGCATGGAATAAAACCTTTCGTGGATGCGCAAGATGGAGACTGCCTGTCTACCAAGTCACGCGAGCACGGCGAAACAGCTCACTTTGCAGAAAATATTTTTCAGTGCGCCGCCAGTTCGACCCTGACGACTTGATGGCCCCAGAAGCGCGTGACGGTATTGCGCCGCAGTTGCAGGCTGGCGCACACGGCGTCGAGGATGGCGCCCACATCGGCCAGCGGGTAGGAACCGGACACGCGCAGGCCGGCGACGGCGGGGGTACAGGCCAGCGGATGGTCGCTGTAGCGCGACAGCTCGGCGAGGAAATCGGCCAGGCGCATGTCGCGCGCCACCAGCATGCCGTCGAGCCAGGCGCCGCCATACGGCGCCAGCGCCTGGCGGTGAGCACCCGTGCCGTCGAAATGCGCGCCTTCGCCTGGCCGCAGCAGCAGGCGCTGTGCGCCATCATCGGCCAGCACGGCGACGGCGCCTTCGAGCACGCCGGCGCTGGCGTATTGCTCGTGCAGGCGCACGGTGAAACGCGTGCCCAGCGCCTGCAGGCTGCCGTGCGGCGTATCGACGAAGAACGGACGTTGTGCCGCATCCTTGCCGGTGGCGATGAAGATCTCGCCTGCCAGCAGTTGAATGCGGCGCTGCGCGCCGTCGTAAACGATATTCACGGCGCTGCTGGTGTTGAGCGTGAGCTGCGTGCCGTCAGCGAGGGTCACGACGCGGCGCTGGTTGACGGCCGTGCGGTAATCGGCCGTCCAGCCGCGCCATGGGCTGCGGCGTTCGAACGCATACAGCGAGGCGCCGCAGGCCAGCAGCAGGGCCAGGGTCTTGACGGCATGGCGGCGCGGGGCGTTGGCTTGCACGCAGGCGCGCAGCAGGCTCGCGTGCGCCGCGGGCGGCAGGTGTTCATGCTGCGTTTGCAGCTGCTGCCACGCCTGCGTGGCGCTGCCGGCGCGCTGCAGATGGCGTTTTACCGTGGCCAGCGAGATACCGAGCTGGCGCGCGATGTCTTCCTGCGGCAGCGCGTCGAGCTGGCGCAGCAGGAAAGCCCGTTTGACGGGGGGCGGCAAGCCGTCGAGCATGCGGTCGAGTTCAGACACGGTGGCCAGCAGCAGCGCGCGCTCCTCGGGCGACGGTGTGTGCAGGGGCGGCAGCTGCGCCAGCACGTCCAGATAAGCCTGTTCCAGCTTCTGGCGACGGTAATGGTTGAACAGCACGCGCTGCGCCACGGTAGCCAGAAAGGCACGCGGTTCGCGCGCGGCGACGGCTTCCTCGCGGTCGAGCAGGCGCATGAAGGTGTCCTGCGCCACATCGGCCGCGCACGCCGTGCTGCCGAGTTTTTTACGCAGCCAGCCCTGCAGCCAGCCGTGGTGGTCGGCATACAGTGTCGCGATGTCCTGGCGTTGTAGCGGCTCTGCCAGCGGCATCGCGTTCCCCTTGCATGGCCAGCCCGGGTGGGCTGGTGTTTTTAAACAATAATAAGAATCATTCTCATTGTACCAAGCGGGGGTGGGGGCTGTAAATGACGGGCAGGCGGGGTGTGGTTTTTTGGGTTGAGGGGCGGGTAGGTCGGATTAGGTGGGGCCGCCGAGGTCCGAAGGACCGTAATCCGACAACATTGTTGGCCCGGCCGGTGGTGCTGTCGGATTACGCGGCGTGCCGCCGCTAATCCGACCTACGTTACCAGGTAGAGCAGCGTCAATAGTTCATCGGTTCACCGCGAAAACATCGGATCGCCGAATCGACCATGCCCTCGGCGCTGCCCTGCAGGCTGTGCTGCTTGCGCAGGTATTGCGCATCGCTCCATTGCTTGGCCACGTCCGACAGGTGTTTCAGGGCTGGTGTGCTGCCCAGCGCCTCGGCGTGCGGTTCCATCTTGCGCAGGGTGGTCATGATGTCTTCGCGCAGCGACATCGTCTCGTAGGTTTTCGGATGCGTGATGGCGCCATCGAGGCCGAAGCGGCAGGCCTGGAAGCGGTTGTAGTTATACACGAGGTAATCGTCTTCCACCGGCGGGGTTTCGCGGCGTTCGAGCAGGTAGCGGCACAGCGCCTGCAGGTAGGCGGCCAGCGCGGCGGCCCGCTCCACCGTCAGCGGCGTGTCGCACACGCGCAGTTCGATGGTGCCAAATTCCGGCTTGGGACGGATATCCCAGTAAAAATCCTTCATGCTCTTGATGATGCCCGTGTTCTCCATCTTGGCGAAGTACTCGTTGGAGAACTGCTCCCAGCTCAGCGTAAACGGCGCGCGCCCGCTCATGGGAAACGCGAACACGGAGTTCAGGCGGGCCGAATCGAACAGGGTGTCGCGTCCCTGCACGTAGGGCGAGGAAGCCGACAGGGCGATGAAGTGGGGAATGTAGCGGTTCAGCGAATGCAGCAGGAACATGGCGTCGTCGCCCGAGGCGCAGCCGATGTGCACGTGCTGGCCGAAGATGGTGAATTGCTTGGCCAGGTAGCCGTACAGTTCCGAAATCTCCTGGAAGCGTGGCTTGGAAAAGATCTTTTGCGACGACCATTGCTGGAACGGGTGCGTGCCGCCGCCGGCGATGCCGATATTGAGCTTGTCGCCGGCCGTGATCAAGGTGTCGCGGATTTCCTGCAACTGTTCCAGCAGGGGGCCGTGATGCGTGTGCACGCTCGAGTTAATCTCGATCATGCTCTCGGTGATTTCCGGCGTGACGTTGCCGGGGAACGGTTTTTTATTCAGCAGATGCAGCAGGTCGGGGCTGGCGGCCGTCAAGTCGTAGTCCGACAGGTTCACCAGTTGCAGTTCGAGTTCGACGCCAAAGGTCAGCGCGGCCGATTGGCCAAAGGGTTCCAGCGGCATTTAGCGCTCCTTGATTTCGTGGGTTTCTTTGGCCAGCATCAGCACGCGCTGCACCAGCACGGGGCCGATCAGTTCCAGGCCCAGGGTGATGGCGGCCAGGGCGTTCAATTCGTCGCCGAAGTTCACGCCGTGCTGGCGCGCGTGTTCGAGCAGCAGGATGATGAAGACGGAGACGGGCGTCAGCGCCACGCCCGTCAGCACGCCCTTGCGCCAGGAAATACCGCTCACGTGCGAGAACGCGGCCACGCCGGCGACTTTCGTCAGCAATCGTCCGCCGACGACGGCCAGGGCCAGGCCCGCGCCGGCCGTCACGCTGGCCCATTCCAGGGTCGAGGCGGCATACACGAACAGCAGCACCGTCAGCAGCTCGCCCAACGCGCCGAAATTGCGCTGCGCCTGGCTGAAGGCCACGCGGCGGTGGCGTGCCACCAGGCCGAAGGTGAGCGTGGCCAGGAGCGGCGACAGGCTGGTGGTGTAGGTCAGGGCGACGAGCAGCATCACCGACAGCGCGAACGCCACGGTGGCATCCTGCGCCATATTGCCCAGGCGGCGCAGCATGGCCGGCACGACGATGCCGAAGACGGTGCCGGCGGCGACCGAGGCGGCCAGCACGGCGGCGCTGCTGCTGCTCGCCTCGATCAGGTCGGTGGAGCTTTGGAACATCCAGAAGCCGACGATGATGTTGAAGGTGAAGACGGCCAGCACGCAATTGAGAGCGGTGAGGTGGACGATGCGTTCCGTCACCTGGCCCGAGCTGCGTTCTTCGTTGATGACGCGCATGATGGTGGCCGGCGAGGTGGACATGGCCAAGGAGGCCAGCAGCAGCGCCGTCATCGAGGTGCTGCCGAATTCGATGCCGATGAAGTAGACGACGGCAAAGGTCAGCAGCGATTCGACCAAGCCCGTGACGGCGATCCACGGGTTGTTCTTCAGCCAGCGCAGGTTGATGCGGTAGCCCACCTCGAACAGGATCAGGCCGAAGGCCACGTCGGCCAGCACCAGCATGGGGCCGGCGTCCGTCTGCGGCAGCACGCCTACCTGCGTCTGCGCGAGGACGAAACCGATCACGCCGTAAAAACTGATGCGCGGCAGGCCCGTCCAGCGGTGACCGAATTCGCCCACCACCCAGGCCAGGGTAATGGCGAACGGCCAGGACAGGTCGGCGGCGATCGAGATCAGACTTTGCATGCTCATTCCTTTGAAAATGGCGCTGGCACCGGCCGGCAGCACGGAGGCTGGCGCGGCAAGGTCGTGGTGCAGCGATGGTGCATGGTTTGCGCAGAGCGATACGCCGATTCTACCGGAGCAGAAGGCGCGCACGATGTGCGCAATCGAACAGTGTCGCGGTCATGGCGGCCGCGCACAGGATGCAGCAGGATGGGGCAGGGCTGGTGTCAGCGTATGGTACCCGCCCGCAGCGGAGATGCTCCGCACGGTAGTTGTGTACCGCAGTGTACGACATGGCGGCGGCATGCCGCCATGGACTTTTTGTTGCGTGCTTTTATTTACTGAGCAGACGCATGCCCCGTTCCAGTCCGTCGATCGACAGGGGGAACATGCGGTTGTTCATCAATTGCCGCATCACGCCGATCGACTGGCGGTACTGCCACAGGCCTTCTGCTTCCGGATTGAGCCAGATGAATTTCGGGAACGCCTGGGTAAAGCGCGCCAGCCACGTCGATCCCGCTTCCTCGTTGTTGTATTCGACCGAGCCGCCCGGCTGCAGGATTTCATAGGGGCTCATGGTGGCGTCGCCGACGAAAATCAGCTTGGTGTCGGGCGGGTATTTGCGCAGCACGTCCCAGGTGGGAAAACGCTCGGCGTTGCGGCGCCGGTTGTTCTTCCATAAGGTGTCATAGACGCAGTTATGGAAGTAAAAGAATTCCATGTTCTTGAATTCCGTCTTCGCCGCTGAAAACAGTTCCTCGGTGCGCTCGATATGGTCGTCCATGCTGCCGCCCACGTCGAGCAGCATCAGCACCTTGATGCGGTTCTTGCGCTCGGGCCGCATCCGGATGTCCAGATAACCGGCGTTATTCGCCGTGGCGGCGATGGTGGCGTCGAGCGCCAGTTCGTCTTCCGCGCCTTCGCGCGCGAACTTGCGCAGGCGGCGCAATGCCACCTTGATGTTGCGCGTGCCCAGTTCGCGCTCGGTGTCGTAATCCTTGTAGCTGCGCGCTTCCCACACTTTCACTGCCGTGCGGTTGCCGCCCTTGCCGCCGATGCGGATGCCTTCCGGATTCGTGCCGCCATTGCCGAACGGCGAAGTGCCGCCCGTGCCGATCCATTTGCTGCCGCCCTCGTGGCGCTCCTTCTGCTCCTTCAGCAGTTCATTGAGGCGGTCCATCAGCTTGTCGTAGCCGAATTTTTCCAGCTGCGCCTTCTGCTCCTCGGACAGCTCGCGCTGCATGCGTTTCAGCAGCCAGTCGAGGGGAATGGCCGCATTCGTCTCGAAAGCCGCATTGACGCCCTTGAAGTACTGGGCAAAGGCGCGGTCGAACTTGTCGAAATGGGCTTCATCCTTGACCAGGGTCAGGCGCGCCAGATAGTAAAAATCGTCCATCGAGGCGTCGATGACGTTCTTTTGCAGCGCCTCAAGTAGGGTCAGGAATTCCTTGATCGAGACGGGAATCTTCGCATCCTTGAGCGTGAAGAAGAAGTCGATCAGCATGGCGCTTCCTCTGTCCCTGCTTCGGTCCCTTCACCTCCTGCGCGGGGCAGGGCGGCGATGGGGCGCTGCGCCAGCTTGTAGCGCAGATGGGCGGCAATTTCCGGCCATTCGCCGCGCGTGATGCTGTACATGACCGTGTCGCGCACGGTGCCGTCGCGGCGCAGTGCATGGTGGCGCAGTACGCCATCCTTTTTCGCGCCCAGGCGTTCGATGGCCGCCTGCGACGCGTGGTTGAAATTATCGGTGCGCAGGCCCACCAGCGCGCAGCCGAGCGTGTCGAAGGCGTGCGCCAGCAGCAGCAATTTGCAGGTGGTGTTGACGTGGCTGCGCTGGCAGCGCTGCGCATACCAGGTGTAGCCGATTTCCAGGCGGCCAATGGCTGGCAGCACGTCGTGGTAGCTGGTGGTGCCGAGCACCTCGCCGCTGGCCACGTCGATGACGGCAAAGGCGAAGCGCGAAGGGCGCATCTCGATGCCCTTGAAAATATACTGGTCCACCTGCTCCGGCTCGGGCACGGAGGTGACGCGCAGATTCCACAGCTCGCCATCCGTGGCCGCCGCGCGCAGGCCTTGCGCGTGGTGCGGCGCCAGCGCTTCGAGGCGGATGCCGTGCAGTTCCAGGGGCACGAAGACCATGTCCGGGCTGATGTCGTTCACCGGCGCTCCCTAGCGGTTGGTGCGCGACATGAACATCAGGCGCTCGAACAGGTGCACGTCCTGCTCGTTCTTCAGCAGCGCGCCGTGCAGCGGCGGCACCACGGCTTTATTGTCCTTGCTGCGCAGTGCCTCTGCAGGGATGTCTTCGGCCAGCAGGAGCTTGAGCCAGTCGAGAAATTCCGAGGTCGACGGCTTTTTCTTCAGTCCCGGCACGTCGCGCACTTCGTAGAAGGTTTGCAGCGCCTGGGCCAGCAATTCCTGTTTCAGGTGCGGGTAGTGGACGGCGACGATCTGCTCCATCGTGTCCTTGTCCGGGAATTTGATGTAATGGAAGAAGCAGCGGCGCAGGAAGGCGTCCGGCAATTCCTTCTCGTTGTTCGAGGTGATGATGACGAGCGGACGATGGCGCGCCGTGACCATTTCGCGCGTTTCGTAGACATAGAATTCCATGCGATCGAGTTCGCGCAGCAGGTCGTTCGGGAATTCGATGTCGGCCTTGTCGATTTCATCGATCAACAGCACCACCGGTTCGGGCGCGGTGAAGGCCTGCCACAGCACGCCCTTGACGATGTAGTTCTGGATGTCGCGCACGCGCTCGTCGCCCAGCTGCGAATCGCGCAGGCGCGATACGGCGTCGTATTCGTACAGGCCCTGCTGGGCTTTGGTGGTCGATTTGATGTGCCATTGCATCAGCGGCATGTTCAGCGCGGCGGCCACTTCCTCGGCCAGCATGGTCTTGCCCGTGCCCGGTTCGCCCTTGATCAGCAGCGGGCGTTGCAGGGTCAGCGCCGCGTTCACGGCCAGTTTCAGGTCGGCGGTGGCGACATAGCTGTCGGAACCTTCGAAGCGTTGGCCTTGCTGGGAGTGCTGTGCTTGCATGAGCGGTCTGCCAAAGTGGGGAAATGGAGAGTATAAACAGAACTGTGGCGCACCGCCACGCGGACGGGCTGTGCCCGCCCGCCTACAATGCGGGTTTTATAGGTGGACTTGCAAGAATATCTTGGCTAGAATCGGCAAGCAGCAGATTAATTGTCAACCTTAATTGTCAACACATAAGATCAAAAAAAACCAGCTTTGGCGTTTCTCCGATTACCTTTGTTCACATTGCCACTATGAAAAAAATATTTGCACTTCTCGTGCTTGCCGGCATAGCAAATGCCGTCACAGCGGCTGACATTGTAGGAAACGCCAAGGCAGCGACTGCCAAGGTGGAAATGTGTATCGGTTGCCACGGCATCCCCGGTTACAAGGCGACCTTCCCCGAAGTGTTCCAGGTGCCGATGATCGGCGGCCAGCCGGCAAAATACATCGAAAATGCGCTGCAAGCCTACAAGAAGGGCGATCGCAAGCACCCCAGCATGAAGGGCATCGCCAGCAGCCTGTCGGACCAGGATATCGCCGATGTCGCCGCGTATTATGCGCAACAAGCCAAGCCGAACTGAGGATCAGCCAGATGAAAACACTACTCGCCGCCCTCGTTTGCGCCACCGTCTCGTTGTCCGCCAGCGCCGCCGGCAATATCAATACAGGTAAAGCCCTGGCCGAAAAATACAGCTGCGCCACCTGCCACGGCAAGGATTACGGCTCGCCCATCGACCCGTCGTACCCGAAACTGGCGGGCCAGCACAAGGATTACCTGGAACACGCCTTGACGGCATATAAACGGGGCGACAAGGCCAATGGCCGCAACAACGCCATCATGACGGGCCAGGTGAAACCGCTGAGCAACCAGGACATCAAGGACCTGGCCGCCTACCTGCACAGCCTGCCGACCACCCTGGTCATTCACCGCTGAGCTCAGGATTTCATTCCGACGCGGCGCGCCAGTTTATGTAGATTGCTGGCGTCCAGTCCCAACTGACGCGCCGCAGCGGCCCAGTTATCCTGATGCAGGGCCAGCGCTTGCCGGATGGCCTGGCGCTGGCTCGCTTCGACGATCTGATGCATCGACAGCAGCGGTGCCGCCGGCGTGCCGCACGCGCCCGGCACTGGCGGCGGCGCATCCGTGCCGGCCGGCGCTTCCAGCGCATCGAGGTCGAGCATATCCGTTTCCAGCGTCACGATGTCCTTGCGGTTCGCGCCGCGGATCACCGCTTTCAGCGCGGCCCGGCTGATCACATGCTCGAGTTCGCGCACGTTGCCCGGCCAGCGGTAGTGGCAGAGCGCGTTTTCCGCCGCGGCCGACAGGCGCAGGCTGCGCAGGCCCAGGCGCGCGCGGTTCAGTTCCAGGAAACCACCGGCCAGCAGCAGCACGTCATTGCCCCGCTCGCGCAGCGGCGGAATCGGCACGGGATACACGGATAAACGGTGATACAGGTCGGCGCGGAACGTGCCGTCGCGCACATGCTCGCGCAGGCTGCGGTTGGTGGCGGCGATCACGCGCACGTTGACGCGGCGTGGCCGGTCCGCGCCCAGGCGCTGGATCTCGCCATTTTGCAGGGTGCGCAGCAGCTTGGCCTGTATCGACAGCGGCAATTCTCCCACTTCATCGAGGAACAGCGTGCCCCCCTCGGCCGCTTCGAAACGGCCAGGCCGGTCGCTGACGGCGCCGGAAAACGCCCCGCGCACATGGCCGAACAATTCGCTTTCGGCCAGGGACTCGGGCAAGGCCGCGCAATTGACGTGGATCAGGGGCTTGCCGGCGCGGCGCGACAGCCGGTGCAGGCGGTGCGCGCACAGTTCCTTGCCCACGCCCGTCTCTCCTAGCAGCAGCACGGGCAGATCCGATTCGGCCACCACCTGTAGCTCGTGCAGCAGCTGCATGATGGCGCTGCTCTGGCCGACGAAGTCGTGTTCCTCGCGCGGCGCCTGCGCATCGGCCAGCATGGCGCCGCCCGACAGGCGCAGGGCGCGGATTTCCGTTTCCAGGCGGGTCACGCGCACGGCCGCCTCGATGGCGCAGGCCAGTTCGCCCAGGTCGCGCTGCGCCTGCCCGTCGAAGGTACCCACCTGCAGCGCATCGAGCGTGATCACGCCCCAGCGTTCGCCTTCCAGGTCCAGCGCCATGCCCATGCAGTCGTGCACAGGCAGCGGCTCGCCGGCCCGCTCGGCGATCAGGCCATCATACGGATCGGGCAGGGAGCTGTCGTGATGGAAGCACAGCACGCCGCGCCGCTGCAGGATGGCGGCCAGGCGCGGATGGTCGGCGACGGCGAAGCGGCGTCCCAGCGCATCGCTGGCCAGGCCGGCCATCGCCACGGGGCGCAGGTGTTCGCCGTCGATTTTCAGCAAGGCCACGGCCTCGCAGCCGAAGTGGGCGCGCAGGCTGCCCACCAGGCGCTGCAGGCGCACGGCCACGGGCAGGTCGGCGACCAGGTCGGTGAGCAGCAGCAGGTGGGTGGCGGTGGTGGTCATAAGTACCATGCAGGGTACAACGAACCCTGCTTGAACAGGGTCATACCGACCCTGAATTTTTCAAATCGTTGATTTAAAACAAGTTTTTCCTGGCACACGGTTTGCCTAGATAAGTGTGCCGAACCGGCATACAAGACCAAGGAAAGCTTGATGAAAACGACTCCCTCCCTCCGCGCCATTGCCGCCGCCGTCTGCGTACTGGCCGTGCCCCTGTCCGTGCAAGCCCAGGCGAGCCTGCCGGCCAGCGCCGCCGCCACTGCGGCCAAAGCCGCGCCTGCGACGCTCAAGCGCTATGAACTGCAAACCAATATCGTCGACGGCAAGATGGTATTCATCGACGCCAAGGGCCAGGTCAACCCGGTGCTGGCGGCCAAGGTGGGCGATACGGTCGAACTGGTGCTGAAAAGCGGCGAAGGCGCCGAGCACGATCTGCTGATCCCGGAGCTCAACGTCGCATCCGCCAAATTCAGCGCCAATAGCGGCAGTACCAGCGTGCGCTTCAAGGTCACGCGCGCCGGCACGTTCACCTATTACTGCTCGATTCCCGGCCACCGCCAGATCGGCATGGAAGGCAAGCTGGAAGTGACCGGCACGTCGCTGGCCGAAGCCGGAGCACCGAAGGCCGCCGCCGCCGGCAGCACTGCCAGCGAATCGAGCCAGGCCGCCGCGCTGGCCCTGTACACGCCCGCGCCGTCGCCGATGCGTGGCCCCGATCCGTCCGCCGTCAACGTGGCGGCCAATCCGGCGCAGGTACCGGCCGCCATCGGCGTGCGCGCGCCGCAAACCCTGAAATACCGGATGGAGACGGTGGAATTGCCGGGCAAGCTCGATGATGGCACCACGTTTACGTACTGGACCTTCAACCGCCAGGTGCCGGGCCCGATGCTGCGCGCGAAGGTGGGCGACACGGTCGAACTGACCCTGTTTAATGCCAAGGATAGCAAGATGATCCACTCGATCGATTTGCACGCCGTGACGGGCGGCCATGGCGGCGGACAGCACACGCAGGTCGCGCCGGGGCAGGAAAAGACCGTCACCTTCAAGGCGCTCAATCCGGGGCTGTTCGTCTACCACTGCGCCACGCCGCTGGTGCCGCAGCATATCGCGGCCGGCATGTACGGCATGATCCTGGTCGAACCGGAAGGCGGCTTGTCGAAGGTGGACCGCGAGTATTACGTGATGCAGGGCGAGATGTATACGGGCCGTCCGCACGGCGCGCCGGTGCACCAGGAACCGAACCTGGAAAAAATGGCCAATGAGCTGCCCGACTACTACGTCTTCAACGGCGAAGTGGGCGCCCTGAGCAAGACGCACAAATTGCAGGCGAAAGTGGGCGAGACGGTGCGCATCTATTTCGGCGTGGGCGGCCCGAACAAGATTTCGTCCTTCCACGTCATCGGCGAGATCTTCGACAAGGTGTATAGCGAAGGCTCGATCAGCAGCCCGAAACACGACGTGCAAACCACCCTCGTGGCACCGGGCGGCGCGACCATCGTCGAACTCAAGGTGCAGCATCCGGGCAGCTATCTGCTGGTCGACCATGCCTTGTCGCGCGCCGGCAAGGGCGCCGTGGGCGTGCTGGAAGTGACGGGCGAACCCGTGCCCGGCGTCTACCACGCGGGCGCCGTGCATTAAATCCACCTATTCATCCTCAAGGAACTGTTATGGAAATGATCGAGTTATCCCTGGGCCAGCTGGCCCGCCGCATCCCTGGCGCCACGCGCCTGTTCGATGCGCACCGCCTGGATTTCTGCTGCGGCGGCAACAAGACCCTGCGCGCGGCGGCCGAAGCGGCCGGCGTGGATACGGCGCCCATCGTCGAGGAACTGCGGCTGCTGGCAGAGCGCGCAGATACCAGCGGCGAGCGTGACTGGCAGGACGCCCCGGCCACCGAACTGGTGGAACATATCCTGGCGCGCTATCACGCCGTGCACCGCGAGCAGCTGCCCGAGCTGATACGCCTGGCGCGCAAGGTCGAGCAGGTGCATGGCGACCGCGCCGACTGTCCGCACGGGCTGGCCGAACACCTGTCGGCCATGGCGCAGGAGCTGGAAAGCCATATGCGCAAGGAAGAAGATGTGCTGTTCCCGATGATCGTGCGCGGCCAGGGCCCGCGGGCCGGCGCGCCCATCAACGTGATGCGCATGGAGCACGACGACCATGGCGTGGCCCTGCGCGCGATGGAGGCGATGACGAACGATATCACCGCGCCCGCTGGCGCCTGCACCACCTGGCGCGCGCTGTACACGGGCTTGCGCACCTTCCGTGCCGACCTGATGGCGCACATCCATACTGAAAACAATATCCTGTTCGAGCGCTTTGCGCCGGCCGTGGTGCACTGACAAAGGAAAGACCCATGGGTCCCTATAAAAAACTCTGGTTCACCCTGATCGGTGTGCTGATCGTGACGTTTTCGCTGCTCGGCTACTACGGCACGGAAGTGTACCGGCAGGCGCCGCCCATTCCCGCGCAAGTGCTGGCGCAGGATGGCCGGCAACTGTTCGACCGCGAGGGCATCCTCGACGGCCAGACGGCCTGGCAATCGGTGGGCGGCATGCAGCTGGGCTCCATCTGGGGCCACGGCGCCTACCAGGCGCCCGACTGGACGGCCGACTGGCTGCACCGCGAACTGACGGCCTGGCTGGAACTGGCCGCGCAAGAGCAGCATGGCAAGGCGTACGTGGAGCTCGACGGTCCCGCGCAGGCGGCGCTGCGCGAAGCGCTCAAGATGGAATACCGCGCCAACCGGGTCGACGATGCACAAGTGCTGCACCTGTCGGCGCGCCGCGTGCAAGCGATTGCCAACACGGCGCACTATTACGACCAGCTGTTCTCCGACGCGCCTGCGCTGCACGCCAGCCGCGAGCATTTCGCCATGAAGGAAAACACCCTGCCCAGCGCCGAGCGGCGCGCGCAGATGACGCAGTTCTTCTTCTGGACGGCGTGGGCCGCCGCTACCGAACGTCCGGGCCAGAAAGTGACCTATACGAACAACTGGCCGCATGAACCGCTGATCGGCAACCAGCCCAGCGGCGAAAACCTCGTCTGGTCGGTCGCCAGCGTGGTGGTGCTGCTGGCCGGCGTGGGCTTCCTCGTCTGGGGCTGGGCCTTCCTGCGCGACCATGACGAAGCGCTGCCGACGCCCGGCGCGCGCGATCCGCTCACCACTTTCGCGCTGACGCCCTCGCAGCGGGGACTGGGAAAATATCTGTTCCTGGTGGTGGCGCTGTTCATCTTCCAGGTCTTCATCGGCGGCTTCACGGCGCACTACACGGTGGAAGGGCAGCAGTTCTACGGCATCGACGTGTCGCGCTGGTTCCCGTATGCGCTCACGCGCACCTGGCATATCCAGGCCGCGCTGTTCTGGATCGCCACGGGCTTCCTGGCTGCCGGCCTGTTCCTCGCGCCCCTGATCAATGGCGGCAAGGATCCGAAGTGGCAGCGCCTGGGCGTCGACGTGCTGTTCTGGGCCCTGGTACTGGTGGTCGTCGGCTCGTTTATCGGCAACTACCTGGCCATTGCGCAAATCATGCCGCCCGAGTGGAATTTCTGGCTGGGCCACCAGGGCTATGAATATGTGGACCTGGGACGTTTGTGGCAGATCGGCAAATTCGTCGGTATCGTGCTGTGGCTCGTGCTGATGCTGCGCGGCGTCGTGCCAGCCTTGCGCCAGCCGGGCGGCGACAGGAACCTGCTGGCGCTGCTGACCGCGTCCGTGGGCGCCATCGGCCTGTTCTATGGCGCCGGCCTGTTCTACGGCGAACGCACGCATCTGTCGGTGATGGAGTACTGGCGCTGGTGGGTGGTGCACCTGTGGGTGGAAGGCTTCTTTGAAGTGTTCGCCACCACGGCGCTGGCCTTCATCTTCTCGACCCTGGGCCTGGTGTCGGTGCGCATGGCCACGACGGCCAGCCTGGCGTCGGCCTCGCTGTTCATGCTGGGCGGCATACCCGGCACCTTCCACCATCTGTACTTTTCCGGCACCACCACGCCCGTGATGGCCATCGGCGCGAGCTTCAGCGCGCTGGAAGTGGTGCCGCTGATCGTGCTGGGCCACGAGGCCTGGGAGAACTGGCGCCTGAAAGCGCGCGCGCCGTGGATGGAGCAGTTGCGCTGGCCGATGATGTGCTTTGTCGCCGTCGCCTTCTGGAACATGCTGGGCGCCGGTGTCTTCGGCTTCATGATCAACCCGCCCGTGGCGCTGTATTACATCCAGGGACTCAACACCACCGCGACGCATGCGCATGCCGCGCTGTTCGGCGTGTACGGTTTCCTGGCGCTGGGCTTTACCTTGCTGGTGCTGCGCTACCTGCGGCCCGATTACCGCTTCAGCCCGGCGTTGATGAAGACGGCGTTCTGGGGCTTGAACGGGGGCCTGGTGCTGATGCTCTTTACCAGTTTGCTGCCGATTGGCATCATCCAGTTCCACGCCAGCGTGACGGAAGGCCTGTGGTATGCGCGCAGCGAGGCATTCATGCAGCAGCCGCTGTTGCAGAACCTGCGCTGGGTACGCACCTTCGGCGACGTGGTGTTCATCGTCGGCGCGGTGGCCATGGCGCTGCAGGTGGTGCTGGGGTTGCTAAGGCCGCAGGTGAGCGAGGGCACGCGGCCGGCGGCTGCCGGCATACCATTGTGAGCTCAGTTCGAATAGCCCTGCATCAATGTCTTGGCATCGTGGCGCAGTCCCCACCACGGTAAAAAGACGGAAGCTTCGCCGCGTGCGCGGAACCAGGGTTTTTCCGGATCGATGGGGCGCGCCACGGCGGGTGGCGCCACCAGCACGGCAACGGGCGCCTCCAGGTCGCCCGTGCCCGCCACCAGCACCGGCCGGCCCTGGTGATTCGCGTAGGCGACGGCCAGGGCCACATTCGTCAGCGCCGTGCCGGCCCCCATCTCGCCCAGCAGGGCCGAGGTGTTGAAGGTTTGCTTTGTAAAATCCAGATCGGGTAAATTCAGGGTCAGGCTTTGCGCCAGCGAGCCGATCCGCTCGGAAGATGCCGGATATCTATTGCCCGCATCGTGGATCACATAGGCTATCTTGTCAGTATCGAGATTGGCCTGCTCCGCCGCCTGTTCGATGGCCGCCGTCCATGCCTGCACCGCGCGCGGCGGTTGAACTTTCGCCGCCTGGTAGTCGGCGACGGCGGCCGTTGCAGGGAAGCCCAGCCAGGCCAGCGGCGCGCGCTGCGTCTTGAAGTCGGGACCGGCCAGTATCAACAGAGCGATGTTTTCATCGATCTGCTCATCCTTGGGCGGAAAGCTGGGCGCGTCCCAGTTCATCACCCATACGGTTTTATCGGGATGCGCCTGCAAATATGCCAGGCCCGCCGCCAGCGAGGTAAAACCTGCGTTCGCGCCGCCCATCGTCACGCGCACGTCGGGCGGCGTTGCCGTAGTCCAGGAATTGGGGAAGTGGGGGTTGCCGATGCTGAAGGTATCGCTGATATTGTCGCGCACAAAGTTGCCCGCTTCCACTGGATCGAGCCTTCCGGCGGGCAGTGCATACTCGATATGGATGCCGGCCAGTTCGCGCCGGGTCGATTTGTCTTTCAGCGAGTGCGCGTTGTAGAAGTAACTGCCATTGGCGAAATAGGATTGACGGAACAATAATGTCAGCTCATCCACGTATTTATGGTGATAGCCTTTGAAGGTCTCCTCGCCATCGTTACCCGATGCAATCATGCCGATGGATTGCACCTTGCTGAAGCGCGCTGGATTTTCCCTGACTTTGTCATCGTTCTGGTTCGGTTTGGCCAGCCCCAAGGTCCACAACAATTGCCACTCCGTCGAATAGTCGCGCCGTTGCAAGGGATTGAGCCATTGCACGCCCACCACCTGTGCCATATAAGGCCGGGTTGGCTGCGCAGGCGTCGCTGTCGCGACATCTCCTTTCGTGACTGGCTTGATCGCGCAAGCACTGAGCAAGGAAAATATCATCAGGACAAATAAAAACGGCATCACGAGATAGCGTTTCATCATGTCTCCATCGGTGAGGGGAGCGGCGTCGGACTGGCTGGTGAACCAGGCTGCCACGCTGGCAAGCATGAAAAATGCACCGCAGCTCCAAGCCAGGCGACGTAGGGAAGTGGCGATCAGTGCACGCATCAGTGATCCTTCCAGCGCGAGTTCCTGCGTTTGTTAACGATGGAATCTGGTAACGCGCCAGTGCTGCCAGGACTATGAACCCAATCGAACACACTCATTGTCTTGAATTTTCCAGTTCTAAAGTATTCATAAAATATCTTGTGCGAATGACTGTCATCCAAGTTCTTCAATAATCGCCAATCGGCTATCACTCGCAATTTGCGCAACGCCTTTTCTTGAATATGGCTCACCCCCACCGCCACGTCATACGCCAATGCCTTTTCCGCATGCATGCCATTGGTCATGATGGTTGAATGGTCGGTGGCGTGTGTGTCGAGGTTGGCGGCCAGATTGGCGGTGATGATGTCGCCGCGCCATCGCTTGTGCTCTTCGCTGGCGGTGGCCGGCATGTCTTCCTCGCTGACCTTCTCTCCCATCGGCGTGCGGCCCGTGCGTTTGGCCATCAAGCGCACGCGGGCGTGGTCTTCGTACAGCATGGTGGCGTGGCTGTCGCGGTCGCCCTTGGGCGCGCCTATCTGCTCGTCGCTCAAGGCGTGGTATGGATCGCCGGCGGCATGGCTGCGCCGTGGATCGCGTAGGCTGCCGCGCGGATTGTAGAGCTGATCGAAGTCCTCGCTGGCCACGCCGTACTGCACTGCCTGCGGCAAGAACGGTTCGGGCAGCGCCGGCGCATTGACGGGGATGCTCCAGTCGCGCGGCGGCAGCGCGTTGATGCGCACGCCCGCTCCTTTCGCCAGGGGAATCAGGGCCAGGGCGGCGAATTGCGTCATGGCGCGGCCGCTTCCCGTGCTGTTGGCCAATCGCCCTTTCTGGCTGGAATAGTCGGCGATCTTCGAATGCGGCACCCAGAAGTCCAGGCTGCCCCGCTCCGGATGATTGTGTTGCTTGCTCCAGTAATCATAAATTCCTGGCTTGCCGACGGGGTAGCCTTGGGAAAACACCCGCTGCGTAAATACATTCTTTCCTTGCGCCGCCTGGATTTCAGCTGCGCACAGGCCGCGCCAGCCCATGCCCTGGATGGCGGTCGAGGAGATGACCTGGTCATGCGGATTGCAATACAAGGTGACCTTGCCGCGTGTGGTGGTGACGGGGCCGCAGCGGTATTTGTTGCTGTCGCTATCCAGCGTAAAACCGTGCGCGTGGTTGGCTGCCATTTGTGCCAGCGCGGCTGAATGCGGCGGCACATCGGCCTGCTGGCCGACGATCTTGAAGAAGTTTTTCAAGGTCTCGATGCGTGCCTGGCAGGTCTGTCGGCCCACGTTGCCGTCCGGATCCGCCTCCTGGCCTTGCACCCAGTCTTCCGTGCTGTTGTCTTCGAGTACGCTGTATGGCGGATTGCACAGCACATAGGTGTCGGCCACGCAGCGGCCCTTGATCCCTGCTGCATCTTGCACATCGGCCATCTTGTCGCCCAGGAAGGCGGCCGCCATGCCGATCATATTGCCCTGGCTATGGCACACGAGGGTAATCGGCACGTCGGCCTGTTCCTTGCGTATCGATTCGACCAGCTTCGCCAGTCGCAGCGCGGCCAGCACAAAATACGGGCGGGGCGGCGCCGAAAACACCATGGCGTCGTTGAGGGGGTTGAGGTGTTCGATATGTATCCACAGAAACAAGCTGTCGAGCAAGCCATTGCCCCACAGGTCAGGCAAGGAAGAACAGCCGTTCGCGAATGGCCCGCCGCCCCAGTAGTCATATTCGTTGAGATAAATGGAAGCGCCGTATTCCTGTAATTCGAGGTCGCTGGCTTTGTAACCCCAGCGGAACTGGATCACGGGCGAGTGGTGCTCGGCGTCGGCAATGAAGGTGTTGGGCGTGCGGTCGGGGTCGATAAAGCCGTCATCCGTCAATTCGCGCCGGTAGGTAACGGGCCATAACTGTCCACCTTCCACGCTAGGGTAGGCCAGGTGTTCATCGCAGCGTTTCAGGCGGGTATTCAAGCCCTTGCACAGGCCCTCCTCGCTCTGGTGGTACCACTCGCCATCGGAATTGACGCCATGCACAAAGATGACGATGCCCGGTGATGGCATCTGCTGCAGGCAGTCCAGCAGGCTGTGGCTGAAATTGGTGCTGCCGCAGACCCTGCCTGCCATGATAAGGCGGGGATCGATAGCGGGTTTAACCGGTCCGTTGCTGGGATCGCTCATGGCACACCCTGTTCATGGCTGGAGTTGCCACTGTAGAGTGTTGCTTATTTGTACGTCTTATGCCAGATCAAGCAAACTTGTGCAGAATACTACCTTGGGTTTAGCGGCGGCGCACGCAGTCGATATACGCATCCGTATCGGGCGGCAAGCCCGAGCGCTGCGAAGCCCAGATCATCTGACCCAGGCATTCCATCACTTCGTGCTGGGCGGCATGGGCCGAATCGAGGCGCTGCGTGAGTTGCTGCACGGCCGGGCGGATGCCGCGCGGCTGGTCCACCTGCACCTGCTCCGTGATCGACAGATGCATGGACAGGTGCAGGAAAGGGTTGGCTTGTCCCCCTTCGACGGAATAGTCGCGCGCCAGTGCCGCTTCCACATCGGAGAGCTCGTTTTCATACTCGGGATGTTCGAGGATCCAGTCGAGCGCGATGGCTTCCATCGGCGTGAGGATCTCATGGGCGCGGTGCTTGCGCAAGGTGTCGCAAAAGAAGCGGCGCACGTCGTCGGAAGAGGGGTTGAACATGGCTGAAGGACTATGGCTAAAGGGCAGCCGGCATTGTACCGCGTCGATACGCAAAGGGCATCGGGGATGCCCTTTTTGCCGTCTGGCGCCCATCGGCATGACCCGATAGTCACCGCAATTTAATACCCTGCAGTAAGTATTATCCACTACCGCCGCAGGCTGGCGGTGCCAAATAACGGTGATAAAATCGCCGCTCTTGATATTTGCTCTGGACACGATGGCGCTTTGTTGCTACTCCGTGCTTCCACTGCCCGCACCTTTGCCACCAGATCTCGCTCCTGGCTTATCCCGGAGCGCGGCAGCATGCCTATCACCATCGACATCGCGCTGTCCGGCCGCCCTGGCGTTCCGGTTGGCCAACTGTTTTCATTTCATACAGCGATGGTGCCGCCACGGTGGCGCGCAAGAATCATCCTTCAGTATCCAAACATGGAGTTACGAATGCGTAAATCGCTATTACTTTTGATGTCGTGCCTGATCCTGGCGGCATGTGACAAGACCCCTCCTGCCTCGTCCGAAAAACCGGTCGACGTGCTGCTGATCGGCGCCGGCACCATGAGCGCCACCCTGGGCAGCATGCTCAAGGAACTCGATCCCTCGCTGACGATGGAAATGGTCGAGCGCCTCGATTCTGTCGCCGCCGAAAGCTCGGATGCGATGAACAACGCAGGCACGGGCCACTCGGCGTTTGCCGAACTGAACTACACGCCGGAAGCGGCCGATGGCAGCATCGAGACCAAGAAAGCCGTTGCCATCAACGAGCAATTCGAAATTTCCAAGCAATTCTGGGCTTATCAGGTAGCCAACAAGCACCTGGGCGCGCCGCAAACCTTCATCAACAATGTGCCGCACATGGCCTTTGTGTGGGGTGACGACAATATTGCCTTTTTGAAGAAGCGCTATGCCGCGCTGCAAAAGGAAAATCTGTTCAAGGGCATGCTGTTCTCGGAAGACCCGGCGCAGATCGCGCAATGGGCGCCGCTGGTCATGCAAGGGCGCGACCAGGGCCAGAAAGTGGCCGCGACGCGCATGGAAATCGGTACCGACGTCAATTTCGGCAACCTCACGCGCGGTCTGGTGAGCTACCTGACGGACAGCCATGGCATGGTCCTGCACCTGCGCCATCAGGTGGAAGACATCCAGCGCGGCGCCGATGGCGTGTGGAACGTGACGGTGAAAGACCTGGCCGCTGGCAAGGAAAAGACCATGCGCGCCAAGTTCGTCTTCATCGGCGCCGGTGGCGGTTCGCTGCCGCTGCTGGAAAAATCGGGCATTCCGGAAGCCAAGGGCTACGGCGGCGTGCCGGTGGGCGGCCAATGGCTGGTCACCACCAATCCGGAACTGGTGGCGGCGCATGCGGCCAAGGTCTACGGCAAGGCGTCCGTCGGTTCGCCGCCGATGTCCGTGCCGCATCTCGATACGCGCATCATCGATGGCAAGAAAGCGCTGCTGTTTGGCCCGTTTGCCACCTTCTCGACCAAGTTCCTGAAAAACGGTTCATGGATCGACCTGCCTGCCTCGATCGGCACGGGCAATGTGAAACCGATGCTGCAGGCCGGCTACGACAATATTCCGCTGACCAAATACCTGGTCGAGCAAGTCATGAACACACCGGAAGACCGCTTGAAGACGCTGCGCGAGTACTTGCCGAACGCCAAGATGGAAGACTGGACCTTGCAAAACGCGGGCCAGCGCGTGCAGATCGTCAAGGATGACCCGGTCAAAGGCGGCTTGCTGCAGTTCGGCACGGAAGTCGTCGGCGCCGCCGATGGCAGCATCGTTGCCCTGCTGGGCGCCTCGCCTGGCGCCTCGACCGCGCCACCGATCATGATCAAGGTGCTGCAAACGGCATTCAAGAGCCGCCTGGCCACGCCAGAATGGCAAGCGAAGATGGTGGAAATGGTGCCGTCGTACGGTCAAAAGCTGAACAACGACCCGGCCCTGGCCAACAAGATCCGCCACTACAGCAGCAATATCCTGGGCTTGAAAGCGATTACGCTGGACGTTCCCGCCGCTAATTAACACCTAACCAAACCTACTGCGCGTCGCGCTTTGCGGCCTGCGATGCTCACCGTACTAGAGTACGGTTGCGCTTCTTAGCCACAAATCACTGCCGCTCGCTACGGTTTTGTTAGGCGTCGAAACTGTCTGCATTTTTAAAAGAAAGTTTCTTACCGGTATGTAAAAAGGGGCAGCCTGGTCAGGCTGCCCCTTTTGCGTGGGAAGTGCGTGCATTGCGGCGGACTACCCCTTGCCCGGCAAGATCAGCTCCGGTGTACACCCTTCGGCGGCGATGCCGTCGCAAGGCTTGGCCAGTACCGCGCCGTCCTGCGGGCGCGGCGCATGCGGTTGGCGCAGGTAGCGCGAGGTGTGGCGCTGCGCTTGCTGTGCGTTGCCATGCACGGGCCAGGTCAGGAAGCGGGACAGCTCCTGCAAGGCGCGCTGGTACACATCGCGTTTAAATTCAATGACGACATCGAGCGGGACCCAATATTCATGCCAGCGCCAGGCGTCGAACTCGGGATGGTCGGTCAGGCGCAGATTGACGTCGTTATCGCGCGCGCACATTCTCAGCAGAAACCAAATCTGCTTCTGGCCACGGTAATGGCCGCGAATCTCGCGCTTGATGAAGTGGTCTGGCACTTCATAGCGCAGCCAGTCGCGGGTGCGGCCGACAATTTTGACGTGTTCCTGTCTGAGTCCGATTTCCTCTTCAAGTTCGCGAAACATGGCTTGTTCCGGTGTTTCGCCATATTTGATACCGCCTTGTGGAAACTGCCATGAGTGCTCGCGCACCCGCTTGCCCCACCACACCTCGTTCTGGGCGTTTAGCAGGATGATGCCGACGTTGGGCCGAAACCCTTCACGGTCGAGCATAATGCACCTCAAACTTTCTGCGACCGAGCGTCCTTTTTTACATAATTACCCACAACTTCGCAAGCCGGTGACCTTTTCGGGGTGCGAAAAGCGCCGGAATCGCACCAATTGAGCGCATTTGTGTAAAGTATGGACGCATCAGCCAGCTAATCCTTTAAAATTAGGTTGATTATAACCCTCTCTTTTTAAAAAGAATTCACCGTTATGCGCGCCTCCCGTTTTTTTATTTCCACACTTAAAGATGCACCTTCTGACGCGGAAATCGTCAGCCACCAATTGATGATGCGTGCAGGCATGATCAAACGCCTCGGTTCCGGCATCTATACCTACATGCCGATGGGCTTGCGCGTGATCCGCAAGGTGGAAGCCATCATCCGTGACGAGATGAACAAAGCTGCCGGTATCGAACTGCTGATGCCGCTCGTGCAGCCGGCCGAACTGTGGCAGGAGACGGGCCGCTGGACCAAGATGGGCGACGAACTGATGCGCGTGAAAGACCGCCACGGCCGCGAATACGCGATCCAGCCGACATCGGAAGAAGTCATCACCGACGTCGTGCGCACGGAAATCAAGTCCTACCGCCAGCTGCCGCTGAACTTTTATCATATCCAGACCAAGTTCCGCGACGAGCGCCGTCCCCGCTTCGGCCTGATGCGCGGCCGCGAATTCACCATGAAGGACGCGTACTCGTTCGACCGCGACCTGGCCGGCATGCAAGCGTCGTACAAGGTCATGTTTGACGCCTACACGCGCATCTTCACGCGTTTCGGCCTGAAGTTCCGCGCCGTGGCCGCCGACAACGGCGCCATCGGCGGTTCCGGTTCGCATGAATTCCACGTCATCGCCCACACGGGTGAAGACGCGCTCGTGTACTGCCCGACGTCCGATTACGCGGCCAACATGGAAGCGGCCGAAGCGCTGCCGCCAGCGGGCGAACGTCCGGCAGCAAGCCAGGCGCTGACGAAAACGGCCACGCCGGATACCGTCAAGTGCGAAACCGTGGCGGCCCTGCTGGGGATCGACCTGGCGCAGACCGTGAAAACCATCGCCCTGACGGTCGATACGACGGGCAAGGATGACAAAGTGACGCAACAGCATTTCATGCTGCTGCTGCGCGGCGACCATGAGTTGAACGAGATCAAGGTGGGCAAGGTTGCCGGCCTGGCCGGTCACCGTTTCTCGACGGAAGCGGAAATCCTGGAAGTCTACGGCACCATTCCCGGCTACCTGGGCCCGATCGGCACGAAAGCCCCCGTCACCGTGGTGGCGGACCGCACGGTCGCCCACATGAGCGACTTCGTCTGCGGCGCGAATGACGCCGGTTTCCATTACACGGGCGCCAACTGGGGCCGCGACGTGGCCGAGCCTGCCATCGTGGCCGACTTGCGCAATGTCGTCGCCGGCGACGCTTCGCCGGACGGCCAGGGCGCGTTGGCGATCGAGCGCGGCATCGAAGTGGGCCACGTGTTCCAGCTGGGTACGGCGTACTCGGAAAGCATGAAAGCCACCTTCCTCGACGAAAACGGCAAGCCTGCGCCGCTGCAGATGGGTTGCTACGGCATCGGCGTGACGCGCATCCTGGGCGCCGCCATCGAACAGAACTTCGACGACAAGGGCATCATCTGGCCCGCCTCGATCGCGCCGTTTGAAGTCGTGCTGTGCCCGATGGGCATGGACCGCAGCGAACTGGTCAAGGAAGAGACGGAGAAGCTGTACGCGGCCCTGCAAGGCGCTGGCGTCGATGTCATCGTCGACGACCGTGGCTTGCGCCCTGGCGCCATGTTTGCTGACTGGGAACTGATTGGCGTGCCGCACCGCATCGTCATCGGCGAACGGGGCCTGAAAGAAGGCAAGCTGGAATACCAGGGCCGCCGCGACGCGGAAGCCACCGGCGTGGCGCCGGACGAGATCGTCGCCTTCATCCAGGGCAAAATGGCGCAGTGAAGCGTCCATCCGTAAGCAAGGTGGCTGGCGCGCTCGCGCTGGCCGCCTGCCTGGCCTGCGCTTTCCCGGCGCAGGCCGGCAACCAGAAAGAGGAGGCGCTGGCCGACTCCGTCCGCCTGGCCCTGTCGCACGCGATCCGCGACGAACGCCCGCCGCAACCCAAATTTGCCACCCCCATCGAACTGCAGCGCTACCAGCAATGGCTGGCGCAGATGTCGCAACGCCTGCAGCGCAAGCTGCCGGACGCGCAGCTGCGCACGGAATTTTTGGAAACCGTCTGGTATGAAGCGCGCCGCGCTGGCCTGGAGCCGGCCCTGGTACTGGGCCTGATCCAGGTGGAGTCGGCCTACCGCAAGTATGCCGTCTCGCTGGCCGGCGCACGCGGCTACATGCAGGTGATGCCGTTCTGGACGGGCGTCATCGGCGACCATGACCGCAGCAAGCTATTCCACATGCAGACGAATTTGCGCTATGGCTGCGCGATCTTGCGCATGTACCTGGATATGGAACGCGGGGATTTGTACCTGGCGCTGGGGCGGTATAACGGCAGCCGGGGCAGGGCCGAGTATCCGAATGCCGTGCGGGCGGCTTGGCGGCAGTGGGAATTCAAATGAGGGCTGGGGTCAGACCCGGCGGGTCTGACCCCAAAAAAATGCCCCGCTCGCAATAAAGCGGCGGGGCACTCACACGGCGCAAAACGCCCTGTGCGTATCTGATTATTTCAAATGATCGGAGATCAGTTTCGTCATTTCAAACATGGAGACTTGGGCTTTGCCGCCGAAAACAGCTTTCAGCTTGTCGTCCGCATTGATCATGCGGCGGTTGGCCGGATCTTGCAGATCGAGTTTCTTGATGTAATCCCATACCTTCTTGGTCACTTCCGTGCGCGGCAGTGGTGCTGCGCCAACAACGGCGGCCAACTCTTTCGATGGCGTCATTGCTTTCATGAATGCTGCGTTTGGCTTGCGTGGTGTTGCCGGTGCTGCCGCTTTCTTCACCGCTGCTGGTTTAGCTGCTGCTTTGGCTGCGGGTGCTGCTTTTTTGGCGGCTGCAGGCTTGGCTGCTGCTGCTTTGGCTGGCGCTGCTACTGGGGTTTTTTTGGCTGTTGCCATCTTCGAGCCTCCTTAACAAACACATGGGAAATTGCGCAATTAATCGCACGGCTAATATTGGTGTGGATTTACCTTGTATGCAAGTGTTTTTCACGTTTTCCCGAGGAAAAGGCAGGGAAATGGCGATGCTGTCGCCCGGGCGCACCGCTTGGGGGCGCAGAACGGTGTTTTTGCCCGTAAATGGCATGCTTGCTGGCTATGCGGGGAGGAGCACTGCGGGGGGGAGGGAAGAGTGATGCCGGACACATGAAAATGCAATCCGGCATTATTTAGAACGATGTTTTTTGCGGTGTTGAAGTTCGATACGTGGCCTAATGAATGCCATCAAAATCCCCGCTCGCGGGGATTTTGATGCCTTAACGCATCCCCGGCATCATGCCCTTCATACTGCGCATCATCTTCATCATGCCGCCGCCCGACAATTTCTTCATCATCGTCTGCATTTGCTCGAATTGCGTCAGCATGCGGTTCACTTCCTGCACCTGCACGCCGGCGCCGGCGGCGATGCGGCGCTTGCGCGTGGCCTTGATCAATTCAGGCTTGGCGCGCTCCTGCGGCGTCATCGAGTCGATGATGCCGCACATGCGGCGCACCTGCTTGTCGGCTTGATCCATGTTCTTGCCGCCTGCCGCCTGCTGGAACTGGGCCGGCAGCTTGTCCATCAGGTTGGCCATGCCACCCATTTTCTTCATTTGCCCCAGTTGCGCCTTGAAGTCGTTCATGTCGAACTTGCCGCCGACCTTGATCTTTTGCGCCAGGTCGGCCGCTGCCTTGCTGTCGACGCCCTTGCGCGCTTCTTCCACCAGCGCGAGGATGTCGCCCATGCCCAGGATGCGGTTGGCCATGCGGGTCGGGTCGAACGCTTCCAGGCCGTCGAGTTTTTCCGAGACACCGGCAAACTTGATCGGCTTGCCCGTGATGTGGCGCACCGACAGGGCTGCACCGCCGCGCGCATCGCCATCGAGCTTGGTCAGCACGATACCGGTCAGCGGCAGCGCATCGTTGAAGGCCTTCGCCGTATTGATGGCGTCCTGGCCCAGCATGGCGTCGACGACAAACAGCGTTTCGATCGGTTTCACGGCGCCGTGGATGGCGGCGATTTCGCGCATCATCTCTTCGTCGATACCGAGGCGGCCTGCCGTATCGATGATCAGCACGTCGTGGTAATGCTTTTTCGCCCAGTCCAGCGCGGCCAGCGCGATATCGACCGGCTTGTCGGTGCTGGCGGACGGGAAGAAGTCGGCGCCCACCTGGGCGGTGACCGATTGCAGCTGGGCGATCGCGGCGGGGCGGTACACGTCGGCCGAAACGGTCAGCACTTTCTTCTTCTTTTCTTCCTTCAGGTATTTCGCCAGCTTGCCGACGGTGGTGGTCTTACCCACACCCTGCAGACCGGCCATCAGGATGATGGCGGGCGGCTGCTGCGCAAAGCTGATCTGTGACGCTTCAGGTCCCAGGTCGGCGCCCATCAGGGCGGCCAGCTCGCGCTGCACCACGCCGACCAGGGCCTGGCCTGGCGTGAGCGAGGAAATGACATCCTCGCCCATGGCTTTTTCTTTGACTTTGGCGATGAATTCGCGCACGGCGGGCAGGGCGACGTCGGCTTCGAGCAGCGCCAGGCGCACTTCGCGCAGCATGTCGGCGGTGTTCGCTTCGGTCAGGCGCGCCTCGCCGCGCATGGTCTTGACGACTTTGGCAAGCCGTTGGGTGAGATTATCTAGCATGATGAACCTGCAATGAAAAGCTTGGGAGTGGGCGGCGAAAGCCGGACGATGGGCGCCATTTTACCCCATCGCGGGTGGCTGGCGGTCCTGCGCTGCAGTGCCTGGCGGTTGGCCGGCTTTTGAATTAGTTGGTATTTCTGCCAACGCCGCGATTGCATGAAAGTCAAAAACACGGTTAGAATGAGAATAATTCTTATTTACATTCTCGGGTGACGCACGCCTGAGCCGAAAGGGATGCCATGTCGGCCGCCGATTTTGCCCAGCAACAAGACCTGCACGCGCTCTATAGCAGCCATCACGGCTGGCTGCAGGGCTGGCTGCGGCATAAGCTGGGCAATGCGGGCGAGGCGGCGGACCTGGCGCAAGACACTTTCATCAGCGTGCTGACGGCCGGCACGGCGCCGCAGATCCGCGAAGCGCGGCCTTTTCTCGCCACCATCGCGCGGCGCCTGGTGGCGCACCGCTACCGCCGGCAGGTGCTGGAAGACGCGTATCTGCAGGCGCTGGCTTGCCTTCCGCCCGAGGTGGCGCCCGCGCCGGAAGCACGGCTGCTGGCGCTGGAAGCCTTGCAGGAAATCGATGCCGCCCTCGATGGCTTGCCCGATCCCGTACGCACGGCGTTTTTGCTGGCGCAACTGGAAGGCCTCAGCTATGCCGAGATCGCCGCGCGCCTGAACGTGTCGGCCAGCTCGGTCAAGCAATACCTGACGCGTGCCAACCGCCAGGTGTTTTTCTCGCTGCCGGCATGAGCACGCTGGCAGAACCCGTGGCCCCGGCGGCCATAGCCGAGGAAGTGCAGCAGCAGGCGGCCGAGTGGCTGACTGTATTGATGTCGGACGAGGCCAGCGAAGCGGAGCACGCCGCCTGGCAGCGCTGGCGCGGGGCCGACCCGGAACATGAACGCGCCTGGCAGCATATCGACGCGGTGTCGCGGCGCTTCAACGGCTTGCACCGCGGTGCGGCCGCGCAGGCGCTGGCCGGCACAGAGCAGCAAGCCGTCAATGGCAAGCGGCGCCAGTTGCTGGCATGGCTGGGCGTGGCCGCTGGCGGCGGCTTGCTGGCCGCGCAGACGGGCGCCTGGGATGGCGTGCGCGCCCTGCGCGCCGACTACCGCACGGCCACGGGCGAGCGGCGCGAGGTGGTGCTGGACGATGGCAGCGTGCTCAGCCTGAATACGCGATCGGCCGTGAACGTGCGTTTCGATGACAAGCGCCGCCTGATCGAACTGCTGGCCGGCGAGATCCTCGTCAGCAGTGGCCACGGTGCCGGCAGCGCCGCGCCGCTGGTGGTGGCCACGCGCGAAGGCCTGGTGCGCGCGCTGGGCACGCGCTTCGTCGTGCGCCAGCAGGATGGCGTCAGCACGGTGGAGGTGTTTGAAAGCGCCGTTGACATCCGCCCGCGCGACAGCGCTGGCGCGCCCCTGCTGCTGGCGGCCGGGCGTGGCGTGGCGTTTTCCCGCCATGCACCGGACGCGCCGCACGCCATCGACGCGTATGCCGATGCCTGGTCGCGCGGGCAGCTGATCGTCGACGATGTGGCCCTGGGCGACTTCCTGGCCGACCTGGCCCGCTACCGCCCGGGCGTGATCGACTGCGCGCCGGCAGTGGCCCAGCTGCGCCTGTCGGGGGTATTCCCGCTGGCCGACACGCAGCGCATCCTGAACATGCTGCCCAACTCGCTGCCGGTGCAGGTGCGCAGCCGCACGCGTTACTGGGTGACGGTGGAGCCGGCCGCGTAGCCCGCCTCGGTAACAATATTGTTCAATCGGACTGCCCGTTTTCGATTCTCGCGGCACCTGTAGTTGAGAGACGTAATTTCCAGTACCCATTCAAGGCGCCACGTTGCGCGGTTTCATGCCGCTGCGTGCCGCCGCCATAATCAATTTTGATGGAAGGACGCAGTGTGATGCATCTGATGTATATGGTCTGCCACCCGGCGCAACAACCGTTGTCTGGGGTGCCGCAACGATGAAATCTGCCAATATGCTGTTGTTCTCGCGCGTGCTCGCCGCCGTCTTTGGCGGCTATGCGCTCACGTCCGGCGTGGCCGTGCTGCTGTCGGCCGTGCTGCCGCTGTCGCGCGCCGAAGCCGTGCTGACGGCCACCCTGAGCGCCTTCGTCGTGTACACCTGCGCCGTCATCTGGGTCTTTGCCGTGCAAGACCTGCGCCGCGCCTGGCTCGGCATGCTGCTGCCGGCGATTCTGTGCGGCGGCATCGGCCTGCTGCTGTCGCGAGGTGCCGCATGAACGCCTTCAAGGTCGACAAAGTGGTGAAAACGCCGCAGCAGGGCGGCTTGCGGCAAGCCATGGCCTGGCTGCATACGTGGAGCGGCCTGTGGATTTCCTGGCTGCTGTTCGCCATTTTCCTGACCGGCACCCTGGCCGTCTTCGACGACCCGATCGGCCACTGGATGACGCCCGAACACGCACTCGAAGAGGCGGCGCATGCGAACGATGCGCCGCTGCCCAAGGTCACGGACCGCGCGCACCGTCTGGAACTGGCGCTCGACTTCATGGCGAAAGAACACCCGCAGGCGGACATGTGGGAAATCTGGCCCGTGCAGCGTCCCGGCCATGGCTTGTCCGCCTACTGGTTCCAGCCCGGCGGCGGCTATGGCTCGGCGGACCTCGACCCGCTGACGGGCGCCATCGTCAACCATGCGCGCGAGGCAACCGAACGTGAAACCATCGGCGGCCACCATTTCGTTGATTTCCACTACGAGCTGCACGCGGGACGCATCGGCGTGTGGATCGTCGGCATCACCACCATGATCATGCTGGTGGCGCTGGTGAGCGGCGTCATCACGCACAAGCGCATCTTCAAGGATTTCTTTACCTTCCGCCCGGCCAAGGGCCAGCGTTCGTGGCTCGACGCGCACAACGCGGTGGCCGTGCTGACCTTGCCGTTCCAGTTCATGATCGCCTACACGGGCCTGGCCTTTTTCAGCGATGACTATGTGCCGGCCCCCGTGGTGGCGCAATACGGCATGGACAACCCCAAGCGGGCCTTCCTGGCCGACTGGAACGATGCGGGCAAACCTGCGCGCATCGGCCAGCCGCTGGCCATTCCCGCGCTGGAATCGTTCGCGCTGCGCGCCGAGCAGGCCATCGGCCAGGAAATCCGCGCCGTGGTGCTGGACAACCCGAACGACGCCTCCATGCGCGTGTGCATGTACGGCTGGAACGAGGATACGGAACTGCTCGAGCGCATCAGCGCCAATACGGGCAGGGCCTGTTATGCGCTGGCCACGGGCGAGCAGGTCGCCGTGCGCCTGCCGGGCGAGTCGGACACGGGCGGCGCGGGCCTGACGCGCTCCGTCATGTCGAACCTGCACATGGTGGGCTTTGGCGGCACGCCGATGCGCTGGCTGTACTTCTTCTGCGGCCTGGCCGGCACGGCCATGATGGGCACGGGCGCGATCCTGTTCATGGTCAAGCGCCGCCAGAAGTCCGGCGGCGAGTTCGGCGCCTATACGCAGCGCGTGTACCGCGTCATCGCCTGCCTGAATGTGGCGGCGATTGCCGGCCTGTCGATCGCCTGCGTGGGCTTCCTGTGGGCCAACCGCCTGATCCCCGTCGGCATCGAGCAGCGCGCCGGCTGGGAAGTGCGCGCCTTCTTCGGCGTGTGGTTCCTGATGCTGGTGCACGCCTGCCTGCGCGCGGAAAAGCGCGCGTGGATCGAGCAACTTGGCTTGCTGGCGGCGCTATGCCTGCTGCTGCCGGTGCTCAATGTCCTGAGTACGGGCGACAGTCTGGTGGCGCAGGTCGCGCGCGGCGACTGGGAAAGCGCAGGCGTGGAGCTGGGCAGCATGGCCTTCGGCCTGCTGGCCGCCTGGGGCGCGTGGAAAGTCCGCAAGCGCAAGGAACAGCCGCTTAAAAAAGCCGCCGCCAGGGAAGGCGCCGCATCCACGGCCAGCCTGCAAGTCAATACGGAAGGACAGTCATGATCACCACCATCCTGTGCGCGCTGGGCCTGTCGTATGCGGGCATGGCCAGCCTTTCATTGGCGATGGACCGCCACCATGGCCAGGTCTGGGGCAGGGACGCGGCGCCGAACGTGCGGCGCGCGCTGCAACTGGCCGGAACCATCCTGCTGGCGCTGGCCATCTGGCCTTGCGTGGCCGGCTGGAGCGCCACCGTCGGCGTGGTCGCCTGGCTGGGATTCATCGGCGCGGGAGCGCTGCTGGTGGCCCTGCTGCTGCCGTATGCCCCCCGCTTGCTGTTGCGTAGTTCCCTGCTGGCAGCCGTCGCCGCGCTGGCAGGTCTTGTGACGTTTCTGCGGTGATGATCACCGCCATTTTCAAGGATAGACCGATGTATTTTTCACGCCTGGCGACACTGATTGATGTTTTGACCGTATTGAAAGTGGTTTCCTGATGGCGGCCCGTCTGCCTTCCCGCCGCGCCCGCATCCTGGGCGGCGCGGTCTTGCTGGCGCTGTTTGGCGCCGGTGCCCTGTGGGCCACGCGCGGCCCGGCCACCGTGTTCGACACGGCGCCCGTCAAGCGCGGCAACATCGAAGCGAGCGTCACGGCCATCGGCACCCTGCAGCCGCAAACCTATGTCGACGTGGGCGCGCAGGTGTCGGGCCAGATCACGCGCCTGCACGTGCAGCCCGGCAGCGCCGTGGAAAAAGGCCAGCTGCTGGCCGAGATCGACCCCAGCGTGCAGCAAGCCACGGTCGACGCGGGCCGCGCCGCCCTGGCGGGTTTGCGCGCGCAGCTGGCCGACCAGCAGGCGCAGCACCGTCTGGCGGGCCGGCAGCACGTGCGCCAGCAGCAGATGGCCAAATTCGACTCGACACCTTTGGCCGACCTGGAAACGGCCGAAGCCACCTTGGCCTCGGCCGGCGCCAAGATCGACCACCTGAAGGCGCAGATAGACCAGACCCAGGCCAGCCTGAAGGCGGACGAGGCGCGCCTCGGCTATACGCGTATCTACGCGCCGATGGCCGGCAAGGTCGTGGGCCTGGACGCGAAAGAGGGGCAAACCCTGAACGCCACGTACCAGACGCCGAACATCCTGCGCATCGCCGATCTGTCGGCCATGACGGTATGGACGGAAGTGTCGGAAGCGGACGTGCGCCGCGTGCGCCCGGACATGCCCGTCTACTTCACCACCCTGGGCGGCGACCAGCGGCGCTGGAGCGGCAAGGTGCGGCAAGTGCTGCCGGCGCCGCCCGTGCCCGGCGGTTCCGCCGCCGGCACGGCCCTGGCGCCGTCGACCAGCAAAGTGATCTTGTATACAGTGCTGTTCGACGTGGATAACGCCGATGGCGAACTGATGCCGCAGATGACGGCGCAGGTGGTGTTTGTCACGGCCGCGGCGAACAATGTGCTGGCCGTGCCCTTGCCGGCCTTGAAACCGTCGACCGAAGAAGGCGCCAGGCCGGGGCAGTTCACGGCCCGCGTGATGGATGCCGACGGCAAGGTCGATACGCGCGCCGTCACCGTGGGCGTGCGCAACCGCCTCAGCGCGGAAGTGCTGCAAGGCTTGCGCGAAGGCGAGTTGCTGGTCACGGGCGAGCAGCCGGCCGGCAGCGGCGCCAGCAGGTTCCAGCTGTGAGCGCCATGAACGAGGCCGCGTCGCTGGGGCAACCGGGAGAACCTGGCCAGCCGGCGCCACTGATTGAACTTGCCGGCATCCGCAAGCGCTACGGCGGCCACGATGGCGCGCCGGCCGTGGAAGTGCTGCGCGGCCTGACCTTGTCCATCGGTGCCGGTGAATTCGTCGCCATCGTGGGTGCGTCCGGTTCCGGTAAATCGACCCTGATGCATTTGCTGGGATGCCTGGACCGGCCCAGCGACGGCAGCTACCGCTTCGCCGGCCAGGACGTGGCCAGTCTGAATCCCGATGAACTGGCGTGGCTGCGGCGCGAAGCGTTTGGCTTCGTCTTCCAGGGTTATCACCTGATCGCCACCGAATCGGCGCGCGAAAACGTGGAAGTGCCGGCCCTGTACGCGGGCATGCCGGCCGCGGCCCGCCACGCCCGCTCGGAAGCGCTGCTCAAGCGCCTGGGCCTCGGCGAGCGGCTCGACCACCGGCCCAACCAGTTATCGGGCGGGCAGCAGCAGCGCGTGTCGATCGCGCGCGCGCTGATGAATGGCGGGCGCATCATCCTCGCCGATGAACCGACGGGGGCCTTGGATAGCAGCAGCGGCGCCGAAGTCATGGCTCTGCTGGGCGAACTGGCCGACGCGGGCCACACCATCATCCTCATTACGCATGATCGCAAGGTGGCGGCCCAGGCGCGCCGCGTGATCGAGATCAGCGATGGCGAAATCATCGCAGATTCGGGCGCCATCGCCATTCCCGCCACGTCGACGGCCCTGCCGCCGCTGGACATGTCGCGCGCCGCCCACTGTGCGCACGATGGGGGCGCGTCGCTGGGCACGGAATTGCTCGACGCGGCGCGCGCCGCCTGGCGCGTGCTGTGGATCAACCGCTTCCGCACGGGATTGACCCTGCTCGGCATCGTCATCGGCGTGGCCTCCGTGATCGTCATGCTGGCCATCGGCCTGGGCACGCGCCAGCAGGTGATGGCGCAATTGGGCGCCTTCGGCTCGAATCTGCTGTACATGGCCTCGCGCGGCGAAAGTTCGCGCATCCCCGGGCGCAGCATCACCCTGGCCGATCTCGATGCGTTGAAAGACGTGCCGGGCATCACCCACGTGCTGCCGAATGTCACGGGCAACAAGGTGATACGTCACGGCAACCTCGACGTGCAGACGTATGTGCGCGGCACGGGACCGGCCCTGCCGCAGATCCAGACCTGGCCGGTGGCCAAGGGCGGCTTCTTTACCGAGGAAGACGAGCGCGAGATGGCCACCGTGGCCGTGCTGGGCGCGCACCTGGCGGAAAAACTGATGCCCGACGTGGCCAATCCCGTGGGGCAGAGCATCCTGATCGGCAACGTGCCATTCCAGGTGATCGGCGTGATGAGCGCGAAGGGCGCGCTGACGGGCGAGAAGGATGAAGACGACGTGCTGCTGCTGCCGTTTTCCACGGCCGGCATCCGCGTCTTCGGCCAGCGCGAGCCGACCTACACGGTCCTGGCGGTGGACGACGTCAAGCGCGTGACGGAGGTGGAGGCGGCGGTCGACGCCACCATGTTCGAACGCCACCGCATCCGCGACTATGGCATCAGCAACGCGGCCGCGTCGATCGCCGCCGAAGCGAAGACGCAGGACAACATGACCATGATGCTCAGCCTGATCGCGGCCGTCTCCCTGGTGGTGGGCGGCATCGGCGTCATGAACGTGATGCTGATGACGGTGCGCGAGCGCACGCGCGAAATCGGCATCCGCATGGCGACGGGCGCACGCCGGCGCGACATCCTGCGCCAGTTCCTCACCGAAGCCGTGCTGGTGTCGGTGGTGGGCGGCGTGGCCGGCATCGTGGTCGGCGTGACGGTGGCCGGCCTGCTGCTGGTATGGGACGTGCCGGTGATCTTTTCCCTGAGCGCCATCGCCGGCGCGTTTGCCTGCGCCGTGGTGACGGGGCTGGTGTTTGGCTTCATGCCGGCGCGCAAGGCGTCGGGACTCGATCCGGTGGTGGCGCTGGCCGGACAGTAGTGCTTGTCACAACGCCGGCAGCGTGGCTGCCGGCAAAAAAATGTTGCCCTGGCTCTAACACACGGTACTATCTCTCGATAATATAAGAAAAGCTGTGTTTTATGCCCTTGCGGGCACACACCAACCACCACAGGAGAACCCGATGCAGCAAAAATCAATCTTGAAGACCGGTATCGCCGCCGCCCTCATGCTGGCGTTCGGCATGGGTGCCGTCCAGGCACAGGCGCAGGAAGTCGTGCGCCTGGGCAACTTGAAATTCGCCCATTACGGCGCCGTGTCGTACATCAAGGAAATCGCGCCCAAGTGCGGCATCAAGGTCGAAGAGCATATCTTTGCCAAGGGCCTCGATGTGATGCAGGCGATTATCGCGGGCGAGCTGGACGTGGGGGCGACGGCGTCCGAAGCGGCCATTTCCGGCCGTGCCGGCGGCGCGCCCATCTATGTGGTGGCCGGCTTTGCCAAAGGCGGCGCGCGCCTGGTGGCGGGCGCCGGGCAAAAGATTACCAGCGTCAAGGATCTGAAGGGCAAGCGCGTGGGCGTGACGCGCGGCGGCATCCAGGAAGTGCTGCTGCTGGCCGAGCTGGCGCAAGCGGGCCTGACGTATGCCGACACCAAGGGCAAGGATGTGCAACTGGTGTTCCTGGCCTACGCCGACTTGAACCAGGCGCTGATGGGCAAGAATATCGACGCCATGATGCAGTCGGAACCGCAATCGTCGCAGGCGATCAACAAAGGTTTTGGTACGGAAATCCTGAAACCGTACGACACGCCGATCGGCGAACCCGTGCGTACCATGGTGATGACGGAAAAGTTCTACAAAGAACGCCGCCCGGTGGCGGAAAAATTCATGCGCTGCTTCGTCGAAGCGACCAAGACCTTTATCGACAACAAGGCGACGGCGGAAAAGTATGTGCGCGAAGTCGTGTTCCGCGGCCAGATCACGAAGGATGACTTCGACGACGCGATCAGCAATTCGCCGTATTCGTACGACATCTCGCCCGAGCATATCCAGGTGACCACCGATGTGATGGTGAAAACGGGCGTGGGCCGCATGACGAAGCCGCCCGTGGCCAAGGACTGGGTCAAGACGGACTTGCTGGAGCAGGCGAAAAAGAGCTTGAATGTGAAGTAAATCAGTAAAACCATCAAAAAACCTCCGTGCCAGCGATGGTCCGGAGGTTTTTTTATGTGCAGCGCCCTTAGCGGGCGTTAAAACCCATCCAGCCTTTTTCCGTCTGCCGGAAGCTCAGTGTATAGGTGCGCGTCAGTTCATCGCCTTTCTTGAGCTGGCGGCTGATGATCGCGCCGTAATTGTCCTGTACGATCTGGTCCGACCATTGCAGCAGGTTTTCGAAGCGCTCGGCCGTCATCGCCGCCTGGCGGGTCAGCAGCGGCGCGGGAATCGCTTTCTTTTCCTGCTGCTGCGCCCAGAAGTCGCGGAAAACCTTGTTTTCGCCGCTCATGCCGCGCGCCATCAGGCCCAGACCCATGGTCATGCCCACGGAACCATCCGTCTTCGCCTGCGTCTCGAGCTTGTCGGCCACGTCGGCCAGCAGTTCCAGGTAGCCCACCTTGGCGCGCAGGATGGCCGAGCCCTTGATTTCGTACTGTTCGTTCTCTTTCCAGCCATTGAGCTTTTCCAGTTTCGCGATCTCGAAGTAGTCCTTGTACAGGTCATAGTTTTGAATCGAGGTACGGAAATATTCCTCGTACGTGGATTGGGAAGGCGCATCTTTCGTGCAACCGCTTAATACAGTGCAGGCGGCCAGCAGGAGGCAGGTCCAGGTAATTTTTCTGAAGGAAAGCATGGAGGGGGACGTGGCCTTAGGGTGGATGAATATTGCTATGTGGACATAATTATAGGACTGGCTAATCAGGATGGCAACGTGGTTGTGCCGTGGGAAAAGTGTGTCGGTAGAAAGAATACCGAAATCTTGAGGGTGCGCTACCCCGTTGCGCCTCAGGCGCGATATCATGGCAGGCTTGCAGCATTGGCTGGCGGCGGAATGCCTGTCACCCTGGCTGTCGCTTGAATCGCGCTTGTCGGCTATGGTGTAAACTTAAACTATGCAGATCTATTTCTTTCTTATCGCCGCCCTGTTGTACGCGGCGTGCGCGGTGCTTCCCTCGTCCCGTGCCCGGCTCATTGCCGGCCTGACCGGCGTCGCCTGGCTGGCGCACGCCGCCACCCTGTGGTTCGACCTGATGGCGCCGGGCACCTTGCGCTTCGGCTTTTCCGCCATGCTGTCGGCCGCGCTGTGGGTATCGGTGGGCGCCTACTGGATAGAGAACCGCAATTTCAGTCTGGATGGACTGCGCCGCATGGTCATGCCCAGCGCCGTCATCGCCATCGGCCTGGCCTGGGCCTTTCCTGGCAGCCAGGTCAGCATGGAAGGCAAGTCGGCCGTCTTCGGCTGGCATATTGCCGTGGCCGTGCTCGCCTACAGCACCCTGACGATTGCCGCCTTTCACGCCGTGCTCATGGCGCTGCAGGAATCGCGTCTGCATACGCGCAGCGAAAGCCGCGGCTTCATCGGCAGCGCGCTGGACCAGCTGCCGGCCTTGCTGACGATGGAAAAGCTGCTGTTTCGCATGATCGGCCTGGGTTTTATTTTGCTGAGCCTGACCGTGCTGTCGGGCATCGTGTTTTCCGAACAATTATTTGGCAAGGCCTTGACCTGGGATCACAAATCGGTGTTTACCATGCTGTCGTGGCTGTTGTTTGCCGCGCTGCTGGCAGGGCGCCGCTTTCGCGGCTGGCGCGGCAAGACGGCGCTGAGTTTTACCCTGGCCGGTTTCGCCACCTTGCTGCTGGCCTATGTCGGCAGCCGTTTTGTACTGGAAGTGGTTTTACACCGAGGATACGCATGACACGTGTTTTATTCTGGCTGGCGCTGGTGTTCCTGGTGCTGTTTGCTATCCGCAGCAAGATCCGGGGCATGCAGCAGCGCGCCCGCGCGCAGCAGCAACAGCCGCCGAACCCGTATGCGCCGCCGGGCCGGCCACAGGAATTGCCGGATGCCGAGCTGATGCTGTGCTGCGCCCATTGCGGCGTGTACTACCCGGCCTCGGAAAACGTGCAAGCCAAGGGCCACGATTACTGCAGCCACGCGCACGCCACGCTGTAAGGCCACGCCGGCAGATTCGCTCGCGTTGCTCATCCGTATCGTAACGTCCTCGGGCCTCCATCCGGCGTAGCATCTGCGGCAGGCGCTTCGTCGCCGCCATTGCAGAAAGGCGCGTCCCATGTCCCGTCCCAGCCTCAGCCCCAGCCCGCATGCCGTGACCGCCGCCGGCATGCCACCGGCGCCGCAATTGAGCGGCAACTCCCTGCCCATGCAGGCGCTGCGTGCGCAGATCGGCCGCATCGCCCGCTGTGGCGCGCCGGTGGCCATCCGCGGCGAATCGGGCACGGGCAAGGAATTGGCGGCGCGCGCCATCCATGCGCAGGGTGCGCGCGCCAGCTTCCCTTTTATTGCCGTCAACTGCGGCGCGATTCCCGAAGCGTTGATGGAGGCCGAATTCTTCGGCTGCCGCCAGGGCGCCTATACGGGCGCGCTGCATGAGCGCCAGGGATTGTTCCAGGCGGCCCATGGCGGCAGTCTGCTGCTCGATGAAGTCGACGATCTGCCGCTGGCCATGCAGGTCAAGCTGCTGCGCGTGCTGCAGGAGCGGCGCGTGCGCAAGCTGGGCGGCAGTACCGACGAGGCCGTCGACGTGCGCATCCTGTGCGCCAGCCAGCAGGGCCTGGCGCGCGGCGTGGCCGCCGGCACGTTTCGCCAGGATCTGTTTTACCGCCTCCATGTGATCGAGCTGGCGCTGCCGCCGCTGCGCGAGCGGCGCGGCGATCTGCAGGTATTATGTGAGGTGATCCTGGCGCGTCTGGCGCCACGCCAGGCCGTGAGCCTGGCGCCGTCGGTGCTGGCGGCGCTGGCCGCGTATGCGTTTCCCGGCAATGTGCGCGAACTGGAAAACCTGCTGGAGCGGGCACTGGCCTTTGCCGACGGTGGCGTGATTGCACTCGACGCGCTGGCCTTGCCGTCCGCGGCGGGCAGCAGGCCGCTGCAGGCGCCGCCGGCATTGCCGGACTTGCCGGAGCGGCAACTGTGTCTGCCCGGCATGGCGGCATATGGCGTGCCGCCCGCCTTGCCGCTGGACATGTATTTACGCCAGGCCGAGCGCGACATGATCATGCAGGCGCTGGTGCAGGCGCGCTATCACCGCGCACGGGCGGCGCGCCAGCTGGGCCTGAGCGTGCGCCAGTTGCGTTACCGCATGCAGAAATTGACGATACAGGAAGCGCTACCTTGATGACAGCATGGACGATAGATGAAGATGGCTGGTGCGACGGCGCGCTGCGCTATGACTCCCAATACCACGATGCGCGCCCGGACGGTGCGCAAGTCGATTTGCTGGTGATCCATAACATCAGCTTGCCGGGCGGCCACTTTGGCGGACCGCATGTGTCGGACTTGTTTACCGGCCGGGTAGACTATAATGCCGATCCTTCTTTCGCCGACCTGCGTGGCTTGCAGGTGTCGGCGCACTTTTTTGTGCGGCGCGATGGTGCGCTGTTGCAATATGTTTCTACTGATCAACGTGCCTGGCATGCCGGCGCGTCCATGTTCGAAGGGCGCCCGCAGTGCAATGGCTATTCCATCGGTGTCGAAATGGAAGGCGCGGACGATGTGCCCTTCCAGCAGCGGCAATACCATGTGCTGGCGGCGCTGACGGCGGCGCTGGTGGCGCGCTACGGGCTGTCCCAGGTGCGCGGCCATGAGCACATTGCGCCGGGGAGGAAGACGGATCCGGGACCGTTTTTTGACTGGCATTTTTATCAAGAATGCTGGCTGGAAACTGTGCGCGGGCAAGCTGCGTTAGCGCTTACTACGCGGGGATTGGGCTTTCCATCCGTGCCCTGAAAAGTCAACCGAAATCGTATATGAAAATACAAAAAATTACGCTGGCGGATGCCGGAAAACTATTGCATCGCCTTTCGATGGGCACTACAATTAGTGCATAACTTGGATTTAAAGACTATATGTAGTGCCATCACAGACGTTTTCAAAATTATTACCAAAGCTACCCTGTTTGTTGATATGGCAACGGGAACTGGCGTTTCATCACCCTTGATCGTGTTTCGCGCCAGCCGGGCTGTACAGGTTGGCCGTCTGATTTTTGGCTGTATATTATTTACTATTTAGCATCAAATACCTGAAGAAACCCTGACCATCGGGCGTTCTATTCAACAACACACGCGGCAGCAAAACTGCAGGCTGACTTTAGCTGACAACGGGAGCTTCAATGCAATCACCACAAGATATTTCCATCCATCCAACGCCAGTATCGCCAGCGCCAGGCGCGGCCAATAGCGTGGCGAGCACCGGCGCGGCATTGGGCGACTATCGCATCATCCGCCGCAACGGCGCGGTGGTGGCATTTGAGCCTTCGAAGATCGCCATCGCCATGACCAAGGCGTTTTTGGCCGTTAACGGCGGCCAGGGCGCCGCTTCGGCACGCGTGCGCGAACTGGTGGAGCAACTGACCGACGGCGTCGTCGCCGCGCTGGTGCGCCGCCATCCGGGTGGCGGCACCTTCCATATCGAAGACGTGCAAGACCAGGTGGAACTGTCGCTGATGCGTTCGGGCGAGCACGATGTGGCGCGTGCCTACGTGCTGTACCGCGCCAAGCACATGGAAGAGCGCCGCTTGCAGAAGGAGGCGCTGGGCGCTTCGGCGCAAGTGACCGCACCCCAACTGAACGTCACTGACAACGGCGTGCGCCGCCTGCTGAACATGCAGGAAGTGCGCGACCTGATCAACGCCGCCTGCGCCGGCCTGGAAAAGCACGTCGATGCCGACGCGATCCTGGCGGAAACGGTGAAGAACCTGTACGACGGCGTGCCCGTCGAAGAGCTGCACAAGTCGGCCATCCTGGCGGCGCGCGCGCTGATGGAAAAAGATCCGGCCTACAGCCAGGTCACGGCCCGCATCCTGCTGCACACGGTGCGCAAGGAAGTGTTCGGCAAGGAAGTGCCGCAAGCGGCCGCTGCCGCCGAGTACCTGACGTATTTCCCGCAATATATCGCCAAGGGCATCGCCAACGATCTGCTGAACCCGGTACTTGCCAGTTTCGACCTGGAACGCCTGGCCAAGGCCATCGTTGCCGACCGCGACTTGCAATTCGGCTACATCGGCCTGCAAACGCTGTATGACCGCTACTTCCTGCACATCCATGACGTGCGCATCGAAATGCCGCAGGCGTTCTACATGCGCGTGGCCATGGGCCTGTCGCTGAACGAAGCGGACCGCGAAGCGCGCACCATCGAGTTCTACAATCTGCTGTCCTCGTTCGACTTCATGAGCTCGACGCCGACCCTGTTCAACTCGGGCACCTTGCGTTCGCAGCTGTCGTCGTGCTACCTGAGCACCGTCTCGGACGACCTGGAAGGCATCTACGACGCCATCAAGGACAACGCGCTGCTGGCCAAGTACGCCGGCGGCCTGGGTAACGACTGGACGCCAGTGCGCGCCCTGGGCGCCCACATCAAGGGCACCAACGGCAAGTCGCAAGGCGTGGTACCGTTCCTGAAAGTGGTCAACGACACGGCCGTGGCAGTCAACCAGGGCGGCAAGCGCAAGGGCGCCGTCTGCGCCTACCTGGAAACCTGGCACATGGACATCGAGGAATTCCTCGACCTGCGCAAGAACACGGGCGACGACCGCCGCCGCACGCACGACATGAACACGGCGAACTGGATTCCCGACATGTTCATGAAGCGCGTCATGGAAAAAGGCGAGTGGACCCTGTTCTCGCCATCCGAAACGCCGGACTTGCACGACCTAGTCGGCAAGGCCTTTGAAAAGGCTTACCTGGGCTACGAAGCCAAGGCCGCCGCCGGCGAAATCCGTTCGTTCAAGAAGATCGCCGCGCTGGACCTGTGGCGCAAGATGCTGTCGATGCTGTTTGAAACGGGCCACCCATGGATCACGTTCAAGGATCCTTGCAACATCCGCAGCCCGCAGTCGCACGTCGGCGTCGTCCACAGCTCGAACCTGTGCACGGAAATCACGCTGAACACGGGCCCTGACGAAATCGCCGTCTGCAACCTCGGTTCCGTGAACATGCCGGCGCACATGAAGGAAGGCAAGCTCGATCACGTCAAGCTGGCCAAGACCGTGCGCACCGCCATGCGCATGCTCGACAACGTCATCGACATCAATTACTACGCGGTCGAGAAGGCGCGCAATTCGAACATGCGCCACCGTCCGGTCGGCATGGGCGTGATGGGCTTCCAGGACTGCCTGCACATGATGCGCATCCCGTTCGCCTCGGACGCCGCCGTCAGCTTCGCCGACACCTCGATGGAAGCGGTGTGCTACTACGCCTACCTGGCGTCGACGGAACTGGCCGAAGAACGCGGCCGCTATGAATCGTATGCCGGTTCGCTGTGGGACCGTGGCATCCTGCCGCAGGACTCGGTCAAATTGCTGGCCGAAGAGCGCGGCGGCTACCTGGAAGTCGATTCCTCGTCGGCCATGGACTGGACCCCGGTGCGCGAACGCATCGCCAAGTTCGGCATGCGCAACTCGAATTGCGTGGCGATCGCCCCGACGGCGACGATTTCGAACATCATCGGCGTATCGGCCTGTATCGAGCCGACGTTCCAGAATCTGTACGTGAAATCGAACCTGTCGGGCGAATTCACCGAGATCAACGGCTACCTGGTACGCGACCTGAAGGCGCGCGACCTGTGGGATGAAGTCATGATCTCCGACCTGAAGTACTTCGACGGTTCGCTGGTGAAGATCGACCGCATCCCGCAAGACTTGCGCGACATCTACGCCACCGCCTTTGAAGTGTCGCCAAGCTGGCTGGTGGAAGCGGCTTCGCGTCGCCAGAAGTGGATCGACCAGGCCCAGTCGCTGAACATCTACATGGCTGGCGCATCGGGCAAGAAGCTCGACGAGACCTACAAGCTGGCATGGCTGCGTGGCCTGAAGACCACCTACTACCTGCGTACCATCGCCGCTACCCACATGGAGAAATCGACCTCCAAGACGGGTGCCCTGAACGCCGTGGCAGTCGATGGCGGCATGTCGGCCAGCGCCCAGAGCGCCCAGGCAGCGATCGTGGCGGCAGCAGCTGCCGCCGTGGTGGCACCCGTGGCGGCAGCTGCAGCGGACGACGCCGATGGCGAAGCCTGCTACCTGCGTCCGGGGGATGACGGCTTTGAAGAATGCGAAGCCTGCCAGTAAAATTTTAGTTGTCAGCCCAGAACTTCTGGGCTGATTCAATGTTGTCAATGTCCGCATTGTCCGATACAACGGGCCTGTTGCGGATCGCCGGCTCGCCGGCATGGAAAGGAAGAAGATTATGTCGTTGTCCTGGGATGATGAAACCACGTCGGCAGCTGTGCCGCGTCCGGCGCAGCAAGCGCCATTGGGAAATACCGATTTGAACCTGCCGGCCGGTGCCGAACCGTCCGAAGCGAACGCCGAGCAAGTGGCGCGCCGCGTGAATGCCGACGACAAGCGCATCATCAACGGCAAGACGGACGTCAACCAGCTGGTGCCGTTCAAGTACAAGTGGGCGTGGGACAAATACCTGGCCGGCTGCGCCAACCACTGGATGCCGCAGGAAGTGAACATGCAGCGCGATATCGAGCTGTGGAAAAACCCGAACGGCCTGACGGACGACGAGCGCCGCCTGGTCAAGCGCAACCTGGGCTTCTTCGTGACGGCCGACTCGCTGGCCGCCAACAACATCGTGCTGGGCACCTACCGCCACATCACGGCGCCGGAATGCCGCCAGTACCTGCTGCGCCAGGCGTTCGAGGAAGCGATCCACACGCACGCCTACCAGTACATCGTCGAATCGCTGGGCCTGGACGAAGGCGAGATCTTCAACGCCTACAACGAAGTCAAGTCGATCCGCGACAAGGATGAATTCCTGATCCCATTCATCAACACCCTGACCGACCCCGCGTTCACCACCGGCACGGTGGAAAACGACCAGAAGCTGCTGAAGTCCCTGATCGTGTTTGCCTGCCTGATGGAAGGCCTGTTCTTCTACGTCGGCTTCACGCAGATCCTGGCGCTGGGCCGCCAGAACAAGATGATGGGCGCTGCCGAGCAGTACCAGTACATCCTGCGCGACGAATCGATGCACTGCAACTTCGGCATCGACTTGATCAACACGATCAAGATGGAAAACCCGCTGCTGTGGACGGCCGAATTCCGCGAAGAGATCAAAGTGCTGTTCATGCAAGCCGTGGAGCTGGAATACGCGTACGCGGAAGACACCATGCCGCGCGGCGTGCTGGGTCTGAACGCACCGATGTTCAAGGGCTATCTGCGCTTCATCGCCAACCGCCGCGCGCAGCAGATCGGCCTCGAGCCGCTGTTCGCGCAAGAGGAAAATCCATTCCCGTGGATGAGCGAAATGATCGACATGAAGAAGGAACGCAACTTCTTCGAGACGCGCGTGACCGAGTACCAAACGGGTGGTGCGCTGAACTGGGAATAATCCTTTTTCAGGCTACGCCAAGAAGCGCCGTCCTCGTGACGGCGCTTTTTTTTCGCGTGCATGGCGGTGGAAAAATGCATGCTTTATTCAGCGCTGCGACGAGGCTTGCGCGAGGATTTTCGCCTGCCGCGAAGGGGCGCGTGGCGGGGCCGAAAAATCATTTCCGGACACGCTGGCGGCGGCATTTGCCGCGCGATTGTGCGATAGCACGCGTAACGTGCAAAAAAGCGGGCGAAAACGTGTCGTGCCGGTTGCGCATTGACAAGGTTTTCGTGTACTTTATGAGATTGCAAATGCGAGCGTTAGAATGCGGGGTTTTTTAACCAGCGCGGTAGCAAAAAAAGCTCGCAAAACAGGGATACAGATTTACACGGATATGCACAAAACCACACCGTTTTCGTCTGCCGCCGTGCCCGAATTTTTTCAGGCATGGCGGTTTTTTATTTGACGCATGGGTGTTGTGGCGAGCGCGATGCGAGGAGCGAAAAAACGCACGGCATCGAAAACGAATGACCGAATTCAGACTTTGCCACCAGCTGCGAGATAAAGCAGGGTGGCACCGACGATGGCTGAAGTGCTGCAAACGTGAGGAGTTGCAGCAGTTCAGCTGGTGCCGAATTCATTAGCGCAAACGACCGTTTGTGCCGATGAATAATTCGCCTGGCCTATCCCTGTGGTGGGTCGGACGGGTTTAAATCTTGTAGCTTAAATTTCTCATCTCAGATGAAGGAGAGACAAATGGCAACAGCCGCTAAGAAATCAGAAGTAAAGAAACCAGCCGTCAAGGCTGCTCCTGCCGCGAAGAAGCCGGCAGCCGCAGTCAAGACGGTTGCCGCTAAACCAGCTGCCAAAGCCGCAGCGAAACCAGCCGCCAAACCAGTCGCCAAAGCCGCAGCCAAGCCTGCAGCAAAAGTGGCCGCCAAGCCAGTAGCGAAAGCCGTAGCGAAACCGGCGGCCAAGGCAGCAGCAAAACCGGCCGCCAAGCCGGCAGCCAAGCCAGCCGCGAAAGTGGCGGCGAAACCTGCCGCCAAGGCAGCAGCCAAGCCAGTGGCGAAAAAAGCCGTTGCCAAGCCAGCAGCAAAAGCTGCAGCAAAACCAGCAGCCAAGCCAGCAGTGAAAAAAGCCGCAGCGAAACCTGCAGCCAAACCGGTCGCCAAGGCAGCCGCCAAGCCAGCAGCGAAAAAAGTCGTCGCCAAGGCAGCAGCCAAGCCGGCCGCCAAAGCAGCAGCGAAGCCAGCAGCAAAAGCGGTAGCCAAGCCAGCGGCCAAGGTAGCAGCGAAGCCCGCAGCAAAAACGGCGGCCAAGCCAGCGGCCAAGGCAGCAGCGAAAAAAGCCGTTGCCAAGCCGGTAGCCAAAGCAGCAGCCAAGCCAGCAGCTAAGCCAGCAGCGAAAGCCGCAGCGAAACCTGCCGCCAAAGCAGTAGCGAAGCCAGCAGCCAAGCCAGCAGCGAAAAAAGTCGTCGCCAAGGCAGCAGCCAAGCCAGCCGCCAAAGCAGCAGCGAAGCCGGCAGCCAAAGCGGCAGCCAAGCCAGCGGCCAAGGTAGCAGCCAAGCCGGTAGCGAAAGTTGCCGCCAAGCCAGCCGCCAAAGTAGCCGCCAAACCGGTCGCCAAAGCAGCCGCGAAACCTGCCGCCAAGGTCGCAGCGAAACCTGCAGCCAAGCCAGCGGCCAAGGTAGTAGCGAAGCCAGCAGCCAAGCCAGCAGCGAAAGCCGCAGCGAAACCTGCCGCCAAGCCAGCCGCAGCGCCAGTCGTGGCAGCAGCAGCTCCAGCGGCACCTGCCGCCGTGGCCGCCAAGCCAGCCGCCAAGAAGGCCGCGCCTAAAAAGGCCGCACCGAAGAAGGCAGCGCCTGTCGCCAAGCCATCGGCACCTATCGCACCTGTAGCAAAAACCGTGTTGGCACCGGCTGCAGCCTGGCCATTCCCAACCAGCACCCGCCCATCGTAATTTCGACGATACGGGTGCCTGGATGAGGCAACACGCCGCTGTGTGACTCAATCACACAGCGGTTTTTTTTTGGAGAATTAGTCGTGCTGATCGTTATCCTTACATTGATCGTTGATACCATTGCCACCTTGCTGGGCGGCGTATTGCTGCTGCGCTTCTGGATGCAGGCGGTGCGCGTGCGGCCCCCTTCATCGGTGGCGCAATTCACGTTTCAATTGTCCGACTGGCTGGTGCGCCCCCTGCGCCGCGTGGTGCCGGGCGTGGGCGGGTATGACTGGGCCAGCCTGATCGGCGCCTTCCTGATCGTGCTGCTGGCCAGCTCGGTGCTGTTTATTACCGGCGCTCCCGTCGAGGTGGTGCTGCTCAAGTCGCTGCAACGCTTCCTGCAATGGATACTCTACGGTTTCATGGCCTTGCTGATCATCGAAGCCATCTTCAGCTGGGTCAACCCGCATGCGCCGCTGGCGCCGTTTGTACGGGCCCTGAACGAGCCGCTGCTGCGTCCGCTCCGCAAGGTCGTGCCGCTGGTCGGCAGCCTGGACTTGTCGCTGCTGGTGGCGCTGATCCTGTTGCAGATCGCGCAAGTGCTGGTGGGGATGATTATTGTGCTGAGGTAAAGCGGGGAGGTCGGCTTTGCGCTTGGGCGCAAGCCGACCGGGTTACATATTAATAGCGGTAGCCGAACGCCGCTTCGAACTGCTCGGCGATGCTTTCTGGCGTAAACACATGATTTTGCGCGCCCTGCGTGGCGATTTTAATCGCGCCCAGCAGGCTGGCCAGGCGGCCGCTGGTTTCCCAGCCCAGGTCGTTGGTGATGCCGAACAGCAAGCCAGCACGGTAGGCGTCGCCGCAACCGGTCGGGTCCAGCACTTCCTTGGCGGCCACGACGGGAATGTCGATGCGCTTGCCGTCCGTATAGATCTCCGACCCTTTTTCGCCACGCGTGACGATCAGCGCGTCCAGGCGGCTGGCGATGTCCGGCAGGGTCAAGCCCGTACGTTCCATCAACATTTCCATTTCATAGTCGTTGGCCGACACATACGTGGCTTTGTTGATGAAGTCGATCAACTGTTCGCCATTGAAGCGTGGCAACTGTTGACCCGGGTCGAACATGAAGGGGATGCCCAGCTCGGCCAGGTCGGCGGCGTGCTTGAGCATGCCCTGGTCGCCGTCGGGCGAAATGATGGCGACCTTGGCCGGGCCCGCATTGGCGATCGGGTTTTCATGCGCAAACGACATGGCGCCCGGGTGGAAGGCATTGATCTGGTTATTGTCCGCATCGGCCGTGACGAAGCACTGCGCGTTGTAGCTGTCGGCCTTGATCAGGATGTTGGCGGTGGAAATGTCCAGCTTTTGCAGGCGTTCCAGGTAGGCGGCGCTGTCCTGGCCCATGACGCCGACGATGCGCGGGTCGCCGCCCAGCATCTTCAGGCTGTAGGCGATGTTGCCCGAGCAGCCGCCGAACTCCGTGCGCATGGTGGGCACGAGGAAGGACACGTTCACCTTGTGCAACTGGTCGGCCAGCAGCGATTCGCCGAAGCGGCCGGGGAATTGCATGATGGTGTCGGTGGCGAGCGAGCCGCAGATCAAGGAAGTTTTGGTCATGATAATGTGCTTTAAGGGTAGAAGATGGCGATATGGTAGCCAGACGCCGTGAGCTGGTCTAATGCAAAGTACAGTTTGATGGTTTGTTCCGAGCGCGGCGCAAAGCCCTGGCTCACATCGATCGTGGCGGGCAGGTAGTCGCGCGGCGCGATGACACGGCGCAAGACGGGCTTGTCGTTGGCATCGTTGAGTATCAGTTCGATGCTGGGCCAGGCTTGCACGCTGCGGCTCTGGTTGCGCAGCAGCGAGACGTAGGAAAAGGTTTGTTCCTTGAGGGTTTGCAATTCACCCTGTTCGATGGACAGCGCCTCGATCTGCGCCGGCAAGTCGACCTGGCAGCCACTGAGCTTGCACAGCGCGACCAGGGTCGGCTTCCACTGCGGAAACTGCGCCGCCAGCGGATTGCGAAAGGTGGTCATGACTTGCAGCAATAACAAAAGCAACAGCACTACCGAGCCGGCGGCCATGGCGATGCGCAAGGCCTTGCCGCTCTGTTCGCGGCGCCGGCCCTGGATCACAAAGGCTGGTTCGTCGTCGGCCCGCGCCACGGCCGTTTCCCCGGCCACGGTCTGTATCGTTGGCTCCGGCGCAACAGGGGCGGCAGGCAGCGCGTCGAAAGAGTGGTCGGCCAAGGTCGGTTCCCGGCGCGCGGGCACGGGTTTGTCCAGGCTGACTTTGTCGATGGCCGGCAGTGCCGGTGCGGCCCCGGCTGCCAGGTTCGGTTCGCGGCGGCTGTCGCGCAAATACGTGGCGAAGGCGGGGACGTCATCGACCTGGCGGCGTTTGAACGGCGCCATCGGCTGGGGCAGCGGCGCTTCCGGTGCTTCGGCCGGTGCCATGACAGGGGCGGCGACAGGCGCGTCAGCCAGCGCCTCGTCGGGCAGGCTGACGTCGAGGTCCAGCTCGATGTGCTCGCCATCGTCTTCATCGTCCTTGAGCTGCGCCGTTGGCGGCAAGATGCCGAACGGGTCGAACGAGGTGTCGAAGTCGAGAGAATAGATGGGTTCGTCGTCCGCGGCGGACGGCAGGCTGTGGTCGGCCGGATCAGTGCTCGACAGCGGGACGGCGGCGCCGGGGCCGGACGTTAAAAACGGCGATGCCGCGGCTGGATCGACCAGCGCGGCATTGCCGTCAAAGACTTCCCTGCACGTGCCACAGCGCACGATGCCCCCACGTAACTTCAACTGGTCAGCAGCGACCCGAAATATCGTGTTGCAATGGGGGCATTTGGTGGCGAGGGCCATTGCTGTGCTTATGCACCTTCCGCGCGGGGCGCAGGCGCTTGCGTGCTGCCCAGGCGGCCATGCAGGGCCACCCAGCCATCTTGCTCGGCCCAGACACCCAGTTCGATGAACGGTGCGTAGGCGGCAGCGACTTCTTCGGCCTGGCGTGCCAGCACGCCGGACAGGATCAGGGCGCCGCCGGCGGCGACTCTGCTAGAGAGCATGGGCGCCATCAGCTTCAATGGGCTCGACAGGATGTTGGCGACGACGATGTCAAACTTGGCCGTGGCGTGTGCCGACGTGGCAAACGTGTCTGGCAAGAAATATTCGATCTCGCACTGGTTGCGTTCGGCATTCAAGCCAGCCGATTCGATCGCTTGCGGGTCGATATCGACGCCAACCACTGTTTGCGCGCCGAGTTTCTTGGCCACCATGGCCAGGATGCCGGAACCGCAACCGTAGTCGAGCACGCTCTTGCCAGGGGCGGGATTGGCTTCCAGCCACTCCATGCACAAACGCGTGGTCGGATGGCTGCCCGTGCCGAAGGCCAGGCCCGGATCCAGTTCCAGGATCAGGCCGGCAGGATCCGGTGCCTCGTGCCAGCTGGGCACGACCCAGATATTCTTGCCGATGTGAATCGGGGCGAATTGCGACTGGGTCAGGCGCACCCAGTCCTGCTCTTCCACGGGGCGCATGGTAAAGGCGGGAACTTCCGCCATGCCGACCGCGGCGGCGGCGGTAGCCACGATGGCGGCCTGGTCGGCGTCGACGTCGGTCAGCGCCACCACGCGGCTGCGTTCCCACGCCGCTTCCTTCGGTTCCATGCCGGGCTCGCCAAACAGCGGCTGCTCGGCATCCGTGCCTTCATCGGCGTCTTCCACCGAGACCGACAGGGCGCCCGCTTCCATCAACGCGTCGGACATGGCCTCGGCGTTGTCACGGGCGATTTCGATGACGATTTCTGTCCAGCTCATGCGTCCGCCTTGATTTCGGATTTCTTGGCGATGCTGGGGCTGCCGCCATTCAGGTTCTTGCCCAGGTCCGGCATGTCGGCCAGTTTCTGTTCCAGATAGTGAATGTTGGTGCCGCCTTCGATGAAGCGCGCGTCGATCATCAGTTCGCGGTGCAGGGCGATATTCGTGTTGATGCCTTCGACCACCATTTCGGACAGGGCGATCTGCATGCGGCGGATCGCTTGCTCGCGCGTGGCGCCGTAAGCGATCACTTTGCCGATCATCGAGTCGTAGTGCGGCGGCACGTAGTAACCGGCGTAGGCGTGCGAGTCGACGCGGATACCCGGGCCGCCCGGCGCATGCCACGAGACGATCTTGCCTGGCGATGGCGTGAACTTGAACGGATCTTCGGCATTGATGCGGCACTCGATGGCGTGGCCCGACAGCAAGACGTCGCGCTGGCGGAAACGCAGTTTTTCGCCAGCGGCGATGCGGATCTGCTCTTGCACGATGTCGATGCCGGTGATCATCTCGGTGACGGGATGTTCCACTTGCACGCGGGTATTCATTTCAATGAAATAGAACTCGCCGTTTTCGTACAGGAATTCAAACGTGCCGGCGCCGCGGTAGCCGATCTTGCGGCAGGCTTCGGCGCAACGGTCGCCGATTTTCTCGATGAGTTTGCGCGGGATGCCCGGCGCTGGTGCTTCTTCGATCACTTTCTGGTGGCGGCGCTGCATGGAGCAGTCGCGCTCGCCCAGCCAGACGGCGTTCTTGTGTTCGTCGGCAAGGATCTGGATTTCCACGTGGCGCGGATTTTCCAGGTACTTCTCCATATACACTTCAGGGTTGCCGAACGCCGTGCCGGCTTCCGTCTTGGTCATCGACACGGCGTTGATCAGGGCAGCTTCCGTGTGCACGACGCGCATGCCGCGTCCGCCACCGCCGCCGGCGGCCTTGATGATGACCGGATAGCCGACTTTGCGGGCAATTTGCACGATCGCTTTCGGATCATCCGGCAGCGCGCCTTCCGAGCCGGGCACGCATGGTACGCCGGCCTTGATCATGGTTTGTTTGGCCGACACTTTGTCGCCCATCAAACGGATCGATTCGGAGCGCGGGCCGATGAAGACGAAGCCCGATTTCTCGACGCGTTCGGCAAAGTCGGCATTTTCCGACAGGAAGCCATAGCCGGGGTGAATCGCTTGTGCATCCGTCACTTCAGCGGCGCTGATAATGGCGGGCATGTTCAGGTAGCTCAGGGCCGACTGTGCCGGGCCGATACAAACGGATTCGTCGGCCAGCTTGACGTATTTTGCGTCCTTGTCGGCTTCGGAGTGGACTACAACCGTTTTAATGCCCATTTCGCGGCAGGCGCGCTGAATACGGAGGGCAATTTCACCACGGTTGGCAATCAGGATTTTTTCAAACATGGTAGGTTCGCGTATGTCTGTGAGAGCCGGCGAGCCGGCGAAACAACAAGTGTGAGGGGCTAAAACTGCAAACGGCCGTTGCCGGCCGTGTGGACTGGGTTTTAGCCGATCACAAACAAGGGTTGACCGAATTCGACCGGCTGGCCGTTTTCGACCAGAATCTGGGTCACGACACCGGCTTTATCGGAGTCGATTTCATTCAGGAGCTTCATCGCTTCGATGATGCACAGGGTATCACCTTCCTTGACGGTCGAGCCCACTTCAACATAGGCGGCGCTGCCAGGAGCGGAGGAGCGGTAGAAGGTGCCAACCATCGGCGACTTGACGACATAGCCCGTAGGCTCGGCGGCGACGACTGCGGCCGCTGGCGCAGGCGCGGCTGGCGCGGCTGGCTGGTAGTGGGCTTGCATGCCTTGCGGCTGCATCATGACCATCTGGTTTTGCGGCATGGCCGACGATTTGACGATGCGAACCTTGCTTTCGCCTTCGGTCACTTCCAGCTCTGCGATATCCGATTCGGCGACCAGGTCGATCAAGGTCTTGAGTTTTCGTAGATCCATGTAAAACCCCTAGGAATGTAGTTTGTTTTATGAGTGATGCGGTGATGTCCAGAACCTATCGCCGCGCTAAATACGTGCAGATCGCGTAGATTAACGTTTTTTAAGAGCAAAGTCGATGGCAAGCCGATATCCATCGATACCTAGCCCGCAGATCGTCCCCTGCGCGATCGCGCTGAGAAATGAGTGATGTCGAAACGTTTCGCGTTGATAAATATTCGAGATATGGACTTCCACGAACGGGATGGCGACCCCGGCCAGCGCATCGCGCAAGGCAACGCTGGTATGGGTCAGGCCGCCCGGATTGATGACGATGGCATCGATCCCTTCCGCTCGCGCGGCATGGATGCGGTCGATCAGTGCGCCTTCATGGTTGCTTTGAAAGCAGATCAGGTCGGCACCGGCCGCCATGGCTTGCGCCATTGCTGCCTGCTCGATATCGGCCAAGGTGCTGGCGCCGTAGACCTCTGGCTCGCGCGTTCCCAGCAAATTCAGGTTGGGACCGTTGAGCAGAAGGAGGTTTTTTGCCATGTATGGAAGACCGTTTTAGCGAAAGTTCCGCATTTTGCCGCCAAAGATACGCATTGGCAAGAGAAAAAAGCACGCTCCGAATTTACAATTTATCCAGATCGGCGCGCAACTGATCAAATTTCAAGCGGCCCAGATAGGTCTTTTTGACTTCGCCATCGGCGCCGATCAGCACCGTAAAGGGCAAACCGCCGCTGGCATTGCCAAAATGACGCGACAGGTCGGTGCCGCTCAGACCGGACACATACACAGGATAGGCGATCTTGACCTTGCTGGCAAAAGTGGCAATATTACTGGCCGAATCGATACCGATACCGATCACTTGCAGGTTTTTCGCCGCATAGTGGCCTTGTACTTCGGATAACTCCGGCATTTCTTCTACGCAAGGCGGACACCAAGGCGCCCAGAAATTCACCAGCAAATTCTTGCCTTTCCATTGCGACAAGGCTTGCGTGGCGCCCGCCGCGTCCGGCAGGGACAGCGCATACAGTTCGTTGACGGGACCGCTCGCGCCGGGCGCGATGGTGGTCGTCAGCGGTCCCGCTGCTTTCGCTTTTTCCTTGCTCAAGCCCACGTAGGCGCCCATGCCGCCAAACATCAGCGCCACGATGGCGCAGCCGATCCAATTCTTTTTTGTCATAACTTTATCTATATCAATGTTAGTCGGCAGCCGGCACGCCATCGGCGAGGCTGGCTGCCAGCAGGCTGCGCAGCCCGGCGATGTCGGTGCGCAGCACCTTGCCGTCCGCCTTGGCTTTCAGTGCGCCGCGCATATCGTCGAGCTCATACATGGCTGCGTGCACGCCTTCGTTTTTCCACAAAAAACTGGCCGTCTCGACCGCATCATAACGCGCTCCCTTGAAATGCGGGCTTTCCGACATGTCGAGCACGACATTTTTATTCAGCAGGAATATATGGATATCCTTGGCGCTCTCGGCAAACAGCTGCAGATAGATCTCGTCGTGGGGGCCGGCCGTGCCGTTGAGCACGGGGCCGCTGAGCAGGGGATGAAACTGTTGCAACGCTTCCATGACTTGCAACGCGATCGTGCGCAGCTGGAACAGGCGCGCCGGCTGGCTGTCGGCCAGGAACAGGGCATTGTATTGCCGCACCTGTTCCTCGATCATGTCGTTATCGGGAAGTACGTTGGGCGGGTTGGGCGCGTCGCCGAGGACTTGCCGCGCCGCCTTGCGCTTGGCACTGCCATAGTCGGCGCCATCCTGCGCCACGAGGCGCGCGGCAGCGGCGGCGATTTCCTGGCGCAGCTGTGCGCTATCGTCAAATGCATCGTTCGTCATGAGCGAGATGATACTCCGAAGCGGAAAAAGTCATGGCGTCAGGTAAAATCCCACACTTGCTCTTTTTTATCTCACCGTCTTACTTACTTAAGCGTGCACCTTTCGCACTGATCACATGCATATTCATATTCTCGGCATTTGCGGTACCTTCATGGGCGGCCTGGCCGTGCTGGCCAAGGAAGCCGGCCATAAAGTCACCGGTTGCGATGCCAACGTGTATCCGCCGATGAGCACCCAGCTGGAATCGCAGGGAATCGAACTGATCCAGGGCTTTGATCCCGAACAAACCAGGCTGAACCCGGATTTGTATGTGATTGGTAATGTCGTTTCGCGCGGCAACCCGCTGGTGGAAGAAATCCTCAACCGCAGCCTGCCGTATGTGTCCGGCCCGCAGTGGATCGGCGAACACATCTTGCGCAACAAGTGGGTACTGGCCGTGGCTGGCACGCATGGCAAGACGACCACCTCGGCCATGCTGGCCTGGATACTCGAAGACGCGGGCTATGCGCCGGGCTTCCTGATCGGTGGCGTGCCGATGAACTTTGGCATTTCGGCGCGCCTGTCCGGCAAGATCGACGGCAAGAGCGCCGAGTCGGACTTCTTCGTCATCGAAGCCGATGAATACGATACGGCCTTCTTCGACAAGCGCAGCAAGTTCGTGCATTACCACGCGAAGACGGCCATCATGAATAACCTGGAATATGATCACGCCGACATCTTCCCCGATCTGCACGCGATCGAGACGCAATTCCACCACCTGGTGCGCACGGTGCCCGGCATCGGCCGCCTGGTGTTCAACGGCGACGAAGCGTCGCTGCAGCGCGTGCTGGCGCGTGGTTGCTGGAGTGAAAAGGAAAGCTTTGGCCAAGATGCCAACTGGCAACTGCAAGAGCAGGCCGATGGCAGCTTCGACGTGTACTTCAATGGCCAGCAGGAAGGCCATGTGGCGTGGGCGCTCACGGGCAAGCACAACCGCAGCAATGCGCTGGCGGCCATCGCCGCCGCGCGCCATGTGGGCGTGCCGATGGCCCAGGCCTGCGCGTCGCTGGCCACGTTCGAGAGCGTCAAGCGGCGCATGGAAGTGCGCGGCGTGGTCAACGCCATCACCGTGTACGACGATTTCGCGCATCACCCGACGGCCATTGCCACCACCGTGGGCGGCTTGCGCCAGAAGATCGGCAGCAGCGCCCGCATCCTGGCCGTGCTGGAACCGCGTTCGAACACCATGAAGCTGGGCGCCATGAAAGATGCGCTGCCGGGCAGCCTGAAGGATGCCGACCTGGTCTTCGGTTTCGGCAGCCATGCCGCGCTGGGCTGGAGCCTGGGCGACGCGCTGGCGCCGCTGGGCAAGATTGCCAGCGCCTATGAAGACATCGATACCCTGGTGGCGGCCGTGGCCGCCGCCGCCCGTCCCGGCGACCAGATCGTGGTCATGAGCAACGGCGGCTTTGGCGGCGTGCACCAGAAGTTGCTGGAGGCGCTGGGCCGATGATTCTGTACCTGCATGGATTTCGCTCGTCGCCCCTGTCGATGAAGTCGCGCCTGCTGGCCGCGCAGATGCAGGCGCTGGGCCGCGAGGCAGAGTGGCTGTGCCCGCAATTGCCGGCCTCGCCCAAGCTGGCCATTGAGCTGGCCTTGTCGCTGGTCAAGGACGTGGCGCCGGGTGACTTGACGATCATCGGCTCGTCCCTGGGCGGCTATTACGCCACCTGGCTGGCCGAGCAGCTCGGTTGCCGCGCCGTGCTGCTCAATCCCGCGATTGTTCCCCTGATCGACCTGGAACAGCATGTGGGCGTGACGACCGAGTTCCATTCGGACCAGCCATTCGAGTTCAAGCGCGAGTATATCGACGAACTGCGTGCGTTTGCCGTAGCGAAAATTACTGAGCCGCAACGTTACTTCCTGATTGCCGCCACCGGCGATGAAGTACTCGACTACCGCGACATGCTGGCGCATTATCAGGGGGCGCAACAGTGCGTCATCGACGGCAGCGACCATGGCATCAGCGAATTTGCCGACTACCTGGCGCCCGTGCTGGCCTTTTGCGGCATCGATGCGGACGCGGCCCGGTGAGGCCGGGTTCGCTGCGCCAGGCGCAATGGCATGCGCACGTGAATGCCGTCAATGCGCCACCCACCCTGCGCCACTGGCTCACGGGCGGCGGGTCACTGACGGCCAAGCTGAAAGCGCATAGCCAGGCATTTCGCGTGCAATGTTTGCATCAGGAAACAGCGCGCTGTTTGAGCGACGAGGCGGCCATCATTGGTTTGCACCGCGCGGGCCGGGTATGGGAACGCGAAGTGTTGTTGCGCTGTGATGACAAACCGGCCGTGTTTGGCCATACCGTCGTGCCCATGCAGGCGACGGCCACGGACTGGCCCCTGTTTTCCGCGCTGGGCGAGCGTTCGCTGGGCACGACGCTGTTTGGCGACCGCATGGTACGGCGCGGTGCACTGGAATTTGCCCGTTTGCGCGCCGGCCACCCGCTGGTGCAGCGGGTGCAGGCGGCGCTGGCACGGGAAGGGCAGCGCGTCGACGATACGGCGCTGTTTTTTGCCCGCCGCTGCCTGTATCAGCGTCACCAGGGCTTGCTGCTGGTAACCGAAGTATTTTTGCCGGCGGTGCTGGAGTTGACGTCCCTCACTCGCACCGTTACAACCGACACATTAATAAACAAAGCATAACAATGAATCTATTTTTTGAAGAATCCGGCGATTTCAAGGTCGGCACGGTCCTGTCGCAAGCGGGTGAAGCGTATCAAGTGGAAATGGCCAGCGGCAAGCGCACCAAGGTCAAGGTCAAGGATGTGCTGCTGCAGTATGAAAAGCCGGCCCCGGCCGAGCTGCTGGAACAGGCCAAGAGCATTGCCGCCGAGATCGACCTCGATTTCCTGTGGGAAGTGGCGGGCGAAGACGAGTTCGGTTTTGCCGAGCTGGGCGCCGAGTATTTCGGCCACGCCCCATTGCCGCCGGAAGCGGCCGGCCTGATCCTGGCCCTGCATTCGGCGCCCGTGTATTTCTACAAGAAGGGCCGTGGCCGCTACAAGGCGGCGCCGGAAGCATCGCTGAAGGCGGCCCTGGCCGGCATCGAAAAGAAAAAGCAGCAGGCGCTGGTGCAGGCAAGCTATGTGGAAGAGCTGAAACAGAACCGCTTGCCCGCCTCGATGCAGCCGATGGTGCTGCAACTGCTGTTCAAGCCGGACAAGAACACCATCGAATACAAGGCGCTCGAAGCGGCGTGCACGGAATTGCACACGACGCCGCCGCGTTTGATGCTGGCCGTCGGCGGTATTGCTTCGCCGAAAGACTTGCACCTGTCGAAGTTCCTCTTTGAAAACTTCCCCAAGGGCGCCGGCTTCCCCAGCGTGCCCGTACCCGCCGTGACGGCCAAGCTGCCGCTGGCCGAGGTCGCCGCCTTCTCGATCGACGACGTGACCACCACCGAGATCGACGATGCCTTCTCGGTGCAGCCGCTGCCGGACGGCACCGTGAAAGTGGGTATACACATCGCCGCGCCGGGCCTGGGCATCCGCCCGGAAGACGTGATCGACAAGATGGCGCGCCAGCGCATGTCGACCGTTTACATGCCGGGCGACAAGATCACCATGCTGCCGGACGAAATCGTGAATGCTTTCACGCTCGCCGAAGGCACGACGTGCCCGGCCCTGTCGCTGTACGCCACCTTGGACCCGAAAGCCGACTGGGCGGTCATCAGCACGCAGACGCGTGCCGAGCTGGTGCCGATTGCCAGCAATTTGCGGCATAACCAGCTGGACGATCTGGTCAACGAGGAAACCCTGGCCAGTGGCGAAGGCGAGTACCCGCACAAGGCCGACTTCGCTATCCTGTGGCAATGGGCGCAGCAGCTGGAGCAGGGCCGCATGAAGAAGCGCGAAGCGTTCGGCCTGAAGCCGGAACAGAACAACCGCGTCGATTTCAACTTTTATGTGGAAAACGACGTCGTCACCGTGGCGCGCCGCAAGCGTGGCGCGCCGCTCGACAAGATCGTCGCTGAACTGATGATCTTTGCCAACAGTACCTGGGGCAAGATGCTGCACGACCATGGCGTGCCCGGCATCTACCGCAGCCAGGGCGGCGGCAGCGGCAATAGCTGGGCGGCCAAGATGCAGGTGCGCATGGTCACCCATGCGGCGCCGCACCAGGGCCTGGGCGTGGATCAATATGCGTGGAGCACGTCGCCCTTGCGCCGCTACACGGACTTGGTGAACCAGTGGCAAATCATCGCCTGCGCCGAGCATGGCGTGACGGCGCCCTTGGTAGCCCCGTTCAAGCCGCGCGATGCGAATTTGTTTGCCATCGTTTCGGCGTTCGACGCCGCGTATGCCGCGTATGGCGATTTCCAGTCGAACATGGAACGCTACTGGTGCTTGCGCTGGCTGCACCAGGAAAATGCGCGTCAGGTCGATGCCGTCGTCTTGAAAGACGAGATTTTGCGCCTGGTCGACATTCCGCTGGTCATCAAGCTGCCGGGCATGCCATCGGTGGCGCGCGGCGCGCAGGTGAAACTGGACTTGCTGCGCTGGGATGAGGTCGATCTGAGCATCGAAGCGCGCCTGCTGGAAATCGCCGCCGTGCCCGATGCGGCGGCCGACGACGCCGAGCTCGACTACGAGGAAGATGCGGGCGACGACGCTGCAGAAGAGGGCGAAGCATCGCCGGAAGCGGCGAACCAGGTCGGCGATGCCGAGGCGGAAGTGGCGGAACTGGCCAGCGAAGACGTGGTCAGCGAGCCCGAGGTCAAGTAAGGCGCCCGTCCAGCCATCCAGGCGGTGCCGAAAACTGTTGCCGGCATCGCCCTTTGACGTAGAATTCAGCCATCTTGTATCGTGTGTTGTAAGGAACTGGGTTGCGCGTGAAGTCTTTCCGAGAGAATCGTTTCCTGATGATTGCCGTGGCGGTCTCGCTGCTGGCGCACGGCGCCTTGCTGGCGATGCATTTTGTCGCCCCGGCGCCGCAGCGCGCCGTCGCCACCGACCCCGGCCTGGAAGTGATCCTGGTCAACGCCAAGCATGCGAACAAACCGCTGAAGGCCGATGCCCTGGCGCAAGCCAACCTCGATGGCGGAGGCCAGGCCGACCAGGGCCGCGCCAAGTCGCCCTTGCCCGACATGCGCAAGGTGGAAGAGGGCGACAGCGTCAAGGCCAGCGCCCGGCGCATTGCCGAACTGGAACAAAAACAGCAGGAATTGCTGACGCAGGCGGCCAGGCCGACGCCCTACAGCGCCGCGCCTGTCACGGAACAGGACAAGCCCAATCCGCTGGCGTCCGGTTCGGACTTGATGGAAAGCAGCAAGGCCATCGCGCGCATGGCGGCCGAGATCAGCCAGACCGTGGAAGACCAGAATAAACGTCCGCGCAAGACTTTCATTACGCCCAGCACGCAGGAGGTCGGCTATGCCATGTATTACAAGACCCTGCAAAAGCGCATCGAGGAAATCGGCACCCTGAATTTCCCGCAAAAGAATGGCCGCAAGATATATGGCGAACTGGTCGTCTACATCCCTATCTTCCAAGACGGCACGATTTACCAGAAGGAAGGCGGCGCCCGCGTCGAGAAAAGCTCGGGCAACCCCGTGCTCGATGCGGCGGCCCTGGCCATCGTGCGCCGTGCGGCGCCGTTCGGCCGTTTCCCACCGAACATGTTGTCGAGTGATAAGGATGACCTGTGGGTCGTCATCACCCGTTTCAAATTTACGCGCGAAGAAAAAATGGAAGCTAACCTGACTGGCGGCAGCAATTGAACAAGCAAGAAATAAATCCCGATCAATATTGCGTCTTCGGCAATCCCATCGCCCACAGCAAGTCCCCCCTGATCCACGCCGCGTTTGCCCTGCAGACGGGCGAGCCCATCGTGTATGAGCGCCGGTTGGCGCCGCTCGATGGCTTTGCCCTGGCGGCCCGCACGTTTGCCGCCGAGGGCGGCAAGGGCGCGAACGTGACGGTGCCCTTCAAACTCGATGCGTGCGCGCTGGCCACCGTCCTGACGCCGCGGGCCAGGGCCGCCGGCGCCGTCAATACCCTGCGTTTCGATGGCGACACCATTCTTGGTGACAATACCGATGGCGCGGGCCTGGTGGCCGACATCGTGCGCAACGCGGGCGTGAGTGTCTCCGGCAAGCGGGTCCTGCTGCTGGGCGCGGGCGGCGCGGCGCGCGGCGTGGTGCTGCCCTTGCTGGAACAGGGGCCGCAGGAAATCTTCATTGCCAACCGTACCGTGGCCACGGCCGAGGCGCTGGTGGCGCAGTTTGCCGACGCGCTGGCGCACCCCGGTCAGCTGCGCGCCGGCGGCTTCGCGCAGCCCGACGGCGTCTTCGATATCGTCATCAATGCCACCTCGGCCAGCCTGGCGGGCGATTTGCCGCCCGTGCCGCCGGGTATCTTTGGCAGCCATACGCTGGCGCTCGACATGATGTACGGCGCCCGGCCCACCGTCTTCATGGACTTTGCCGCCCAGCATGGCGCGCAGGTGCGCGACGGCCTGGGCATGCTGGTGGAGCAGGCGGCCGAAGCGTTTGAGGTGTGGCGCGGCGTGCGGCCGCGGACGCAGGACTTGCTGGCGCAATTGCGGGGCAGCCTGTGAGCGGCGGCAAGCAGGGCGCGCGCAAGGGCGGCAGCGGCGGCCGCTACGGCTGGATCAAGTGGCTGTTCATCGTGCCTATCCTGGCCTTTATCGTCGTGCAACTGTATTTCTTCCTGCAAATCTGGTGGTGGGTCGACCATAACCCGTCCAGCACGGCGTTCATGCGCGAACAGTTGTCTGTCTTGCAGGACAAGAATCCGAATGCCACGATCCAGCAGACGTGGGTGCCGTACAACCGCATCTCGAACAATCTGAAACGGGCCATCATCGCCTCGGAAGACGCGAATTTTTCCGAGCACGAAGGCGTGGACTGGGAAGCCTTGCAAAAGGCATATGAGAAAAACAGCAAGAAGCAGAAGGTCGTGGCGGGCGGTTCGACCATTACGCAGCAGCTGGCGAAGAATCTGTTCCTGTCCGGTTCGCGCAGCTATGTGCGCAAGGGCCAGGAACTGATCATCACATACATGCTGGAAAGCCTGATGGACAAGCAGCGCATCTTTGAAATTTATTTGAACGTGGTGGAATTTGGCACGGGCATCTTCGGCGCCGAAGCGGCCGCGCGCCACTATTATCACGTCAGCGCGGCCAGCCTGAGCGCCGGTCAGGCGGCGAAACTGGCCGTGATGCTGCCGAATCCCCGCTTTTACGACCGTCACCGCGACACCGGCTATCTGAACCGGCGCACCAGTGTCATCCTGCGCCGCATGGGAGCGGCGGAATTGCCTTGATGGCAGCCGGCTTTATTTGCATAAAATCAAAGCTGCCTGATTGGCACTATTGCGACGCAGCATCTTAATCGTCTCCCTTGGTGCAACGCCGCACTTTTTCCGTGAAAAAGCGGTGCCGGGGGTGGTCGTGAAAAGGCCTTTGCGGGTACACTTGCGCTGTTTTCATTTTTGGCGCCAGCGCCAGCACATCACGATAACCCAACATCCGGCTGAGAGCGCGCATGATCAATGTCTTTGTATTACAGAATGGCCGGCTCAACCAGGTGCCGATCGACAGCCGCGCAGACCTCGAAAATGCCGAACCGGTGTGGGTCGACCTGACCGACCCCACCGATGATGAACGGGCCTGGGTCAAGGCCATCTACAACGTCACCCTGCCGGGCGAAGACGAAGTCAAGGATATTGAAGCGTCGGCCCGCTATTACGAAGCGGAAAACGGCGACTTGCATCTGCGCACCGACTTCCTGCGTGAAGAAGACGACGGCCCGTCGCGCGTCATCACCGTGGCGTTCATTCTGGCGCGCAAGATTCTGTTTTCCATGCATACGGACGACCTGCCCGTGTTCCGCCTGGTGCGCATGCGCGCCCGCTCGCGGCCCGGCTCGATCGCCGACTACATGGACGTGCTGCTCGACCTGTACGCCACCGATGCCGAATATTCGGCCGACGTGCTCGAAGGCATCTACCAGAACCTGGAAGAAGTCAGCACGCGTGTGCTGCAAAAGGAATTTACCGATGCGCACGCGGCCGAAGCGCTGAACGCGATTGCCCACGAGGAAGATTTGAATGGCCGTATCCGCCGCAACATGATGGATACGCGCCGCGCCGTGAGCTTTCTGATGCGCGGCCGCTTGTTGAATTCCGAGCAGTTCGAGGAAGCACGGCAGATTTTGCGCGACATCGAATCGCTCGACGGCCATACGTCTTTCCTGTTCGACAAGATCAACTTCCTGATGGATGCCACCGTCGGCTTCATCAACATCAACCAGAACAAGATCATCAAGATCTTCTCGGTGGCCAGCGTGGCCTTCCTGCCGCCCACCCTGATCGCCAGCGTGTACGGCATGAACTTCAAGCTGATGCCGGAACTGGAATGGTCGTTCGGCTATCCGTGGGCCTGGGGCCTGATGATCACCAGCGCCATCGCCCCCTTCCTGTACTTCCGCCACCGTGGCTGGCTGAAATAACCGTCTCGCCGGGACGCTCCCGTGTCCCGGATTTCAAGGCGAGCGCAGCAATTTCAAAAATCAGCGATAATCATTGGTATTGCGTGGTATTGAATTGGTATTTGCGCGTAGCCGCTTGCCTGATGCCCGATTCTTCCCCGTAGTCCGCTGTTTGCAGAAAAGTATCGTCATTCAGACGTTTTCTGCGTGGTAGCGTCCGCCTGTTCCACCTATGATCGTTGCGATGCCAGCCTTGGCCGGCTGGCCGCCGCATTTCCCGTCACCGTTGCCTTCTGGAGAGTTCATGCCTGATACCGTCACCACCCCACTGCGCTTTACCCATCTGATCAGCGACTGCGATGGCGTGCTGATCGACAGCGAAGCCGTGGCCCTGCAAGCGCTGCTGGAACTGCTGGCGCCGCGCCTGCCGAACCTGCCCGAAGGCGTCACCCTGCAAGGCTTGATCGAGCCGCGCCTGGGCCAGCGTCTGGTGCCGCTGATGCAGGATATCTACAAGGAACTGGGCTTGCCGCAATTGCCGGCCGACGAGATCATGTCCATCGGCAACGCCGTCGATGCGGCCTGCGACGCGCAATTGCGCGCCGTGCCCGGTGTGGCCCAGGCGCTGGCCGCCATTCCACTGCCCAAGGCCGTGGCCTCGAACAGCGTCAGCGCGCGCGTGCTGTCGGCGCTGGAGCGCACCGGCATGGCGCCGTTGTTCGATCAACGCGTGTTTACGCCGGACCTGGTCGGTCACGCCAAGCCGCATCCGGGCGTCTACCTGGCGGCGGCCGCCGCCTTTGGCGTGCCGCCAAGCCAGTGCCTGGTGCTGGAAGACAGCGTCACGGGCGTGACGGCCGCCGTGGCGGCGGGCATGACGGTATTGGGATTCATCGGCGGCGGGCATATCGCCGCTGGCCAGGAAGACAGGTTGAAAGCGGCCGGCGCGCACCTCGTGTTCAACGACATGGACAGCCTGCCGGCGCTGGTGGCCGCGGTGCTGGACACCGCGACCGTCTGACTACGCTTAAGCCAATTTAGCAAAGACCTTGCGCGCGGCAGCGATGGTGGCGTCGATGACGGCATCATCGTGCTGTGCCGAGACGAAGCCCGCCTCGAAGGCGGCAGGCGCGAAGTACACGCCTTCGTCGAGCATGGCGTGGAAGAAGGCGTTGAACTTGCTGCGGTCGCCCGCCATCATTTCCGCGTAGCTGGTCGGTGGCGTGGCGCTGAAATAGATGCCGAACATGCCGCCGATGTAGTCGGCGCAGAAGACCACGCCCGCTTCTTTGGCGGCGGCGGTCAGGCCTTCGGCCAGGCGCTTGGCGGTGGCGCCCAGCTGCTCGTAGAAGCCGGGCTGCTGGATCAGTTTCAAGGTGGCCATGCCGGCCGCCACGGCGACCGGGTTGCCGGACAAGGTACCGGCCTGGTAGACGGCGCCCAGCGGCGCCATGTGGTGCATCAGCGCCGCGCTGCCGCCGAAGGCCGCCACCGGCATGCCGCCGCCGATCACCTTGCCCAGCGCCGTGAGGTCGGGCTTGATGCCGTACAGCGCCTGCGCGCCGCCCAGGGCCACGCGCAAGCCGCACATGACTTCATCGAAAATGAGCAGGGCGCCGTGCTGCGTGCACAGCTCGCGCATCGCCTGCAGGAATGCTGGCGTGGCTTTGACCAGGTTCATGTTGCCGGCCACCGGTTCGACGATGACGCAGGCGATCTCCGCGCCGAAGCTGTCGAAGGCGTCCTTCAGCTGCTCCACGTTGTTATAGTCGAGCACCAGGGTGTGTTTCACGAAATCTTCCGGCACGCCGGCCGAGGTCGGGTTGCCGAAGGTGAGCAGGCCGCTGCCCGCTTTCACCAGCAGCGAATCGGCGTGGCCGTGGTAGCAGCCTTCGAACTTGACGATCTTGTCGCGTCCCGTGGCGCCGCGTGCCAGGCGCAGGGCGCTCATGGTCGCTTCCGTGCCCGACGACACCAGGCGCACCTGCTCGATCGACGGCACCAGGCGCGTGATTTCCTCGGCCATCAGCACTTCGCCTTCGGTCGGCGCGCCGAACGACAGGCCCAGCGCGGCCGCATCCTGCACCGCCTTGACCACTTCCGGATGGGCGTGGCCGACGATGGCCGGGCCCCACGAGCCGATGTAGTCGATATAGCGCTTGCCGTCCGCGTCCCAGAAGTACGGGCCTTCGGCGCGCGTGATGAAACGCGGCGTGCCGCCCACGGAGCGGAAGGCGCGCACGGGCGAATTGACGCCGCCTGGCGTGGTTTTTTGTGCGCGGGCAAACAGGATGTCGTTCTGTGAAGTCGTCGTCATGATAATCGTGCCTTGAAAGTGGATCGTTGTCTGTGTCGTCTGTCTGGTCTGCTACAGAATTATTGGGCGTCGCGCTGGCGCTGCTGCCGGAACAGCCGGTTCGGCACCAGCTTGCCCATGCCGTGGCGCTGCGCGTGGGCCAGCGCGCCGGTGGTAAATTCCTGCGCCGCCACAACCACCTGCGGCACATCGTCTTCGTTTTGCGCCAGGGCCAGCAGGGCGGTGGCGGCGGCCGACAGGGTGCTGCCGGCGCCGTTGAAGATGCCCGGCAGGTGCTGCCATTTGTCGTGGCGCACCACGCCGTCCTCGCCGAACAGGGTATTGGCGCGCAGCTTGCCTTCACCCGTGCCGGACTTGCTGGCGTCGGCCGGCATGCCGGTGACGAGCACGTATTCACAGCCCAGCGCCACCAGGTAATCGACATCGTTTTGCAGCGTGTCGTCCGGGTCGGCGTCGCGCCAGGTCTCGGCCAGGCGCTCCAGTTCCACCGGCGAGAGCACCAGCAGGGTCGTTTGCGGGATCAAGAGCTGGCGCACGGCGGTGAGGATGTCTTCGTCGTCCATGCCCTGTTCCGGCAGCGCCGAAATGAAGGGATCGAGGATCAGCGGCACGTTCGGATAGTCGGAGACGATTTCGGCGATGGCCGTGACGTTTTCCACGCTGCCCAGGGCGCCGATCTTGATGGCGGCGACGGACATGTCTTCCAGCAGCACGCGCGCCTGGTCGGAAACCCAGTCCGGGTCGACCGCCTGCACGTCTTCCACGCGCGCCGTATCGCTGATCAAGAGGCCCGTGGTGACGGACAGGCCGTGGCAGCCGAAGGCTGAAAAGGTGGCCAGGTCGGCCTGGATGCCGATCGCGCCGACCGGATCGGACACGCCGAAGCTTAATATGAGGGGAGAAGTTTGGTTTTGCACGGCGGGTAGATTAAGATACCTAATTCAGCATTTTACTTGATTGAAGGGTGGCAGAACGTGAGTAGCAACGAAACAACGCAGCAATTCCAAACGTGGATGTGTCTAATTTGCGGCTGGGTTTATGATGAAGCGGCCGGCCTTCCCGACGAAGACATCGCTCCCGGCACGCGTTGGGCCGATGTTCCGATGAACTGGACCTGTCCTGAATGCGGTGCGCGCAAGGATGATTTCGAGATGGTGGCGCTGTAATTCATCGCGATCCCCGGAATGGTACCGCCGCAGGCAGGTATCGTGGCTGCCTGTGCTATCGTATGAAAGATTGTCGAATAATCACATGACGCGCCCTTTTTTGCCCGAGGCACCGTCCGATGTCGTGCGCGCCAGCGCCACGATACTCGTCATCGACGACAGCGCGACGATACGCAGTGCGGCCGCGAAGATCCTGGGCGAAGCCGGTTATCGCGTGGTGGTGGCGGAAAACGGCTTCGAGGCCCTGGCCAAGATCGCCGATTGCCAGCCGGCGCTGATCGTGTGCGATATCGTGATGCCGCGCCTCGATGGCTACCGCACCTGCGCGCTGATCAAGGCCAGTGCGGCGCATCACGCCACGCCGGTGCTGATGCTGTCGTCGAAGGAGGGCTTGTTCGACCGCGCGCGCGGCGCCATGGCAGGCGCCAGCGCCTGCCTGGCCAAGCCGCTGGCGCGCGAGGCGCTGCTGGCGGCCGTGCGCTTGCACCTGGCCGGGCATTTTGAGTAGTGATTTAATGATTGACAACGCAGCAAGGAAGCAGATGGCCATACACACAATTCTGATCGTCGATGACTCGGCGACAGAACGCTACTACCTGAGCGAGATGCTGGTGCGTGCCGGTTATGCCGTCTTTACGGCGCAGGACGGCGCCGACGCGCTGGCGCAACTGAAGCAGGCCAGGCCCGACCTGATCCTGATGGATGTGGTGATGCCCGGTGCGAATGGCTTCCAGATCACGCGCGCGATTGCGCGCGATCCCGAACTGCAGGACGTGCCGGTGATTATCTGCTCCAGCAAGAGCCAGGAAACGGACCGCATCTGGGGCTTGCGCCAGGGCGCGCGCGATTACCTGGTCAAGCCGGTGGTCGAAGCCGAGCTGCTGGCCAAGATCGCTGCGATTTCCTGAGAATGCACACGATGCCAGGTAACGGCGTGTCCACCGCAGCCTTTTCGCCTGCCGCTGCCGCCATGCCATCGTTCGAGACGGGCGCGCGGCACGGGCGCTTGCGCCAGTATCAGCTGCAATTGATCGAGCGCATACAGGCCGCGCGCAGCGGCGCGCTGGCGGCACGCAGGGAACTGGGCGTGATGCTCGGTGGCCGGCCGTGCCTGCTCGACCTGACGCAGCTCGGTGAAATCGTCATCGCTGCCGGGGTGCAGATCCAGGGCGTGCCGCTGGCGCAGGACTGGTACCTGGGCCTGGCGGCCATGCGCGGACGCCTGACGGGGGTCGTCGACCTGGCCCGCTACATGGGCGAACCGGCTTGCGCGGCAGGCAGTCACTGTCGCATCATCACGTTTTCTCCGCGGCTGGGCCTCAATTGCGCCGTGCTGGTCGAACGCGTGCTGGGCTTGCGCCAGCTGCGCACGCTGCAATCGGTGCCCGTTCAGGATGCGGCGCAGGGTGTGCTCCCATCGTGGGCGGCGCAAACGCTGCGCGACGGCGAAGGGCAGCAGTGGCTACGCCTGGACCTGGCGCAGCTGGCGCAAGCGGAGCGCTTCCTCGATGCCGGTTTTGGCGGCTTCGCCGAGCACAAGGACATTGGCTGATGGGCGCCCATTCCCCCATTCTGGCGGCCGGCATGCCCGAGGCGGAGCACGCCGCTGGCGAGCCGGCAGCGGCGGCCGACCTGCCGCTGCGCCTGCGCGACGCGCTGGGTCGGCGCAAGTCGCTGGACAAGGCACCCGTCAGCGACTGGAAGCTGCCGCTGATCGGCCACTTTGCGCTGCAAAAACAGCTGAGCATCCTGTCGACGGTGATGGCCCTGAGCCTGGCCGCCAGCCTGCTGTTCGTCGGCCTTAACACGCGCAGCGGCAATATCGCCTCGGCGCAGACGCAGCTGGCCAGCGATGCGTTGATGCATTCGCAGCGCATCGGCAAGGCCGCGCCGAACGCGGTGCAAGGCAATCCGGAAGCCTTCCGCCAGCTCGAGGAAAGCCGCAATGAACTGAACCAGGATTTCCGCCTGATGCTGCGCGGCGGGACGTATCACGGCCGCGATATCGGCGAGTCGCGTTCCGGCCTGCTGGCAGCGGTGGCCGACGCGCGCAAGAAGTGGGCCAGCAGCGACCGCGCGGCCAGCACCATCCTGCGCCTGAAAACGGAGCTCGGTGAATTCGACAAGACCTTGCAGCAATTGAACGCGCTGTCGCCGGCACTGCTGGCGCAGACCGAGGAAATCGCGGCGCTCAAGGTGCAGCGCGGCGGCAACGCGCGCGACCTGGCCGTCATCGGCCGTCTGATGATGCTGAGCCAGCGCATGAGCCGCAGCGCCAGCGAGTTTTTGTCGTCGGGCAGCATCAGCTCGGAAACGGCATTTTCGCTGGGGCGCGACACGACATATTTCCGCACCGCCGTCGAAGGCCTGCTCAATGGCAGCGTGGCGCTGCAACTGGCGCCCACGCGCGACGCCGAACTGCGCGACCGGCTCGTCGCGCTGAAAGCCAGTTTTGATAATTACCAGAAGCTGGTCTCGTCGATACTCGACCGCCTGGATAAATTCAGCGCGGCGAAAAGCGCCGAACAGCTGATCTTCAACGAGAACGAAGACCTGCGCCAGCGCTTGACGCTGCTGCAGCAGATGTACCACGTGAACCAGGAAACGCTGGGCGTCGCCTTCTGGATGATGGTCGGCGGCGTGTTGCTGACCCTGATCGCGGCGGCCGGTATCGGCCGCGTGCTGCTGCAGGACTCCGTCAACCGCACGCGCGACGCCGAGCGGCGCCGCCAGGAAGCGGAAATCCTGCGCCTGCAGTCGCAGGAAAAAGAGGAAGCGGCGAAGGCCCGGAATGAGCAGAACCAGGCGGCCATCCTGCGCCTGATGAACGAATTGCAGAAGGTCGCCGACGGCGACCTGACGGTACAGGCCACCGTGTCGGAAGACATCACGGGCGCCATCGCCGATTCCGTCAACTACACGGTCGAGGAATTGCGCGGCCTGGTGGGCAGGGTGACGGCGACGGCCGAACAGGTCAACCGCGCCTCGACGCAGGCGCAAAGCATCTCCAGCAAGCTGCTGATCGCTTCGCAGCAGCAGTCGCGCGAAATCCAGGGCGTCAGCGCCACCGTGGTCAAGATGGCCAATGCGATTACCGACGTGTCGAAGTCGGCCAGTGTCTCGGCCGACGTGGCGCGCCAGTCGGTGGCGGCGGCGCAGCAGGGGGCGACGGCGGTGGAAAACGCCATCAAGGGCATGCATGAAATCCGCGAGCAGATCCAGGATACCTCCAAGCGCATCAAGCGCCTGGGCGAATCGTCGCAGGAGATCGGCGAAATCACCGAGCTCATTTCCGACATCACCGAGCAGACCAACGTGCTGGCGCTGAACGCCGCCATCCAGGCCGCATCGGCCGGCGAGGCGGGGCGCGGCTTTTCCGTCGTCGCCGAGGAAGTGCAGCGCCTGGCCGAACGCTCGGCGGCGGCCGCCAAGCAGATCGGCGCGCTGGTGCGCACCATCCAGGCCGATACCCAGGATGCGACGCGGGCGATGGAAAAATCCACGCAGGGCGTGGTCGAGGGCGCACACCTGTCCGACGCGGCCGGTGCTGCCTTGAACGACATCAGCCAGGTGTCGAAACACCTGGCTGAACTGATCCAGGGCATCTCGTTCGCCACCGGCACGCAGGCCGGTTCGGCCAGCGGCGTGGCCTTGAATATCCAGCATATCCTGAGCGTGACGGAGCAGACCCAGGATGGCACGCAGCAAACAGCGCAGTCGATCCACAAGTTGTCGATGCTGGCGCAGGAACTGAAAAATTCGGTGTCGCGCTTCCGCGTCGCCGCCTGAACGCCGCGCCAGTCCAGGCGATTTCCTTACCGAGGCATGCATGAGCACACCTGATAGTCCGCAGCAGTCCAAGCCGTTCGACAGCGAGCCGTTGTCGTGGGTGATGGTGGAAATCCGCGAAGCGCTGGGCCGCTCGAAAACGGCGCTGTTTGAAGCCGGTGGCCGCCAGCGCGAGGAGCGCGCCACGGCACTGCAGCATGCACGCTCGCACCTGCACCAGGCACATGGCGCGCTGGTGATGGTGGACGTGGCCGGTGCCAGCCTGCTGACGGATGGCGCGGAACAGGCGCTGGCGCGCTTTCGCGACGGCAGCCTGGAATACACGCTCGACCATGCGCAGATCGTCGCCGACCTGTATCAGGCCCTGACCGAATACCTGGAAGACCTGGTAGCCGGCACGCCGCCGCAGCCGACGCGTTTGTTTCCCTACTACCGCGACCTGCAAACCATGCTGGGCGCCGAGCGCATCCACCCGGCCGACCTGTTTTTCCCGCCTGCATCGACGCTGGAAGGGCATGCCATCGCGCTGGCGGAATCGCCGCCGGCAGCCGATTATCCCGCCTGGCGCGGGCGCTTTGAAAAGTCGTTGCTGCCCTTTCTGAAAGCGCAGGATGACGCGGCGCGGCGCCAGCACGCCAGCGACTTGCATGCCACCCTGGCCCTGGTGGCCGACGCGCAGCAGGCAGCGCCGGCGCGTACCTTCTGGTTCGCCATGCAGGCGTTTGCGGGGCTGGCGGCCAGCGGCGAGGGCATGGGCACGCTCAACGTCAAACAGTTGTTCGGCCTGATCAATCTGCAATTGCGCCGCCTGGCGCAGGGCACGGCCAGCCTGCCCGAAGCGATGCTGCGCGACGCCCTGTACTTCATCGCCGCGGCACACGCGCCGACGCCGCAGGCACGCCAGCTGCGCGCCGCCTTCGCGCTGGAGGGGCAAGTGCCCGCCGACGTGGAAGCGCGGCGCTACGGCCAGGTCGACCAGGATGCCTTGCACGGCGCCCGCGCGGCCCTGGCGCAGGCGCGCGCCAACTGGAGCCGTCTGGCGCAAGCCGACCTTGATCCCGCCCTGGGCGACGCATTCGAACAGTCTTTGCAGCAGGTGGCGGCGCAGACCGACATCCTGAAGCAGCCAGCCCTGGCCAGCCTGCTGCGCGAATGCGCGGCCGTGGCGCGGCTAGCCGTGGCCAGCGGGCGCAGTGCGGCGCTGGAGAATGAAATCGGCATGGCGCTGCTGTTTGCCGACACGGGGCTGGAGCAGCTGCGCCGCCTGCCCGACGATTTTGCCGGCAATGCGGAAACCATCGCCGCGCGCCTGCAGGCGCTGCTCGCTGGCGAAGCGCCGCCGCCCGTCACGGCGGGCGAGCTGTCGCGCCAGATCGAGCAGGGCCAGACCGTCGCCGCGCTGGCCGAGGACATGAAGACGGGCTTGCGCCAGGTGGAAAAGGTGCTCAACGCCTATTACGCGGATGCCTCGCGTGGCGTGGCGGGGGCCCTCGATGGCGTTGCCCCCGTGCTGGAACGGTTGCAGCAGCAGCTGGCCGGGCTGGGACAGGAAGACGCGCGCGCCGCCGTGCTGCAGGTCGATGCGGCGGTGCGGCAGCTGGCCGCTGGCGACGCCAACGCGGACGCCAAGGCGGACGCGCACGCCGCGGCGCTCGACGACATCGCGCAAAATGTCAGCGCGCTGGGATTTTTTGTCGATATGCTGGGCCGCAACGCGCAAGCGGCCAGCGGACGTTTCCATTTCGATGCCGCTGCCGGCACCTTCCGCGCGCTGCCATTTGAAAAAGTCGCCGCCGCCGGCGCCGTGCCGGTGCCCTTGCTCGACCAGGCCCTGGCGCCCGCAGCGCCTGCCGGCATGGATGCCGCGCCGGCCGCGACCGATGTCGACGCGGAGATGCTCGATATCTTCATCGCCGAAGCGCGCGAAGTGCTGGCCTTTGTCGATGCCACGCTGGCCCTGCCGCGCGAGCAGGCCGCCAGCGGCGACCACCTGGCCATGCTGCGCCGCTCGTTCCACACGCTGAAAGGCAGCAGCCGCATGATCGGCCTGGCGCAGTTTGCCGAGGCGGCCGACGCCATCGAACGTGTCTTGAATACCTGGCTGGCCGAAGCACGCCCTGTCAGCGATGATCTGTTTACCCTGCTGAACTACGGCTGGTACCAGCTCAGCGAATGGGTGGCCGAACTGGAAGGCGGCGCAGGGCGCGAGCGCGAGGCCGGCATGCTGCTGGCGGCGGCCGAGCGCGTGCGTGAAGGCGGTCCGTTCGAACTGCGCAAGCCTCGCCCGGCATCGGCCGCACCGGTGGCTGGCAACGGCAACGTGATCGGCTTTCCGTCGGCCACGGCGCCCGCCGCCCACGAAGCGCCTGACGATCACCTCAAGCACGTCGGCGACCTGCGCATCAGCCTGCCCTTGTACAACATCTACCTGGCCGAGACGGATGAATTGTTGCGCGTGCTGACGCGCGACTTTGGCGAATGGCGCCATGAACAGCGGGCCGTCAGCGCGGAGGCGCTGCAAGCCGTGCATACCCTGGCGGGAACGTCGGGCACGGTGGGTTTCCAGTCCCTGCGCGACCTGGCGCACGCGCTGGAAACGGTGATCGAAACGGTGGTGCCGCCGCTGGCCGGCCTGCGCGCCGAACAGCACGACGTGCTGGAGCAAGCCACGCAGCGCATCGGGCACATGCTGCAGGCGTTTGCGCTGGGCGACCTGGCGCCAACGCAGCCGGACATGATCGAAGCGCTCAACACCCTGTGGCGCGCCCTGACGGCGCCGCCCGGCGAGAGTCAGGAAGAGCGGCTCGACGCCCTGTTTGCCGCCGCCTACGCCAGCATCGTCGGCGCGCCGGCGCAAGCTGCCGAGCCACTCGCCGAAGTCCCTCTGCCGCAGCTCGAAACTTTGTTCGAGGCGGCGTATGCGAGCATCGTCGCCGACGCGCTGCAGCCCGCTGCGGCTGAAGTGCCGGCGCCCATGCAGGACAGCGGTGCCAGCGACGACCTGTTCGACGCCGGTTTTGAACACGTGCCGCCGCTGGAACACGCGGCGCCGGAAGCGCCGGCGCCCGCCATCATGCCGGCCGATGCGGCGGCGCTGCTGGCGGCGAGCGCCGGCATCAGCGATGAACTCGACCTCGATTTATTGTCCGTCTTCCTGGAGGAGGGCGCCGACCTGCTGCCGCAGATCGGCGAGGCGCTGCGCAGCTGGCAACAGCAGCCGCATGACAGCGGCCAGGCGCAGATGCTGCTGCGCACCCTGCATACGGTCAAGGGCAGCGCGCGCATGGCCGGCGCCATGCGCCTGGGCCAGCATGCGCATGAAATCGAGACGCATATCGAAAACATGCTGCACGCCGGTACCGCCACGCCGCAGGCCTTCGAGGAATTGCTGGCCCATTACGACCATGCGCTGCACCTGTTCGAGCAGCTGCAGCAACCGTTGCTGCCCTTGCCGGGCATGGAAGACACGCCGGCCGCCGAACCGAAGGCGGCGCTGGTGCGCGTGCGCGCCGACATCCTCGACCGCCTGGTGAACCAGGCCGGCGAAGTGTCGATCACGCGCTCTAAAATGGAAAATGAAGTCGGCGTGCTGGGCGCTTCGTTGTCCGAGTTTTCCGACAACCTGGCGCGCCTGCGGCGCCAGCTGCGCGAAGTGGAAATGCAGGCTGAATCGCAGATCGCCTCGCGCATGGCCGTCGGCAGCGAGCGCGAATTCGACCCGCTCGAATTCGATCGCTTTACGCGCCTGCAGGAACTGACGCGCATGATGGCCGAAAGCGTCAACGACGTGGCCTCGTTCCATGAAAACCTCAGCCTCAGTGTCGACGCGGTGACGGACGACCTGGTGCTGCAGGCGCGCCTGACGCGCGAGCTGCAGCGCGACCTGATGCAGATCCGCATGGTGCCGTTTGCCAGCATCGCCGAACGGCTGTTCCGCGTGGCGCGGCAAAGCGCCAAGGAAGTCGACAAGCGCGTCAACCTCGACATCCGCGGCGGCGGCGTGGAAATCGACCGCAGCGTGCTCGAACGCATGGCGGCACCGTTTGAGCACCTGCTGCGCAACGCCATCGTGCACGGCGTCGAGCCGCGCGAGGCGCGCCTGGCTGCGGGCAAGAGCGAGACGGGCGAGCTGCTGGTGCAGGTCAGCCAGCAGGGCAATGAAGTGGCGATCGCCTTTTCCGACGACGGCGCGGGGCTGGACCTGGAACGCATCCGCGCCAAGGCGCACGGCGCCGGCCTGGTGGCGACGGATGCGCCTTTGACCGACGCGCAGGCGGCCGAACTGATTTTTACGCCCGGTTTTTCCACCGCCGACAGCCTGACGGAACTGGCAGGACGCGGTTTTGGCATGGACATCGTGCGCTCCGAAGCGCTGGCCCTGGGCGGAAGAGTGGAAACGCTGACGCAGGCCGGCCAGGGTATGCGTTTTACCATTCACTTGCCGCTGACCCTGGCCGTCACGCAAGTGGTGCTGCTGGCGGCCAACGGCAAGACGTATGCCTTGCCATCGGTGCTGGTGGAGCAGGTGCTGCACCTGAAAGGCGAGCAGCTGCAGCAGGTGCGGGCGGCCGGGCGCATCGAGTCGCACGGGCAGTCGCTGGCGCTGCACCACCTGTCGGCCATGCTGGGCGAGACGCCGGCGGCGCAGGCCACGCAGCGCCATGCGCCCGTGCTGCTGCTGAGGAATGGCAATGACAGGCTGGCGCTGCAGGTCGATGACGTGGTGGGCAACCGCGAAGTCGTGGTCAAGCATGTGGGCCCGCAACTGGCGCGCATGCCGGGCATCGCCGGCGCCACGGTGCTGGGCACCGGCGACATCGTGCTGATCCTCAATCCGGTGGCGCTGGCGCAGCACCTGGAACACCATCCGGAACTGCTGTCGCAATACGCGCTGGCCAGCAGCGAACAGCATGCCGCCTCCAGCGCACTGGCCGTGCAAGCCGTGCGCGTGATGGTGGTCGACGATTCGCTGACGGTGCGCCGCGTGATGCAGCGTTTGTTCGAGCGCGAAGGCTACCAGGTGCTGCTGGCCAAGGATGGCCTCGATGCGCTGGAGCAGCTGCATGCGCTGGAACCGGCCGCCATGCCGGCCCTGCTGCTGGTCGACGTGGAAATGCCGCGCATGGACGGTTTCGACCTGACGCGCAATGTGCGCAGCGACGACAAGACACGCGCCATCCCCGTCATCATGGTCACCTCGCGCAGCGCCGACAAGCATCGCGCGCACGCGTTCGAGCTGGGCGTGAATGCGTATTTCGGCAAACCGTTCCAGGAAGAGGAATTGCTGGCGGAAGTGGGGCGCTTGCTGGGCGGTGGCGTGGCGTAAACCGGCGCCACCACCGGCCGGATTACGCCACCACCTTCACCACTGCATAGCGCGCCAGCGTTTCCTTGCGGGCCTCATCGTGCTGCACCAGCGGCTCCGGATAGTCGCGTCCCAGCACGATGTTTTTTTGTTCGAGCAGCATGCGCGGCACCAGCCAGGGCGCGTGGATTTCCTTGTCGCCCAGCGCCTTCAGCTGCGGCAGGTAGCGGCGGATGAAGCGTCCGTTCGCATCGAATTTTTCCGACTGCGTGATGGGGTTGAAAATGCGGAAGTAGGGCTGGGCGTCGCAGCCGGACGACGAAGCCCATTGCCAGCCGCCGTTGTTCGACGCCAGGTCGAAGTCATTCAGGTGCAGCGCGAAGTACGCTTCGCCGCGGCGCCAGTCGATGCCCAGATCCTTGATCAAAAAGCAGGCCGTGACCATGCGCAGCCGGTTGTGCATATAGCCCGTCTGGTTCAGCTGTGCCATGGCCGCGTCCACCAGCGGATAGCCGGTGCGTCCCTCGCACCAGGCGGCAAAGGCGGCATCGGCCTCGGGTCCCGTTTCCCAGGCGATCGCGTCGTAGGCCGGCTTGAAGGCGCCGCCTTCCACATGCGGGTTCTGGTACAAAATCATGGCGTAGAAATCGCGCCAGATCAGTTCGGCCAGCCACACGGGCGCGCCGTCGCCGCCACCGCCCCGGTCCATCAGGTCGACCACGCTGCGCACCAGGTAGCGCAGCGACACGGTGCCGAAGCGCAGATGCATGGACAAATACGACGGCCCCTTCAGGGCGGGAAAATCGCGCGCCACGTCATAGCGGGCCAGGCGCGGCAGGAAATCCTCGAACAGCGTGCTGGCGCCCGACATGCCGGTGGGAATGGCCAGTTCGGCCAGGTTGCTGGCCTCGAAACCCAGCTCGCCCAAGGTGGGCAGCGGGGCCGGCGTGCTGGCGCGCGGCGGCGCCAGGCTGGCCGCATGCGGTTCGATATCGAGCGGCGCCAGGCAGCCCGGTTCGGCGCGCATTTTCTTCAGCCAGGCATTCTTGTACGGCGTGTAGACGGTGTAGGGCTTGGCCGAAAGCGTCAGCACCTCGTCCTTTTCAAAGATCACCTGGTCCTTGAAGCTGAACCACAGGCGCGTCGCGTGCGTGAGCGCGGCCGCCACCCTGGCGTCGCGGGCGATCGCTTGCGCTTCGTAGTCGTGGTTGGCAAACACGGCGTCGGCGTTCAGCTCGGCGGCCAGGCGCGGGATGGCTTCGGCGGCGTCCGCGTGCAGCACGATCAGGTCGCCACCCAGCTGGCGCAGCTCGTCGGCCAGCTCGGCCACGCTGGCATGGATGAAATCGACCCGCCGGTCGCGGCGCGGCAGCGTTGCCAGGATGGCGGTGTCGTAGACGAAGACACAATGCACGGCCTGGCTCTGGCGCAGGGCGTGATGCAATGCAGCATGGTCAAATGCGCGCAGATCGCGCCGAAACCACACCAGGGAAGTCTTGATTGTCATTATTTTTACGTGTTCAGGGTCAAAGATAGGCCATTTTTTGCCGCCAACAGGGCTTTATGGCCGCTCACGTCGTGCCTTTGGCGTCGCTGCGGCGGCAATTCAGTGTAAACTACCGGGTATGTTCGTGGTGCTTTATGTGCGACCGCGATTGTGCAATCAATTTTACAATTGGCATGGCAATCGACTGCCGGCAAAGCGAATTGATCATTAATTTATAACATAACAAGAATAGCGCCTGGCAACACGATTCTCGCCGCCCGACATGCGCGGCAGCTTGCGCCAGGCGTACGATAGCGGGGTAAGCGAGACTTGCCAGCAAGCCCACAGAGAGAGCATCGCGTATGAAAAAGAGTAAAATCGACCAGACTCTACCAGGACATCGTTTGATGCAGGGTGTGGGAGAACCGGCCGCGACCGGTTCCTCCACCTTGAATCTGGCCAACCATTTCCTGATCGCGATGCCGGCCATGCAAGATCCGGTCTTCGGCGGCACGGTCGTGTACGTTTGTGAACATAATGAAAACGGTGTGCTGGGCGTCGTCATCAACAAACCCACCGACATGACCATGGAAGTGCTGTTCGACCGCATCGATCTGAAACTGGCGGCCGGCAGCGACACACCCATCATCAATGAACCGATCATGTTCGGCGGCCCCGTGCAGGACGACCGCGGCTTCGTGCTGCATACGCCGGGCGCGCACTATTCCTCGTCGCTGACGGTGACCGATGAAATCGCGTTTACCACCTCGATCGACGTGCTCGAAGCCGTCGCCAAGGGCGATGGTCCCGAGCGCATGCTGGTGTCGATCGGCTATTCGGGCTGGAGCCCGGGCCAGCTGGAAGACGAGATCGGCCGCAACGGCTGGCTGACGGTGGGTGCTTCGGCCGACATCCTGTTCGACTTCCCCATCGAGCAGCGTTACGTGGCCGCCATCAAATTGCTGGGCATCGACCCTTTGATGCTGGCGAGCGAGGCTGGCCACGCATGAGCGGTGACGCCATCGACACCATCCTCGCCTTCGATTTCGGCTTGAAACGCATCGGCGTGGCCATCGGCAACAGCATGATTTGCCAGGCCAAGCCGCTCAGCGTGATCACGGCCACGGCAAATGAGCCGAAGTTTGCCGCCATCGATAGCCTGATCAAGGAGTGGGGCGCGAGCCGCATCGTGGTGGGCTTGCCCAGCCATCCGGATGGCACCGAACACGAGATGAGCGCGCGTTGCCGCCGTTTCGCCAACCAGGTGCATGGCCGCTTCAACCTGCCGGTGGAACTGGTCGACGAACGTTATTCCTCGGCCGTCATCGCTGCCAAGCGCGGCGAAGTCATCGATGACCGCGCCGCCGCCATTATCCTGCAACAGTATTTCGACGCGAATTATTAATCTGACCTTAGACTCCCTCCCTGAATGATTAAGAACTCTATGCCGCATCCTACGAATCCATCCCAACTCGACGCCGAGGCCCTGTACGAGGTCTTGCTGCAGCAGGTGCAGAGCGGCCTGGCGGGCATCCCCAACGTGGCCATCGTCGGCATCCATTCGGGCGGCGCCTGGCTGGCCGAACGCCTGGCGCGCGACCTGAACCTGGTCGACCGTCTGGGTGTGCTCGACGTGTCGTTCTATCGCGACGACTTCGCCCAGAAAGGCCTGCATGCCGACGTCAAGCCGACGCAGATCGCCTTCGACGTGGCCGGCGCCACCATCCTGCTGGTCGACGACGTGCTGTACACGGGCCGCACCACGCGCGCGGCCATCAATGAATTGTTCGACTATGGCCGTCCGGCCAAGATCATGCTGGCCGCCCTGGTCGACCGCGGCGAGCGCCAGTTGCCGGTGGCCGCCGATTTCGTGGCTGCCTTCACTGCCGTGCCGGCGGGCCAGGCCCTGGTCCTGAAGCAAGCCGACGATGGAAAATTCACGCTCACCCTAGATACCCACCATGCTTAATCCGCAACTGAATAAACACGGCGAACTGCAACATCTGCTGACGATTGAAGGCCTGCCGAAGTCTATCGTCAACCACATTCTCGATACCGCTTCCTCGTTCGTCGGCATTTCCGACCGCGATGTGAAAAAGGTGCCGCTGATGCGCGGCAAGAGCGTTTTCAATCTGTTCTTTGAAAACTCCACGCGCACCCGCACCACCTTCGAGATCGCCTCGAAGCGCCTGTCGGCCGACGTCATCAACCTCAATATCCAGGCCTCGTCGGCCAGCAAGGGCGAGTCCCTGCTCGACACCATCGACAACCTGTCGGCCATGCATGCCGACATGTTCGTCGTGCGCCACGCGCAGTCGGGCGCGCCCTACCTGATCGCCAAGCACCTGATCGACACCAAGCAGCCGCACGTCCACGTCGTCAACGCGGGCGACGGACGCCACGCGCACCCGACCCAGGGCTTGCTCGACATGTACACGATCCGCCACTACAAGAAGGATTTCACCAACCTGACGGTGGCCATCGTGGGCGACATCCTGCACAGCCGCGTGGCGCGTTCCGACATCCACGCGCTGACCACGCTGGGCGTGCCGGAAGTGCGCGCCATCGGCCCGCACACCCTGCTGCCGGGCGGCCTGGAGCAAATGGGCGTGCGCACCTTCACCAACATGGATGAAGGCCTCAAGGGCGTGGACGTGATCATCATGCTGCGCCTGCAAAATGAACGCATGAGCGGCGCGTTGCTGCCCTCGGCGCAGGAATATTTCAAGAGCTACGGCTTGACGCCCGAGCGCCTGGCGCTGGCGAAACCGGACGCCATCGTCATGCATCCAGGCCCGATGAACCGCGGCGTGGAAATCGATTCGGCCGTGGCCGACGGTCCGCAGGCGGTGATCCTGCCGCAGGTGACGTTCGGTATCGCCGTGCGCATGGCGGTGATGAGTATTTTGGCTGGTAATCAGGGCTGATAGCCCAAGGACGAGTAAGCGAGCATGACGACACTACATATCAAGAACGGCCACCTGATCGACCCTGCCAACGGCATCGATGGCTTGCAAGACCTGTTTATCGCCGATGGCAAAGTGCTGGCCGTGGGCAGCGCCCCGGCCGGTTTCACGGCCGATACCACCTTTGACGCGGCCGGCCTGGTGGTGTCCCCCGGCCTGGTCGACCTGTCCGCGCGCCTGCGCGAGCCGGGCTACGAATACAAGGCGACGCTGGAATCGGAACTGCAGGCGGCCCTGCAAGGCGGCGTCACGAGCCTGGTGTGCCCGCCCGACACCGATCCGGTGTTGGATGAGCCGGGCCTGGTGGAAATGCTGAAATACCGCGCCAAGACGCAGAACAAGGCCCACGTGCACCCGCTGGGCGCGCTGACCATGGGCTTGAAAGGCAAGTCGCTGACGGAAATGGCGGAACTGACGGAAGCGGGCTGCATCGGCTTCGCACAGGCGGAGGAACCAATCGAAGACACCACCGTGCTGCTGCGCGCCATGCAGTACGCGAACACCTTCGGCTACACCGTCTGGCTGCGCCCGCAGGATCCGCATATCGGCCGCGGCGGCATCGCCCACAGCGGCCCGCTGGCCTCGCGCCTGGGCCTGTCGGGCGTACCCGTGATGTCCGAAACCATCGCCCTGCATACGATCTTTGAATTGATGCGCGCCAGCCGCGCGCGCGTGCACCTGTGCCGCATCTCGTCGGCGGCGGGCCTGGAACTGATCCGCGCCGCCAAGGCAGAAGGCTTGCCCGTCACCTGCGACGTGGGCGTACACCACGTGCACCTGACGGACGCCGATATCGGCTTTTTCGATTCGAACGCGCGCGTCACGCCGCCATTCCGCAGCCAGCGCGACCGCGATGCGATCCGCGCCGGCCTGCTCGACGGCACGGTCGACGCCATGTGCTCGGACCATACGCCCGTCGACGACGATGAAAAACTGCTGCCGTTCGGCGAAGCGTCGCCGGGCGCCACGGGGCTGGAACTGCTGCTGTCGCTGGCCCTGAAATGGGCCGACGACTATGCCTTGAACCAGCCGCAAGCGGGCGCGCGTCCGCTGGCGCGCGCAGTGGCCAAGGTCACGTCCGATGCGGCCAGGGTCGCCGGCATCCCGGCCGGCAGCCTGGCCGTGGGCGAAGCGGCCGACATCTGCGTCTTCGATCCCGCCGCGCGCTGGACCGTGTCGTCGGCGTCGCTGGCCAGCCAGGGCAAGCACACGCCTTTCCTCGGCTATGAGCTGAGCGGCATCGTCAAGGCAACCATCGTGGCTGGACAGGTGGCGTTTCAGCGTTAAAAAATCAGATCCATGGACCGGGGCACGTTGCCCCGGCATCCCTTATCTGCTCCCGGATTTCGGTTCTGGTTTATTTGTTGGTGTCATTTGAAACTTCTGCTTACCTACCGCCTCGCGCGTATCGCCATTCACCTGGGCTGCGGCATGGCCAAGAGCGCCGTGCTCTTTCCCTGGCTGGACCTGGAGGGGCGCAACCGGCGCATCCGCCGCTGGTCGACGCAGCTGCTCGACATCTGCGGCGTGCACGTGGCGCTGCCGGCCGACAGCGTGCCGGCGCTCGACCATGCGATGGTGGTGGCAAACCACGTCTCGTGGCTCGACATCTTCGTCATCAATGCCGTTCATCCCTGCCGTTTCGTCGCCAAGGCAGAAATCCGCGCCTGGCCGATCCTCGGCTGGCTGGCGGGGCGCGCCGGCACCATCTTCATTTCGCGCGGCAGCAAGCGCGACCTGCGCCTGATTTTCCAGGGCCTGGTGGATAAATTGACGGCGGGCGAGCGCATCGCGTTTTTCCCCGAAGGCACCACCGCCGCGCAAGGACAGATCCTGCCGTTTCACGCCAACCTGTTCGAGGCGGCCATCGATGCGCAAGTACCGGTGCAGCCGTTCGCGCTCGTGTATGTGGATGACAAGGGAGAGTTACATCACGCCGTCGATTTCATCGGCGAGATGAGCTTTGCGCAAAGCATGGTGGCGATCCTGAGCGGCCCACCGATCACGGCGCGCCTGACCTGCCTGGCTTCCGTCGCTACGGCCGACGCGCACCGGCGTGAGCTGGCCGCGGCAACGCAGACGGCGGTGGCCGCTGCGCTGCCGCTGGAAAAGACCGCCTAGCTTTTGACGTGCAGCCAGCGCGCGTGGGCGGCGCGGGCCAGGTAGTCGAGCATGAACCCTAAAATCCCGATCAGCACGATGGCGGCCATCAGCTCCGAATATGCGAGGCGGTCGCGCGTATCGAGGATGAAGTAGCCGAGGCCGGCCGACACGCCCAGCATTTCCGCCGGTACCAGCACGATCCAGATGATGCCGATGGCCAGGCGCACGCCCGTCAGGATATCGGCCGTGATGCCCGGCAAAATCACTTTAAACACGATCTCGCTGCGCGTGGCCGACAGGCTGCGCGCCAGCAGCAGCCAGTTCGGGTCGAGCCGCGCCACGCCGGCCGCCGTGTTGAGCAAAATCGGCCAGACGGCCGCAAACGCCAGCAGGAAGTACACGGGCGCGTCACCGACCCCTAGCACCATCACGGCGATCGGCATCCACGACAGCGGTGAAATCATGCGCAGCAGCTGGAACAGCGGCATGGCCGCGCCGGAAAAGCTTTTCGACATGGCCACCAGCACGCCCAGCGGCACGCCGATGATGATCGCCAGCCCCAGGCCGACAGCCACCCTTTGCAGGCTCAGTACCACGTGCAGCCAGATGTCAAGGCCGCCCAGCATTTCCCGGAACGCCAGCGCCGTGGGCAAGGGCGCGAAGGCGGTGGCGATGGGCGTGGATTTCTCCAGCGCCGTCACGCCCATGGACCACAACAGCAAGGCACAGGCCAGCCCCACCAGGGGCAGGCCGAACTTCGTCAACAACTTCTTTGCCATCGTCAGACCGCCACGGTTTCGCTGCGCAGCAGGTTGGCAGGCAAGCCGAAGGCGGCGGGGCCACCGACTGCGGTGATGGCCTTGCGCACGAAGCGGTCATCGACCAGGTCGCGCGCGGCGAATTTCGGATCGAGATTGGCCAGGAAGCGCGTATCGCCTTCGACCTTGGTGCGGCCTATGGCGCGCACCAGTTCTTCCGTGTACGAGGCGAATGGATATGGCTGGAAGTCGATGCGGCGCTGCTGCCAGTTCTTGTGCACGATCAGGCCCTGTTTTTCGTAGCTGGCGTAATCGGTGGTGGCCAGCACCTTGGTCAGCACCTGCAGCGGATGCGGCGTGTAGCGGTGCTCGCCCACGTTCGACAGCAGCTTGGCCGTGTCGACCTGGTTCGAGCGCGTCCACAGCTGCGCCTTGACGATGGCGTTGGTGACCTTCTGCGCCCATTCGGGACGCGTGTTGATGTCGCGCTCGGACAGGAAGGTGACGCAGCACGCATGGTTTTTCCACACGTCGCCCGAGAAGCGCAGGATCTTGCCGATGCCGGCGTTTTCCGCCGCCGCGTTGAACGGCTCGGCCACGATGTAGCCGGCAATCGACTTGCTGGCCAGGGCGGAGACCATTTCAGCCGGCGCCAGCACGATCAGGTTGACTTCATTCGATTTGATGGCCGCGTTGCGCGCGCGCGTGACCGGGGTCAGGCCATTCGAGGACAGGATTTGCTGCAGCAGGATGTTGTGGATCGAGTACCAGAACGGGATGGCGACCGTGCGCCCGCCCAGGTCAGAGACCTTGTTGATCTCGTTGGCCACCGTCAGCGCGGAGCCGTTGACGTGGTTCCAGGCGACGACTTTCGCTGGGAACTTGGCGCCGTAGCGCACCCACAGGGTGGCCGGCGACAGCAGGTGGATGACGTTGACCTGGCCGGCGACGAAGGCTTCGATGATCTGCGCCCAGCTGCGGAACAGGCGCGGCGTTTCCGCCTGCAAGCCTTCCGCTTCAAACAGCTTGCGGGCGTGGGCGACGAGCAGCGGGGTGGCGTCGGTGATCGGCAGGTAGCCGATCTTTACGGGTTGGTCGTCGCCTTTCGGGCCTTGCTGGGCCATGGCGTCGCCGGCGAACAGCAGCGGCGAGGCGACGCTGGCCGTGGCCAGGGCCGACATGCGCAGGAAGTCGCGCCGCGTCAGGCCGCAGTCGCAATCGGACGAGGCGCAGATATGCAGGGGTTTGTTGTGATCTTCGAATGTCATGGGAAAGTTCCGGTCGTTTAATTGTGGGCGAAGGCGGGCGTTTGATCCTGCTTTTGCAGCGCCTGCAGGGCGTCGAGGATATCCATCTTGAGGGCGATCACCTCGGCGCTGTGGCCGATGCGCGGCTGGGCGATGGCAACGGGCCATTCGCGCACGATGTTGCCGGGCTTGCCGCCCATCAGCAAGATGCGGTCGGCCACCAGGATCGCTTCGTCGATATCGTGCGTGACGAGCAGCACGGCCGTATGCCAGCGGTGCACCACGTCGACCAGCAGCGACTGCATCTCGGCGCGCGTGATGGCGTCGAGCGCGGAAAACGGTTCGTCGGCGAACAGCAGTTCCGGTTCGCGCGCCAGCGCACGGGCCAGCGCCACGCGCTGCGCCATGCCGCCCGACAGCGCGGACGGATACAGCTTTTCGCGGCCCTTCAAGCCCACCGCGTCGATGGCTTGCGCCACGCGCGCCTGGTGCGCTTCGCGCGTGAGCTGCGGCTGGTGCTTGAAGTCCAGGCCGAAGCCGGCATTGCCCGTGACATTCAGCCAGGGCAGCAGGCTCGCCTGCTGGAACACGAGGGCGCTGCGCGGGTCCGGTTCGCGCATCGGGGCGTCGAGGAATTGAATTGCTCCCGTCGATGGCGGCTGCAGGCCGGCCAGCACGCGCAGCAGGCTCGATTTGCCGCAGCCGCTGCCGCCCAGCAGGCAGACGATTTCGCGCTTGCGCACGCCCAGCGAGACATGCTGGAACACGGGTGCCGTGCCCGGATAGGCGTAGCTCAGGTCCTGCGCCTGCAGCGCCCAGTCTTGCGTCGCTGCCGTCATGCCGGGGCTCCTGTCGCCTTGGCCGCCTGCTGGCTGTCGAACAGCTGCAAGGCTGCCTGCAATTGCGTCAGGCTGGGGGTGACAATGGGGATGAACGACGATTCGCGCCAGCGGCGGGCAAAGCCCTGCTGTTCGGCATTCAGGTAGGCGCGCCCGCCCATCGCTTGCAGTTCCAGCATCAGCGCTTGCTGCAGCACATCGGCCAGCTGTATGCGCAGGCGGAACATGGCCGGCGCCTGCACCTTGAAGCGGCCATCGTGCACGCCGGCCAGCAAGGTAGCGACGGCGGCCTCCAGGGTCGCTTGCAGCGCTTCGATGCGCGGCGTGAGCGCGTTGCGCGAACCGGCCGAGATCTGCGCCGCCTTGGCCAGGCTGGCGCGCGCCAGGCCGATCGACAGGCCGCACTGCATGCCGAGGAACGAGGGGCGTACCTGCGGCAGCCAGGCTGGCGCGTTGTCGCTGATGATGTCCGCGGCGGGGATGTGCACCTGCGTCAGCTTGACGGAGGCCGTATTGCTGCCGCGCAGGGCGATCAGATCCAGGTCGTCGCTGCGCTGCACGCCTGGCGTGCCGCTGTCGAAGGCGACGATGGCCGGTGGCGCGCCGTCGTTGGGCGCCACGGCGGCGGCCGCGACAAAGCCCGCCTTGCGCAGGTTCGTCACCCAGGCCAGGCCGCCGTCGACCAGCAAGCCGTCGTCGTGGCGCGCGCCCGTGATTTGCAGCTGCTCGATGCCGGACAAGAATTTCATGGCGTTCGACAGGCCGCTGGCGCCCGCCTGCGTGCCGGCCAGCAGGCCGGGCAAGCGGCGCTCGGCCAGCGCGCGGTTCTCGCTTTGCAGCAGGAATTCGATGAAGCAGCGCTGGCCCCAGAAGACAAAGGCCGCCGTTACCGATTGCTCGGCGACGTTGGCGATGGCGTCGATGGCGTCGCGCACGTCGCCGCCCGCACCGCCGTGCTCCTGCGGCACGCCGATGGCCAGCAGATGGTCGCCGGCCAGCGCGGGAAGTACAGTTTCAGCCAGTTGCGACGATTGGTCGAGCTGGTCGGCGTGCGTGTGCAGCCAGTGATTGAGGTGGCCCATGTCAGACGGCGCCAGGCAGGTAGGGCGTCAATTGCGGATTGACGGGTGTGCCGGCCAGGCTGTTGGAAAAATTGCACAGGGTGGCCAGGCTGATGCCCAGCACGACTTCCAGCGCCTGCTGTTCGTTGTAGCCGGCGGCCAGGAAGGCTTGGTATTCGGCGTCGCTGACGGCGCCGCGCGTGGCGATGACGGCCGTGGCGAAGGCGGCGACGGCGTCGAGTTTGGCGTCGCCCGTCGGCTGGCCGTGCTGCAGCGCGCGCACGATGTCGGGAGTCTGGCCCGCTTTTTTCAGCGAAATGGCGCTATGGCCGGCGATGCAGAAATCGCAGCCGTGGATGCGCGCGGCCGTGATTTGCACCACTTCGCGTTCCATTAACGTCAGGCTGGCGCGCGCATTGATGCCGGAGACGGTCAGGTAGGTTTCCAGCGCCAGCGGGGCATTGGCCAGCACGCCGATCAGGTTGGGCAGGAAGCCATTGTTGGCGATGGCCTTTTCCACGAAGGGGCGGCTATCGGCCGGGGCGGTATCGAGAGTGTGCAGCGTCAGACGGGACATGGGGTACCTTGCTAAGTTGGTAAGTCACCCGGGCATTATATCGGCCATATCGCACACGCAACAGACGTCAGCGTCGTCCTTTTGTGCTCGTTCGTCTGCGATTGTGCGATCCTTGATTTCAACTGGCCAGCTGGCGCAATCTCTGGTCGCGCCGGTAGGCGCCCGGTTGCTCGCCAGTAACCCGCTTGAAGGCGCGCGTAAAGGCGGCGTGCGAGCGGTAACCCACCAGTTCGGCCGCGCGTTCGACGGAGACGCCGTCGTGCAGCCGGCGCGCCGCGATCTTCATGCGCAGCAGGAGCAGGAACTGGGCCGGCGAATGGCCGCTGGCGCTGGCGAAATGCTTGCAGAAGCTGGCGCGCGACATGCACGCCGCCTTGGCCATGTTCTCGATCGACCAGTCGTCAGCGGGGGCGTCGAGCATGCGTTCGAGCAGCGGCGAGAATGCGGGCTGGTGCAGCAGCGACAGCAGGCCGGCCGCCACCTGCTCGCCCTGCGCCACGTGGCGGATCAGGTAAAAGAACAGCAGTTCGACCAGGCGCGCGATGAGCGGCGACGGTTGTTCCGGATCGCCGCCCGCTTCAAGCAGGATCAGGTCGAACAGCGCTGCGGCGGCGCTGAAGGCGGGAGCGTCGCCGCGTATCAGCAGATATGGCGGGAAGGAGTCGACGATCAGCGCGGAAAGGGCGCCGCGAAATTGAAAGAAGCCGCAGGCCAGCGCCGTCGCCGGCTGCTGCGTGGGTGTTTGCAGCGGCAGCATCGCTTGCGCGCTGACCGCCCGCAGCGGATCGCTGTGCGGACTGAGGAAATGCGGCAAGTCGCGCAGCAGGAAGACGCCGTCGCGCGGGCCAAGCGCTATCGGTGCCGCGCCATCGAGGTGCAAATAGCAGTGGCCATCGAGCACCAGGTGAAAGCTGCCCAGTTCCCGGCCCGCCGTGGAAGCGAGCCAGCGGCCACAGTACTGGCCCACATGCAGGACGGCGGTGTCGAGTTCCAGGCTGCCGAGCAGCCAGCGCGCCAGTCTGTCGGTATCAGGATGCATGGGATGGCACAGGCAAAAGCTGCATCATACGGCGCAGGCGCGCCAGGGCCAACGACCGATTTCGATTAAGCATATGCGCGCCGTACTGCTTACTGCTTGCCACTGTGCTGCTGGAAGGCGGGGCAGTCGACCTGCAGCAGCGAGCGGTCTTCCAGGCACACGGCCGACAGTTTTCCGCCCCAGACGCAGCCGCTATCGAGGCCGATCAGGTCGGGTCGCAACTGCAGTCCCAGCGCCGACCAGTGGCCGAAGACGACAGTGTCGCCCGCGCTGCGCCGGCCCGGCACGTCGAACCATGGCAGCAGACCGGAGCCCGGCGGCGCGCTGCCGCTCTCCTTCATCTTGAAGTCCATCACGCCGTCCGGCGTGCAAAAGCGCAGCCGCGTCATGGCGTTGACGATACAGCGTAGCCGGTCGGCGCCCTGCAGGTCGTCACGCCAGGCGGCCGGCTCGTTGCCGTACATGCTGCGCAGGAACGCCACCCAGCCATCGCTGCGCAGCATGGTCGACACTTCCTCGCCCAGGGACAACGCCTGGGTCGCGCTCCATTGCGGCAGCAAGCCCGCATGCACGAGCACATGCCCCTGGTGCTGCAAGGCGAGCGGACGCTGGCGCAGCCAGGTGATCAACTCGTCGCGATCGGGCGCGTCGAGGATCTCGGTCAGCGTATCGGACGCATGCTCGGGCCGGATGCCGTTGGCCACGGCCAGCAAATGCAAGTCATGGTTGCCCAGGACACTGTCGGCCAGGCCTTGCTGCGCCAGCGCATGCACGTGGCGCAGGGTGGCGAGCGAGGCCGGGCCGCGGTTGATCAGGTCGCCCGCAAACAGCAGCCGGTACGGGCCGCTTGCCGCCGCCTGGATCCGTTCGATCAGTTCGACGGTTTGTGCATGGCAACCTTGCAGATCGCCGATAAAGTAAGTTTTCATAGGTGCCAGTGTGAAGTGAACTACGCGCAGGCATTATAAGCATGGCTGCCCTTGGTTGTCGGGAGCATTTCCGGCTGATGCGGGATTGCGCGCATGGCCGGCCGGAAGGGAAAGGCCGGACGCGATTATTTTTTATGGGCATTTACTTTCGCTGAATATTTCGCCGCTTTATCGCGATAATCATTGCCTGGCATATTTTCTGGAATCGATGATTCGCGCCATGCCAGCTGGAATGTCATTTTATGCATGTTTATTCATGTTTTTATGTGCGGTTTCGACATATTCCTCATCTAATCTTAATGTCGAGCCGGTAAATAAGTCGCGGTCTTTTATTCAGGCGACGAGGAATTACGTTACGGTGCGCGGATTTTTATGCAATGTAGTATATTTCACGTGATTTTATTATTTAATTGAATATAAAGGATATACAGGATGGATCTGTCAACGATGACGATGCTGGAATTGCGCAAGCTGGAAGAGAATGTGAAGCAGGAATTGAACAGCCGCGAGCGTGAAGATTTGAACAAGGCGCGCGAACAGATCATGGCCATCGCGCAGCAAGCGGGCATTCCGCTGAAACAGCTGATACTCGACGGCTTGCACCCGCGCACGGGCAAAGTCGCGGTACGTTACCGCCATCCTGACAATGCTACTCAACAATGGACAGGCCGTGGTCGCCAGCCGCTGTGGGTCAGGCAGTGGGTGGAATCGGGCAAGTCCATCGATCTGCTGCGCGTATAATTCGGTATACTCATGGCGCAGTGGCAAGCTGCCAGCCACGCGCTGTAGCTTGCCAGGCACCTTATCGATACCCTTACTTATACTGATAGCGCCCCCACCATGCTTCCATTGTCCAGAACGATCTTCAAGGCCTACGATATTCGCGGCATCATCGCCAAAACCCTCGATGCCAGCGTGGCCTACAAGATCGGTCAGGCATTTGGCCAGGCCGCCTTGGCCAAGGGTGAGCAGCGGGTCGTGATCGGCCGCGATGGCCGCCTGTCGGGACCGGAACTGACGGCGGCGCTGGCGCAAGGCTTGCAGGCCGCAGGCGTCGACGTGATCGACCTGGGCGTGGTGGCCACGCCGATGGTGTACTTCGGCACGAATGTGCTCGACACGCGTTCCGGCATCATGGTCACGGGCAGTCACAATCCGCCTGACTACAATGGTTTCAAGATGGTGCTGGCGGGCGAAGCGATCCACGGCGAAGCGATCCAGGCGCTGTACCACAGCATCGTCGCCCACGACGGCAGCGCCAGTAGTACGCCGGGCAGCTACACCACGCACGATATCCGCGCCGCTTACCTGCAGCGCATCCTGGGCGACGTCAAGCTGGCGCGCCCGATCAAGATCGCCGTCGACTGCGGCAATGGCGTGGCCGGCGCGTTCGCGGGCGACCTGTTCCGCGGCATGGGCTGCGAGGTCATCGAACTGTTCTGCGACGTCGATGGCAATTTCCCGAACCACCATCCGGACCCGGCGCATCCGGAAAACCTGCAAGACCTGATCCGCTGCCTGGCCGAGACGGATGCGGAGATCGGCATCGCCTTCGATGGCGATGGCGACCGCCTGGGTGTGGTCACCAAGGATGGCCAGATCATCTACCCTGACCGCCAGATGATGCTGTTTGCCGCCGACGTGCTGACCCGCCATCCGGGCGCGCAAATCCTGTACGACGTGAAATGCACGCGCCACCTGGCGCCGTGGATCAGCAAGCATGGCGGCGTGCCGCTGATGTACAAGACGGGTCACTCGCTGGTAAAAGCCAAGCTGCGCGAGACGGGTGCCCCGCTGGGCGGCGAAATGAGCGGCCATATCTTCTTCAAGGACCGCTGGTACGGTTTCGACGACGGCATGTATTCGGCCGCGCGCCTGCTGGAAATCCTGACGCGCGAAGCCGATCCATCGGCCTTGCTCAATTCCCTGCCGCAGTCCGACAGCACGCCGGAATTGCACCTGGAATTGCAGGAAGGCGAGAACGTCGCGCTGATGGACATGCTGCGCCGCGACGCCGTCTTCCCCGGCAATGAACAGATCATCACCATCGACGGCTTGCGCGTGGAATACGCGGACGGCTTCGGCCTGGCCCGTTCGTCCAACACCACGCCGGTGATCGTCATGCGCTTCGAAGCGGAAACGCCGGAAGCACTGGCGCGCATCCAGGGCCAGTTCAAGAGCGTGATCCTGGCCGCCAAGCCTGACGCCGTCCTGCCGTTCTGACAGCATGGTCGGCCAAGCTGGCGCGCAGGCGCCCTTGAAAATCCTGCTGGTGAGGGTATCTTCGCTGGGCGACGTGCTGCATAACCTGCCGATGGTGGCGGACATCGCCCGCCATTATCCGGATGCGACCATCGACTGGGTGGTCGAGGAGGGGTATGTCAGCCTGGTGCGCCTGAATCCGCGCGTGGGCACCATCTTCCCGTTCGCGCTGCGGCGCTGGCGCAAGAGCCTGGGCAAGAAAGAGACGCGCGCGGAAATCGCCGCCTTCTTCCGCAGCCTGCGCCAGACGCATTACGATTATGTGTTCGATACCCAGGGCTTGCTCAAGACGGGCATCATCATGGGGGCCGCGCGCCTGGCGCCGGGAGGACAGAAGGTTGGCCTGGCCAATGGCAGCGAAGGCTCCGGCTACGAAGGCATCTCGCGCATTTTTCACACGAAGAGCATTCCGCTGGACCCGCGCACGCATGCGGTAGCGCGCGGCCGCCTGGTGGCCGCCGCGGCACTCGGCTACACGGTCGACACGCCGGCCGATTTCGGCTTGCCGGAAGTGTCAGGCAGCGAGCCTCGCCCGGACTGGATGGGCGCGGCGCCCTACTGCGTGTATTTCCACGGCACGGCGCGCGACGCCAAGAAATGGGCGCCGGAAAACTGGATCGCCCTGGGCCAGGCGCTCGCGCCCATGCCGATTCTGCTGCCCTGGGGTTCGCCCAAGGAAAAGGCGGAAGCCGAACAACTGGCGGCCAGCCTGCCCAACGCGCGCGTGCTGCCGAAGCTGTCGATGGGCGATGCCACCCTGCTGGCGCGCCACGCGGCGCTGGTGATCGGCGTCGATACGGGTTTGACGCATATCGCCGCCGCCTTTGTGCGTCCGACGGTGGAAATCTATGCCGATTCGCCACTGTGGAAAACGGAAGGCAACTGGTCGCCGAAAATCATCAACCTGGGCGACAAGGGCGCGCCGCCCGGCGTGCCGGCAGTGCTGGCCGCGGCACGGCGCCTGTTGGCCGACCATCCCCCCGCCTGACTTCAACATTACCTATCATGCGACTTCTTTATACCCTTGCCTGGTGGCTGGCCTTGCCCCTGGTGCTGGCGCGGCTGTGGCTGCGCGGACGCCAGGAACCGGGCTACCGCCAGCACTGGGGCGAACGCCTGGGCTTTTACGGCCGCCAGCCGACACCTGCGACGGACACCATCTGGCTGCACGCCGTCTCCGTCGGCGAGACGCGCGCGGCCGAGCCGCTGATCGATGCGTTGCTGGCCGCATGGCCCGCTTCCCGCATCGTCCTCACGCACATGACGCCCACAGGGCGTGCGACCGGTAAAACCCTGTTCGCCAAACATGGTGCGCGCCTCGTGCAAAGCTATCTGCCGTACGACACGGGCGCCATGCCGGCCCGTTTCATCCGCCATTTTGCGCCGCGCATCTGCATCCTGATGGAGACGGAAGTGTGGCCGAACCTGATCCACCAATGCAATCGCTACAAAGTGCCGGTGGTGCTGGCCAACGCGCGCTTGTCGCAGCGTTCGCTGGGCAAGGCGCAGCGCCTGGGCAAACTCATTGCCGATGCGGCGCGCGGCATCACCCTGGTGGCGGCGCAGACGCAGGACGACGCCGAGCGCGTGCGCGTGCTGGGCGTGCAGAACGTGGTCGTGACGGGCAGCATCAAGTTCGATGTCGTCGTGCCCGCGGCGGCCCTGGCGACGGGGGCGGCGCTGCGCGCCGCCATCGGTGCGCGTCCCGTGCTGCTGTGCGCCAGTACGCGCGAAGGCGAAGAGCAGCTGCTCCTCGAAGCGCTGGCGCGTGCCAGCCTGCCGCCTGACGTGCTGCTGCTGATCGTGCCGCGCCATCCGCAGCGCTTCGACGAGGTGGAAAAGCTGGTGTTGACGCACGGCCTGAGCGTGCAGCGCAGGTCCGGCCTGGCGCAGGACGATTTTGTGGCGGCGGGCACGCAGGTGCTGCTGGGCGACTCGATGGGCGAGATGTTTGCGTACTACGCGGCCTGCGATTGCGCCTTTGTCGGCGGCAGCCTGCTGCCACTGGGCGGGCAAAACCTGATCGAGCCGGCGGCCTTGGGCAAGCCCGTGCTGATCGGCCCGCACACCTTCAATTTTGCGCTGGTGACCGAACAGGCGATCACCGCTGGCGGCGCCGCGCGCGTGGCGGACGCCGATGCGCTGATGGCGCAAGCGTCGGCCCTGCTGCAGGATCCCGCGCGCTTGGCGGCTATGGGACAAAAGGCGCTGGCTTTCGCCAGCCAGCACCGTGGCGCCACGCCGCGTACTATCGCTGCCATCGAACCGCTGCTGCCCGTTTAATTGAACAAGACGGGGAGTTCCTGCGAGCGCTTTCTCAGCGCCTGCTTGGCGCCATCGTAATCGGGATAGATCGATGCCACGGTGGCCCAGAAGCGGGGGCTGTGGTTCATTTCCAGCAGGTGCGACAGTTCATGCGCCACCACGTAGTCGATCAGCGGCAGGGCGAAGTGGATCAGGCGCCAGTTCAGGCGGATCTTGCGCTCGATGGTGCAGCTGCCCCAGCGTGTGCCGGCCGACGATAGCGATAACGCATCGTAGCGCACACCCAGCTTGTCCGCATACAGGTCCAGGCGCGCTTCGAACAGCTGGCGCGCCTCGTGCTGGAACCAGCCCTTCACTTTTTCCTTCAATTGCTGTTCGCTGCCCGTGGGCGTGACCCATACGTGCAGTTCATTCGTCTCGCGCTGGAAGCTGGCGCGGTGGCGCGGCGCCTGGTGCAATCGCAAGGTGATGTCGCCACCGAGGTAGGGCAGCGCGGCGCCATCGACCCATGCCACGGGCGGGCGCTGCTGGCGCTGCACCTTGCGCTCGCCCCGTTCCAGCAGCTTCGAGACGATCCAGCCCTGCTTGGCGCGGATGGCGTTGTCGATTTCGGCCAGGGTGACGCGCTTGGGCGCGGTCACGCGCAAGCCGTTATCGTCGATCATGAAGCCGATGGAACGGCGCGTGGAACGGCGCAGGGCGAATTCAACCAGGTGACTGCCCAGCTGCAGCTGGCGCAGCGGAGGGCCATCGGCAGGGCGTGGCGGGGAAGGCAGGGGAGGCGGGGCGGGGCGAACAATGGGGGGCGCGGGTGCCACTAGCGGTGGCGCCACGGGCGGCGCTGGCGGTGCCGTGGGGCGCACCGCCGGGGGCGTGCTGGTCGAGACGTCATGCGCGAACAGATCCAGTTGCTGGTCGCCGACCTTGATGGTCTTCATCTGCTGGCGCAGGGTCGGCTCCTGGATGACCGCGCTGATGCCGTCTAGCCAGCGTTGTAGGCGTGAGGCGAAATGACGCGCATTTCTGATTCTATCCAATTTTCCACCTGTTGCATCATGCTGTCCGGGGTGTGCCCTTCCGGCGAAATCGGTTTGCCTATCGAGACGGTGATCAGTCCCGGGCGTTTGAGGAATGACTGCTTGGGCCAGCATTCGCCTGAATTATGCGCAATCGGCACCACCACGGCGCCCGTGGCAATGGCCAGGCGCGTGCCACCGCTCTTGTACTTGCCCGCCTGGCCCACAGGGATGCGGGTGCCTTCGGGGAACATGATAATCCATTGGCCGTCGGCCAGGCGGCGTTTGCCATGCGCGACCACGCTCTTGAAGGCATGCTTGCCCTGTTTGCGGTCGATCGGAATCATGCGCAGCAGCGCCATGGCCCAGCCAAAGAACGGGATGTACAGGATCTCCTTCTTGAACACATACACGAGCGGACGAGGAAGGCTGGGCAGCAAAAAGATGGTTTCCCAGGCCGACTGGTGCTTTGACAGCACGATGGCCGGCGCATCCGGGAAGTTCTCGGCGCCCTTGACTTCATAGCGGATGCCGCAAATGACCTTGGCGCACCACAGGATAAACACGTTCCAGCGCGAGGTGACCCAATAGCGCTTGTTGTAGCTCAATGGCGCGGCAAAAAAGCACACGCAGGCCCAGACGATGGTGGCCACGATCATGATGGTCATGAACAGCAGGGATCGCAGGAACAGGGAAATATTACGCAATGCGGTTCTCCGAAAATTAGATACTGAATGCCACGGTGGGCGCTGGCGCCGCTGGCGCCTTGAGCAGGTGGCTGACCACGGCGGCCAGGTCGGGGAAGACCTGGGTACCGGGCGGCAGGCCGCCCGTTTCGTTGGTTTTTTCGCCCTTGCCCGTCAAGACCAGGTAGGGCACGCAGCCGCTGATGAACCCCGCCTGCAGGTCGCGCAGCGAATCGCCAACGGTGGGCACGCCTTTCAGGCTGGTGTTGTAGCGCTTCGAGATTTCATGGAACATGCCCGGTTTCGGCTTGCGGCAGTCGCAATTGTCCGCGCCCGCGTGCGGGCAGAAGAAGATGGCGTCGATATCGGCGCCCACCTGCTGCGCCAGGGTATGCATCTTCTGGTGGATCGCGTTGAGCACCGTCATGTCGAAGTACTCGCGCGCGATGCCCGACTGGTTCGAGGCGACGACGACGCGATAGCCAGCCTGGTTCAGGCGGGCGATCGCTTCGAGCGAACCGGGAATCGGCAGCCATTCGGCCGGCGACTTGATGAAGTCCGGCGAGTCATGATTAATGACGCCATCGCGGTCGAGAATAATCAGTTTCAGCGCCGGCGTGCCCATTATGCCGCCAGCTTGGAAATGTCGGCCACGCGGTTCATCATGCCGTGCAAGGACGACAGCAAGGCCAGGCGGTTGTTGCGCAGGGCGACATCCTCGGCCATCACCATCACGTCGTTGAAGAAACCGTCGACGTCGTCGCGCAACTGCGCCAGCGTTTGCAGGGTGCTGGTGAAGTCGCCCTTGGCGAAGGCTGCATCGACTTCCGGCTGCACGCGCGAGACGGCGGCGGCGAGTTTTTTCTCCGCGTCGTCCTGCAGCAGGGCCACGTTGACGCCACTGTCGGCAACCAGCTTGAGCGCTTCCTCGTTCTTTTTCAGGATGTTGGTGATGCGCTTGTTGGCGGCGGCCAGCGAAGCGCTTTCCGGCAGGGCGGCAAACGCCTGCACGGCTTCCAGGCGCTGAACGATGTCGTCCAGGCGGTCCGGATTTTGCGCCACGACGGCTTCGATTTCATTCGGCGAGAAACCGCGTTCGCGCAGGATGCCGCGCAGGCGCTCGAGCATGAAGGTGGTGACGTCCGCGACCGGGTCCTTGAAGCCAGGCACGGCGGCGAATTGCGCGGCGGCGTCGCCCAGCAAGCCTTGGATCGACAGGGGCAGGCGTTTTTCCAGCAGCATGCGCAGCACGCCCAGGGCGTGGCGGCGCAGCGCGAACGGGTCCTTGTCGCCCGTCGGCGCCAGGCCGATGGCCCAGATGCCGACCAGGGTTTCGAGCTTGTCGGCCAGGGCCACGGCGGCGCCGGTGGCGGTCGACGGCAGGCTGTCGCCGGCAAAGCGCGGCTGGTAGTGTTCGGAGGCGGCCAGCGCCACTTCTTCCGGCTCGCCGTCATGGCGCGCGTAATACGTGCCCATGATGCCTTGCAGTTCGGGGAATTCACCGACCATGTCGGTCAGCAGATCGGCCTTGGCCAGCAGGGCGCCACGTTCGGCCAGGGCCACGTCGTAGTCCAATTTGGCGGCGATGGCGCCGGCTAATGCTTTTACTCTTTCTGTGCGCGCCGCTTGCGTGCCCAGCTTGTTGTGGTACACGACGTTGGCCAGCAGCGGCAAACGCGATGCCAGGGTCTTCTTCTTGTCCTGCTCGAAGAAGAACTTGGCGTCGGACAGGCGCGGGCGCACGACGCGCTCGTTGCCGCCGATGATGTGTTCTGGCGTGTCCGTCTCGATGTTCGAGACGATCAGGAAGCGCGAGCGCAGCTTGCCTTCGCTGTCGGTCAGGGCGAAGTATTTTTGGTTCGTCTGCATGGTGAGGATCAGGCATTCCTGCGGCACGGCCAGGAATTCTTCCTCGAAGTGGCATTCATACACGACCGGCCATTCGACCAGGGCGGTCACTTCATCGAGCAGCGCTTCGGGCATCAAGACCTGGTCGGCACCGGCCTTGTCCAGCAGTTGGGCGCGGATGCGCTCCTTGCGTTCCTCGTTGCTGGCGATGACGCTGGCGTTGAGAATCAGCGAGGCCGCATAGTTTTCCGCGTGCGCGATGGTGACCGGTTCGCCGTCGGTGAGGAAACGGTGGCCCAGGGTGGTGCGGCCGGCCGTCAATCCCAGCAGGGTCAAAGGCAGCACGTTGATGCCGTGCAGGGCGATCAGGCTGTGGGCCGGGCGCACGAATTGCACGGTGGTGCCGTCAGGGCGCTGATAGCTCATCAGTTTTGGAATCGGCAGCTTGGCGCAAGACTCCGTCAATGCCGCTTGCGCGCCAGCGGCGAGCTGGCTGCCGGGCGCCGTGTAGGTGTAGAAGAAGCTTTCAGCCTTGCCGTCGACGGCGCGTTCCAGGTCCGCTACCGTCAGGTCGGGGAAGCCCAGCGCGGCCAGTTTCTTGGCCAGCGGCGGCGTGCCGTTGCCGTTCGCGTCCAGCGCCACGGAGACGGGCAGGACTTTCTCACGGATCGATTTATCGGGCGAGACTTCGCGTACGTTGGTGATGGAGACGGCCAGGCGGCGCGGCGAGGCGTAGCTGGTGGCGACGCTGTCGGCTTCCAGGAAGTCGCGCGCCTTGAGGCCATTGACGATGCCGGCGGTGAAGGCGGCGCCCAGTTTGGCCAGCGCTTTCGGCGGCAGTTCTTCGGTCAGCAGTTCGATGAGCAGTGTTTGGTTCATGGTGTTCTTGTCTGGTACGGCGGTGTATGAGCTAGGCGATCAAGCGGCGGCGGGTTGCTCTGCGGCGGGCAGCATCGGGAAACCGAGGCGCTCGCGCGAGTCGTAATACGCTTGCGCCACCAGGCGCGACAGGGTGCGCACGCGGCCGATATAGGCGGCGCGTTCCGTCACCGAGATGGCGCCGCGCGCATCCAACATGTTGAAGCTGTGCGAAGCCTTCATGATCTTCTCGTAGGCGGGCAGGGTCAGTTGCAGCTCGATCAGGCGCTTCGCTTCCGCTTCGTAGTTGCCGAACTGTTCGAACAGCAGGTCCGTGTTCGCGTGCTCGAAGTTGTAGGTCGATTGCTCCACCTCGTTCTGGTGGAAGACGTCGCCGTAGGTCAGTTTTTTCGTGATGCCGTTCTCTTCCCACTCGGTCCACACCAGGTCATACACGTTTTCCACGCCCTGCAGATACATGGCCAGGCGCTCGATGCCATAGGTGATCTCGCCCAGCACGGGCTTGCAATCGAGGCCGCCGACTTGCTGGAAGTAGGTAAATTGGGTCACTTCCATGCCGTTCAGCCAGACTTCCCAGCCCAGGCCCCAGGCGCCCAGGGTCGGGCTTTCCCAGTCGTCTTCGACGAAGCGCACGTCATTCTGCTGCAAGTCCAGGCCCAGCGCGGCCAGCGAACCCAGATACAGGTCGAGGATGTTTTCCGGCGCCGGCTTCAAGACCACCTGGTACTGGTAGTAGTGCTGCATGCGGTTCGGGTTCTCGCCATAGCGGCCGTCTTTCGGGCGGCGCGACGGCTGCACATACGCGGCGCGCCACGGTTCCGGGCCGATCGCGCGCAGGAAGGTACCGGTGTGGAAGGTACCGGCGCCGACTTCCATGTCGTAAGGCTGGAGCAGGGCGCATCCTTGCTTGTCCCAATAGGTTTGCAAGGTCAGGATAATTTGTTGAAATGTGAGCATCGTATGAGTTCGCCGCGCGCGAGGCTGCGCTTTGTTAAGGTTTGCTTGAAGCCCGGGCGCATGCTTGGAAGCGCGTCCGGGCCGGAGTTTTGCTAATTTTAGCGGTTTTTAGGAGCCCACTGTGACTCTTCGGGCAATATCGGCCGCTTATTGCTGTGTGGCGCGGCCACGGCGCGCGGCGCGCGACAGCAGGAAGGCCGTCAGCAAGGCCAGCGCGGCCAGGGCCAGCACCAGTTTATTGCCATACAAAATGTATGGCGTCATGCCGCCCATGCCTTGCACCTTGGCCGCCAGCGTCGCTTGCTGTTCCGGCGGCAGCAGGCTTTGCACCACGCCCTTGCCGTCGATGACGGCGGTGGCGCCCGTGTTCGTCGAGCGCAGCATCGGCCGGCCCGTTTCCAGGCTGCGCATCTGCGAAATTTGCAGATGCTGCGGGATGGCGATCGAGTCGCCAAACCAGGCCAGGTTCGAGATATTGAGCAGCACCGACGCCGATTGCTTGCCGCCGCGGTGGGCGCTGGCCAGCTGTCCCGCGATTTCTTCGCCAAACAGGTCTTCGTAGCAGATATTCGGCAGCACCAGCTGGTCGCGCACGGCCAAAGGCGCTTGTACTTCCGCGCCGCGGCCCATGTCGCCCAGCGGGATGGCCATCATGGCGACAAACCAGTGCAGGCCGGGCGGCACGAATTCGCCGAACGGCACCAGATGGTGCTTGCGGTACTGGTAGTAGGGGCCCGGCGTGCCGTTGGGCGTGATGCCCACCGCCGCATTGTAGAAGCGCTGCTGTTCGTCGAGCACGGGCATGCCGAGCAAAATCGTGCTGCCCGTCTGCTGCGCATACGTCGCCAGGCTATCCAGATAGCCGGGCGGCAGCTGGTGCGGCAGCACCGTGACGGCCGTTTCCGGCGTGGCGATCAGGTCGGCCGGTGCGCTGGTGATGGCGCCCTGGTACATCTGCAGGGCGCCCAGCACGAAGCCGGGGTCGAATTTTTGCTGTTGCGGCACATTGCCCTGCAACAGGCGCACCGTGATCGCGCGTCCGACAGGATGGGTCCAGTTCACGTACTGCAGGCCAACGCCGGCCGCGTACAGGGCGATGACGCCGCCCAGCGCAAACCAGCGCGTGCGGTGCAGGGGGTGGACTAGCAGCAGCAGGGCGCCGGCCGACAGCGCCGCCAGCCAGCCCAGGCCGTACGATCCGACGATGGGGGCGAAGCCGCCCAGCGGGCTGGCATTGTGGGCGTAGCCGGTGGCCAGCCACGGGAAACCCGTAAACAGCCAGCCGCGCGTCCATTCGAACAGCGTCCAGGTCGCGGGCAGCACCAGCAGGGTCATGGCGGGCAGCGAGAGTACCCAGCGCTGGCGCAGCCAGGCCGCCGCGCCCATGGCCAGGGCCACGTAAATGGCCATCAACAGGGCCAGCAAGGCCACGGCGATGGCGGCGATCGGTGCGGCCATGTCGCCATAGCGGTGCATCGAGATGTACAGCCAGTGCGTGCCGGCCGCGCACCAGCCGAAGCCGTAGGCCCAGCCGATCAGCGCGCCGGCCTTGACGTTCGCCGCGCGCAGCACCTGGTAGAACAGCACGCCCAGGCTGAGGATTTGCAGCGGCCAGTAGCCGAACGGGGCGAACGCCAGCACGGCGACGGCGCCGGCGACGGCGGCAGTCAGCATGCGCGCCCACGTGCTGCGGGGCGGTTTGGCGGGGGCGTTGGGATCGACGCGTCTGAAACGCATTTACAGCACGCGCATGTCAGAGTTCCAGTTCCGGCACGTTGGGCAGGCGCTCGACGAGCAGCACGTGCACCTGGCGCGCATCGGCGCGCAGCACCTCGAAGCGCAGATTGCCCAGGTCGAAGATGTCGCCCTTGTGCGCCATGCGGCCCAGGTACTTCGAGACCAGGCCGCCGATGGTGTCGACATCGTCGTCCACCAGGTGGCTGCCCACTTCTTCGTTGAACTGTTCGATCTCGGTCAGTGCCTTGACCCGCCAGCGGGGGCCGAACTGGCCTTCCTTGAGCGAGAGGATGTTGTCCTCGGCTTCGTCGAAGTCGTATTCGTCCTCGATGTCGCCGACGATCTGTTCCAGCACGTCTTCGATGGTGATCAGGCCGGCGACGCCGCTGTATTCATCGACGACGATGGCCATGTGATTGTGGTTGGCGCGGAAATCGCGCAGCAGCACATTCAGGCGTTTCGATTCGGGGATGAAGATGGCGGGGCGCAGCATGTCGCGCACGTCGAAAGTTTCTTCTGCGTAATAACGCAGCAAGTCTTTCGCCAGCAGGATGCCGATGACCTTGTCGCGCTCGCCTTCGATCGCGGGGAAGCGCGAGTGGGCGGTGGACAGGACTTCCGGCATCCATTCCTCGATCGGCTTGCTGATGTCGATGACATCCATTTGCGAACGGGGAATCATGATGTCGCGCGCACAGAGATCCGATACCTGAAACACGCCTTCGATCATCGACAGGGCGTCGGCGTCGATCAGCTTGCGTTCATGCGCATCGTGTAGAACATCGAGCAATTCTGCACGGTTCTCTGGCTCGGGGGAGATGAGTGCGGTCAGGCGTTCAAACAGTGACCGGTGGGGCTTGACGTCAGTTCTGACGCCACTAGGGTGCTCGGGCATAGGAGGCGTGAGCCGTTGTTGCGAAGGGATATAGGATACACCAAAAGTGGGGGAATACCGGATTTCCCCGCTTTTGATGCAAATTTAATACGTTGAAGTGCGGCGTTGCCCGATGTTTTACGCGGCGTCCGGGCCCAGCACACGGGCGCGCAAGGCCGCCACGTCCGCCTGCCAGTCCGTAAAATGCTCGCTGTCCTGCCACAGCTGGCGCAGTTCCGACGACTCGGCCATGATGCGCTCGAACGCCAGGCGTGCTTTTTCCAGCAGCGGCGGCGTGACTTTCTTCTTGCAGGCGGCCACCCATTCGTCCACTTCCGCCGTGGCCGGGTCGTTGTCTCCGGGCTGGCCTTGCAGGCGCGCGATCACTTCCAGCGCGGCCAGCGCTTCGGCGGCAAACGGCGCCTCGAGTTCCGCCTGCTGGCTGTCGATGACGTTGTCGAGCGTGGTCTCGACCAGTTCCAGGGTTTTGTATTCGTGCAGATCCTGCGCCCAATCCATGGCGTAGTCGTTGCCGAAGGCGTCGGTGGCCCAAGTGCCCATAGTCTGTCCTTGTTACGTGTGTGGTTGATGGCGCTATTGTGGCATCTGGCGTCAGATGGGCGTAGGTCAGATTAGCGCAGCGTTATCTGACACTGTGCCGCTGGCATCAAGGTGGCGCAAGCATGTGTCGGGCGGGTTACGTTGGTGGATGTTGTCGGGTTACGCCCTGCGGGCTAACCCGACCTACCCGACCTGCGCGGCTTATTTTTGGTCCGCGTAGGGATCGCTGATGCCGAGTTTCGCGAGGATCTCCGTTTCCAGGCCCTCCATCTCGGCCGCTTCCTCGTCATCCATGTGGTCGTAGCCCTGCGCATGCAGCACGCCGTGCACGATCAGATGGGCCGTATGCTCTTCCACGCTCTTCTTTTGCTCGGCCGCTTCCTTTTCCAGCACGTCCGTGCACAGGATGATGTCGGCGCGCGTCGGCTCGTCGTCGCTTAACTCTTCGCCTTCGTTGTAGGCGAAGGTCAGCACATTGGTGGCGTAATCCTTTTCGCGGTAATCGCGGTTCAGGCTACGGCCTTCGTCCGCGTCGACGAAGCGGATGGTCAATTCGGCGGGCGCGAACAGGGCCGCCTTGACCCAGCGGCGCACTTTGGGCCGCGTGATCAGGGTTGCCAGGCGGGCGTCCGGGTATTGCACGGACAAGGACAGTTTATTTTTTTCGGACATTTTTGGCGGCAGCTGGTGTCAATAAGGGAAGTAACTGGGCGGCGCTGGCGCCGGCCGCTTGCGCCGTTTCATACGCATCGACGATGCGCGCGACGAGCGGATGGCGCACCACGTCGCTGCTGTTAAATTGCGTGAAGCCGATGCCGCGCACGTCTTTCAGCACGTGCACGGCGTCGATCAGGCCGCTCGTCTGGCTCTTGTGCAGGTCGACTTGCGTCACGTCGCCCGTCACCACGGCCTTGCTGCCAAAGCCGATGCGCGTCAAAAACATCTTCATCTGTTCGACGGTGGTGTTTTGCGCTTCATCGAGGATGACGAAGGCGTGGTTCAGGGTGCGTCCGCGCATGTAGGCCAGCGGGGCGATCTCGATCACCTGTTTTTCAAACAGTTTTTGCGTGCGGTCAAAGCCCAGCAAATCGTACAGCGCATCGTACAGGGGCCGCAGATACGGGTCGACCTTTTGCGCCAGGTCGCCCGGCAGGAAGCCCAGGCGTTCGCCCGCTTCGACGGCGGGGCGCGTCAGGATGATGCGCTTGACGGCGTCGCGTTCGAGCGCGTCGACGGCGCAGGCGACGGCCAGATAGGTTTTACCCGTGCCGGCCGGTCCCACGCCGAAGCTGATGTCGTGTTCGAGGATGTCGCGCAGGTAGGCGATCTGGTGCGGCGTGCGCCCGCGCAGGTCGCTGCGCCGCGTTTTCAGCACGGGGCTGGCGATGTCCGGCTCGACGAAGGTGCTGGCAGGCGCGTTGACGTGGTGTTCCGAGGCGGCGGACAGTCCCGCGCGCTGCTCCACCAGGGCCAGCTGCACTTCTTCCAGCGGCACGACCTTGTTGGCGATGGCGTAGAACTGGTCGAGGATTTCCACGGCCCGTTCGGCATTGCTGCCGCCGACGATGAATTTCTCGCCGCGGCGGAAGATCGTCACGTCGAGGGCGGCGGAAATCTGGCGCAGGTTTTCATCGAGCGGCCCGCACAGATGCGCCAGGCGCGTGTTGTCCAGCGGCTCGGGGATGAAGTAATGCGGCTGTATCGGGGCTTTGGTTTTCAACTGGCTCTTTTCAATGCGGGGGCGCTGGCGACGAGTTCGCCGCGCAGGGTGTAGGAATGGCTTTCGGTGATGCGCACGTCGACCAGCTGGCCGATCAGTTGCAAGCCGTCCGGGCCGGCGTCGAAATTGACGACGCGGTTGTTTTCCGTGCGGCCTTGCAGTTCACTGTCATCGGTGTCCTTCTTCGAACGGCCTTCGACGAGGATGGTTTGCACGCTGCCCACCATGGCCAGGCTGTACTTGCGCGTGTTGGCGTCGATGGCCGCCTGCAGCTGCTGCAGCCGGGCCAGTTTGACTTCATGCGGCGTATCGTCTGCCAGGCCGGCGGCCGGCGTGCCGGGACGCTTGCTGAAGATGAAGCTGTAGCTGTTGTCAAACCCCACGTCGGCGATCAGCTTCATCATGGCGTCGAAGTCGGCCTGCGTCTCGCCGGGGAAGCCGACGATGAAGTCGGACGAAATGGCCATGTTCGGGCGCACGGCGCGGATGCGGCGGATGATGGACTTGTATTCGAGGCCCGTGTAGCCGCGTTTCATGGCGCCCAGGATCTTGTCGGAACCGTGCTGCGCCGGCAGGTACAGATGGTCGACCAGCTGCGGGATCTTCGCATAGGCGTCGATCAGGCGTTGCGTGAATTCCTTCGGGTGGCTGGTGACGAAGCGCATGCGCGCGATGCCGGGAATGTCGGCCACGTATTCGAGCAGCAGGGCGAAGTCGGCAATGTCTCCGCCTTCCATCACGCCACGGTAGGCGTTCACGTTCTGCCCCAGCAGGGTGATTTCCTTGACGCCCTGGGCGGCCAGGCCCGCCACTTCCGTCAGCACGTCCTCGAAGCGGCGCGAGACTTCCTCGCCGCGCGTGTAGGGCACGACGCAATAGCTGCAATATTTGCTGCAGCCTTCCATGATGGAAACAAACGCCGAGGCGCCGTCCACCTTGGCCGGCGGCATGTGGTCGAACTTTTCGATTTCCGGGAAGCTGATGTCGACCTGCGAAGCGCCGCTGGAGCGGCGCAACTCGATCATCTGCGGCAGGCGGTGCAGGGTTTGCGGGCCGAAGACCATGTCGACATATGGCGCGCGCTTGACGATGGCGTCGCCTTCCTGCGAGGCCACGCAGCCGCCCACGCCGATCAAGAGGTGCGGCTTGGCCAGTTTCAGCTCGCGCAGACGGCCCAGATCGGAAAACACTTTTTCCTGCGCCTTTTCGCGCACGGAGCAGGTGTTGAGCAGGATCACATCGGCATCTTCCGGCGTGTCGGTGCGCACCAGGCCGTCGGAAGCGCCCAGCACGTCGGCCATCTTGTCCGAGTCGTACTCGTTCATCTGGCAGCCGAAGGTTTTAATGAATACTTTTTTCTGCATGGAGTCGGATGCTTATCGGTAAATGGGGCGGCAAATAAGTGGGACAAATAAGTGGGGCGGCAAATAAGCCGGGCAGGGAGATTGCGCCGTGCGCCGCTCGGGGCGGGAGGCGGTGGATCACCGGCCGGGCGCCTCTGGCTGCCCGCTGGCAGGCTCGCTGCAAGTTCAGGCCATAGTTTAGCGTAAATCGCCGGGACGGGCCATGTTGTGCTGAGCATGCCGACAAGATTGCAGCGTGAATACGGCGCCCGGCCCGGCGATGCCGGAAAGCATTTATTGCCGTGCGACACCATTGATTTGTAACAAGTTGCTGCAAAGCCTTGTGTGCGGCCGCTGGCATCCTAATGTGTTGAAATAGCATCGTTGGCAAGCCAACTAGCAGCTTGATTGATATTTAACAATCAGGAAGTTTGCGCGAGGCGCAGATGCGGCCTGTTTGGACTAGTATATTGCTTTATATGCAATTCATTTCAGTGGGTTGCAGTGCATTTACTCACGCGGCAAGCTGCGCACGTTGGCTGTGCGAGTCCTGTGCAGGCAGTGCGACAAGGAGGGAAGGCGGAGGGGAGGCTGAGTCCGATGGAAAGACGTTTATTTAAACACTCTAAGCCAGCCTTAAGTTCGTATCGGCATTCTTTCAACATTCACTAGACGAGGAAAAATCATGGCACATCATGCATTAGCATCGCAAGAGAGTTACAACCCGAATCACCTGCTGGATATTCTGCTGAGCAAGATGCAGCTGAAAAACGACGCAGCCCTGTCGCGCTTGCTCGAAGTGGCGCCACCCGTCATCAGCAAGATCCGCCATCACCGCTTGCCGGTCGGCGCCTCGCTGCTGATTCGCATGCACGAAGTGACGGGCATGAGCATCCGTGACCTGCGCGATCTGATGGGCGACCGCCGCACCAAATACCGTCTGTCCGACGCCCAGGGCCGTCCAAAAGCGGAAGACCGCGGCGATGCGCAAGAATCGAATTACGCGCACTGATGTGGCGGTGGCACGCTGACTGTGCCGCTTGCGTCACTGCTGGCGGCAACAGGCTGGCGCGGACCGGGCAGCATGGACACACCGCAGTACCCATAACGGCTTTCGCTTCGCGGCGAGAGCCGTTGGCATGTGGCGCGGCGTTTAGCTCAGCAGTGCCGAGGTAATTTCGTCGTAGCGCAGCTCCGTTTCGCGGAACAGTTGCAGATACGTCTCTTCGCTCAGGCCCAGCGCATCCCAGGCCACCGGCGAGACGCGCGGCACCATGTCGTCGCCCGCCTGCGCCAGGTCGAGCGCACAGACGATGGCATTGGCGACGTGGATCAGCGCTGCCAGGAAACCTGCGCCCGGCGTTTCCGGCTGCAGGTAGTTGGCCAGCGCCAGGCGCATGGTGTCGGAAAAATTCCAGTGTTCGGCCAGTGCCACGCCCGCCTGCACGTGGTCCACGCCCAGCACGGCCCGCTCCGCTTCGAGCAGGCTGCAATCGTGCGCTGCCTGGTACACGATGACTTGCGCGTAGTGTGCGGGAAAGCTGCTGACCAGCACCAGGCGACCGATGTTATGCAGCAAGCCGGCCGTGAAGGCGTAATCCTGGTTGAAGCGGATCTGCCGCGCCAGCACCTTGGCGCAGCCGGCCGTCGCTACCGAATGGCGCCAGAAGGCCTTGTCGTCGAAGCCGGGGCAGCGCCCTTCCGGGAAGCAGCCCGTGATGGCGGCCGAGGTGATCAGGCTGCGCGTGGTCTGGAAACCCAGGTAGGTGATCGCCTGCTGGATGGTGGTGGCCTTGACCTGCAAGCCATATTGCGAGGAGTTGGCCAGGCGCAGGGTTTTCGCCGTCAGCGCCTGGTCGTAGGAGACTTTTTTCGCCAGCACGGAAATATCGACGTCTTCCTGGTCTATGCTGTTGAGCAGCTCCATGACGACGGCAGGCAAGGAAGGCAGGTCATCGAGGTGGGCGACGATATCGTCGAGCGTCAGCTGGGTGCTCATGCCAGCTCTCCCGTACCCAGGCGATATTGCGTGACATAGTTGCGCAGCAAGGTCGTTGCCGTGTCCTCGGGATCGTCCGGATCATGCTTGCGGAACAGGTAGGCCAGCCGCGCGCTATCGGCCGCCTGCTGCGCGGCGATTTCTTCCGGCGAAGGCGGCGGCGCCTGGATCGGCAGCATGGCGATGCCGTGGCGCGGCATCAGGGACAGCATGTTTTCCGTCAGTACCGCGCCTTGCGGCAACAGCACTTGTCCATGCGCGTCGAGCAAGACATCCGACAAGACCATGCCAGGACGCACTTGTTCCAGGGGTAGATGTTGATGCATGACCGCCATGACGACTCCTTAGATGATTGCGGGATATTACCATTGCCATGACGCAATGTCTCAACCTGCATCAAAGTCTCTATCGAAATTGGGAATGCTGTAAATCTTGCCAATCAGCATGTCATACCGTACATTTGAATCAGGCCCTTGCATTGCTGACGTATCTGCGCCCGCGCCGCGGGCCGGCGGCTGGCCTGGCCCGGGGAGTGTTGATCGATGGTGAGTATCCAAGTCCGGCTGACCCTGCTTTTTGTCGTGATCGTCACTTTGGTGCTGGGCATTTCTGGCAGCTATACCCAATATACACTGAGTCAGGAACTTGAATCGGGCAGCGCGCGCCTGCGCAGCGGCGTGCTCACGCGCTTGCAGACCAGCTTGCCTTCGGCCCTGTGGGATCTCGACAAATCCAAGGTCGACAGCATTGTCGCGGCCGAAATGCTGCCGCCGGAACTGGTCGGCATCCGCGTCTACGACGCTTCCGTGGGCCTGTTCGCCGGTGAAGTGCGCGACGCGGCCGGCACCCTGGTGCCTTTGACCTCCGACGTGGCCATGGGTGGCACGCCCGTCGAGGCGCCGCTGGTGTTCCGTGACGCCGTGGCCGCGGCCAGTGGCGGCAAGCCGGTGATCGTCGGCAAGGTCATCGTCAATTTCAGCCGCGCGCAGATCGATGCGGCCCTGCGCGGCGAAGTGCGGCGCAAGGTGCTGGAGGTTTTGCTGCTTGACATCATTTTGGTGGGCGCCCTGGCGCTGAGCCTGCGCATCGTCTTCGGGCCCTTGAAACAATTGCGCGACGGCTTGATCGACCTGGCCACGCGCGGCAGCGACGAGGTCGAAGAATTGCCGGAAAACCGGCGCGACGAACTGGGCGACGTGATCCGCGGCTTCAATGCGGTGCAGCGCAAGCTCAAGTCCATCATCGAGGGCAGCCGCGAGGCGGAAGACATGGCGCGCCGCTCGCAGCAGGAGACGGCGCAGGCGATGGACGAGTTGCGCCGCGCGCAGGAATCGTTGCTGCAGTCGGAGCGCCTGGCTTCGCTGGGCAGCCTGGTCGCTGGCGTGGCGCATGAAATCAATACGCCGGTCGGCATCGCGCTGACCAGTGCCTCGGTGCTGAAGGAAGCCACCGATCACATCAGCGCAGCGGTGGCTGGCGGCAGCGTGAAGAAAACCGATATCGTGCGCTACCTGGAAACGGCCGGCGAGAGCGCGCGGCTGATCATGAACAATGCCTATCGCGCCGCGCACCTGATCCACAGCTTCAAGCAGATCGCCGTCGACCAGGTCAGCGAGGCGCGCCGCTTGTTCGAATTGCGCGACTATATCGGGGAAGTGATTTCGAGCCTGCAGCCGACCCTGAAAAAGACGCGCATCCGCATCGATATCGATTGCCCGCCTGACATCATGCTTGACAGCTATCCGGGTGCGCTGGCGCAGGTGCTGACCAACCTGGTCTTGAATTGTGTCGAGCACGCCTTTGATGCGGACACGGCCGGCAACATCCATATCGGCGTGCGCCGCGACGGCGAGTGGATCGCCATGCAGGTGCGCGACAACGGCCGCGGCATCGCGCCCGACATGCTCGACCGCGTGTTCGACCCGTTTGTCACCACGCGGCGGGGACAGGGCGGCACGGGCCTGGGCTTGAATATCGTGTTCAACTTGATTGCCAAGCAGTTTGGCGGCACCATCACGGTGAGCAGCACGCTGGGACAGGGCGCGACATTCTTGCTGCGCCTGCCCACGGTGACGCCATTGCCGGACAGCACCAGCAGCCCGGCATAGGCAAGGAGAAGAGACATGGCACAACCAGAAAACAGTCAGCAAGTGGCGCTTTTGCGCGGGATCAATGTGGGCCGCGCCAAGCGCGTGGCCATGGCCGACCTGCGCAAGCTGCTGGGCGACCTGGGTTTTGCGCAGGTACGCACAGTACTCAACAGCGGCAACGTCGTGTATGACGGGGGCGCGGTGGCGCCGGCCGAGGCCGCTGCCCGCATCGAGGAAGCGCTGGTGCTGAAACTGGGCGTGGCGGCCCGGGTGACGGTGCTGTCGGCTGGCCAGTTTGCCGAACTGATCGAGCAAAACAGCCTGGTGCCGGCGGCCGATGCGGCCCGTCTGCTGACCTTGGTGCTGAACAATCCGGCCGATGTCCAGCGCCTGGCGCCGCTCTTGCAGCGGCCGTGGCATCCGGAAGCGCTGGCGCTGGGGCGATGGGCCGCATATGCCTGGTGTCCCGATGGCGTGCTGGCCAGCAAGGTGGTGGCGTCACTGGGTGCACTGCTGGGCGATGGCGTCACCTCGCGCAACTGGGCCACCATGCAAAAATTACATGCACTGCTGAACGGGCCCGAGGTGGCAGCCACCTCCGCCAGGGAGCACTGATGCGGGCCGGCGGGACGCCATGAACTGGGATATCGTCAAGGGTGTGCTGATCCTGCTGCTCGCCGTCAGCGCCCTGGGCACGGTCTTCGTGCTCATGTCCGCCTCGGGCCCGGACAAGGCGGGCTGCATCGCGCGTGCCCTGAAGTCGGGTATTCCGGTGGGCAATATCGAAAGGGTGTGCCGCTTGCTGGACAAGTAAAAAAATTCCGCGCAAGGCGGAATTTTTTTAATGCAACGGCATCGGCCGCCGAAGTAAGGTCAGCCATCGAATTTTTCCTGTTTTTCACCGTGCATGCTCAAGGCCAGCAAACCCAGTCCCACCAGCAACATCGAAACCATGCTCGCTTCGGGCACGGGCGGCGGCACGTTCGGCTGTTGTACGGCAGCAGTGGCGGCGGCGGGGGGCGCCAGTGCGCTTTGGCGCGTGCCGGCGTTGAGCCAGCGCGGGGTCGCATTGAGCGTCGTGTGCTGCGTCAGCAGGCGTGCATACGGCAAGTCCGGCGTTTCCCAGGTGGGATTGTCCGTCATGTTGTTGAAAGCGAGACTGTCGTCGCTCACGGCAGGCGCGCTGGCGGCCACATTGCCGGCATACGCCGACAGCGCCAGCACGGCCACGCATAGCGGCTGAAAGATCTTCATCGTTGACTCCCTGGTTCACCGTGCGGCGTGGCCGAAACCGGCCTGCGCCTGGACGGATAATGCGCCTGTACGGGGGCGTATCACAATTTTTCTGATGAGGTCTTATTACAGCACAAGTCGTGTCAATTTTGCTACGCATATTTGCTTTGAATTACGAATATTTATCATTTTGATAGCATGATGGCTATCGCTGCCGCTCACGTTGCATGAGCACGCTATCACTGAAAAATACTGTTGTTTTTTTGTGCGAATCGCCAGCAGGAAAACAATATATTGATTAGTATATTGTTTATCGCATGATGATGAATATGACCGCCTGTGGGAGGGCAAGATGGAGACAGTTGCAACACAACACGCCGATTACAACCTCGATGCCATGCGTGGCTCGGCCTACAAGGCCAGCTCGCTGCTCAAGGCCATGGGCAATGCCGACCGTTTGATGCTGCTGTGCCAGCTATCGCAGGGCGAACATTGCGTCAGCGACCTCGAACAAAAAGTGGGCATCGGCCAGCCGACCCTGTCGCAGCAGCTGGGCGTGCTGCGCGAAGAGATGCTGGTGGCCACGCGGCGCGACGGCAAGCAGATTTATTACCGCGTCGCCAGCGCGCCCGTGCTGGCCGTGCTGCAAGTGCTGTACGCGCAGTTTTGCGCGCCGCGGCCCCCGTTCAACGATGAAGCCGACTGAGGCCACCATGACTATTGCTTGGCAAAATTTCACGCCGTGGGCGTCGCTGGCCGGCGGCATGCTGATCGGCCTGGCGGCTGCGCTCTTGATCCTGTTCAACGGACGCATCGCCGGCATCAGCGGCATCCTCGGCGGCCTGCTGCGCCCGCGCCAGGGCGACCTGGGCTGGCGCATCGCCTTTCTTGCTGGCCTGATCGGCACGCCCCTGCTGTACCAGGTGTGGCAAGCCTTGCCGCCCGTGCAGATCGATGCGGGCACGCCCGCCCTGATCGTGGCGGGCTTGCTGGTGGGCGTGGGCGTGCGCTATGGCGCCGGCTGCACCAGCGGCCACGGCGTGTGCGGCCTGTCGCGCCTGTCACCGCGTTCGCTGGCGGCCACCATGGCCTTCATGGCGGCCGGTTTCCTCACCGTCTATCTGTTACGCCACCTATGAGCAAGCTACTCCTTTCCCTGTTGAGCGGCCTCGTCTTTGGCGTGGGCCTGATCGTCTCCGGCATGAGCAACCCGGCCAAGGTGCTCGGTTTTCTCGACCTGGCCGGCGCCTGGGATCCGTCCTTGGCGCTGGTGATGGGCGGCGCCATCGGCGTGGCCATGCCGGCCTTCTGGCTGGCGGGCCGCCGCAAGCGCGCCATCCTCGGTGATGCCATGCAATTGCCGGCGTCGCGCCGCATCGACCGGCGTTTGCTGCTGGGCAGCCTGGCCTTTGGCGCGGGCTGGGGCATCGCCGGTTTCTGTCCCGGCCCCGCCCTCGTCTCCCTGCTGGCGGGCCAGCCGAAGGCCTGGCTGTTTGTCGGTGCGATGCTGGCCGGCATGGCCGTGTTTGAAGTGCTGGAGCGCCGCAAGCTGCCGGCGCCGGCCTGAGACGGTACAATCTGGCGCATCGCCAATTTGGATACTGCTTACATGACAACCGTGATTTTCCGCGCCGGCGCGCGCGCTGCCCTGCTGTGCAGCGTGCTGGCATTGGCCGCCTGCGGCAGCTTGCTGAAGAAGGAAGCGCCGCCCGCTCCCGCGCCCGCGGCCGACACCTTGCCCAATCCGCAAGTGTTGCTGCTGGGCGAAGTGCATGACAATGCGCAAGGCCAGCGCTTGCGCGTCGCCGAGTTGCAGCGCCGCCTGGCGGCTGGCTGGCGTCCCGTGATCGTCATGGAACAGTTCGACCGCGAAAACCAGGCCTTGCTGACGCGTGCCGCGCGCGATTGCGCCGACCCCGATTGCATCATCCGCGTGATGGAACAGCCGCGCTGGGACTGGAGCTTGTACCGGCCCGTGCTGGACCTGGTCATCAGCTATCAATTGACCCTGGTCGCCGGCAATCTGTCGCCGGCCGATGCTTCGCGCATCGTGCGCGACGGCATCCAGTGGGCCATGCCGCCCGCCATGGTGGCCACGTACCTGGCCGCGCCCGTGCCGGCCGATATTCTGGAAGGGCAACAGAAGGAAGTCCAGGCGGCCCGCTGCAACATGCTGCCCGACATGATGATGAAAGGTGTCGTCAACGCGCAGGTGGCGCGCGATATCTGGATGGCCAAGCTGATCCGTGACCAGGCGCCGCGCGACGTGGTGCTGATCGCCGGCAATGACCATGTGCGCAAGGATATCGGCGTGCCCCGCTGGCTGAAGCTGGCCGACCCGCAACTGAACGTGCGCAGCATCGGCTACCTGGAACAGGGCGTTGCCGGCTACCAAGGCACGTTCGACCTGACGCAAACGATGCCGGCGCAGCCGCGCCCGGACCCGTGCGCGAAGTTTAAAAAATAAGGTTCAAGAAATAATCACTGCTGTACCCGCACCAGGGCGCTGACCCGGCTGGCCGTATCGAGCAGTTTCGGCAGGCTGTGTTCCAGCAGGTGCGCCACGGACGGCCCCGCCGTCTGGCCGCTGACATTGATCGCCGCCACCACCTTGCCGGCCCGGTCGAACACGGGGGCGGCCAGGGCGATCAAGCCCTGTTCCAGCTCTTCCTGCACCAGGCACCAGCCCTGGCGCCGCACTTGCGCAATCTCTTCCATCAAGACCTCGATATCGACCTTGGTCGCCGGCGTGATTTTCAGCAGCGCCATTGTCGACAGCCGTTGGCGCAGCACCTCGGGCGCCAGGCCCGACAGCAAGACACGTCCCATCGAGGTGCAGTAGGCGGGCAGGCGGCTGCCGATGCCCAGGTTGATCGACATGGTGCGGTGCGCGGACAGGCGCACGACGTAGACGATGTCGTCGCCGTCGAGCACGGTGGCCGAGCACGACTGGCGCAAGGTCTGCATCAATTCTTCCAGCAGCGGCTGCGCCTGCGTCCAGACAGGCAGGGATGACAAATACGCGTAACCGAGGTCGAGCACCTTGGGCGTCAGACGGAACAGCCGCCCGTCCGCTTCCACATAACCGAGATGCAGCAAGGTGAGCAGGATGCGCCGTGCGCCTGCGCGCGTCAGCTGCGCCCGTTCCGCCACTTCGCTCAGGGTCTGTTGCGGCGCCTGCGCGCCAAAGCTGCGCAGTACGGCCAGGCCGCGCGCGAACGATTGCACATAGCTGTCGCCGGGACGCGGCGCGCCGTCGGCGTCAACGGTGTCTGCGGCGGAAAGGGGCGTGCTGCGGAGGTCGGTCATGGCGATTCCAATGGGGCAAGGTGGCAATTATAGCCATGGCGCTGGCGAAAACGGCAAATTGACAAGCGCGCCGATCAGGCATATTCTCACGAATAAGTTCTAAATACGAATATTTGTTCGCAATAAGAACAAATGAACTGTGGGTTTGATGTGAAGGAGACAGGCAATGATCGACAAACTGCGTTCCAGCGTGCTTGATGCGCTGGCCGATATCCACGATGGCGCCACCGTCATGATTGGCGGCTTCGGCGGCGCGGGCCAGCCGGCCGAGCTGATCGACGGCTTGATCGCCCATGGCGCGCGCGACCTCGTCATCGTCAACAACAATGCGGGCAATGGCGATACGGGCCTGGCCGCCCTGCTGAAAAACGGGCAAGTGCGCAAGATCATCTGCTCGTTCCCGCGCCAGGCCGATTCCCACGTCTTCGACGCGCTGTACCGCGCGGGCAAGCTGGAGCTCGAATTGGTGCCGCAGGGCAATCTGGCCGAGCGCATCCGCGCCGCCGGCGCCGGCATCGGCGGCTTTTTCACGCCCACGGGCTATGGCACGGACCTGGCCAAGGGCAAGGAAACGCGCGAGATCGACGGCCACATGTATGTGTTCGAGTCGCCGATCCACGCCGATTTCGCGCTGATCAAGGCGGAGCAGGGCGACCGCTGGGGCAACCTGACCTACCGCAAGACGGCGCGCAACTTCGGCCCGATCATGGCCATGGCCGCGAAGGTCAGCATTGCTTCCGTGCACGAGGTGCTCGACCTGGGCAGCATCGATCCCGAACACGTCATCACGCCGGGCCTGTTCGTGCAGCGCATCGTGCAAGTGCCGCGCACGGCCACCGGCCCCGCCGGCTTCAAAGCTGCCTGAGGAGTATTGAAATGAATAAATGGAATCGAGACCAGATGGCGGCCCGTGTGGCGGCCGACATCCATGAGGGCGCCGTGGTGAACCTGGGCATCGGCTTGCCGACCCTGGTGGCGAATCACTTGCCGGCCGGCGCGGAGATCATCCTGCACAGCGAAAACGGCGTGATCGGCATGGGCCCCGCGCCGGCGCCGGGCGAGGAAGACTACGACCTGATCAATGCCGGCAAGCAGCCCGTCACCCTGCTGCCCGGCGGCAGCTATTTCCACCATGCCGACAGCTTCGCCATGATGCGCGGCGGCCACCTGGACATCTGCGTGCTGGGTGCTTTTCAAGTCTCGGCCACGGGCGACCTGGCCAACTGGCACACGGGCGCCCCGGACGCCATTCCCGCCGTGGGCGGGGCCATGGACCTGGCCATCGGCGCGAAAAAGACCTGGGTCATGATGGAATTGCTGACCAAGGGCGGTGAAAGCAAGCTGGTGCAGGCCTGCACCTATCCGCTCACGGGCATCGGGTGCGTGAGCCGCATCTACAGCGACCTGGCCGTGCTCGACCTGGGGCCACACGGCGCCACGGTCGTCGAACTGGCCGAAGGCTTGAGCTTTACGCAACTGCAAGCGTTGACGGCCGTGCCGCTGACGGACGGACGCTGATTCACCGCCCCTATTCAATACACTTTCTTGGAGGAAAGAACATGACCCACGCCTACATTTGCGACGCTCAGCGCACCCCGTTTGGCCGCTATGGCGGCGGACTCGCCAGCGTGCGCGCCGACGACCTGGGCGCCGTGCCCATCCGTGCCTTGATGGCGCGCAATCCGAATGTCGACTGGACGGCCATCACCGACGTGCTGTATGGCTGCGCCAACCAGGCGGGCGAGGATAACCGCAACGTGGCGCGCATGGCCGCCTTGCTGGCCGGCTTGCCCGACAGCGTGCCGGGCGCCACCCTGAACCGCCTGTGCGGCTCGGGCCTGGACGCCATCGGCAGCGCCGCGCGCTTCATCAAGAGCGGCGAGGCGGGCTTGCTGATCGCCGGCGGCGTGGAAAGCATGAGCCGCGCGCCATTCGTCATGGGCAAGGCGGACAGCGCCTTTGCGCGCGGCATGAAAATGGAAGACACGACCATCGGCTGGCGCTTCATCAACCCCTTGATGAAGGCGCAATATGGCGTCGATTCGATGCCGGAAACGGCGGAAAACGTGGCCAGCGACTTCGGCATCAGCCGCGCGGACCAGGATGCGTTCGCGCTGGCCAGCCAGGTCAAAGCCTTGGCAGCGCAGCAGGCGGGCGTGTTCGACAGTGAAATCTGTCCCGTCAGCATCGCGCAGAAGAAGGGCGATCCCATCATCGTTGCCCGCGACGAGCATCCGCGCGCCACCACCTTGGACACCCTGGCCAAATTGAAACCCGTCGTGCGCGCGGACGGCACGATCACGGCCGGCAACGCATCCGGCGTCAACGATGGCGCGGCGGCCCTGCTGTTGGCCGACGAAGCGAACGCGGCGCGCTTTGGCCTGACGCCGCGCGCCCGCGTGGTGGCCATGGCGACGGCCGGCGTGGCGCCGCGCATCATGGGCATCGGCCCCGCGCCCGCCACCCTGAAAGTGCTGGCCATGACGGGTTTGAGCCTGGCCGACTTCGACGTCATCGAACTGAACGAAGCGTTTGCCGCGCAAGGCCTGGCCGTGCTGCGCCAGCTGGGCTTGCAGGATGACGATGCGCGCGTCAACCCGAACGGCGGCGCCATCGCCCTCGGTCATCCGCTGGGCGCCTCGGGCGCGCGCCTGGCCATGACGGCCGTCAACCAGCTGCACCGCACGGGCGGCCGCTATGCGCTCTGTACCATGTGCATCGGCGTGGGCCAGGGCATCGCGCTGGTGCTGGAACGCGTCTAGATACTGCGCGCCCGCAGGCGAAAAAATTTGCCGGCGCTACGTATTAACGCGTATGCCGGGCGGCTTTTTGACCGGGATCCAGGGCGTATGATGCAAAACCAGCCCGGGCAACCGGGCTGGCGCTGGCTTTTTTATACGAACAAGAAGACTGATATGACATCCCACGATACTCCGCACGACGTTGCGCAGCTGACTTCCCAGCAGCGCATCAAGGCCATCATTGGCGCTTCCTCCGGTAACCTGGTCGAATGGTTCGACTTCTACATTTACTCGTTCTGCGCGCTGTACTTCTCGCACGCCTTCTTCCCTTCCGGTAACCCGACCACGCAACTGCTGCAGACGGCTGGTATTTTTGCCGCCGGCTTCCTCATGCGTCCCGTGGGCGGCTGGCTGTTCGGCCGCATCGCCGACAAGTACGGCCGGCGCCAGTCGATGATGATTTCCGTGCTGATGATGTGTGGCGGTTCCTTGATGATCGCCGTGCTGCCCACCTATGAAACCATCGGCGCCTTCGCGCCGTTCCTGCTGCTGGTGGCGCGGCTGTTCCAGGGCCTGTCCGTGGGCGGCGAATACGGCACCAGCGCCACCTACATGAGCGAAGTGTCGGAATCGGGCAGGCGCGGCTTCTTTGCCTCGTTCCAGTACGTGACCCTGATCGGCGGCCAATTGCTGGCCTTGCTGGTGCTGGTGGTCTTGCAGCAATTGTTGACGCTGGAAGAATTGCGTGCCTGGGGCTGGCGCATCCCGTTTGTGTTTGGTGCCCTGGCCGCCCTGGTGTCGCTGAACCTGCGTAAATCCCTGACGGAAACAACCACCGCCAGCGAGCGCAAGGACAAGGACGCGGGCAGCCTGCGCGGCTTGCTCAAGCACAAGCGCGCCTTCATCACGGTACTCGGCTTTACGGCCGGCGGCTCGCTGGTGTTCTACACGTTTACCACCTACATGCAGAAATACCTGGTCAACACGGCCGGCATGGACACCAAGACGGCCAGCGCCGTCATGACCTGCGCGCTGCTCGTCTACATGATTTTGCAACCGGTGTTCGGCGCCCTGTCCGACCGCATCGGCCGCCGCACCTCGATGCTGTTCTTCGGCGGCCTGGCCACCCTCTGCGTGCTGCCGATCATGCATGCCTTGAAGGACATCAGCAGCCCGTACGCGGCGTTTGGCCTGATCATCATCGCGCTGGCCATCATCAGCTTCTACACGTCGATCAGCGGCTTGATCAAGGCGGAAATGTTCCCCGTCGAAGTGCGCGCGCTGGGCGTGGGCCTGTCGTATGCGGTCGCCAACGCCATGTTCGGCGGTTCGGCCGAATACGTGGCGCTGCAGTTCAAGGCCTGGCACGTGGAAGAGTATTTCTACTGGTACGTGACCGTCATGTGCCTGATTTCCTTCATCGTCGCCATCCGCATGCCGGACCCGAGCCGCTCGGGACTGCTGAAGTAACGTTGTCGTAAAATGGGGGACACTGCGGTGTCCCTTTTTCATCACCGCCTTTTTATCGTGCCGATCAGGAGTCTTCATGTCGTATGTCATTCCCGCCGCCATCCAGCCCAGCGTTCCCGTCACCGGCAGCGTTGATACTTTCCCTGTCCACCGCATCTATTGCGTGGGCCGCAACTATGTCGACCACGCCAAGGAAATGGGCCACACGGGCCGCGAGGCGCCATTTTTCTTCATGAAACCAAACGACGCCGTGCTGCCCGTGCCAGCCGGCACGACGGGCGAACTGCCGTACCCGGCACAGACGCAGGATTTCCAGCACGAGATGGAACTGGTGGTGGCCATCGGCAAGGGCGGCAGCGATATCGGCGTGATTGACGCGCTGAGCCACGTGTGGGGCTATGCGATCGGTCTGGACATGACGCGCCGCGACGTGCAGGGCGCGGCGAAGAAGCAGGGCCGGCCGTGGGAGACGGGCAAGGCCTTCGAGCACTCGGCGCCCATCGGCCCGATTACCCCAGCCGCGCTGGCGGGCGACGTCAGCCATGCCGCCATCACCCTGCACGTGAACGGTGAACGGCGTCAAAGCAGCAGCGTCGACATGCTGATCTGGAACGTGGCCGAAACCATCGCCGACCTGTCGACCTATTTCACCTTGCAGCCGGGCGACCTGATCTACACGGGCACGCCGGCCGGCGTGGCGGCCGTGCAGCGCGGTGACGCGCTGGTGGGCGCCATCGATGGCCTGGGCGAACTGCGCATGAAAGTGGTCTAAGCTGACAAGGAAAACGGCATGATGAGCGACACATATTCTGTAGCGCAACCCACGCGCGCCGAGATCGACGCCCTGACGGGGCCGGCCTTGCTGGAATTTGGCACGGGCTGGTGCGGCCACTGCCGCGCCACCCAGGCGCCGCTGGCGGCCGCATTGGCGCAGCACCCCGGGGTGCCGCATATCCGCTTGGAAGACGGCCCCGGCCGCGCGCTCGGGCGGTCCTTCCGGGTGAAACTGTGGCCGACCCTGATTTTTTTGAACGATGGCCAGGAAGTGGCGCGCCTCGTACGTCCGCTCGACATCAGTGAAATTGAGCGGAGTTTTGCATTGATTGATGCATAGGTCGGCGTAGGTCGGCTTAGCGCAGCGTAAGCCGACACCACCGCAAGGCATGCTCCATCACAACTTCTTGCCGCACCGCACCACTGCGCGTATGATAAGCCGCTTACAGCAAGATCAACCGCATCCTTCGTGATGCAGCGCGATCATCGCCGGCTCGCTCCACCCGGAGGGGCCGCAGGCAAGGATTCACCACAAATGACCGATGCCGCGATGCCGACGCGCGGGTCTGGTACGGAATGCCTGGCGATACGCCGGGCCTGATACACGTCGCCCATCCCCTGACGCCTTTCCTGCCGTGCCCCGGGTAACCGGATGGCGCACGACCGTTGTTTCTCTGAATCAGCACTGATCACAGCGCGTTGGCGCGCGTTTGTTCACCGTTGCCTGCCGTTAACAACGGCGTGTTGTTGCGTGGAATTTGTTTGCGAATTTAATAGCAAATTCACAGCAAATACGTCCGCGCACGGCTATGATATGTGGACAATGCGCCTAAGTAACCGTCGGGAAATTATTGTAAATTTATGACGAACAGAAGTGGATGCGATGCAAGGCGGCTGTCGCGACGCAGTGCGAGCACTGCGAGCGGCTGCCAACGCAGCAGCGCGCCGCTTATGGAAGTCAGAAATAACAATAGTTTACTGGCGGTTACTTTATACAACGTGCTGTGCTGCTGCCTGAAAAAACATCCAGAGAATGGCCTTTAGACACCCTCCCCAAGGAGCGCAGTAAATGAGCACCCCCCCCAAGAAAAATTCCCCCGGCACGGTGCTGTTCGCCAGCCTGATCGGCACCACCATCGAGTTCTTCGATTTTTATATCTACGCCACCGCTGCCGTGCTGGTGTTCCCGAAACTGTTCTTCCCCGCCGGCGATCCGTCGGCCGCCGTGCTGCAGTCGCTGGCCACGTTTGCCATCGCCTTCTTCGCGCGCCCCATCGGTTCGGCCGTGTTCGGCCACTTCGGCGACCGCATCGGCCGCAAGGCCACTCTCGTGGCGGCCTTGCTGACCATGGGTATCTCGACCGTCATCATCGGCTTGCTGCCGACCTACGCCGCCATCGGCACCCTGGCGCCGTTGTTGCTGGCGCTGTGCCGTTTCGGCCAGGGCCTGGGCCTGGGCGGAGAATGGGGCGGCGCGGTGCTGCTGGCCACGGAAAACGCGCCACCGGGCAAGCGCGCCTGGTACGGCATGTTTCCGCAGCTGGGTGCGCCAATCGGCTTCTTCCTGTCCGGCGGCATCTTCCTGCTGCTCAGTGAAACCCTGACCGATGAACAGTTCTTCAGCTACGGCTGGCGCATCCCCTTCCTCGCCAGCGCGCTGCTGGTCATCGTCGGCCTGTACGTGCGTCTGAAGATCACGGAAACACCGGACTTCCAGAAAGTCATCGAGAAGAACGAAGTCGTCAAACTGCCCGTCGCCACCGTGTTCCGCCAGCATGGCCGCATGCTGTTCCTCGGCACCATCATCGCCCTGGCCACCTTCGTGCTGTTCTACCTGATGACCGTGTTTGCCTTGAGCTGGGGTACGACCAAGCTGGGTTTCACGCGCAAGGAATTCCTCGTCGTGCAGCTGTTTGCCGTGCTGTTCTTCGCGTTGACGATTCCGTTTTCGGCCGTGCTGGCCGACCGCCGCGGCCGCCGCGCCACCATGATCTGGGTTTCCGTCGCCATCGCCATCTTCGGCCTGGTGCTGGCCCCCATGTTCGGCTCGGGCGTGACCTGGGAAGTGACGCTCTTCATGGCTGTCGGCCTGGGCCTGATGGGCATGACCTACGGACCGCTGGGCACCATGCTGTCCGAGCTGTTCCCGCCCGAAGTGCGCTATACGGGCGCCTCGCTGACGTTCAATCTGGCCGGTATCTTGGGCGCCTCGCTGGCGCCGTACATCGCCACCTGGCTGGCCACCAACCATGGCTTGCAATACGTGGGCTATTACCTGTCGCTGGCAGCCGTGCTGACCCTGGGCGCGCTGCTGATGGTGGGCAAGCCGAGGGCAGGCAAGGAAGCCTGGGAATAAACGCCCGCGCTAGCTGAATCCCCCGAAGCCGCCAGCTGCACACAGCTGGCGGCTTTTTTTGTCGGTAAAACACCACGCCGCACGCCTGCCGAGATTCTTGTTGACAGTCAAAATCGGCTGGTGGTAAGGTGTGCACACGTGTGCAATGCAGTGCAAGTCTTGAAAAAGCACATCCCGGGACAGTGACACCGCAAGATAGCGGTGCGGTCTGAAGTACCACAACGACAACAAACTTGGAGTGAGACGATGAAGATGCGCAATGTTGCGATTGCTATAAGCCTGGCCCTGCCGATGACGGCCATGGCCGCCGAGGAACGCCTGTCCGTGCTGTGCTCGGCCGATATGGAATGGTGCCAGCTGATGAAGAACCGCTTCGAGGCGGAAAGCAAGATCAAGGTATCGATGATCAGGAAGAGCGCCGGCGAGGCCTATGCGAAGATCCGCGCCGAAGCGTCGAACCCGAAATCGGACATCTGGTGGGGCGGCACGGGCGACCCGCACCTGCAGGCCGCCGCCGAAGGCTATACGGAAGAATACAAGTCGCCCACCCTGCCCAAGCTGCAGCCGTGGGCGCTCAAGCAGGCCGAGACGGCCAAGTACCGCACCGTCGGCATCTACATCGGCATCCTGGGCCTGGCCTACAATGAAAACGTGCTGAAGAAGAAAAACCTGCCGCCGCCGCAATGCTGGAAAGACCTCGTCAAGCCCGCCTACAAGGGCGAGATCGAGATGGCCAACCCGAATTCCTCGGGTGCCGCCTACAACGCGCTGGCCACCGTGGTGCAGCTGTTCGGCGAAGAGGAAGCCTTCGATTTCCTCGCGAAAATGGGCCAGAACGTCAGCAAGTATCCGAACGCGGGCGTGGCGCCGGGCGAGGACGTGGGCCGCGGCGAAGCGGGCGTGGCCATCGGCTTCATGCATGATCTGATGAAACTCACCGTGGCCGGCTTCCCCGTGAAAGTCTTGCCGCCCTGCGAAGGCACGGGTTACGAGATCGGCTCGATGAGCATCGTCAAGGGCGCGAAAAACATGGAGCAGGCGAAGAAATTCTATGAATTCGCCCTGCGTGCCGACGTGCAGAGCGAAGCGGTGAAAGCGCTGGCCTTCCAGATCCCGTCCAACGTGGCCGCCACCATTCCCGCCGCCTCGCCGCGCCTGGAAAACATCAAGACCATCAACTACGACTTCGCCAAGTATGGCGCGTCGGACACGCGCAAGCGCCTGCTGCAGCGCTGGACGACACAAATTTATTCTGCCGGCAATTAAGGCGTCAAGACTGTCACCGTACCGAGCCTGCCGCATGCCGCAACGGCCATGTCGGCAGGCCTACTTAGCTGGATAGAGACCTCATGAAAAAGATATTTTACGGCTGGCTGCTGGCCGCCCTGGCAGCGTTGTGCCTGTTGCCCTGGCAGCAGCAGGAAGCGGGACTGTTCGCCGGTGAATGGCTGCGCGACGGCCAGTTCTTCGCGGAGCGTGGCGCACCGGCCGTGCTGCACCTGCTGTCGTTCGGCGCCTGGCCGCTGGGCGTGTTCTTCGCCCTGCTCGCCGCCAGCGCCGCGCTGGTGGCCGCCAATCCCCACCGCAAGACCCTGGGCCTGGGCCAGATCGCCATCGGCGGCGCCGGCATGCTGTGGCTGGCTTGGCTGGGCTGGGGCCCGCTGGCCGCCGGCACCGGCCTGGGTTTCGGCGCGCTGCTGCTGGCCCTGTGCCTGCTGTTCCTGCTGACCTCGGGCGCGGCCGCCTGCGGCGTGTGCCGCGGCGACGCCTTCGTCGCCGGCGCCATCGGCCTCATCATTTGCCTGATTTCCCTGTTCGTGCTGTTCCCCGTCGCGCTGATCCTCGTCAGCGCCGGCCAGCCCATGGATGATGGCGGCACGGGCGCCGCCGCCCTGGCGCGCCGCCTGGCAGACCCCGGTATCTGGAGCCTCAATTGCGTGTCCGGTCCCGGCCGCTGCGGCGTGGCCTGGAACACCCTGGCGCTGGCCTTGCTGACGGGCGTGTCGGCCACCTTCCTCGGTCTCGTGTTCGCCCTGCTGGTGACGCGCACGAATGGCCGCTGGGTGCGTCCGATGCGCGCCATCACGATACTCCCCATCGTCACGCCGCCCTTCGTGCTGGGCCTGGCGCTGATCTTGCTGTTCGGCCGCAACGGCGCCATCACGGGCCTGGTCGGGGAATTCTTTGGTATCGAGCAGAGCCGCTGGCTGTACGGCATGACGGGGGTGTGGCTGTCGCAGATGCTGGCCTTTGCGCCGATCGCCTTCATGACATTGATTGGTGTGGTCGAAGGCGTCAGCCCTTCGCTGGAAGAGGCGTCGGGCACCCTGGGCGCGAGCAGCTGGCAAACCTTCGTCAAGGTGTCGCTGCCCTTGATGCGTCCCGGCATCGCCAACGCCTTCCTGTTGTGCTTTATCGAAAGCATGGCCGACTTCGGCAACCCGATGGTCTTGGGCGGCAACTTCCACGTGCTGTCGACGGAAATCTTCTTTTCCGTGGTGGGCGCCTCGAACGACCAGGGCCGCGCGGCGACGTTGGCCATCGTGCTGCTGACCTTTGCCGTGGGCGCCTTCTTCATCCAGAACCTGTGGCTGGGCAAGAAATCGTATGTGACGGTGACGGGCAAGGCCGACCACGGCGGCCACGCCTCGCTCAACCCGCGCCTGAAGACCACCCTGTGGACCATCGCGCTGCCATGGTTCGCCTTCACGGCGCTGGTGTACGGCACGGTGGTGGCGGGCGGCTTCGTCAATAACTGGGGCCAGGACAATGCCTTCACCTTGCGCCACTACATCGACGCCTTCGGCATCACGGCGGGCGCTTCCGGCTGGCACTGGACGGGCCAGGCCTGGCCATCGCTGTTCACGACCTTGACGATCTCGGCCATCGCCGCGCCGCTGACGGCGTTTGTCGGCATCCTTTCGGCCTGGCTGCTGGTGCGCCAGCAATTCGCCCTGAAGAGCGCGTTCGAGTTCGGCACCATGCTCAGCTTTGCCATTCCCGGCACCGTCATTGGCATCAGCTACATCCTCGCGTTCAATTCGGCGCCGATCGAGCTGACGGGCACGGCGACGATTTTGATCCTGTGCTTTGTCTTTCGCAACATGCCGATGGGCTTGCGCACCGGCATCGCCGCCATGCGCCAGCTCGACGGCAGCCTGGACGAGGCCTCGATCACCCTGGGCGCCAGCAGCTGGACCACCATGCGCAAGGTCATCCTGCCGCTGCTGCGCCCGGCCATCGCCTCGGCCCTCGTGTATGGCTTCGTGCGCTCGATCACGTCGATCTCGGCCGTCGTCTTCCTCGTCAGCGCCGACTATGACATGGCCACGTCCTACATCATCGGCCTGGTGTCGAACGGTAACTACGGCACGGCCATCGCCTACGCCACGGTCTTGATCGTCGTCATCCTGCTGTGCATCCAATTGATCCACCTGCTGGTCGGCAAGCGCCGCCTCCGTCGCGTCAGCGCCGAGAAAACGCTGCCGGCCGCCGTTCCCAACCTGGAAAAGAGCTACGCATGAACCACTTTACTACCCAAGCAACAGAGCTTGCCGCGCTGGAATTCGACGGCGTCACCAAGCGCTACGGCAAGGCCCTGGCCGTGAACGACGTCTCGTTCACCATCGCGCCGCGCACCATGGTCACCCTGCTGGGGCCCAGCGGCTGCGGCAAGACCTCGACCCTGCGCCTGATCGCCGGCCTGGAGCGCGTCAGCGCCGGGCGCATCCTGCTGGCCGGCGAGGACGTCACCCTGACGTCGGCCGCCGAGCGCGACGTCAGCATGGTGTTCCAGTCGTATGCGCTGTTTCCGCACATGACGGTGCTCGACAACGTGTGCTACGGCTTGACCGTCTCGGGCGAGACCAAGCCGCGCGCCATCGAACGGGCGCAGGAAAGCCTGCGCCTGGTGGGCCTTGCCGATTTCGCCGCGCGCTTCCCGAACGAATTGTCGGGCGGTCAGCAGCAGCGCGTGGCCGTGGCCCGCTCGCTGGTGCTGCAGCCCAAGGTGCTGCTGCTGGACGAACCGCTGTCCAACCTCGACACGAAACTGCGCCGCCGCGTGCGCGACGAGATCCGCGACATCCAGGTCAAGCTGGGCTTGACGGCCGTGTACGTCACGCATGACCAGGAAGAGGCGCTGGCCATTTCCGATCAGATCATCGTCATGAACCGGCAAGTGATCGCGCAAAAGGGCACGCCGCACGAGCTGTTCGAGTCGCCGGCCGACAAGTTCGTCGCCGACTTCATCTGCAACGCGAACATCGTCGATGGCGTGATCGAATCGGTGGCCGATGGCAAGGCCGTCTGCGTGATGGGCAAGCTGCGGCTGCGCCTGCCATGCCGCGGCCAGCGCAGCGGCGAAGCGAGTTTCGCCGTGCGCCCGGAAGCGATCCTGCTGTCGCCCGCGCAGCCCGACAGCGCCATGGTGGTGCGCGTGGCGCGCGCCACCTACCTGGGACGCGAAATGCAATACACGCTCGACACGCCCGTCGGCGAACTGTTTGCCGTCTCGCACGACTTGAGCCAGGTTTTCACGCAAGGCACATCGGTCGCCATGACCGTACACGAACATGGCGCAGCCATCATTGGAGGACAAGCATGACAGATATGACACAGGCAGCACTGGCCGATGCGGCCACGCTGGAACGCTATGCCTATGCGCGGCACATCATCGGCCAGGCGGGCGAGATTGCGCTGGGCATGTTTCTGCGCCGCACGGAGCTGGTGATCGAGGAAAAGGGCTTGCAAGACATGGTCAGCATCGCCGACCGTATGGTGGAGGATTTCCTGCGCGCGCAGATCGCCGAACGCTTCCCGGAAGACGCCGTGGTGGGCGAGGAGCGCGGTGGCGGCGCGTCCGACGCGCGCTGCGTGTGGGTCATCGACCCCATCGACGGTACGGCCTGCTTCGTCAACGGCATGCTGGCCTGGTGCGTGTCGATCGGCGTGCTGGTCGACGGCCAGCCCGCCATCGGCGCCGTGTACGACCCGAATGCGGACGAGCTGTTCCATGCTTGCCTGGGGCAGGGCGCGCACGTGACCGCGAAGGCCGGCGAAACGCGGCTGCGCGTGAACGACGTGGCCAGCTTGCAGGGCGGCGTGCTGGGCGTAGGCTTTTCGCACCGCGTGGGCACCGACACCTTTTTACCGTTCCTGCTCGACGTGCTGGAAGAGGGCGGCATGTTCATCCGCAACGGTTCCGGCGCACTGATGATCGCCTATGTGGCGGCCGGGCGCCTGATCGGCTATTTCGAGCCGCACATCAATTCCTGGGATTGCCTGGCGGGCATCGTGCTCGTCAACGAGGCGGGCGGGCGCTGCAATGATTTCCTCGCCGATAACGGCCTGGAAAAGGGCAACCCCATCCTCGTGGGCGGTCCCCGTTTGTATCCGCAACTGGCGGCGCTGGCACTGCCGCGCTGTTAATCAAGCATCGTTCTGGAAAGGGAGGCCAGGCGTCCTGCGGTGGACGCGTGCAGGAGCAACACACTGTTGAGCATCATGAGTAATCCACAACCATAAAAACAGGCAGGAGACAAGATGAAAAACGGGATGAACACTTTGCAGTTGAATACCATCGCCATGGCTTTGTTGCTGGCCATGCCGGGCTGTGTCCTGGCCCAGTCGAGCGTCGTCGTGTACGGGCGCATCCATGCAGGCCTCGACCATATCGAAAGTTCCACCTCGGCCGCGTCGCCGCGTGGCGAATCGCTGACGCGCGTATCGGACAATTCCTCGATGCTGGGCTTCCGCGGACGCGAAGATCTGGGCAGCGGCAACTTTGCCTTCTTCCAGATCGAAGGCAATGTCAAGATGGACGATGGCACGGGCGTCCTCAACAGCAAGGATACCTATGTCGGACTGGAAAACGTCGCCTACGGCCGCATCGCGCTGGGCCGCTTTTCCACGCCGATCCGCCAGATGAATGGCTACACCAACCGTTTCGTGGGGCAAGGCATCCAGGATGACGCCAACATTTCCCAGCTCGGTGGTGAAGGCTTCAACCGCCGCAGCGCGAACGCCATCAGCTACCGCACGCCCGTGGTGCAAGGCTTCAGCGCCACGCTTTACCGCGCCAGCGAAAACGAGGCGTCGAATGGCGACCGCATTTATTCAGGCATGGTGCAATATGTGAACGGTCCCATCAAGGGAGGCGTTGGCTATGAAAAGCACAAGGATTTGCGTCCCGGTTTCAGCGAAAAAATGTTTCGCGCCGCCGCCAATTACAACTTCGGTGGTGGCGACGTGGGCGTGGCCTGGAATCGCATGATCTTTGACGTGGCCAGCGGCGACTTGCAGCGCGACTACTTCACCATCACGGGCGCCTACAAGGCGGGCGGCGGTTCCTTCATCGGCCGCTTTGGCGTCGCTGGCGATGTGTCCGGCAGCGCGCCGAACGGTGCCAGCGTCACCGTCAAGGCCACCTCGCTGGTGCGCGGCGACGACAGCGGCGCCAAGCAGGCGACCCTGGGCTACGAGTACTACCTGTCCAAGCGCAGCACCGTGTATGCGTATTACACACAGACGAGCAATGACAAGAACGCCAACTATTCCTTTGGCAGCAACTCGTTTTCCAGCGTCAAGAAGGGCGCCAAGGTCAGCGGTGTGATGCTGGGCGCGATTCATTTGTTTTAAATATTTGCCCGGAAATGCACACGTGTGCATTTCCGGACAAGACGACTATCAAGGAGATTTACATGATTCAAGTGGCATTGTTCGGCGCCGGCCGCATCGGCCGTATTCACGCTGGCAATCTGGTGCGCCAGCCCGGCGTGCGCCTGAAATACGTGGTCGACGTGCATGCGGGCGCGGCAGCGGAAGTGGCGGCCCTGCATGGCGCCAGCGTCGCCAGCGTGGAAGCCGTGCTGGCCGACCCTGAAGTCAAGGCCGTGCTGATCGCCTCGAGTACGGACACGCATGCGGACCTGATCGTGCGCGCGGCCGCCGCCGGCAAGGCCATCTTTTGCGAGAAACCCGTCGACCTGACCCTGGAACGCGCGCGCGCCGCCGCCGCCGCCGTCAAGGAAGCGGGCGTGCTGTGCATGATCGGCTTCCAGCGCCGCTACGATCCCACGTTTGCCGCCGTCAAGCAGCGCATCGACGCGGGCGAGATCGGCACGCCGGAGATGCTCATCGTCACCAGCCGCGATCCGGGACCGCCGCCCGTCAGCTACATCCAGGTGTCGGGCGGCATCTTCAAGGATATGCTGATCCACGATTTCGACATCTTCCGCTGGATACTCGACGACGAAGCCGTCAGCGTGCACGCGACGGGCAGCTGCCTCGTCGACCCCGCCATCGGCGCAGCGGGCGACCTCGATTGCACGGCCGTGACCATCCGCACGGCACAAGGCCGCTTGTGCCAGATCAACACCACGCGCCGCGCCGCCTATGGCTACGACCAGCGCTTCGAAGTGCTGGGCAGCGCCGGCATGCTGCAGGCGGGCAACCACAAGCCGACGGAAGTGACGGCGTATGGTGCCGTCAACGTCAGCGTGGACCGTCCGGAAGATTTTTTCCTGGAACGCTACCGCGCCGCCTACGCCAGCGAGATGGCGCACTTTTTCGACGCCTTTGCCCACGGCGCTCCCCTGCGCACCACCGTCCACGACGGCTTGAAGGCCCTGGAACTGGCCGAAGCGGCCACCGTGTCGTGGCGCGAGCAGCGCATCGTGCAACTGTCATAAGGAAGCAATGCCATGAAGAATACGACTGAATTTGCCCCGGGCCGCGCGCTCGACGTGATCTGCCTGGGCCGTCTGGCGGTGGACCTGTACGCGCAGCAGATCGGCAGCACCCTGGAAGACGCCACCAGTTTCGCCAAATACCTGGGCGGCTCGTCGGCGAACATCGCCTTCGGCACGGCCCGTCTGGGCCTCAAATCGGCCATGCTGTCGAAAGTGGGCGACGACCACATGGGCCGTTTCCTCACCGATACTTTGTCGAAAGAGGGCTGCGACGTCAGCCATGTCGGCATCGACCGCGAGAGGCTCACCGCCCTCGTCATGCTGGGCATCAAGGATAAAAACACCTTCCCCCTGATTTTTTACCGCGAAAATTGCGCCGACATGGCCATCGAGCCGGCCGCCGTCGACGCCGCCTTTATCGCTTCCAGCAAAGCATTATTAATCACTGGCACGCATTTTTCCACGTCCGCCATGCACGCCGTCAGCACGCAGGCATTGCAACTGGCCCGCGCCAACAACGTGCGTACCGTGCTCGACATCGATTACCGGCCCGTGCTGTGGGGACTCTCCGGCAAGGCCGATGGCGAAACGCGTTTCGTCTCGAACGACGGCGTGACCAGCCATTTGCAGGCGATCCTGCCGCAATTCGATCTGATCGTTGGCACGGAAGAGGAATTCATGATCGCCGGCGGCGGTGCGGACATCATGGCCTCCCTGCGCGCCGTGCGGGCCGCCACGCTGGCCACCCTGGTCGTCAAGCGCGGTCCGCTGGGCAGCGCCGTCATCGAGGCGGGCATTCCTGCCGGTCTCGATGCGGCCTTCAACTATCAGGGCGTGCGCGTGGACGTGCTCAACGTGCTGGGCGCGGGCGACGCCTTTCTGTCCGGCTTCCTGAAAGGCTGGCTGCGCGGCGAGGATTACGACGCGTGCTGCCGCTACGCGAATGGCTGCGGCGCCCTCGTCGTGTCGCGCCATGGTTGCGCGCCGGCCATGCCGTCGCCTGTCGAGCTCGACTATTTCCTCGCCAATGCGGCCAAACTGAGCCGTCCTGATCAGGACGCCACCTTGTCCCGCTTGCACCGCACGACGGTGGCGCGCAAAGAGTGGAACGAGCTGTGTGTGTTTGCCTTCGATCACCGCACGCAATTCTTTGAGCTGGCCCAGCAGGGAGCCAGCGATGAAGCGCGGATTGCAAAGCTCAAGCAATTATTTGTGCAAGCCGTGGGCCAGACGGAGGCGGCGCGCGGCTTGCAGGGCGGCACGGGCGTGCTGATCGATGACCGCTATGGCGCCGATGCGCTCAACGATGCGACGGGGCGCGGCTGGTGGATCGGCCGTCCCGTCGAGATGCCGGGCTCGAATCCGCTGCAGTTCGACTGGGGGCGTTCGCTCGCGTCGCGCCTGACGCAGTGGCCCAAGGAACACGTGATCAAGTGCCTGGTGCAATTGCACCCCGACGATACGCCGGAAAACCGGCTGGAACAGGAAGCGCAGATCAAGGGCTTGTACGACGCCGCGCAAGTCACGGGCCATGAATTATTGCTGGAAATTATTCCCGCCAAGTCGCTGCCGCAGCACGACGATACCGTGTATCGCGCGGTGAAGCGGTTGTACAACCTGGGCATCTATCCGGAATGGTGGAAGCTGGAAAGCATGTCGGCTGCGCAATGGCAAGCGATCGATGCCCTCGTGCACGAGCGCGATCCGTATTGCCGTGGCGTGGTATTACTTGGCTTGAACGCGCCGATCGAAAAACTGGCTGCGAGTTTTGAGCAAGCCAGTGCCAGCACCACGTGCCGCGGCTTCATGGTGGGGCGCACCATCTTCCAGGAGCCGAGCCGCCGCTGGCTGGCCGGCGAGCTGGACGATGCGGGCCTGATCGCCGCCGTGCGCGCCAACTTCGAGCAGCTGATTTCCCTCTGGCAGCGCACGCGCAACCGTCTGGAGCGTGCCGCATGAAGACGACGATCCGCTTGACCATGGCGCAGGCCCTGGTACGCTATCTGGCCGCCCTGCGCACGGAGGACGGTGATGGTTCCTTGACCCCCCTGTTCGGCGGCGCCTTCGCCATCTTTGGCCACGGCAACGTGGCAGGTATTGGTGAGGCGCTGTACCAATACCGGGAATCCTTCCCCACCTACCGCGCGCACAACGAACAGGCGATGGCGCATTCGGCCATTGCCTACGCGAAAGCGCACATGCGCCGGCGCATGCTGGCCGTGACCAGTTCCATCGGCCCCGGCGCCACCAACTTGCTGACGGCCGCCGCGCTGGCGCACGTGAATCGCTTGCCGGTCTTGCTGTTGCCCGGCGACGTCTTCGTGTCGCGTGCGCCGGACCCGGTCTTGCAGCAGCTGGAAGATGGCAGCGACGGCAGCGTCTCGGTGAACGATGCGTTCAAACCGCTGTCGCGTTACTTCGACCGCATCGTGTATCCAGAGCAATTGCTGACGGCCTTGCCACGCGCCATTGCCGCCTTGACGGACCCGGCCGCCTGCGGTCCCGTCACGTTATCTCTGCCGCAAGACGTGCAGACGATGGCGTATGACTATCCGGAAGAATTCTTTATGCCGCGCATCGTGCGTTTCCGCGCCGTGCCGCCCGTCGAGCAGGAACTGGAAGAAGCGGCCGCACAGTTGAAAAACGCGAAGCAGCCGCTGATCGTCGCCGGCGGCGGCGTGTTGTACGGCAAGGCCAGCGCCGCCCTGCGGGCGTTCGCCGAACGCCATGGCATCCCCGTGGCGGAAACCCAGGCCGGCAAGAGCAGCTTGCCGTGGGACCATCCGCTGCAGCTGGGCGCCATCGGCGTGACCGGTTCGCCCGCCGCCAACAGCCTGGCGGCGCAGGCCGACGTGGTGCTGGCCGTCGGCACGCGCCTGCAGGATTTCACGACGGGATCGCACTCCCTGTTTGCGCAGGCGCAACTGGTCAGCCTGAACGTCAACGCTTTCGATGCGCTGAAACGCCGGGGCCTGGGCTTGCAGGCGGACGCGACACTGGGCTTGCAGGGATTGTCGCGGCAGTTGGGCGGCTGGCACAGCGCGGGCCAGTGGCAGGAGCGCGCGCAGCAGGAGGCGAATGCCTGGCGCGACACCGTGCTGGCGATCACGGGCAAACGGGAAGTCGCCGGCTTGCCGTATGACGGCGAAGTCATCGGCGCCGTGCAGCGCTCGGCACCGGATTCTACTGTGCGCGACATCGTCGTCTGCGCGGCGGGGACCTTGCCGGCCGAACTCCATAAACTGTGGCGAACGGAAACACCGGGCGGCTACCACATGGAATACGGCTATTCGTGCATGGGCTATGAAATCGCGGGCGGCCTCGGCGTCAAGATGGCCAAACCGGAAGCGGAAGTCATCGTCATGGTGGGCGACGGCAGCTATCTGATGATGAATTCGGAAATCGCCACCTCCGTCATGCTGGACAAAAAACTCATCATCGTCGTGCTCGACAACCGCGGCTATGGCTGCATCAACCGATTGCAGCAGGCGTGCGGCAATGCCTCGTTCAACAATATGTTGCCCGACAGCGCCCCGCGTATCGACTTCGCCCTGCATGCGCAAGCGCTGGGTGCGCTGTCCGAACACGTGGCCAACATTGCCGAACTGGAACAGGCGATGCTGCGCGCCCGCGCCGCCGCGCGTACCTATCTGATCTGCATCGACACGGACGACACGCGCACGACGCAAGAGGGCGGCTGCTGGTGGGAAGTGGCCGTACCCGAGGTCTCCACCCAGCCAGGCGTGCAAGCTGCGCGCGCCCGTTATGAAAACGATCGTCTGAAACAAAGGAATTGAGATGACTACCTGGAATGTCAAGATCGGCATCAACCCGATCTCGTGGATGAACGATGATTTGCCATCGCTGGGCGGCGAGACGCCGCTGGAAACGGCCCTGAAGGAAGGTGCCGAGATCGGCTACGTGGGTTTTGAATTGGGCAACAAGTTTCCGAAAGATGCCCCGGCCCTGAACGCCGTGCTGGGCAAGTATGGCCTGGCGTGCGTCTCTGGCTGGTATTCGGGACGGCTGGCGCACCGCTCTGTCGAGGAAGAGATCGCCTCCGTGGCATCGCACTTGCGCCTGCTGGCCGACAGCGGCGCCACCGTCATGGTGTACGGCGAAGTGGCCGACGCCATCCAGGGCGAAGCGCGCCCTTTATATAAGCGCCCGCGTTTCCAGTCGCAGCAGCAATGGCAGGACTACGCCGACAAGCTGACGGCGTTTGCCAGGCACTTGCTCGACCACGGCGTGCGCCTGGCCTACCACCACCACATGGGCGCCTACGTGGAAACGCCGGCGGACGTGGATCAATTGATGGCCCTGACGGGGTCCGAGGTCGGCTTGCTGTTCGACACCGGCCACATCACCTTTGCCGGCGGCGACGCGCTGGCGGTGCTCAATAAACATATCGACAGGATTTGCCACGTGCATTGCAAGGACGTGCGCCCCAACGTGGTGAAACTGGCCCGCAATGGCCACTGGAGCTTCCTGCAGGCCGTCATCAATGGCGCCTTCAGCGTGCCCGGCGACGGCTGCATCGATTTCCCGGCCATCCTGACGCGGCTGTATCTGCATGGCTACGCGGGCTGGCTGGTGGTGGAAGCGGAGCAAGACCCGGCCGTGGCGCCCAGTTACCAGTATGCGAAGATGGGCCACGACTACCTGGCACATCTCGTCGAAGCGATTCCCCGCCTGGGCAGGGAAGCGGCATGAGCCCGCTGCTGGTGAAAGCAGGGCAGGGACAGACCATCGTCGAAGTCACGCCCGAGTCGGCCGGCTGGACGCATGTGGGCTTTGCCGCGCACCGCCTGGCGGCCGGCGAACCGCTAACGTTGGAGACGGGCAAGCGCGAACTGTGCATCGTCGTGCTGACGGGCACGGTCACCGTGCGGGCCGGTGAACAGACCTGGGAAGCCATCGGCGGGCGCGCCAGCGTCTTCGAGGATCGCTCGCCCTACGCCGTGTATGTGCCGCTCGATACTCAGGTCAGCATCACGGCCGTGAGCGCCGCCGAGGTCGCCCTGTGCAGCGCGCCAGCCACCACGCACCGTCCGGCGCGCCTGATCGAGCCAAGCGCCATGACGCGCTCCGTGCGCGGCAAGGGCGCCAATACCCGCTATGTGTGCGACATCCTGCCGCAGACGGCCGAGGCGGATGGCTTGCTGGTGGTCGAGGTGGTCACGCCGTCGGGCCACTCGTCGAGCTATCCGCCGCACAAGCACGACAGCGACAATGTGCCGCTGGAAAGCTCGCTGGAAGAAACGTATTACCACCGCATGAACCCGGAGCAGGGCTTTGCCTACCAACGAGTCTACACGGATGACCGTTCCATCGACGAAGCCATGGCCGTGGAAAACCACGACGTGGTGATGGTGCCCAGGGGTTACCACCCCGTCACCGTGCCGTATGGCTATGACGGCTATTACCTGAACGTGATGGCCGGCCCGCGACGCGTGTGGCATTTTAAAAACGACCCGGCCCATGAATGGCTGATGACGAAATAACCAAGGACAAGACAATGACAACGCAACAGATCGGCCACTTTATCGGTGGCAACCCCATGGCGTCGCGCTCCGAGCGCACGAGCGACGTTTTTAACCCTGCCACAGGAGCGGTGACCGCCAAGGTGGCCCTGGCCACTGCCGCCGAGCTGAACGCGGCCGTGGCCGCCGCCCATGCGGCCTTTCCCGCCTGGTCGCAAACGTCGCCCCTGCGCCGCGCCAGGGTCATGTTCAAATTTAAAGAGTTGCTCGAGCAAAACGCCGACAAGCTGGCCGCCCTGATCACGGCCGAACACGGCAAGGTGTTTACCGATGCGAAAGGGGAAGTGACGCGTGGCATCGAAGTGGTGGAGTTTGCCTGCGGCATCCCGCAGATGATGAAAGGCGAATATTCGGAGCAGGTGGCCGGCGGCATCGACGCCTGGTCGATCCGCCAGGCGCTCGGCGTCTGTGTCGGCATCACGCCGTTCAATTTCCCCGTGATGGTGCCGATGTGGATGTTCCCGATGGCGATTGCCTGCGGCAATACGTTCGTCCTCAAACCGTCGGAGCGCGACCCGTCGGCCAGCCTGCTGCTGGCGCAACTGTTGACGGATGCGGGCTTGCCCGACGGCGTGTTTAATGTGGTGCAGGGCGACAAGGAAGCCGTGGACGGCTTGCTGCATCACCCGGACGTGCGCGCCGTCAGCTTTGTCGGCTCCACGCCGATCGCCGAAACCATCTACGCCACCGGCTGCGCGCAGGGCAAGCGCGTGCAAGCCTTGGGTGGGGCGAAAAACCACATGGTCGTCATGCCCGACGCGGATATCCCGCAGACGGTCGATGCCCTGATGGGCGCGGCCTTCGGTTCGGCCGGCGAGCGCTGCATGGCCATTTCCGTCGTCGTGGCGGTCGGCAATGTGGCGGACCAGCTGGTCGAAGCGCTGGTGCCGCGCATCGCAGCACTCAAGATTACGCAGGGCATGGATTTGTCGGCCGAGATGGGCCCCGTGGTGACGCAAGTGCACAAGGAGAAGATCGCCGGCTACATCGCCACGGGCGTCAAGGAAGGCGCCAAGCTGGTGGCCGATGGGCGCGGTTTCGTGCTGCCCGGCCACGAAAAGGGCTTTTTCCTCGGCGGCAGCCTGTTCGACCACGTCACGCCGGAGATGACGATCTACAAGGAGGAAATCTTCGGGCCAGTCCTGTGCATCGTGCGCGTGCCCGATTTCACGGCGGCGCTGGACCTGGTCAACGCGCATGAGTACGGCAACGGCACGGCGATCTACACGCGCGACGGCAACACGGCGCGCGAATACACGCACCGGGTGCAGGTGGGGATGGTGGGCGTCAACGTGCCGATTCCCGTGCCGATGGCGTTCCACAGCTTTGGCGGCTGGAAGCGCAGCCTGTTCGGCGACCACCACGCGCATGGCCCGGAATCGGTGCGTTTCTATACCAAGCAGAAGGCGGTGACGCAGCGCTGGCCGGCCTCGACGGCGGCCGGGGCCGAATTTGCCATGCCGACCTTGAAGTAGGGTGCGATGGCGGCGCGCAGCATCAGCGCATCAGCGCGCCGCCACGTGGCCGTAGCAGGTTTTCAGTTTCGCATAGTCGTAGAAGACGCTGCCGGGCGCGATGCGGGCGCCGTCGCAACTGGCCTGGAAGTCGGTTTCCTTTTCGTTGTACAGCAGGCGCACGATCAGCCGGCCTTCGCCGTTGCGGTACACATCCCACTGCATGTTGGCCGCCAGCGGCGAGACGCTCTGGCCGCGCCACGGATTCGTCTCATAGCTGTAGCTGGCCGATGCCGGCACGGGCGCCAGCACCTGCTTCAAGCCCATGGCCGAAGCGAGCGGAATGAGCATCTCGGCGTGCGTGAAGCGCAGCTTGGCCGCGTGGCGCAAGTCTCCGCTGGCCAGCGCGTCGACTTCCTTGAAAAAATCCTCGCGCAAGGCCAGCGCGAAACGCCAGGTCACGCCGCCGCTTTCCGTGGTGGCCGGTCCCTTCTGGTAAAAATCCTCGTAGTCGGCCACATACGCGTAGTAGCGCGCATCTTCGACGGGCATGTAGCGGCTGAAATCGGCCGGCACTTCATGCCGCATGCCGGCGGCGATCGCATACAGCTCATACAGTGTCGTGGCGGCCGCATTCAGGCTGCGGATGACCGTCTTGCCGCTGCCCGCCATGGTGCGCGTGAGCTTGCCGTCCGCGCTGGTGAAGGTGTAGCTGCCCGTGTCCGCATAGCTGGCGCGGCCGCTTTCAAACTGGTCGAGGAAGGCGGGCGCAAACAGCCGTTCGAGCACATGGCGCGCATGCGCGGTCGCCGCTGGCAGCCTGGCGGGAGCATCCATCAGCGCATGCAGTTGCTTGGTTCTTTCATAGTACTGGTAGGCCTGGCTGGCGGCATAGGTGGCGTAATGCGGGTTGGCCCGATCGGTGACAAGATCTGTCTGCGGCGCCAGCTTGTGCGCATACAGCAGGAAGCGGTTCACGCCATCGGGCTGCAAAATCGGCTGTACCGCGGCCTTGCGTCCCTGCGGATATGGCGCGGGCGCGGGCGGCAGGTACAACAAGGGCGCCAGCGCGGGTGCGTGCTCGAGCAGCGATTGCGTGAAGAAGCGCGAACTGTCGCGCGCGCGGTCCACGCCCGAGTTGATGGTGACGAGCTGGCGCGGTGCCGTCGCAGCCTCCTGCCCCACTTGCGCGAACAGGGCGGGCAGGCGCGCCAGCATGCGCGCGGCCAGCTGCCGGTGTTCGTCGATGCCCGTCTGCGACAGATTGCCATAGCCGGGCTGCTCGATGCCGGCCACGCCATAACCGAGCAAGGCATTCGCCTTCATCAGGGCCAGGATGTCGGGACCCAGTTCGCGTCCCAGGGGCGTGAGCGCATCCTGCGCGGCCGCTTGCTGCCACATCGCGTACAGGGCCGCATCGTTTTTCATGCTGGTCAGCCCCCGCGAGCCGTGGCGCGCCACCAGCTGCGTGAAGATGGGCTGGAAGCCGTCCGGCGGCGCGGCATAGGTGGCCGGGTCCTGCTGCGGCGCATACGGTGTCTTGGTCTGGTAATAGCCTTCGACGGCCAGGGCGGGGCTGGCGCAGAGGGCCAGTGCCAGGGCCAGCATCTTGCTGGTCGGAGTAAGTGGTAGGCGCATGGAAGTCCGTCGCTGAGTTTAATTTCCTACGTGCAAGCCTAGCACCAAACGTGAAACAGGCGGGCACGGCTGAATGCCGTCCCGCCCGCGTTCCCTGCTTACTGTGCCACGTGGCCGTAGCAGGTCTTCAGCTTCGCGTACACATAGAAATGGCTGCCGGCGGCGAAGCGGGCGCCGTCGCAGGCGGCCTGGAAGTCCGTTTCCTTTTCGTTGTACAGCATCTTCACCAGCACATTACCGCTGCCGTCGCGGTACACATCCCACTGCATGTTGGCGGCCATCGGCGCCACGTACAGGCCGCGCCAGCTGCTGTTGTCATAGCTGTAGGTCTGCGCCGCCGGCAGCGTGCCGACGACGGTCTTCAGTCCCATGGCCGTGGCCAGCGGGATGATGGCTTCGGCGTGCGTGAAACGCAGCTTGGCGCCGTGCGACAGGTCGCCGCGCGCGATGGCGTCCACTTCCGTGAAGAAGTCTTCGCGCAGCGCGCGCACGTAGTTCCAGGTGACGTTGGCGCTCTCCGTGGTGCCGGGACCCTTGTTATAAAAATCCTGGTAGTCCTGCACGAAGGCCTGGTACCTGGCCGCGTCCGACGGCATGTACTGCACGAAGTCGGCTTTGACCTCGTTCGTCATGCCGGCCATGATGGCGTACAGGTTGTACAGCACGGAAGCGGCATCGGCCAGGCCCTTGATGGTGGTCTCGCCGTCGCCCGTGACGGTGTTGGTGAACTTGCCGTCGTCGCTGGTGAAGCTGTAAGTACCCGTATTGGCGAAGCTGTAGGTGCCGTTGTCGATCTTGTCCACAAACGCCTTGGCAAACAGGCGTTCCAGCACTTCGCGACCCAGGGTGCGGGCCGTGGCGTCCGTGTCGATGGCCGTGTATTTGGCCACGAAGTCGGGGCTTTTCAGGTAGGTCTGGTAGGCCTGGCTGTCCTGGTAGGTCGGGTAGTAGCGGTCGAGGGCATCGGTGACCAGGTCCGTCTTCGGCACCAGCTTGTGCGCATACAGCAGGAAGCGGTTGGTGCCGGCCGGCTGCGCCACGGGCTTGCCGGCCGGGTAGCCGGCGGGGGCGGGCGGCAAGGTGATCAGCGGGGCGACGGCCGGCGCAGTGCTGGCCAGCGACTGCGCGAAATACGCGGCGCTGTCCTTGGCGCGGTCCACGCCGGAGCTGACGGTGACGATCTGGCGCGGCGCGCTGGCGGCATTGGCGCCGAGCTGCGTGAACAGGGCGGGCAGGCGCGCCAGCATGCGCACGGCCAGCTGCCTGTGTTCATTGATGCCCGTCTGCGACAGGTTGCCGTAGCCGGGCGCCGTGATGCCGTCCACGCCATAGCCGAGCAGGGCGTTGGCCTTCATCAGTTTCAGGATGTCGGCGCCCAGTTTTTGCCCCAGCGGCGTGAGCGCATCGTCGGCGGCGGCCCTTTGCCAGACGTTATAGAAGGCGGCGTCGTACTTCATGCTCGACAGGCCGCGCGAGCCGTGGCGCGCCACCAGTTCGGTGAACACGGGCGCGTAGCCGGCTGGCGCGGCCTCGTAGGTGGCGGCTTCCTGTTGTGGCGTGTACGGCGTCTTGGTCTGGTAGTAGGTGGCGGGCGGTGGCGTCACCGGCGGCGTTACCGGTGGCGTGACAGGGGGCGGCGTATCGTCGCCGCCGCCACAGGCGGCCAGGGCGAGCATCAGGAGGGACAGGGGAAGATGGCGTGCGTGCAGCATGGCGTTTCCTTCAGGTGTGGTTAGCCCGGGCGCGCCGCACAGGACGGCGCACCCAGGGTAGACAGGCAGGGGGGGAATTACAGCTTGAGGGCCTTGGCCAGGCTGTTGGCGCGCGCATCGCGTTCGCTCAATGGCGCCAGGCCGTGGCGTTCCTCGATGAACTTCAGGATCGACACGGTTTCATATTCGGTATGGTCGATATGCCCGCCTTCGCTGAAGGGCGAGATCACCAGCGCGGGGATGCGCGTGGCAGGGCCGAAGCGGTCGCCTTTCGGGGGCGCCACGTGGTCCCAGAAGCCGCCGTTTTCATCGGTGGTGACGATGACGACGGTATCCTTCCATTGCGGGCCTTCCATGATGGCGCTGATGATGGCCACGCCCTCGTCGTCGCCGGCCGCCACGCTCGATTTTTCCATCCCCGGGTGCATGTTCTTCTTGCCCATCGGCTTGTAGAACGAGACGGGCGGCAGCTTGCCTGCCTTGATGTCGGCGAGCATGTCGGAGCGGTCCTTCAGGTGCGTGGCGCGCTGCTGCGGGCTGTCGATGAAGCGCTTGAAGTAAGTGAACGGCTGGTGGTGATACGAGAAATCCTCGGCCTTCTTGCCCGACTTGGTCGAGGCGACGGCGATGTCGTAGCCGTCGGCATAATAGACCCAGGAAATGCCCTTGTCCGTCAGGCGGTCGCCGATGGTGGGCATGGTTTGCGGCGGCAGGAAGGTCTGCTTCTTGGTGGGGTCGAACAGCAACGGGCCTTGCATGGTGTTGACGGCGTAGCCATCCTGCGTCACTTCCGCCTCTTCGCCCTGCTTGTGGCCCGTGCCGCGGTCATCCTGGGCGACGATGGACTCGGGCGCGTTCGGGAACACGGGCGTGCAGGCGCAGGTCAGCCACATGTGGTTGAGGAAGGAACCGCCGTAGGCGGACTGGAAGAAGCGGTCGGCCAAGGTGTAGCGCTGCGCCAGCGCCCACAGTTTGAGCTTGCTGCCGTCGAAATAGCCCATGGGCAGGGCGCCCGTATTGCCCTCGACGACGAAGCGGTCATTCTTGCCGTCGTTGATCTGGCGCTTGTGCGTCCAGAAGGCATGCACGGGACTGGCCGTCTTGTCGCCCAGCGAGACGCTCGGCTCCATGCGGAAGGCTTGGTTGCCGATGTCGCCCTTGAAGCGCGGATCCAGGCCGCCCTTGTCGAACGCCACGGCGGGCAGCAGGCGGTACGGCTTGCCATCGGGGCCTATCTGCGTGGTGGTGTCGGGCGCGTGGCCATTGGCGATGCCGTCGGCGCCGGGGAAGGTGCCGAACAGATGGTCGAAGCTGCGGTTTTCCATGTACACGACGACGATCTGGCCGATCTTCGCCAGCTTCGGATTGGCGGCGGCCGTGGCGGCCATATCTTGCCGCGTGGCGGTGGGGGTGGTGCAGGCCGCCAGGCCGATGGCGCCGGCGCCGAACAGGGCGATTCTTAGAACGTGGTTCAACATAACAGTCTCCTTGATACGCCTCCGCGGACGGGGCGTTTTTTTAATGGTGTGGCCAGAACTGGCCTGCTTGAAGAAATTGCACACGTGTGCAGCACGCGTGTGCAAACAGTAACCCGGATTTTTTTTGATGTCAACAAGTACAGGCGGGGGACGAAAAAGTGTGGGAAACGGGGAACGGCGGGCGGTGGCGGGCGGGCAGACGGCGCGGCGCCATCTGCCGTGTTGCATCGCTTAGCGCGTCGTGCCGCGCCGCACCAGGGTGACGGGCACTTCCTTCAGGCGGCCCGGCATGGCAAATTTTTCCATGCGCTCGACCAGGCTCTTGACGGCGCGGCGGGCCAGTTCGCCCGCATCCTGGCGGATGGTGGTCAGCTGGTAGGCGTCCAGCGCGGCCATGGGAATGTCGTCGAAGCCGATCACCTGCAGTTGCGCGGGCACGTCGATGCCGTACTTGCTGCGCGCCGCATCGATGAAGCCGCAGGCGATCAGGTCGGTGGCGCAAAAGACGCCGTCGGGCAGCTTGCTTGATGTGAGCAGGGCGTCGGCCGCTTCCTGGCCCGCCTGGTAGCCGATGGCGTCGGCCAGGTATTCGCCGGCCGTGCAGCGCTTCTTCGCCACGGCCGGCGCCAGGTGGTCGAGGAAGGCCTTGCCGCGCGCGATGCCGCTGAAACTGCTTGCGCGCGTGTTGACGAAGGCCAGCCGTTTGGCGCCGCTGTCGAGCAGGGTGCTGGCCGCCAGTTCGCCGCCATGGCGGTTGTCGCTGTTGACCACGTCCACGCCTTTCAGGTCGCGCGCGCGGTTGATCATGGCCACCGGCACTTGCCGCTGCAGGTATTCCGTGGCGACGGCGGACGGCGGCGAGCCGGACGTCATGATGACGCCGGAAATCTTGTAGCTGAGGAGGATGCGCAGCAATTCGCTGAGACGTTCGGGGTCTTCCGTATTCATCAGCAGCGGCACCAGCGCATGTTCGCTCAGGCTGCGCGTGATTTCCCCCAGCAGGGCCACGCGGAACGGGTCCGTGAAGCCTGTGATGACGACGCCCACCAGGTTGCTTTGTCCCTGGTTCATGCTGCGTGCCAGGATGTTGACCTGGTAGCCCAGCGACTGCGCCGCCTCCATCACGCGGGCCCGCGTTTCGGGCGCCACGCTGGCGCCGGGCGTGAACGTGCGCGAGACGGCGGAGCGGGAGACGCCGGCCCGTTTGGCGACGTCCACCGAAGTGACCCAAGACTTGTCTTTTTGTTCCATTGACGGTGTAGATGAATGAGAGGCCGATGCACGATGCGGTGCGGCGCAATGCCGCGCCATCATCTTAGCCGAAAATGCCGGCCGCGGCGCAAACTGAATGCCAGTCCCGCGTCATGGCCAGCGTGCCGGTGCTCAGCCTCTCGATCGTCCTACCACTTCGGCGTGTACTTCAGGGTGAACTGCACGTTGCGCGGGTCGCCATAGTAGTTATTCGACCCCGTGGTGTTGTAGGCCGGGATGATGTAGCGTTTGTCGAAGACGTTGTTGACGTTGACCGACAGGGCTACCTGCGGCGTGGCTTGCCACGCCAGGCGTGCATTCCAGATCGAGAAGCCGGCAAGCTTGAAGGTCCGATTGGTATCGAGCGTATGGCTTTGCGTGTTGACGCCGGCGCCGACGCTGAATTTGTCCCAGGCGCCAGGCAGCGTGTAGCTGGACCACACGCGCAGCATGTGCTTGGGCGTCCAGGTGGAAAAGACCTTGCCCTGCTCGTCCGGGTCGTTCAGATAGGTCGTCGTCGTGTAGGCATAGCCGGCCGACAGCTGCAAGCCGCGCGCCACTTCGCCCGACACTTCCGCTTCCAGGCCCTGGCTGCGCACCTTGCCCGAGGCGCGCGAGCAGTACCCGTCGGGGCACACCATGCCCGCAGCATAGTCGGTGACGGCACGGTTCTTGTGGTCGTAGCGGAACACGGCCAGCGAGGTGTTGACCTTGCCATCCATCAGCTCTCCCTTGATGCCCGCCTCGTAGTTGCTGCCCGTGATGGGTTTGAGGACCTTGTCTTGCGCATCGCGGATGCTTTGCGGCGTGAAGATGTCGGCATAGCTGGCGTAGGCCGACCATTGCGGATCGAGCGCGTAGATCAGTGCCGCCGATGGCGTGAACCTGGCGGTGGCGTTGAGCTGTTCCTCGGGGCCTTTGGGTGTCGCATACACGAAGTCGTACCAGCTGAAACGTCCGCCCAGCACGGCTTTCAGCTTGCCGGTCAACTGGCCGTTCCAGCTGCCATACAGGCCTTTCTGGCGTATTTCGTAGGTGCTGACGGGACGCACGCCGCGCGCGGCGATGCTGTCGAGGTCTTGCCATGGGCGGTTGTGCCTGATGTTGAAGACGTCCGCACCGGATTCCCAGGCGCGCGCATAGACGTCGTCCGAGGCCATCGTGACATAGCTGGCGCCCACGAGGACTTCCTGCGCGATGCCCAGGCCGTCGAATTTGCCGCGCACGTAGGTATCGATGCCGCGCTTGCGGTTGTCGAAATCCATGCCAAAGTCGCCATAGCGCGCGCCGCTGCCGTCGGGATTAATGGGCATGGCCACGCGCTGGTGCACGGAGCTGGTGTTTTCCTTCATGCTCACGGCCGATGCCTTCAGGCTCCACTGGCTGTTGAAATGGTGTTCCAGGTCCAGATACACGTTGGTTTGTCTGGCTTCGCTGCGGTTCCAGTCGGCGCCCGTGAAGGTGGAGCGGGGCAGGTTCAGCGCGCTGCCGTCCGCGTAGCGGGGCAGGCCGATGAAGGTGGGGCGGCCATGGTCGTTGACGTTGCTGATGGCCAGGCCCAGGGTGGTGGCCGGTCCCAGGTCGTAGTCGAGCGCCGCGTACAGGGTGCGGTTCTTGCTCCACACCTGGTCGACAAAGGAATGGGTATCGTCTTCATCGACGATGGCGCGTCCGCGCAGGCTGCCGTCCGCATTCAGGGGCATGCTGACGTCGAGCTGGGCGCCGTAGTGGTCCCAGGAGCCGACGCGCGCCGTCATGCTGACACTGCGCGCGGCGGTCGGGCGCTTGCGCACCAGGCTGACGGAGCCGCCCGGACTGCCCGTGCCGACCAGCATGCCCGAGGCGCCGCGCAGCACTTCCAGTCGGTCGTAGATGACCATGTTTTCCTGGCCCCAGTTACCCAGCGCATAGGTGTTGCGGTCGATCGGCACGCCGTCGTACTGCCACTGATCGATCTGGAAGCCGCGCGCCGTGATGACCACACCCGGTCCCACGCCATGCACGCCCACCACGCCGGTGACGTTGTTGACAGCCTCGCGCAAGTCCGTGATGCCCTGGTCGTCCAGGCGCTGGCGCGTCAGCACGCTCACCGATTGCGGGATGTCCTTCATCGACTGCTCGCCCTTGCCGATGGTGATTCTGCGCGCCGTGTAGGAGCCGCTGCCTTCCGTGGTGGCGCCTTGCTCGGCCTGGCCGACGATGGTAATCGCGGGCATGGTGCGTTCGGCCGCCGAAGCGGCGCTGGCCGCCGCCGTGGGCGCGGACGCCGGCGCGGCCACCAGCACATAGCCGGTGGACGTCTTGCCGATGGCGTAGCCGCTGCCGCGCAGCAGCACGGCAAAGCCGTCCTCGATGGCGTGGCTGCCCTGCAGGCCGGCCGTCTGCAGCCCCTGCACCTTGGAGGCGTCGATGACGATGGACACGCCCGCCTGCTGCGCATAGCGGTTCAGGGCGCCGGCCAGCGGACCGGCCGGGATGGCGTAGCTGATGGCGGCAGGGCTGGCCTGCGCGGCGGCCTGGGCGTGCAGACTGGCGCCGGCCAGCAGCAGGGCGGCCAGGGCGAATGGATGCAGCCGCGTGCGCAGCGCGCGCGGGGAGGAAACGTTAACGATTCGAGCGGACATGGTGACAGCCTTTTTTGATTGATCTCAGCTGCCTTGACGCACGAGATGCGCCAACACGAACCTGCGCGGGCATTTATTTTTTTGCGGGCGCGTCCACCATCACCAGGTAGCGCGTCAGCATGCGGATGCGCAGCTGCGGGAAATTGTCGATCAGCAGCTGCAGCGCCTTGTCCGTGTCATCCAGCGGCAGCACGGCGGCCACGCGGATGCCGGCGATCTGCGCGCGGTCGTAATGCAGCTGGCCGGGGCGGTGACGGGTCAGTTCGTCGAGCACCTCGGCCAGTGGCAAGTCGTCGACCACCAGCTGGCGCGCGCGCCAGGCATCGTGCACGCTGGCCGCATCGATGCTTGTTAGCGCTCCGACGCCATCGTCCGTGATGCGCGTGCGCTGGCCGGCCTGCACCACGACGGCCGGATGTTGCGGCACCTGTGCCAGCACTCTGGATTCCAGCATGCTCAGGATGGTGGCGCCGTCTTCGCTGCGCACGCTAAAACGCGTGCCCAGCGCGCGGATCGCCGCCTGGCCGCTGTCGACGAAGAAGGGGCGCTGCGCATCCTTGGCCACGTCGACGAGGATGTCGCCACGCACCAGTTCCACATGCCGCTCGCCCGCGTTGAAACGCACGTTGACGGCGCTGTTGCCGGCCAGGGTAATCTGGCTGCCGTCGGCCAGGGTATGCGTGGACCATTGTCCCGTGGGGCTGCGCAGGTCGGCCAGCAGGTAGGCGGGTCGCTCGCCGATGAGCAGCGCACCGGTCAGCACCAGCACGGCCACGGCGCTGGCGGCGGCCAGCTGGCGCAGACGCTGGCGGGGGCGGGGACGGTCGGGGGCGATGGCGGCCAGGGCGGCGCGCGCGGGACGATGGTCGCCGCCGGCCGGCTCGCGCACGGCGCTCAATTGGCGCAGCAGGTTTTCCATGCCGGCGGCCGCGCTCGCGTGCAGCGGGTCGGCCGCCTTCCACGCGGCGAAGCCGGCCTGTGCGGTGTCGCGCTCGGCCGGGTCGTCGGCGCTGAGCTGCACGATCCAGCGGGCGGCCTGTTCGGCGGCGATATCCGCGCCGGGGTGATTCATGCCGCCATGGCCGGGCAGGCGTGGCGGCAGGCCAGCAAGGCTTGCACCAGGTATTTTTGCACCATGCGCGTGGAGACGTTCAGGTGTGCGGCGACGGCGGCCTGCGATTGCTCTTCCAGGTAGTGCAGCAGAAAGGCGTCGCGCGCCTTGCTGGACAAGCCGTCCAGCGCCGTGGCGATCTGCCCGAGCGCCTGCACGGCCATCAGGATCTCGTCCGGCGAGGGCGCGCCGGGCAGGCTGTCGGCCAGCAGGGCCAGTTCCGCCAGGTAGCTGCGCTCGAGTAGTTGGCGGCGTGCGCGGTCGAGCAGCAAGCGCTTCGCCGTGGTGGACAGGTAGGCGCGCGGCTCGCGCATGCCGAACAGCGCGTCGCGCGAAGCGATGATGCGCACGAAGGTGTCTTGCGCCACGTCGGCCGCGCCATGCGGGCAGCTGAGTTTTTTGCGCAGCCAGCCGACCAGCCAGCCGTGATGTTCGCTGTAGAGCGACTGCACTTGCTGTTGCAGGCTGGGCTGGATGGCGGACATGGGCGATGAATAATATGAATGAGAATTATTCTCATTGTAAGCGCCAGTGGCGGTTTGTCACAATCCCCGATTGCATGCGAGTGGCGCAGGTGTTGTGCGCAGGCCGCATGCGCGGCGGCGCCGGAAATGAAAAAACCCGCCGCTGCACGGGGCAGGGGCGGGTTTTTCGATGCTGCAAATTCTTGGTGGTGATAGGTGGACTTGAACCACCGACCCCAGCATTATGAATGCTGTGCTCTAACCAACTGAGCTATATCACCAAACAGACCGGTCAGACCGGATGCTCGTTTTGACCAGGTGAAACCTGATCGATGTTCTTTGGTGGTGATAGGTGGACTTGAACCACCGACCCCAGCATTATGAATGCTGTGCTCTAACCAACTGAGCTATATCACCCAACAGCCGAGCATTATCCAGTCTTCGCATTTCCTTGTCAATGCCGGCGCAAAAAAATGTGCGGATTTTTTGCGTGCCGGCACGGGCATGATTATTTTTGTAACGGCGTCAGCAACGGCCGGATCTGCGCCAGCATGGACGCGGCCGGCTCGGCACCGAGGCAATCGATGACGATGCGCTCCGGCATCGAGCGCAGCCAGGTCAGTTGTCGTTTCGCCAGCTGGCGCGTGGCGATGATGCCCGTCTCGCGCAGGGTGGCGCGGTCGATGCGCCCGTCGAGATATTCCCACGCCTGGCGGTAGCCCACGCAGCGCATCGAGGGCAGGCCCGGATGCAGGTCGCCGCGCCGGCGCAGCTGCTCCACTTCGTCGAGCAGGGCGTCGTTTTTCAGCATGAGGTCGAAGCGCGTGGCGATGCGCGCGTGCAGCACGGCGCGGTCCGACGGTTCCAGCGCGAACGATTGCAATTGAAATGGCAGCACGGTCTTTTCGCGCCGGGCCAGCAGGGCCGACATGGGCTGGCCGGACAGGGCGATGATTTCCAGCGCGCGGCCGATGCGCTGCGCGTCCTGCGGCGCCAGGCGCGCGGCCGTGACGGGGTCTTGCTGCGCCAGGCGCGCATGCATGGCGGGCCAGCCGATGGCGGCCGCATCCTCTTCCAGCTGGGCGCGCAAGGCAGGATCGGCGCCGGGCAAGTCGTCGAGGCCATCGGCCAGGCCCTTGAAGTACAGCATGGTGCCGCCGACCAGCAGTGCCAGCTTGCCGCGTGCCGTGATCTCGCTCACCAGGCGCAGCGTATCGTTGCGGAACTGCGCCACGGAATACGCGTCGAGCGGGTCGATGATGTCGATCAGGTGATGCGGTACCTGGGCCAGTTCTTCTTGCGACGGCTTGGCCGTGCCGATATCCATGCCCCGGTAGACGAGGGCGGAATCGACGGAAATGATCTCGGACGGGATGGCTTGCGCGATGGCCAGCGCGCTGGCCGTCTTGCCGCTGGCCGTGGGGCCCATGATGGCGACGGCCAGGGGGAGGTGTGGGGTGTTTTGCATGTTGACTCTTGTAAGGTGGTGCGTAGGTCGGCTTAGCGCAAGCGTAAGCCGACGTGATGCCGCCGCTGCAGTGTCGGATTACGCTGCGCTAATCCGACCTACTGGCCGCGCAGGAATAATTTATCGAGCGCGTTGATCTCGACCTGCACCCACGTGGGCCGGCCATGGTTGCACTGGTCGGCGCGCTCCGTGCTCTCCATCTGGCGCAGCAGGGCGTTCATTTCCTGCACCGACAGAATGCGGTTGGCGCGCACGGCCGTGTGGCATGCCAGGGTGCCCAGCAATTCGTTCTGGCGCTCGATCAGCACGCGCGAGCCGCCATATTCGCGCACGTCGCGCAGCACGTCGCGCGCCAGCGTTTGCGCGTCGGCGTTTTTCAGCAGGGTCGGCACGCAGCGCACGGCCAGCGTGGTGGGCGACAGGGCGGCGATGTCGAAGCCCAGCGCTTTCAAGGTGTCCTGGTTTTCATTTGCCGTCGATACTTCGATGGCGTCCGCGTAGAACGTCACGGGTATCAGCAAGGATTGCACCTGCATGTCCTGGCCCGACACCTGCGCCTGCAGCGCGTTCTTCAGCTGTTCGTACAGGATGCGTTCGTGTGCGGCGTGCATGTCGACCAGCACCAGGCCCTTGGTATTCTGCGCCAGGATGTAGATGCCGTGCAGCTGGGCCAGGGCAAAGCCCAGCGGATATTCTTCGCGCGCCATCGCTTCGGGCGAGGCGATGTAGGGCTCCACCTGCGTGATCGGCGAGGATGCACCGTTGCTGCCGAACAGGGCGCCGTAGGCCGCCGTGTCTTGCCCCACGCCTGGCGCGTCGGCAAAGAAGGGGCGGGCCGCGCCGGGTGCCGCTGGCGCGAAGGTATTCGTGAATTGTGTGCCGAACGATGTCTGCGTCTGCTCGCGGCGCCAGATGCCGGGACCACCGGAGGCGGCGCCAGCGTCGCCACCGCCCAGGCTGGAGGCGGCCGGCAGGGGCGCCGGCACGCTGCCAAACGCCGTGGCCGAGGTCTGCGCCAGCGCGCGCTGCACGGCGTGGAAGACGAACTGGTGTACCGAGCGGCTGTCGCGGAAGCGCACTTCGATCTTCGACGGGTGCACGTTGACGTCGACCAGCGCCGGGTCGAGGTCGAGCGCCAGCACGTACGAGGGAAAACGGTCGCCATGCAGCACGTCCTGGTAGGCCATGCGCACGGCATGCACCAGCAGCTTGTCGCGCACGAAGCGCCCGTTGACATAAAAGAACTGGCCGTCGGCGCGCGCCTTCGAGGCCGTCGGCAAGCCGGCAAAGCCGTGAATGCGCAGGGTGCCGGCCGACTCGTCCAGCGCCAGGCGCGCTTCGGCGAAGTCATTGCCCAGGATGTGGGCGCTGCGCTTGGCCAGTTCGCTGATATTCCACTGGTCGATGGTGCGCCCATTGTGCGACAGCGAGAACGCCACGTCGGGGCGCGCCAGGGCAATACGGCGCACGACTTCGGCGCAGTGGCCGTATTCGGTCTGCTCGGATTTCAGGAACTTGCGCCGCGCGGGCGTGTTGAAATACAGGTCTTGCACGTCGACCGTGGTGCCGTGCGCGCCCGACGACGGCGAGACGCTGCCGTTGTGCGAGCCGACGATTTCCCATGCATGGGCCGCGTCGGCCGTGCGCGAGGTCACGGTGACGGCGGCCACCGAGGCGATCGAGGCCAGCGCCTCGCCGCGGAAGCCCAGGGTGCCGACGTTTTCCAGGTCGTGCAGCGAGGCGATCTTCGAGGTGGCGTGGCGCGCCAGGGCCAGCGGCAACTGATCTTTATCGATGCCGCGGCCATTGTCGGTAATCGCGATGCGTTTCACGCCCCCTTCTTCCAGGCGCACCGTGATCTGCGTGGCGCCCGAATCGAGCGCGTTTTCCAGCAATTCCTTGACCACGGCCGATGGCCGCTCGACCACCTCGCCGGCGGCGATTTGCGAAATCAACTGGTCAGGCAGGGCCTGGATCGGGCGGTGCGGCGTGATGGGAGCGTTCATGCGGTCATTATACCGGGGTCAGACCCGTCGGGTCTGACCCCAGCCCTTGTTCTTGGGCTAAAAGTTGACCTACTTCCCCACCTCCCGCACCGGTATCGGCGCATTGCACACGTCGACGTGGCCGGCCGTGACCTTGCTCCACGGGCCGCCGCGGCGGCGCTGGGCTTCCAGCACGGCCTGGTAGGCGGCGCTGTCGGTGCGCATCACTTCCAGGTTGCTGCGCTGGGCCAAAGGTACGCTGGCGGCCAGGCGGATGGCCTGGATCGGCACGTTTTTCTCGGGGCTGTCATAAAAACCCATGGGCGCCGTGCCGCGCGGCAGGGTCGACAGCAATGGCATGCCGGCGACGACCCGGCCGACGACGGTGATGTCGCGGTCCAGGTGACGCGGCGACTGGCCGATGACGGCGTACAGCTCGGTGCCGCCGCCGCTGTCGCTGGCGTTGTCGCGGCCCACGCCCACGGTGGCGTAGCAATGCGTGAGCCAGGCCGTACCGGACTTCGGATCGCGCGCGGACGGGAAACCGTTCGAATGGCCCACTTGCGGCGCATAGCCGTCAACGTCCGGCAGGCGCGTGAAGCTCTTGATGTTTGTCAAAGGGACCGTAAATTCGCCGGGCAGGGTGCGCCGGGCATGCTGGATCGGCTTGGGATTTTTCTCGTTCGGATCGCCCCACTGCGCCACCCAGTTGTCCTGCGCGCGCGTGATGGCCAGGCCGTCGTAATACTGTTCGGCGACCAGGGCCTTGATATTGGCCACGTGCTTCGGCGCGAAGTCGGGCGCCAGTTCGATCACCACGCGGCCGGCGGGAATGTCCATGTACAGGGTGTTGTCCGGGTCCAGCGCACGCCAGTCGGACGGTTGCGTAGCCTTGATCACGTCGGCCAAGGTCGCCTTGGCCGGCAATTCGGCGGGCGCCTTGATCTGGACGGGCGCCGCGTGGGCGGACAACTGGGCAAGGCCCAGCACGCTGGCCATGCTCAGGCCGCTCAGTGAATGCAGATACATATTCTCTCCTGGTCGGCGCGGATTGCACCGGTCAGAAAGTGTATACCGGAATGGCAATATTTCGTTGGAAAAACATTGCGGATAGCAATACTGATAGTGGCCTGCCGAGGCGGCGTTTCCTTAACCTTTACTTAAAATGCCACGCCGCCAAGGGCGCTGCCGAATTAATCACGAAATATCGGCCGGGGGACTGCCGTTGCGCTGGCCGGGTGGTGTATGATTCCGCCGCTACCTTTAGGGAAAAATATATGGATTTTGTGCAATTCCTCGACATGATCGTGCATGTCGACAAGACGCTGGGTCTCTTGATCGAGCAGTACGGTACCCTCGTGTATGCAGTGCTGTTTGCCATTATTTTTTGCGAGACAGGCCTCGTGGTGCTGTTCTTCTTCCCTGGGGATACCTTGCTATTTATCGCCGGCGCGTTTTGCGCGACGGGACAGATGCACCTGGGCTTGCTGATCGCCTTGCTGGTGACGGCCGCCGTCACGGGCAACACGCTCAATTACTGGATAGGCGAGGCCATCGGGCAAAGGGTGTTTACCCACGATTACCGCTGGATCAACAAGGATGCCATGCGCCGCACGCATGAATTCTTTGAAAAGCACGGCGGCAAGACCATTATCCTGGCCCGTTTCGTGCCGGTGGTGCGCACCTTCGCGCCGTTCGTGGCCGGCATTTCCGACATGACGCATGCGCGCTTCCAGATGTACAACGTGACGGGTGCCCTGTTGTGGGTGGTCGGTCTGGTGACGGCGGGCTACTTCTTCGGCAATATCCCGTGGATCCGCGACCACCTGACCTTGATCGTGCTGATCGGTGTCGGCGCCGCCGTGGTGCCGGTGGTACTGGGCGGCATGTGGAAACTCTACAAGCGCATGGTGGGCAAGTCGGCTTGACGCTGCGTCGATCCAGGGCAAGCACGCTGCGGCGCCGTCCGCAGCTGGCCCTGGATTAGCTTTCTTCTCCGCATTTCTGTTTTACTCCCGCGCTGATTCAAGTTTTGTTGCTTTCCAGCCGTAAACCAGAGGGTGTTCTCACTTTCTGGATTTCCATGCGACATTTGAGCGCCCTGTTAGCTTGCAGCCTTGCCGCGATGGCGGTCATGGCAAGCGCCAAAGATGCCCCCGCCGCGGCGAGCGCCAGCACATCCGCGCCGATGTCGGCGTCGGCGCGCGCGGCCGCCATGAAAACCCTGACCGAATCGGTGAAGGGCAAGGAGGGCAAGAAGGAGGTCAAGGCGCCTGTCGTCGTCGCGCCCACGGCGCGCGAGAAGGAAGAAGCGGCCGAAGTCGACCTGTCCGAACGTATCGCGGCGCGCCTGGCGGAAATGCGCGCCACCCAGGCGGCCCGCGCCGCCGCCCGCGCCAAGCGCGCCGCCGTGGTGAAAGCGGCGCCGCCGCCGCCACCTCCCGTGGCGCGCGGCACACACTGGTCGTACGAGGGCGACAGCGGCCCGGCCAACTGGAGCAAGATCAATGTCGACTGGGCCAAGTGCGGCAATGGCAGCCGCCAGTCGCCGATCGATATCCGCGATGGCATGAAAGTGGAACTCGAGCAGATCAGCTTTGACTACCACCCGTCATCGTTCAACGTGGTCGACAATGGCCACACGGTGCAGGTGGGCGTGAGTGGCGGCAATTACATCACGGTGCAGAACCGCATGTTCGAGCTGCAGCAATTCCATTTCCACCGCCCGTCCGAAGAGCGCATCAATGGCAAGGCGTTCGAGATGGTGGTGCACCTGGTGCACCGCGATGCGGAAGGCCGGCTGGCCGTGCTGGCCCTGCTGCTGGAACGCGGTGCGCCGCAAGCGACCATCCAGACGGTGTGGAATAACCTGCCGCTGGAAAAATTCGAGACCATGCAGCCGACCATCCTGCTCGATCCGGCCGAGATGCTGCCGGCGCGGCGCGATTACTACACCTACATGGGATCGATGACTTCGCCGCCGTGCAGCGAGGGCGTGTTGTGGCTGGTGATGAAGCAGCCGGTGCAGGCGTCGCCGGCGCAGATGGCGCTGTTCAGCCGTTTGTATCCGTTGAATGCGCGTCCGATTCAGCCTACGAATGGCCGCATCATCAAGGAATCGAATTAAATAAACTCAAGACGCTGGCGGCCGGTCCATTGCGCCCCAGCCGCGAGCGTATCGGGCTGGATCAGCGCCGGCTCGATGCAGATGAAGCGCTGGTATTCGTCGTCGGCCAGGTCGGGCAGGGCGGCCGCGTCTTGCGCGCCCGGGTTCCATACGACGGCATCGGTAAAGCCCTGCTGCTCCAGGCGCAGGGTGTGGCTGCCAGACTGCAGGGTCAAGGCGCCCGGCAGCTGGTAGTAGATGCGATCGAGCTTGTCCGCAAATTGCAACAGCTCTTCCGCCTGCAAGGCATCTTGCGGCGTTTCGTCCGAATAGCGCACGCGCTGCAGGCCGCCTATGCGCGCCTCGCTCAATTGATCGATCGAAAAATAGCTGTGCAGGGCGGCCGAGAACGGAAACGCCTGCTCGCCCGTGTTGTGCACGGACAGCTGCAGTTCCAGCGACTGGCCTTGCACCGCCACGCGCAGGCGCAGGGTGAAGGCCCAGGGCCAACTGGCGGCGATCGCTTCCGGCAAGTCAACCTGGGTCAGGGCAAATTGCGCCCATGCGGCGCCATCGGTGTCGCCGGTCGATTCCAGCTGCCACGTCGCCACGCGCGCAAAGCCGTGGCGCATGCCCGTGCCGCGCGCGCCGAACTGAGGGAAGATCACTGGCACGCCGCCACGGATGGCGCGGCTGCCGTCGAGGGCTGAATCGCGGCTGCAGAACAGGCGCTCCTGGCCATCGCTGGTCTGCCACGCGACCAGGTGGCCGCCATACAGGGTGACGGTCGCCTGCGCGCCATCGGCGGCGCGGATGGTCACGGCAGGCAATTGGCCAAAAGTACTCTTGTTCATGCGGGTGTCCATGTCAGGTCAATCGGCTTTTCGCCAGCGGCGGATTCTTGGCAAAGTAATTCTTGATGCCCGTGACGATGGCGTCGGCCATCTGGTCCTGGTAGCCGTTGTCGGTCAGCTTGGCTTCTTCTTCCGGATTCGAGATGAAGGCCGTCTCGATCAGGATGGAGGGGATGTCCGGCGCTTTGAGCACGGCGAAGCCGGCCTGCTCGACGGAGCCCTTGTGCAGGCGGTTGATGCCGCCGATTTCGCGCAGCACGGCCTTGCCCAGCTTCATGCTGTCATTGATCTGCGCCGTCGTCGACAGGTCGAGCAGCACGCTGGCCAGCTGCTTGTCGTGGTTCTTTACGTTCACGCCGCCGATCAGGTCGGCCTGGTTTTCCTTGTTGGCCAGCCAGCGCGCGGCCGTCGAGGTGGCGCCCTTTTCGGACAGCACGAAGACGGACGAGCCGCGCGCCGTCGGCTGGATGAACGCATCGGCATGGATCGAGACGAACAGGTCGGCCTGCACCTTGCGCGCCTTTTCCACGCGCATGCCCAGCGGGACGAAGAAATCGGCGTCGCGCGTGAGCATGACGCGCATGTTCGGCTGCAGTTCCAGCTTGGTTTTCAGGCGCTTGGCGATGGCCAGCACCACGTCTTTTTCGCGGCTGCCGCGGCTGCCCATGGCGCCCGGGTCTTCGCCGCCGTGGCCGGGATCGAGCGCGATGGTAATCATGCGCACCACTTTCTGGCCCGGCAGCGGGCGCGCTTCGGGGCGCTGTTCCGGGCGGATATCGGGTGCGGGCGGCACGATGCTCGCCACCGGCGGCGCGATGGCCACGGGCGGCTTGCCGCTCTCGGGCAGGGGCAGCGCGGGCGGCGGCGTATGCGTGTCGGACATCAAGGGCTTGGCCGGGTCGCTCGACCAGTCGCCCTTTTCGATCATCTGCGCGATCAGGTCCGGCTCGTGCACGGGATACAGATCGAAGATCAAACGGTGGTTGTAGGAGCCGGCCGGCGGCAGGGTAAACAGCTGCGGCGTGACTTCTTCCTTCAGGTCGAACACCAGGCGCACCACGTTGGGCCGGTTCTGGCCCACGCGCACCTGCTTGATGTACGGGTCGTTCGACTGGATCTTCGCCACCAGGCCTTTCAAGGTGGGATTGAGCTCCAGTCCTTCGATGTCGACCACCAGCCGTTCCGGGTCCTTGACGATGAAGTGGGTCGCCTTCAGGATGCTGTCGTTTTCCAGGGTGACGCGCGTGTAGTCCTCGGCCGGCCAGACGCGCACGGCGAGAATTTGCGCCGCCATCGCCGACATGGGCGCGAACACGGACAGCAGCAGGGTGCCGCCGGCCTTGAGTACCGTGCGCCGGGTGATGGGCGAGGAGATCAAAGGTTCGGGGCGAATTTGAGACGGTGAAGGCATGACAGACCCAATTCAGAAGACGCTTGCAATTCTACATCACGTCCTGACCCCGCAACGTTCAAATAAATATTCAGGTCGGCCGGCGGCAGCACCGGTTCGGCTTTCTCGGGCCATTCGACGATGCAGATATTGCGGCCGTCGAAGTCTTCGCGAAAACCGGCATCGAGAAATTCCTCGGCGCTGCCCATGCGGTACAGGTCGAAGTGGATGACGTTGACGCTCCGGCCATCGAGCTGCACCGTATATGGTTCGGACAGCGTATAAGTGGGGCTTTTCACGTGGCCCGCATGGCCGGCCGCGTGCAGCAGGGCGCGCGTGAGGGCCGTCTTGCCGGCACCCAGGTCGCCGTGCAGGTAGATCGCCAGGCCGGGCGCCAGCGCGCGCGCCAGCGCGGCGCCCAGCGCGGCGGTGCCGGCTTCATCGTGTAGGTGGGCTTTGAAGTGTTCGGTCATTATCTTCGGTATCGCATAAAATGGAGGCTGCTGTCATTGTAACCGCCCGCGCGCCTGCCGTTTTCCGTAAAGTCCCCTATGTCCGCCACCGTCACCGATCTCGCCGTCCTGGCGCGCACCATCAAGGAATGGGGGCGCGAGCTCGGTTTTGCCGAGGTGCGCATCGCCGACGTCGACCTGTCGCACATGGAAGCGCCCTTGCAAGCCTGGCTCGATGCAGGGTACCACGGCGAAATGGAGTACATGGCCAGCCATGGCATGAAGCGCGCGCGCCCGGCCGAACTGGTGCCGGGCACGGTGCGCGCCATCAGCGCGCGCATGAACTACCTGCCGCTGGCGCTGGGGCCCGACTGGCGCATGCACGAGGCGGCGCGCGACGCCGATCCGTCGGCCGCCGTCATTTCCGTGTATGCGCGGGGCCGCGACTACCACAAGGTGATGCGTTCGCGCCTGCAGCAGCTGGCCGAGCGCATCAAGAGCGAGATCGGCGAATTCGGCTACCGCGTCTTCAGCGATTCGGCGCCCGTGATGGAAGTCGAGCTGGCGCAAAAAGGGGGCTTGGGCTGGCGCGGCAAGCACACCTTGCTGATCAACCGCCAGGGTGGCTCCTTCTTCTTCCTCGGCGAGATCCTCATCGACGTGCCGCTGCCCGTCGACCCGCCGGAAACGCCACGCTGCGGCCAGTGCTCGGCGTGCATCACGGTGTGCCCGACGCAGGCCATCCTGGGGCCGTACCAGCTCGACGCGCGCCGCTGCATTTCCTACCTGACCATCGAATTGAAGGGCGCCATTCCCGTCGAGATGCGCCCCCTGATCGGCAACAAGGTGTACGGCTGCGACGATTGCCAGACCGTCTGCCCGTGGAACAAGTTCGCCCAGCGCGCCGTCGTGCCCGACTTCGACGAGCGCCACAGCCTGGGCAGCGCCGGCATGGTGCAGCTGTTCGCCTGGACGGAAGAGGAATTCAACCGCCGCATGGAAGGCAGCGCGATCCGCCGCATCGGCCACGAACGCTGGCTGCGCAACCTGGCCGTCGGCATGGGCAACGCGGCCGCCAAGGCCCGTGGCCAGGCCGACATCGTCGCGGCCCTGCTGTCGCGCCGCGAGCACCCGTCGGCCATCGTGCGCGAACACGTCGAATGGGCGCTGGCCTTGCACGGCGTCGCCTGACCTGCGTTTAGCCTTGTTTCAGGCGCAGCGCCGACCACTCGCCATCGATGGAGACCATCGCCACGCTGTCCAACCCCACGGTTTGCGCAAAACTGCGGATATCGTCGCGGTGGATGTCGCTGCCCGCCTTCGCGCCGCCCTTGCGGTACGCCACCCAGACCGCGCCGCCGGGCGCCAGGCGCGCCTGCGCCATCGGCAGGAAGCGCTCCAGTTCCGCGCGGCTGCGCGCGAACAGCAGTATCCAGTCGGCGCGCTCTCCCTCACTCACCCGCCGCTCGGCCGGCAACTGCGCCAGCAATTCCCCATGCTCGCCGCCGTCATTGAGCACGGCCAGGGCCTTGGCATTTTTCACAACCATCTTCTCAAAGGCGGTTTTGTCAGGCATGGCATCGGCGTGTGGAGTGGGAAAAGAAGAGCATAACAAATTTCTCCTTGACTTATCGATATATCGTTATAAAATAACGACACCTACTAACGATATATCTTTAAAGAGAAAACATGAGAAACTCACACCACACAGAACACGGCCACGGCGGCCACCACCATCATCACGGCCATTGCGGCCAGCATCACCACCACCATCACGGCGAACACCGCCACGAATACGTCATGCATGGCCGCGGTCCGCGCGGCTTCGACGAGCGCGGCGACGGCATGGGCCATGGCGGTCCTGGCGGGCGCGGCGGGCGCGGCGGGCGCGGCGAACGGGCCGAGCGCGTCTTCGGCCGCGGCGACCTGCCCTTGATCGTGCTGGCGCTGATCGAGATCAGTCCGCGCCACGGCTATGAAATCATCAAGGCCATCGAAGAGCGTTGCGGCGGCGCCTACGCGCCCAGCCCGGGCGCCGTGTATCCGACCTTGACCCTGCTGGAAGAGCAGGACCACGTCACGTCCTCCGAAAGCGCCAGCGGCAAGAAGCTCTACACGATCACGGACCTGGGGCGCGCGTATCTCGACGAGAACCGCGCCCAGGTGGACGGCATCCTGGCCCGCCTCGACATGTTTGCCCGCGTCCAGGCGAAAAACGCCTTGCCCGAGCGCGTGCGCCAGGCCATGCACACCCTCAAGCATGCGCTGTTGCTGAACAAGACCAACTGGAGCGACGCGGAAGCCGAGCGCGTCTCCGCCGTGCTGGAACAGGCGGCGAACGCCATCGTCGACGGCCACTGAGCCCACTTTACAAGGACAAGCGATGACTACTGCCTCACCTGCCACACCACGTCCGCACGCCATCGAGCGCGTGCGCCATGACTTGACACTGCGCGTGCTCACCGTCGTGCGCACCGAGCAGCTGACGCCGCACATGCGCCGCATCACCCTGGCGGGCGACGACCTTGACGGCTTTGTCTCGCCGGCGCATGACGACCACGTGAAACTGTTCTTCCCCGCTCCCGGCGAAGACAAGCCCGTGTTCCCCGTGCTGGGCAATGGCGCCAATCCGATCCAGTACGCGCCAGGCGCGCGTCCCATCGCCCGCAACTACACGCCGCGCCGCTACGACGCCGAACGGCGCGAGCTGGAAATCGACTTCGTACTGCATGGCGACGGCCCTGCGGCCAGCTGGGCGGCGCAAGCGGCGCCCGGCCAGACCCTGGGCGTGGGCGGACCGCGCGGCTCGATGCTGGTGCCGTTTGACTTCGACTGGTATGTGCTGGTGGGCGACCAGACGGCCTTGCCGGCGATTGCCCGCCGCCTGGAGCAGCTGCCGGCCACGGCGCGGGCGATGGCCGTGATCGAGATCGTCGAAGACGGCGAACAGATTGCCTTGGAGTCCGCCGCGCAGCTGGACGTGCGCTGGGTGGCGCGCCATGGCCGCAAGGGGCCGCTGCTATTGGACGCGTTGGCGCAAGTCGCCCTGCCGCAGGATGGCGACGGTTACGTGTGGGTGGCGTGCGAGCATGCGCAGGTGCAGGGCTTGCGCAGGCATTTCATCGATGCCGGCGTGCCGAAGCAGCACCTGCATGTGGCCAGTTACTGGAAGCATGGGGCGGCGGAGCATCACGAACACCATGATGAGTGATGGTGGTGGTGGTGGTGGGGGTGGTGTCGGGTTACGCGCGCTGCGCTAACCCGACCTACGCTGCTGCATGTGGCCAGTTACTGGAAGCATGGGGCGGCGGAGCATCACGAACACCATGATGAGTGATTAAGGCCGGGGTCAGACCCCCGGATGTGCTGGCACCGAGCTTGACGCCAGCGGCATTGGGGGGCTGACCCCAGATTTCAGCCTACTTCAACAACCCCGCCAGCTCCACCGCCGTCTTGACCTGCATTTTGTCGAAGATATGCGCGCGGTGGACTTCCACGGTGCGCATGCTGATGCCCAGCTTGTCGGCCACCACCTTGTTCATCTTGCCCGCCAAAATCAGGTCCAGCACTTCGCGTTCGCGCGTCGACAGGGTCGCCAGGCGCGCGTGCACGGCGGCCAGTTCGCCCGCCTGGCGCGAGTTGGCCAGGCCCTGCTGCACGCGGTCCATCAGGTCGTTGTCGTTGAACGGCTTTTCAAAGAAATCGAAGGCGCCCCGTTTCAGGCTGTCGACGGCCATCGGCACGTCGCCGTGGCCGGTGAGGAAAATCACCGGCAGGCGCGCCGTCAGGTCGCGCTTGACCAGCTGGTCGAACAGGGCGATGCCGTTCATGTCGGGCATGCGCACGTCGAGCAGCACGCAGTCGCCGGCGGCGTCGAAGCTGCCGTCGAGGCTATCGAGGAATTGCTGGGCGCTGGCGTAGTTGCGCGCGTCGATGCTGCGCGAGGCGGCCAGCCAGGACAGCGAGTCGCGTACGACCTCTTCGTCGTCGATGATGTGTAGCATGGTGTCTCCGGCTCGTCGTTATTGGTTATTGGTGAGTGCTTGGTGCTGAGTGCGCGGCGCGGCCGGCACGCTGAAGGTAAAGATCGTACCGCCAGCGGGGTTGGCGCCGAAGGTCAGCGCGCCGCCGTGAAATTCAATGGCGGTGCGGCAGATGTTCAGGCCCATGCCCATGCCTTCGGACTTGGTCGAGAAAAACGGTGAAAACAGCCGCTCGGCCACGTCTTGCGCAATGCCGTGGCCATGATCGATCACGTCCACCGTCACCATGCCCTGCTGCGCGTCGTGGCTGGCCCGCAGGCGCATGATACGCCGTCCCGGCGCCGCATCCTGCATCGCCTCGATGGCGTTGCGCGTCAGGTTCAGCAGTACTTGTTCGATCATCACGGGGTCGGCGCGCAGCAGCGGCAGGTCCGGCGGCAGCTCTTCCTGGATGGTGACATAGTATTTGCGTGCCTGCAGGTCGATCAGCGCGCGGATGCCGTCGATCACGGTGCGGATGGCGATATCCTGGCGCTGCGGTTCGCTCTTGCGCACGAAATCATGCACGCTGCGGATGATCTGGCCGGCCCGCTGCGCCTGCGCGCCGGCCTGCTCCAGCGCCGGCCTCAGGGTGTTCGGATCGACGGGCGCGCCATGCTCGATGGCGCGGCGGATCAAATTCAAGGCCCCTGTCGTGTAGCTGGAAATGGCCGCCAGCGGCTGGTTCAGTTCATGCGCCAGCATCGAGGCCAGTTCGCCCATGGTGGCCAGGCGCGAACTGGTTTGCAGCTTTTCCTGCTGCTGGCGATTCAGTTCCTCGACCCGCTTGCGGTCCGAGATATCGAGCACGGAGCCCATCCAGCCTGTCTGCTTGCCGTGCTTGTCCACCAGCGGCGCTTCGAAGATCAGTACGGCCACGCGCGTGCCGTCGGGGCGCTGGAAATAGGTTTCGAACTGCGGCGTGGGATTGCCGGCCAGCGCCTTGACGAAGCGCTGCTGGTATTCCTCCAGCGCTTCCGGCACCCAGTAGGGCATCGGTGGCAAACGGCCCAGGATTTCCTCGGCCGGATAGCCGACGATCTGGCAGAACGCGGGATTGACGTAGGTGACTCTTCCTTCCAGGTCGCGCGCGCGCATGCCCGTCACCAGCGAGTTTTCCATCGCCGTGCGAAACAGCATCTGCTGGCGCAGCGCGCCTTCGGCCACCAGGCGGCGCGATATATGCCGCCACAGGGCCAGCAAGCTCCACAGCAAACCCAGCGACAGGGCGATGACGGAGCCGACCAGCAGATTGGGCAGCAGCTTGGGCTGGCTTTTCACGCTGTCGGTAAACAGGGTGATGCTGGCGCCGGGCACGTCAAGCGCGCGCTTGTGCGTGTACACGCCGTGGCCGGGACCGGCGGCGGCGCGCCGCGCCAACACCTTGTCGTCGCGGTCGATTAGCGAAATCTGGTTATCCTGGGCAAACCACCACGGCACCATTTCATCGAGCAGGCTGCTGATCTGGTAGGTGGCCACCAGGCTGCCCACGTAACGCTGGCCATCGAACAGGGGCTGGTGGTAATCCATCAGCATGGCGCCCGGCGGCGCGTCGGGAAAACCGCTTTGCTGCGAAGGCTGGGCGTATTGGCCCCGGTGCAGGCGGCGCGCATTGTCGGCCGCCGTCAGCGAGGCGGGCGAAAACACCAGCGCATGCGGCAGATTGCTGTCGCTGCTGGCCAGCACCTTGCCGCTGGTGTCGAGCCACAGCACGCGCTGCAATTCGCGGCCATTGCGCAGCATCTGCTGCAGCCGTTCGTGCACCTTTTCCGCCGACAGGGAGCTGCTGGCGATGTCCACGCCCAGGTTGAACAGGCTTTCCTCGTTGCGCGCCAGCTGGAAGCGGATGGTTTGCTCCACCCACAGGGTGTCGGCGATCAACTGCTCCTGGCGCTCGTTGCTTTCCATCTGGCGCGCCTGCCAGGGCAGCCAGAACAGGATGGACAGGAACAGCAGCAGCAGGATGACGGGCAGCAGCCAGCGCATCGGGCTCGATAGCTTGAAGCGGCGTGCAAGGGTGGGGGGAGTCGGCATGGCTGGCAGGGTAGCGGCTTATCGGGAGCTGGCTATTGTGGTTAACCACAATAGCCGGGACAGTTTCTTTGGCACAATATTGAAGTAGACAAATAATAAAGTTTTTTTCAAAAACCATCCAGGAGACAAGAATGCAGATGAAAACCATGTTCGTCGCGCTGTGCGCGGCCATCGGCGCCACCGCCGGCGTCCACGCTTACGCGCAAGCCCCCATCGTCATCAAGTTCAGCCACGTCGTGGCGACCGACACGCCGAAAGGCCAGGCCGCCGAGCGCTTCAAGCAGCTGGCCGAAAAAGCCACGAACGGCAAGGTCAAGGTCGAACTGTACCCGAACAGCCAGCTCTACAAGGACAAGGAAGAACTCGAAGCGCTGCAACTGGGCGCCGTGCAGATGCTGGCGCCATCGCTGGCCAAGTTCGGCCCGCTGGGCGTGAAGGAATTCGAAGCGTTCGACCTGCCTTACATCTTCCCTACCAAGACGGCGCTGTACAACGTCACCGAAGGCGAAATCGGCAAGAGCCTGCTGAAGAAGCTGGAACCCAAGGGTATCACGGGCCTGGCCTACTGGGACAATGGCTTCAAGGTGATGTCGGCCAACAAGCCGCTGCACAACCCGGCCGACTTCAAGGGCCTGAAGTTGCGCATCCAGTCGTCCAAGGTGCTCGACGCGCAAATGCGCGCGCTGGGCGCCAATCCGCAGGTGCTGGCCTTCTCGGAAGTGTATCAGGCGCTGCAGACGGGCGTGGTCGACGGCACGGAAAATCCGCCATCGAATATGTACACGCAAAAGATGCATGAAGTGCAAAAGCACGTGACCGTGTCGAATCACGGTTACCTGGGCTATGCCGTCATCGTCAACAAGAAATTCTGGGATGGCTTGCCGCCCGATATCCGCGGCCAGCTGGAAAAAGCCATGCGCGAAGCGACCACGTTTGAAAAAGCCATCGCCCAGCGTGACAACGACCAGGCCCTCGAGGCCATCAAGAAATCGGGCAAGACACAGATCTATACCTTGACGGTGCAGGAACAGGCCGAGTGGCGCCGTGCCCTGGCGCCCGTGCAGAAGGCCATGGAAGGGCGCATCGGCAAGGATCTGATCTCGGCCATCAACAAGGAAAGCGCGAAGTAATCGCGCTGGCCGCGCCACCCGGCGCGACCGCCAGGGACATCCTGTCTTTCTGTAGCAACGGCACCTGCGCGTCCTGCGCGGGTGCCAGCGTACCCGCATTCTTTGAAAGTCCACCATGAAATTTCTGGATCATCTGGAAGAGTGGCTGATCGCGTCCCTGATGGGCGCCGCCACCTTCATCATCTTCGTCGCGGTCGTGCACCGCTACCTGGCAGGCTTGCCGATACCGGTCGTGCAAGACTTCCTGATTCAAATCAATACCAGCTGGGCCCAGGAACTGTGCATCTACATGTTCGTCTGGATGGCCAAGTTCGGCGCCGCGTATGGCGTGCGCACGGGCATCCACGTGGGCGTTGACGTCTTGATCAACCGCATGAACCCGCGCTGGCGCGACCGTTTCGTCGTCTTCGGCCTCGGTGCCGGCGCCCTGTTTACGGGCATCGTCGGTACCCTGGGCGCCAGCTTCGTGTGGTCGATCGGCCACACGGACCAGACTTCAGCCGACATGGAAGTGCCGATGTGGCTGGTCTACCTGGCCGTGCCGCTCGGTTCCTACCTGATGTGCTTCCGCTTCCTGCAGGTCATGGTGCATTTCATCAAGACGGGCGCCTTGCCCAAACACGATCACTCGCACGTCGAGGGGCTGGAAGAGGAATTGACGGCGGAAGAAAAAGGAGCCAAGGCATGAACGCGCTGATTATTTTTGTGTTGCTGCTGGCGCTGATGCTGACCGGCATGCCGATTTCCATTTCGCTGGGCCTGACGGTGCTCACGTTCCTGTTTACCATGACCAGCGTACCTATCGAATCGGTAGCCCTGAAGATTTTTACGGGCATCGAGAAGTTCGAGATCATGGCCATTCCGTTCTTCATTTTGGCGGGTAACTTCCTCACGCATGGCGGGGTGGCGCGGCGCATGATCAATTTCGCCAGCTCCATGGTGGGCCACTGGCATGGCGGCCTGGCGCTGGCCGGCGTGATGGCGTGCGCGCTGTTTGCCGCCGTCTCCGGCTCCAGCCCCGCCACCGTGGTGGCCATCGGCTCCATCATCCTGCCGGCCATGGTCAAGCAGGGCTATCCACGCGGCTTCGGCGCCGGCGTCATCACCACCTCGGGCGCGCTGGGCATCCTGATTCCACCGTCGATCGTGATGGTGATGTATTCGGTCAGCACCAACACCTCGGTGGGCAAGCTGTTTATGGCGGGGGTGATTCCCGGCATGATGCTGGCCATGCTGCTGGGCCTGACCACCTGGTTTTTGGCGCGCAAGCACAACTATCCGCGCATGAAGAAGGCCAGCTGGGGCGAACGCTTCGTCACCTTCAAGAAAAGCGCCTGGGGCCTGCTCTTGATCGTCATCGTCATGGGCGGCATCTACTCGGGCGCGTTTACGCCCACGGAAGCGGCCGCCATGGCTGCCGTGTACGCCTTCATCATCGCCGTCTTCGTCTACAAGGACTTGAAGATCAAGCAAGTGGGCAAGGTCTTGCTCGATTCGGCCGCCATGTCGGCGATGCTGTTGTACATCATCACGAATGCCGTGCTGTTCTCGTTCCTGATGACCAGCGAAAACATTCCGCAAGCGATGGCCGAGTGGATCACGGGCAAGGGCCTGGGCGTGATCAGCTTCTTGCTGGTGGTCAACGTGCTGTTGTTGTTGGCGGGTAACGTCATGGAACCGTCGTCCATCGTGCTGATCATGGCGCCGATTTTGTTCCCCGTCGCCATGAAGCTGGGCATCGACCCTGTGCACTTCGGCATCTTGATCGTGGTCAACATGGAGGTGGGCATGTGCCATCCGCCCGTGGGCCTGAACCTGTATGTGGCGTCCGGCATCACGAAGATGGGCATTTCCGAATTGACCGTGGCCGTGATGCCATGGCTGCTGACGATGCTGGCCTTCCTGGGCTTGATCACCTACGTACCACAAATCTCGCTGTGGCTGCCAAATTTAATTTACAACTAAAACAGTTGTCCCCGTCATGGTGCAAAAAAAGTCGATCCGGCAGAATAAATGCGCTATGATGGGCAGCCTTAAGGGGAAACACGTATATGCTTATACGCCCTGGTAGCAAGGCTGAAAGACAGAATTGGCAACAAGGTTGGTGGGGGAGTAGTCTATAAGAACGGTATTGATACCGGGGATATATTGAGGAGACACACGTTTCACAGAAGTTGTTGAGTCATCGCTGTCTGCCGCCACAAGCCGGCACCGGCGGACCCAAACGACCGGGAACGTGAAGCAATATTTGAAGCGCACCGACTGGTGCGCTTTTTTTTCGTGCGCGGGAAACGTCCGCCGACACGCTCAAAGTCGGTGCATAATTCCCGTGGCGCTGTTTGCGGCGCCGGCAGGTTGTATATTTGCCACACTTGAATAATGATCAGCAGATGAAAAAACAACAGGACAGTGAACTGTTCAGCGCTATCGTGGCCGCGTCGTTCGGTGCCATGGGCGTGCGTGCGCGGGACGGCCAGTTGCGTGAACTGGTCTACCTGCCGCCGCACTTCGCCGAAAAAGACGCGCAGGATGCCGTCTCCGAGCGCGCGTGCGTGCAGCTGGCGCGCTATTTCCGCGACCCCGATGCGCCGTTCGACTTGCCGCTGGCCGAACTGGGCAGCGCCTACCAGCAACGCGTATGGGCGGCGATTGCCGGCATTGCGCGCGGCCGGGTGCGCACGTATGGCGACGTGGCGCGGTTCATCGGCTCGGCGCCGCGCGCCGTGGGCCAGGCCTGCGGCGCCAACTGGTATCCCGTGGTCATACCCTGCCACCGGGTCACGGCCGCTGGTGGCCTGGGCGGCTTTGCCCATCACGACGATGCCAGCGGTTTTCATCTGGGCGTGAAGCGCTGGCTGCTGGCGCATGAAGGCGTCGAAGGTATGGGGTGGTCAACACGATGATGAACAGCCTGCTGGCGCCCGATAACGCCACCCTGATCGATGAATTCTGCGACAGCCTGTGGCTGGAAGACGGCCTGTCGAAAAACTCGCTGGACGCCTACCGGCGCGACATGCGCCTGTTTGCGCGCTGGCTGGAAGTGGCGCGGCCCGGACGCGAGGGCCTGTACGAGGTGTCCACTGCCGACATCGAAGCGTATTTCGCCGCCCGCCACGACGAGAGCAAGGCGACCTCGTCGAACCGGCGCCTGTCCGTGCTCAAGCGTTTTTACCAGCTGGCCTTGCGGCACAAGCATATCGCCGCCGACCCGTGCCTGAAGATGGTCTCGGCCAGGCAGCCCGCGCGCTTCGTGCACACGCTGAGCGAAGCGCAGGTGGAAGCGCTGCTGGCGGCGCCCGACGTGAGCACACCGCTGGGCCTGCGCGAGCGCACCATGCTCGAACTCATGTACGCGAGCGGCTTGCGCGTGTCGGAACTGGTGGACTTGAAATCGGTGGAACTGAGCCTGAACGATGGCGTGCTGCGCATCACGGGCAAGGGCAGCAAGACGCGTCTGGTGCCCTTCGGTGAGCAGGCGCGGCTGTGGATCGAGCGCTACCTGAAGGAGGCGCGCGGCGTCATCCTCGATGGCCAGATGGACGATGCGCTGTTCGTCACGCGGCGCGGGGGCGCCATGACGCGGCAAATGTTCTGGGTCATCATCAAGAAACATGCGCTGAACGCCGGCCTCACGGCGCCGCTGTCGCCGCACACCCTGCGCCACGCGTTCGCCACGCATTTGCTCAACCATGGCGCGGACTTGCGTGTTGTGCAATTGTTACTGGGACACTCCGATATCTCCACCACGCAGATTTACACGCATGTGGCCCGTGAACGGCTGAAACTGCTGCATGCGCAGCATCATCCGCGAGGCTAAACATTTGGTGTTTGGTCCAATTACGTCATAATGTGCCTTATGTGCTTATCTGTAACATCTAAAAACTAAAGAGGTAGTAAATGGCCAAGACAAATTTCCAATACGAAAAACGGCAAAAAGAGCTGGAAAAGAAGAAGAAAGCCGAGGAAAAAGCCAGGCGCAAGCTGGAAGCGAAAAACAATCCCAAGGCGGCCGATGGCAGCGAGGGCGATGAGCCGGAAGCGGACGACGCCGACGTTGACGCTGATCCGGCCGCCGAAGGCGACGCACCTGCCCAGCCTCAGTAATTGCCCGTTCCTGATGACCGGTGCGGCACCGCCGCGCCGGCATCTCTTCGTTCTACCTTTCCCCTCCCGCTATAAACGCGGCCGCTGACCGATCGCCAGTTGCAGCTGCGTGCTGGCGATGGCCACATCGGCGCGCGCCTGCAGATAGCTCTGCCAGGCCTCATCGGCCGAACGCTGCGCGGCCAGCCATTCCAGCAGCGAAGCACTGCCTTTGACGTAGGACAGGCGCATGCCGTCGACCACCTTTTGCGCATCGACCAGCACGCCGTCGCGGTAGCGCGCCAGCCTGTTCTGCGCCGCGCGCAGATGCAGCTGCGCCGCGCGCACGTCCGTTTCCGCTTTCAACTCGGCCTGGCGCAAGGCCAGCATCGCTTGCGTGACGCCGGCCTCGGCCTGCACCACGTCGCCCTTGTCGCGCCGCGACAGCGGGATGGGGATGGCCAGCGAGATGGACAGCGCGCGCGAACGGGGCGCGCCGTCGACGGGATTGCCGCTGCCATCGATGCCATCCGCATAGCCGCGCGCGGCGGACAGCCCCACCGTCACGGTGGGATCGACGGCGCGGTTGGCGCGCACCAGCGCCGCGCCATCGCGCAGATTGTCCAAGGTGGCGCGGGCGATGCGCACGTCGCTGCGCGCTTCGAGCGCCTGCGGCACGAGGGTGCCGGTGTCGCCGCCCGCAAAGGCGCTGAAGTCGCAGGCCAGCTGCGCGTCGGGAAACAGCGCATCGAACTGGCGCCCCAGCGGCGGCGACAGTTCCAGCATGGCGCTGTCGGCCTCGCTGCGTGCCTGCGCCAGCTCGGCCTGGAACTGGTCGCGTTCCACGCGCGACTGCAGCAGTTCGATGCCGCCCACGTCGCCCGCCTTGCGCCGCACCACGTTCGCCTCGACCACTTTCGACAGGGCCGCCATGGTGTGCTCCTTGCGCGCCAGTACCTCGCGCGTGCGGCACGCTTCCGTGTAGGCTGCCGCCGCAGTGGCGTACAGTTCGCTCCTGAAGCCGGCCACCGTTTCCTCGGCGACGGTGACATTGCTGCGCGCCGCCTTTAAGCGTGCGGCGCGCTTGCCGCCCGTCTCGATGGCCATGCTGATGGCCGGATTCCACGTGATGGGGCGGTGCCCGACGCTGCGCACCGTCTCGCGCGCGGCGCCCAGGGTCAATTCCGGATCGGGACGCAGGCCGGCGATGCCGATGCCGGCCTTGGCCGAGGTGATGTCTTCCTGCTGCGCCTGCAGTTCCAGGCTGTGCGTTTCCACGGCGCTCAGGTAGGTGTCGAAGCTCAGGGGCGCGGCGAAGGCGCAGGGGGCGATCAGCCAGGCCGCCAGCATTTGATTAAAACGTGTCATGGGTTTCTCCTTCGGTATCGGTCTGGCGTTTTTGCAGGTGCGCTTCGATCAGGTAATACAGGGCCGGCAACAGCAGCAGGGTCAGCGCCGTCGCCGTCACCAGGCCGCCCACCACCACGGTGGCCAGCGGGCGCTGCACGTCGCTGCCCAGGCCAGTGGCCAGCATGGCGGGCGTCAGGCCCAGCGCGGCCACGGTGGCCGTCATCAGCACGGGGCGCATGCGGTCACGCGCGCCTTCGAGCACGGCATCGCGCAAACTGCGGCCTTCGTCGGCGCGCAGGCGGTTGATCTGCGCCAGCATCAGCACGGCGTTCAACACGGCCACGCCGAACAGGGCGATGAAGCCGACGGCGCTCGAGACATTCAAGGTCATGCCGCGCAGGTGCAGCGCGGCCAGGCCGCCGAGCATGGCCAGCGGCACGGCCAGCAAGACCAGGGCCGGCTGGCGCAGGTTGCGGAACTGGCCGAACAGCAGCAAAAACATGGCGCCCAGGGTCATCGGCAAGATGATGGCCAGGCGGCTTTGCGCGCGCTGCAGGTTTTCAAACTGGCCTCCCCATTCGACGCCGATGCGCTGGTGCTCGTCGGCGACGGTCCTGGCCACCAGCGGGCGCGCTTCGGCCAGGAAGCCGGCCAGGTCGCGTCCGCGGGCGTTCAGGCGCACGATGATATGGCGCCGTCCCATCTCGCGCACGATCACGCTTTCGCCCGAAGTGGTGCTGATCTGCGCCACCTGCGCCAGCGGCACCTTGGCGCCATTGGCGGCCGTCAGCATCAGGCTGGCGATGGCGTCCGGACTGGAACGTACCTCGGCGGGGAAGCGCACGGCGATGTCGTAGCTCTTCTCGCCCACGTACACCTGGCCGATGGGCGCGCCGCCGATGCCGGTGGCAATCAGGTCGGCCACGTCGGCCGCGTTGATGCCGTAGCGGGCCGCCTTGGCCCTGTCCAGCTCCACCTTCAGGTTGGGCAGCGGCGGCTCCACGTCCACCGCCACGTCGGAGGCGCCAGGGACAGTCTTCAGGACATTGGCCACCCTGCCGGCGATGGCGCGCACTTCGTCGAGGTCGTCGCCGAATATCTTCACCGTCAGGTCGCTGTGCGCGCCCGACAATTTATCCTGCACGCCGTCGATCATCGGTTGCATGAAGGCCACCGTGACGCCGGGCATGCGGGCGAAGCGCTCGCTCATTTTGGCGATCAGCTGCTGCTTGCTCATGCCCGACTGCCAGCTTGTATAGGGATGCAGGCCCACGCTGGCCTCGACGTGCGACGGCGTCCAGTAATCGGTGCCGTCGTCGTTGCGCCCCGTCTGCGTGACGATGGTCGACACTTCCGGGAACTCCAGCACGGCGCGGCGCAGTTCGCTGGCCATCTCCGACGCCTTGTCCAGGGTGATCCCGGGCGGCATCTGCACTTGCAGCCACAAGGAACCCTCATCGAGGTACGGTAAAAAGTCGCGCCCGATGCTGCCACCCAGGATGGCAAGCGCTGCGAGCGATCCCGCGCACACCATCGCCACCCAGCGCTTCCTGCCGACCATGCGCTCGAGGAAGCGTCCGTACGCGGCCGCCAGCCGTTCCAGCGCGCGGTTGTGGAAGGTGCGGCGCGGCTTGCGCAAGGCCAGCCAGGCCAGGCCCGGAATCAGCACCAGCGCCACCACCAGCGCGCCCACGAGCGCCGCGCCCACCGCATACGCCATCGGCGAGAACAGCTTGTATTCGATGCGCTGGAAGGCGAACAGGGGTAAATAAGCGGCGATGATGACGGCCATGCCGAACATGATGGGGCGCGCCACCTGCAGGGTTGCCTCGATCGCGTCCTGCAGGGTGAGGGGCCGCTCCTGCTCGCGCTCACGGCGGCGCAGCATGTTTTCCAGCACCACCACGGAACCGTCGACGAGGATGCCGAAGTCGATCGCGCCCAGCGACAGCAGGTTGGCGGGAATTTTAAAATGGTGCATGAAGATGAAGGCGATCAGCAGCGCCAGCGGAATCGTCAGCGCGACGATGGCGGCCGCGCGCGGGCTGCCCAGGAACAGCAGCAGCACCAGGGCGACCAGCAGCATGCCTTCACCCAAGGTGTAGCCGACCGTGTGCAAGGTAGCGTCGATCAGCGCGCTGCGATCCAGGTAGGCGACCACCTTGACGTCTTTCGGCAGCAGATTGTTATTCAGCTCGTCCACGGCCGCATGGATGCCGGCCAGCGCTTCGGACGGATTGAAATCCTTCAGCAGCAGGGTGATGCCTTCGATGGTGTCGGGGTTGTCATCCTTGCCGAGGATGCCGCGCCGCTCCACGTTGCCGTAGGCGAGCTTGCCCAGGTCCTTCACCAGCACGGGCACGCCGTTCTTGCTGCTGACGACGACGTTGCCCAGGTCGTCCAGCGAATGCAGCAAGCCCACGCCGCGCACCACGTACGATTGCTGGCCGCGGTCGATCACGCTGCCGCCGCCGCTGATGTTGTTGGCGTTGATGGCGTCCTTCACCTGCGCCAGCGAGAGGCCGTAGCTGTCCAGTTTTGCGGGATCGAGTTCCAGCATGAATTGCGTCGTCAGACCGCCGAAATTGCTGACGTCGGCCACGCCGCGCACCTGCTGCAGGCGCGGTATCACGGTCCAGAACTGCAGCTCGGACAGTTCGCGCAAGCTGCGTGATTTCGATTCCAGCGTGTAGCGGTAGATCTCGCCCGTCGGCGAAGTGTAGGGATCGAGGCCCGGCTTGGCGTCGTACGGCAGGTTCACGCTGGCCAGGCGTTCCTGCAGCCGCTCGCGCGTGAAATAGCCGTCGCTGCCATCTTCGAACACCACGGTGATCAGCGACAGCGCGAACAGGCTGCGCGTGCGCAGCACATGCATGCCGGGTGTGCCCAGCAGGGCGCGTTCCAGCGGAATGGTGATCTGCTGCTCGATTTCCTCGGCGCCCAGGCCCGGCACCTGCGTGACGATCTGCGAAGTGACGTCGGCGATGTCGGGATAGGCCTCGATGGGCAGCTGCTTCCAGCAGTAGACGCCGTAGACGGCGACGAACAGCAGCACCAGCCAGACGATGCCGCGCCGCTGGCAGCAGGTGGCGATGAAACGGTCAATCATTGAGCAGCACTCCTTCCTTGACGACGATGCGTTCGCCCGCTTTCACGCCGGCGAGGATTTCCACCTGGTCTCCATGGCTGGCGCCCACCTGCACCACGCGCGCCTCAAAACGCAGCGGGCCGCGTTCGACCATCACGCGCGTCACCAGTCCGCTTTGCAGCAGCGCCGCCGCCGGCACCATCAGGCCGCGCCGCGTGGCGCCGGCGAAACCGGCGTGGGCGAACATGCCCGGCTTGAAAATGCCGCTGCGGTTGTCGACGGCCACGCGCACCTTGACGGTGCGCGTCTCGGGATCGAGCACGGCGCCCACATAGGCGACCTTGCCCTCAAAATCTTTGCCGGGCCAGGCGTCGAGCGTGATGCGGGCCGTCTGGCCGACGGCCACCTGCGCCAGGTCCCTTTCGGCCACGCTGGCCGACAGCCACACGGTGGACAGGTCTGCCACCGTCATGACGGGCGCGTTGATATCGTTCCAGTAGCCGCCCTGGGCGCCGTCCATGGCGATCACGGTACCGGCGATCGGCGAGCGCAGGACGTAGTCGCGGCGCGAGCCGCCGGCGCTGGCGCCGTACTGGGCCAACTTGTCGGCGCTGGCCTGCGCATCGCTATTGGCTTGCTCGAAGGCCGCCTGGGCTGCCTCGTACTCCTTGCGCGCGGCGATTTCCGCCTCGAACAGGGTTGTCTGGCGCTGCAGTTCCTGGCGCGCCTGCAGCAGGGCGGATTTCGCCTTGCTATTGTCCGCGTGCGCGGCGCTCAGCTCCGCCGAATCGAGGGTGAACAGGGCATCGCCGGCCTTGACGCTGTCGCCCAGCGCGCGCTGCAGGCGCGTGATGCGGCCCGACAGGGGCGGCGTGATTTTCACCAGCTTTTCCGGCATGGCTTCGATGCTGCCCGGCGCCTCGGTCTGCGTGGCGATATCCTGTTCCTGCACGGGCGCGATCTGCAGGCGCTGGCGCAGTGGCGACGTTTTCGGCACCGTGATGGTGCCGTCGTCCTGCTGCGTCGCTTGGGCGGGCGGCGTGGCCGCTGGCGTCGGTTTGGCGCAGCCGGCCAGGGCCGAGCAGGCGAGAGCGAGGGCGCAGCTGGCGCCCAGGGCGTTGCGGGTGGTCGTGTTCATCCCGTGTTTCCTTGTTATTGATGGTGATGGGGCATGCGTGGATGCCGTGCCCAGGCGGGCGGTCAGAGGGGAGCGCGGGCAGCGATATGACAGCGCCGGAAAAGCATAGCAATGTGCTCCTGAAGAAGCGCCCAAGAACGCCTGAATCATTCTTCAGGTTCGGTGCGCGCAGGCGACGGCGCGGTAAAATGCCAGCATGGAAAACAGGGCGCAACGGGAAAGGCAGGCATGAGAATCCTCCTGGTGGAAGATGACCGCAAGGCGGCGCGCCTGCTGGCGCGCGGCTTGCAGGAAGAGGGCTTCGTCGTCGACGTGGCGCACAGCGCGGAAGAGGGCGAGGACGCAAGCTACGCTGTCGCTTACGACTTGATCGTGCTCGACTGGATGTTGCCGGGCAAACAGGGCATCGACTTTTGCCGCGATTTGCGCGCGCGCGCTATCCAGACGCCCGTGCTGATGCTGACCGCGCGCGACGCCACGGCCGACCGCGTGGCGGGCCTGAACATGGGCGCCGACGATTACCTGACCAAACCGTTCGAGTTCGAGGAACTGCTGGCGCGCATCCGCGCCCTGCTGCGCCGCTCCGACATCAGCCGCCCGCTGGTGCTGGCGCTGGCCGACCTGACGCTCGATCCCGTCAGCCACCAGGCGACGCGGGCCGGTGCGCCGCTGGTGCTCACTCCCAAGGAATATGCGATTCTGTTGATTCTGTTGCGCCAGGCGGGCGAGGTGGTCAGCCGCGCGCGCCTGGCCGAGCAGATCTGGCAGGCTGACCTGATCGGCATCGACAACCTGATCGATGTCCACGTGCGCAACCTGCGGGGAAAAGTCGATGTGCCGGGCTTGCCGGCCTTGATCCACACGGTGCGCGGACGTGGCTTTCGCCTGGCGGACAACGACGGTGGCTAGCTTTCGCAAACGCCTGCTGCGGGTGCATCTGGCGGTCATCCTGGTCATCGTCGCCTGCACGGCGCTGGCCGGCTACTGGGGCCTGTCGCGCGCCGTGCATGGCCAGCTCGATGCGGCCCTGCTGGCGCTGGCCGAGACGGAAATGGCCATGCTGCCGGCCGCGCCGCGCCAGCCCGTGCAGGTGCACGAGGTGGCGCCGGGCCTGGCGCCGCCGTCGTTGACGCGGCTCGACCGCCTGGTGCAGATCATCGACGGCGAAGGCCGCGTGCTGGCGCGCAGCCGCAACCTGGAGGCGGCGCAGCTGCCGGCGTCACCCATCCTGCTGGCGCGCCTGGCGGCCGGCGAGACCATTTTTGAGACCCTGCCGAAGTTCGGCGACGAGCCGCTGCGCATGGTCTCGATTCCCGTCCCATCGTCCGGCTTGCACCTGGCGGTGCAGGTGGCCGGTTCGCTCGATGACGTCAACCACGTGCTGGCCGCGGCCACCGTGCTGTTTGGCGCCATGGCGCTGGCCTTGCTGGCCGCCGTCGGGCTGGCTGGCGAAATGCTCACGCGTCGCGTGCTGGGCGCCATCGACGACGTGGTGGATCAGGCGCATTCGATCGGCGAAGCCAGCCTGCACCAGCGCCTGCCCCATCCCGGCACGCAGGACGAGATCGGACGCCTGGTCGATACCCTGAACGCCATGCTGGAGCGCCTGGAGCACGGCTACGATGCGCAGCGGCGCTTCACGGCCGACGCCTCGCATGAATTGCGCTCGCCCCTGTCGCGCCTGCGCACGGAAATCGAAATCACCTTGCGCCGCCCGCGCGAGGCAGCTGAATATGTCGACGCGCTGGCGTCCTGCCTCGATGAAGTGCAGCGCCTGACGACCCTGGTGGAAGAATTGCTGATGCTCACGCGCCTGGACGTGGGCCAGGAGCGCAATGTCGTGGAAACCATCGCACTCAATCCGCTCGTGCAGGCGGCCGCGCAGCGCCTGGAAAAGGCGGCGGCGCAGCGCGGCATCCGCATCGTCTTCGATGCCGGCGTGGTCGTGCACGCGCGGGTGGCGGCCGGCCCGGTGGACCTGGTGCTGGCCAATCTGCTCGATAACGCCGTGAAGTTTTCGCCGCCCGGCAGCAGCATCAGCGTGCATGTGGCGCGCGAGGGCGAGCATGCGCTGGTGGGTGTGAGCGACGCGGGACCGGGCATCGGCGTGGAAGACTTGCCGCATCTGTTCGAACGCTTTTACCGTGGCGCCCGGGCGCGCGCGGGCGAGGCGCCCGGCTTCGGCCTGGGCCTGGCCCTGTCGCAAGCGATCGTGCACGCATACGGCGGCAGTATCGAGGCGCAGAACCGTCCGCAAGGCGGCGCGCTGTTCCTCCTGCGCCTGCCCGCTTCAAGCTGAAGGCGCCACGCCTTCCCAGCGCACTTGCCGCACTTGTGGCCAGGCGCCCGCGCGGTTGACGAAGCGCACCAGCACGGCGCGCTGCACGGCCTGGCACAGCACCGTGGCGATCAGCTGCACCACCTGCCGGGCCGCGTCCCAGCTGCGCAGCATCTGCGACGGCGCCAGGCCCGCGCCTTTCAGTTCGGCCAGCAGCAGGCGCACCACGTGGTCGGCCTGCGCGGCCGGACAGGTGACGGTCAGGCGGTAGGTGGCGACGGCCGGCCCCCGTGGTACGAACCACAGCATCCATTTTTTCATCATCACACTCCCCGCTCGGCGACAAATTCCGCGTTGTTGACCAGCGCCCAGCGCACGGCCGAGACGCTGCCTTCCAGGCTGACCTGGCTGACGATCTGCTCCAGCAATCCCAGGCTGGACAAGGGCGTGAGCAGGTCGGCGCGCACTTCGATGCGCCCGGCCTGCGCCGCGTCCTCGCTGTGCAAGGATTGCAGCATCAGCGCCGGCATGCCGCTGATCAGGCGCAGCATCAGCTTGCGCACCTGCACTTCCTGCTCCGCCTCGCACACGGCCGTGACGCGGTAGATGCTTTCCGTCTCGATGCCCGCTTCGCTGCCGTGCGCGTTGATGCGTTGCGCCAAGTGGCGCAGCACCAGGTTGGCGACCAGTACGAAGCCCGTGCCGATGGCCGCTTCCAGCGCAAAACCGAGGCCGCACAGCACGCCGATGGCGGCCGAGCACCACAGGGTGGCGGCCGTGTTCAGGCCGCGCACCGTCATGCCTTCGCGCATGATGACGCCGGCGCCCAGAAAGCCGATGCCCGACACCACCTGCGCGGCGATGCGCAGGTGGCCGTCGGGATCGCCTTCGAGCACGGAGACCATCACGAACAGCGAGGCGCCGACGGAGACCAGCGCGTTCGTGCGCAGGCCCGCCATGCGCTGGCGCAGCTGGCGTTCGGCGCCGATCATGGCGCCCAGGGTCAATGCCGCGGCAACGCGCAGCGCAAAATCAAATACCACCATCAGTTTCTCCCGGCTGGGGAGGAACAGGCGAGTGCAAGGCGAAGACAATTCGCCCCGAAAGGGGGCAGCAGACGATCACGGTGGAACGATGAGGAGGGGAAGTGGCGGCGAATGGACATCGCCGCTGGTAAAACCGCACCTTGCCGAGGGCAGGGCGGGCGGAATGCGCGCGTCTTGCCTAAGGCCGATCGCCGATGGTCAATCGACTACTGTCACTGGAACAAGCACCCACGAGTCACTCCATATCATTGATAACGGGGGACAGTCTAGCCAGTGGGGCCGCTTTGGTCAACTGAAGCTCTCTTCAGGAAGCCGCCGCGTCGTCCCCGCCAATGCGGGGACGGTGAAGGCGACCGGTAGAAACTTAATGGGCTGCGGGTGCCTGGTCAGCGTCGGCATGGGCATGCTCGCCGCCACCGAAAAAGCGCGCGGCGCGCTTGCCCAGGCTATCCAGATAGGTGTAGGCGACGGGCACCACCACCAAGGTCAACAGGGTCGAGGTGATGACGCCGCCGATGACGGCGCGGCCCATCGGCGCCTGCGATTCGCCGCCGTCGCCCATGCCGATGGCCATCGGCAGCATGCCGAAGACCATCGCCAGGGTCGTCATCAGGATGGGGCGCAGCCGCACTTGCCCCGCTTCCATCAGCGCCTCGAACTGTCCCAGGCCCTCGCGCTGGCGCTGGTTGGTGAAGTCGACCAGCAAGATCGCATTCTTGGTGACCAGGCCCATCAGCATGATGAAGCCGATCACGGAGAAGATGTTCAGGGTGCTGCCCGTCATGAGTAGGGCCAGCAGTACGCCGATCAAGGAGAGCGGCAGCGACACCATGATGGCGATCGGCTGCAGGAAGCTGCCGAACTGCGATGCCAGCACCAGGTAGATGAAGATCACGGCGATCCCCAGCGCCATCATCGCGCCGCCCATGGTCTCGGCCATCTGCTGCGCATTGCCGGCCACGTCGAAGCGCACGCCCGGCGGCAGGTCGATGGACTTGATGGCCTTCTGCACGTCGGCGTCGACGTCGCCGGCAGGGCGGCCCTGCACGCCCGCATAGATGGCGACGCGGCGCTGCAAGGCCTGGCGTTTCAGCACTTGCGGGCTGGAAGACGGCACGAATTCGACCACCTGGCGCAGCGGAATCATGACCGGCTTGCCGTTCGCATCGAGTTTGCTGGACGCCAGCGACAGGTCGGCCAGGTCGGCCACTTTCTGGCGGCCCGATTTGGGCAGCTGCACGTTGACGTCATAGTTTTGCCCGTCGGACGCCAGCCAGTGGCTGACCGTGTCGCCAGCCACGAACGGCCGCAGCGCATTGCCGATCTGCTGCACCGACAATCCCAGGTCGCTGGCCAGTTCGTTGTTGATCTTCACGGTGGTCGACGGATTGGCGCCTTCCTGGCTGTATTCCATGTCGGCCAGGCCCTTGATGGTGCGCATCTTGTCCATCAGGCGGTGCGCCACCGCATCGAGCTTGCCTTCGTCGGTGCCGAGGATGGCGATGAAGATGGGGCGGTTGCCGACCGACAGGGTGATGCCGGCAATCGGCGCCAGGCGTTCGCGGATCAGCTTTTCCAGTTCCTGCTGCGAGCGGCGCTTGTGCGTCTTGATGTCCGTCAGCTTCAGGTTCACTTCGGCCGCGTTGCGTCCGTCGGGCGTGCCGATATTGGCCACCAGGCTGTCGATTTCGGGAAATTCCTTCAGCGCCGTTTCGATCTGGCGCACCTTGGAATCCGTGTATTCGAGGCTGGAGCCGACGGGCGTCTTGAAGCGCAGGTTGACCCAGCCCTGGTCCGTTTCCGGGAACATCTCGCCGCCGATCATGGGCACGAGCATCAGGCTGCCCGCGAACAGGGCGAAGGCGGTGGCCAGGGTGGTCTTGCGCCAGCGCAGGGCAATACCCAGTACCTTGCCATACCAGACGTGCAGGCGGTCGATGCCCGTCTCGATCCAGGCCATGAAGCGGCCCAGCCACGGCGCATACTTGAAGCGGTCCTTGACGGGGTCGCGCCAGACGGATGACAGCATGGGGTCGAGCGTGAAGCTGACGAACAGCGAGACGAGGACGGCGACGGCCACGGTGATGCCGAACTGCAGGAAGAAGCGGCCGATGATGCCGTCCATGAAGGCGACGGGCACGAACACGGCGACGATGGCGAACGTGGTGGCCATCACGGCCAGGCCGATTTCATTGGTGCCGTCGTTGGCCGCCTGGTAGTGGTTCTTGCCCATGCCCAGGTGGCGCACGATGTTTTCGCGCACCACGATGGCGTCATCGATCAACAGGCCGATGCACAGGGACAGCGCCATCAAGGTGAGGAAGTTCAGGGTGAAGCCGAAGGCCTTCATGGCGATGAAGCTGGCCAGCACGGAGATCGGCAGGGTCAGGCCCGTGATGATGGTCGAGCGCCACGAGTGCAGGAACAGGAAGACGATCACCATGGTCAGCACGGCGCCTTCGATGATGGTGCGCTTGACGTTATTGAGCTGGCTTTGCACGCGTTCCGATTCATCGTCCAGCACGCGCAGGGTGATATCGGGCGGCAAGGTCTTTTGCAGGTCGGCTGCCACTTTCAGGATGCCGGTGCCTACTTCGACCACGTTGGCGTCCTGCACCTTGGTGATTTCCATGGTCACGGCCTGCTGGCCGTTCATGCGCGAGATCGACAGCTCTTCCTGTTCGCCGTCGACCACGGTGGCCACCTGGTCCAGGTAGACAGGGCCGACGGCGCGGCGCGCGACGATGATCTTGCCGAATTCGCGCGCATCCTTGATCTTGCCTTCCACGCGCACCAGCTGCTCTGCCGCGCCATGGCTGATCGAGCCGGCTGGCAAATTGGTATTCGTCGCCTGAATGGCGCGGATGACTTCATCGACGCCGATGCCCTGGGCATTGAGTTCGATCGGCTTCATGCTGATGAGGATCTGGCGCGCGCGCAGGCCGCGCAGCTTGACTTGTCCCACGCCGGCCACGCCCTGGAAGCGCTTGCTGATGATCTGCTCCGTCATGGTCGACAGCGAACGCAGGTCATGCCCGGTGGAGGTGAGCACGATGGTGGCGATGGGGCGCTCGTTGTCGCCTTCGGCGCGGGCGATGAACGGGTCCTTGGCTTCCTTCGGAAAGCGCGGGCGCACCAGGGCCACCTTGTCGCGCAAGTCCTGCATGGCCTTGTCCATATTCGTCGACAGCTCGAATTCCAGGTACACGCCGGCGCGTCCTTCCCACGAGTTGGCGCGGATGGTCTTGATGCCGCTGACGGTGTTGACGGCGTCCTCGATGGGGCGCGTGATGTCGTTTTCCACGGCTTCCGGCGAGGCGCCCGGGTAGTTCACTTCAATGGCGGCGAACGGAAACTGCACGCTGGGCATGCTCTCCACGCCCAGGCCCCGGTAGGAGAAGATGCCCAGCACCACCAGCGCCACCATGACCATGGTGGCGAAGACGGGGTTTTGTATACTGACTTTGGTCATCCACATGGCTTAATCCTTCCGTGCCAGCACGGCCGCCGGTGTGGCGGGCGTGGTGGGGGAGGTGGCTGGCGCGGCGAAGGTCACGCTGTGGCCAGGTTTCACGCCATCGAGCTTGGCGATGATGACTTTGGCGCCCGGCACCAGGCCGGACGTCACTTCCGCATAGCCTTCATCTTCGTTGCGCAGTCCCAGTGTGACGGGCTGGGCGACCACCTTGTTGTTCACCAGCGCATACACGACGGGGCCCTGCTTTTCATTGCGCACGGCCGTCAACGGCACCAGCGGCGCCACCGGCGAGCGCTCGGTGACGATGCTGCCCTTGGCGAACATGCCGCCGCGCAGGGCGCCATCGCCATTGTCGACGGCGATGTAGACCAGCATGGCGCGCGAGCCGCTCTCGGTGGTGGGGTTGATGCGCGTGACCTTGCCGGCGAAGTCGCGCGCGCCGAAGCCGTCGACCTTGAAATGCACGTCCTGGCCCAGCTTGATGCGCGGGATGTCCGCGCTGGGCACGGGCGCTTCCAGGGTCAGCTGGGCCAGGTTGACGATGGTGTAGACGGGCATGTCGGGCGAGGCTTTTTCGCCGGCCTGCAGGTGGCGCTTGCTGACGATGCCGGCCATCGGTGCGCGGATCACCGTGTCGGCCAGCGCGATGCGGGCGATATCGAGCATGGCGGCGGCGGACTTGACGTTGGCGCGCGCCAGGTCGACCGTGTTTTGCGTGGTGTCGTAGGCCGTCTGCGAAATGTATTTTTGCTTGAGCAGGGCCTGGCTGTTCGCTTCATTCTTGGCCGCCATCGACAGGCGCGCCTGCGCTTCGTCGAGCATGGCTTGCTGCTGCGTCAGGCGGGCGCGCAGGTCGGCCGCATCGAGGCGCACGAGGATTTGCCCGTTGGCCACTTGCTGGCCTTCCTGCAAGGTCGTTTCCTGGATGACGCCGGAGACCTTGGCCTTGATAGTGGCCTGGGTCACGGGCGCGAGCGAACCGGACAGGGGCAGGCTGATGGCCAGCGCGCGCGCAGCGATGGCGGCCACGTCGCCCTGCGCCAGTTCATGCACGGGGGATTTTGCCTGCTGCTTCTTCTTGCTCGCCTGCAGTTCGGCAGCCTTGGCTGCCTGTTGTTTCGATTGCATGACGGTCCATCCGCCGCCGGCCAGACCCAGGACCACGAGGATCAGCACGGGGGTGCGCCAGCGCCGGCGGCGCGTGGCGGCAAGGGGAGAGGCGGGGGGCAGGGTCTCGTTTTTCATAGGTTTTTTTGGTCAGGAGCGGCGCAGGGGTTCGGCGCCAGGTCTCGGTGCGGACCCGGCCTGTCGCTGGCCGGGGGGAATTCGGGTAGCGCATCGCCGTGGCGGCCGCAGGCAGCACGCCTGCCGCTGCGGCCGTTCACGGCGATGCGCATGTTGCCACTTTAGGAAGATTCAAGTGCTGCCGCCAGCGCCGTGCGACAGATTGCACAAAATCGGGGCTGGAATGCAAAAAACGGCGACCGAAGACACTGCCAGCATGCCTGCCGCGCACGTCACGATGCTTGCGCATCCTCAAGAAGCCGATTCGCCGGCGCGCAAGAATGGTCGGGATGGTTGCGCCACCGGACAGGCCATTCGCCCGCCGGTTGCCGCGCGGCCGCGCCACGGGGGGCTGGATGTCTGATCGGATTGCCGGAGCCGCCCCGTCGCCGGGCCGTTTGCTGGCCGCTGCCGAACCGCAGGCGGGGCCGGCCGCCAAGGCATTGGACTTGCTGTCCATCATCGTCGCCGCCGTCGAACAGGCGCCTGGTCTGGCCGTGCGTGGCATCGACCGCGATGGCATCGTGCGCTACTGGAGCTTGGGGGCGGCGCGCCTGTATGGCGTGGCGGCCGAGCTGGCGCTGGGCCAGCCGTGGGCCAGGGTGGCCGCTTCGCTGCCGGATGCCGCCAGCCTGGCCGAGGATGTCTGCGGCGAACTGGCGGCCGTGTGGGAGAGCGGCAAGGCGCGCGGCATGCGCCTGTGGAAGCTGGACGCCGACGGGGCCGCGCCGCGCTGCATCTGTTCCACCGTGTTTCCCGTCATCGAGTCCGGGCGTGTGCGGCAAGTGGTGTGCCTCGATGTCGACATCACGGCCAGCGGCCAGGATGGCGCCGCGCAGGGTGCCTTGCTGCTGATGGGCGACAATTTTCGCCAGCTGTACGACAAGTCCGCCGACGCCATCGTATTGCTGCGCGACGAGTACATCGCCGAAGCCAATCCCGCCGCTATTGCCCTGTTTCAATGTGAAGACCGGCCACGGCTGCTGGGGCGGCGCCTCAGCGACTTTTCGCCGCTGCGCCAGCCCGATGGCGTATTGTCGTCGTTGCGCGGCACGCAGCTGGCGGCGCAGGCGCACGCCGACGGCAACTGCCGCTACGACTGGCGCTATCAGACGTGCGCGGGCCAGCTGTTCTGGGGCGAAGTGCTGCTCACGTCCGTCACGCTCGACCACACCTATCTGTTTTACGCCGTGATCCGCGATATTTCCTCGCGCAAACTGGCCGAGCGCGACCTGTACCTGTCGATGCAGGTCATCGAGCATGCAAGTGTAGCCATCGTCGTGCTGGACCCGCAGCAGCGCGTCGTCAGCATGAATCCCGCGTACAGCGACATCAGCGGCTACAGCCTGGACGACATGCTGGGCAAGCCTTTCGTTCAGCACGGCGTGGAGCCGGATGCGCTGGCGTTTTTCGAGCACGTGTGGGACGAAGTCGAGGCCAACGGCTATTGGCAAGGCGATATCGCGGGCCAGCGCAAGGCGGGCGGACGCTACCCGGCCTGGCTGTCGCTGACGGCTATCCGCGACAGCCAGGGGCAATTGAGCAATTACCTGGCCATCCTCAGCGATATCAGCGAGCGCAAGAAAAACGAGGAGCACACGCGCCACCTGGCCGAGCACGATTTCCTGACCGACTTGCCGAACCGGGTGCTGCTGCTGGACCGGCTGTCGCTGGCGCTGGCGGCCGCGCGGCGCAAGCTGAGCATGCTGGCCATCCTGTACCTGGACCTCGACCACTTCAAGCACATCAATGACAGCATGGGCCACCACGTGGGCGATTTGCTGCTCAAGGAAGTGGCGCGGCGCCTGGTGCGCTGCGTGCGCGGCGTCGATACCGTCAGCCGGCATGGCGGCGACGAGTTCGTCATCATCCTGGCCGAGGTGGGCGGCATCGACCAGGTGGCGCATGTCGCGTCCAGCCTGCTGCACGCCGTCACGCAGCCTTATCAGCTGGGCGAATATGAGCTGCAGGTGTCGACCTCGATCGGCGTGGCCATCTTTCCCAGCGATGGCGACAGCATCGACACGCTCGTGCACAACGCCGATATCGCCATGTACCATGCGAAGGAAAGCGGGCGCAACAATTTTCAGTTTTTCAATGCCGAGATGAATGCGCAAATCGTCGAGCGGGCCAGCCTGGAGCAGGGCTTGCGCGCCGCACTGGGCCGCGATGAATTCGTGCTGGAATTCCAGCCCGCGCTCGATGTGGCCAGCGGGCAGATAATCGGTGCCGAGGCGCTGTTGCGCTGGCGCCACCCGCAACTGGGCGTGCTGCCGCCCGAGCGCTTCATCGCCGTGGCCGAGGAGTGCGGCTTGATGGTGTCGATTGGCAACTGGGTGCTGCAGCAAGCGTGCCGGCGCGCGCGCGCCTGGCATGATGCGGGCCAGGCCTGGCGCGTGGCCGTGAACCTGTCGCCGGCGCAATGCCTGCACAATAATTTATTGCTCAGCGTGCAAGAGGCGCTGGCCGCGTCGGGTCTGCCTGCCGCCTGCCTGGAACTGGAAGTGACGGAGTCCTTGCTGATGAAGGGCGGCGCGCGCCTGGCCGGCGTGCTGGCGCAGCTGCGCGCGCTGGGCGCCAGGCTGGCCATCGACGATTTCGGCACCGGCTATTCGTGCCTGGCCAATCTGCGCCATTACCCCGTGGACAAACTCAAGATCGACCCATCGTTCCTGCCGGGGGCGCCGGATGGCGGCCTCGCCGACACGACGGTCGCCGCCACCATCATCGCCATGGCGCGCGAGCTGCATTTGACGGTGATTGCCGAAGGCGTGGAAACGGCGCAGCAGCTGGCCTATCTGCGGGGGCAGGGTTGCCAGCAATACCAGGGACGCTATGCCAGCGCGCAAGTCGAGGGCAGTGCGCTGGCGAAGTTGCTACATTAGTTATTGAGCTAGTCAATGTTTCCCAGCAGCTTGATGCGCGCCAGCACCTGGCCATGGTCGGAGGCGTGCGGCAGGCCCAGCAGCAAATGGTCGTTGAGATAAGTCACTTCCTGCAGCACCCCGATGGCGCGCGGCGAGGCGGGATGAAAATGCTCGGATACGAGGATGTGGTCGATCGTCATGTAGGCGCTGTCGTGGATATTCGTGTAGCCCGCGTGGCGCGCCGCATCCTGGCGCAGGGCGATGGCGTTGGCGTCGTACAGGCGTTCTCGCATTTCCATGCCGGGTTCGCACGGTGCGCCCGCCCCCATGACGATGGCCGTGGTGACGGCATTGGCGATGTCGTTGAAGTCGCCAAGCACGATGCGCGGACGGCTGCTGTGGCCCAGTTCGCTTGCCAGCACGCGCAGGGCGACGGCTTCCGCGCCGCGCCGCTGCAGCGAGCGCAGGTTGGCCAGTGCGTAGCTGGCCGCATCGTAGCCGTCGCCATGGCGGTAGTCGGGCCGGCGCGATTTCAAGTGCACCACGACCACATCCGTGAGTTGTCCGCCAGGCAAGATGACCTGCACGTGCAGGGGAGCGCGGGCGAAGCGGCAGGTAGTGTCGTCTGCGGACACGCTCACGCCGGCCGGGAAATTCGTCCATGCAACACCGGCGCCGGCCAGCGGCAGGCGCGACACCAGCGCCACCGTGGGCAGCATGCGTCCGGCGGCGTCCATCGCATCGTGGCCGGCCAGGGTGGCTGCGCGGTAATGGCGCGTGCGCGACAGCACGTCGCGCAGGGCCGCTTGCGAGAAAATTTCCTGGAAACCGATCACGTCGGCGTCGAGCAAGTCGATTTGCCGCGCCGTCCATTCCGCCTTGGCGTCGTATTGCGCCGGGCTCAACGGTTCCAGGTTGTCATACAATTTCGCCCCGGCGGGGGCAAGGTTGCAGACATTGAATGTGGCAAAGCGGATTTCTTGCTGCATAATTAGCACTCCTCACTGAACGATCAGCGTATCACGCATGGCTAAAAAAGAGCATATTTCCGAAACCCAGGCGACGCAGCTGCTGCGCAAGCATCACGTTGCCTTCGATGAACACCCGTATCCATACGAGGAGCACGGCGGCACCAGCGTCTCGGCGCGCGAGCTGGGCGTGCCCGAGCATGCGGTGATCAAGACCCTGGTGATGCAGGACGAGGCGGCCAAGCCGCTGATCGTGCTCATGCATGGCGATTGCAAGGTGTCGACCAAGAACCTGGCGCGCGCCATCGGCTGCAAGTCCGTCGAGCCGTGCAAGCCCGAGGTGGCGCAGCGCCATTCCGGCTACATGATCGGCGGCACTTCGCCGTTCGGCACCAAAAAAGCGATGCCCGTGTACGTGGAGCAATCCATCCTGGCGCTCGAACGCATCTATATCAATGGCGGGCGGCGCGGTTTTCTCGTCTCGCTGGCGCCGCAGGTACTCATGGATTTGCTCAATGCCAAGCCGGTGCAGTGCGCGCTGCAGGATTAAGGAAATCGTCCAAAGCCTGTTGCGGGGCATGGAGCATGGTGTATATTCTGCTGCGCCAGCCTCGACGCTGGTGTAATAAACATAATAAAGGGAAGAAATGAATCCAGTAATCACAACCGTGGCAATGACAGTGGCCGCTTACTTGCTCGGCTCGATATCGTTTGCCGTGGTGATGAGCAAGGTCTACGGCATTGCCGATCCGCGCACCTATGGCTCGAAAAATCCGGGCGCCACCAACGTGCTGCGCAGCGGCAACAAAGGCGCGGCCGTCATGACCCTGCTGGGCGATGGCGCCAAGGGCTGGCTGGCCGTGTTCCTGGCCGACCATTTTGCCAGCGCCCTGGGCGTGGGTGACACGGCCGTGGCGCTGGTGGCCATCGCCGTCTTCCTCGGCCATCTGTGGCCCGTGTTCTTCCGCTTCGTCGGCGGCAAGGGCGTGGCCACGGCCCTCGGTGTGCTGCTGGGGATCAATCCCTGGCTGGGCCTGGCGACCCTGGCGACCTGGCTGATCATCGCCTATGCGTTTCGCTATTCCTCGCTGGCGGCGCTGGTGGCGGCCCTGTTCGCGCCGTTTTACTATGGCTTGCTGTTCGGCGTCGATCCCATCTTGCTGGCTGTCATCGTCATGAGCGTGCTGCTGGCCTACCGCCACAGCCAGAACATCGCGAACCTGCTCTCTGGCAAGGAAAGCAAGATCGGCGGCAAGAAGGACGCGGCCAAGGCGGCCGGCAAGAAGAAGTAAGCGCTTGATTTCCCGCGGCCCGCACGCATATGCTGTGCTTGCGGCGCCGCGCGGTGCGGCCGCCACCGACTCGCGCAAAGGCTGCCCACCATGAGTTCCACTCCCGCCACACCCGTTCCCATCCGTATCGACTTCGTTTCCGACGTTTCCTGCCCCTGGTGCGTGATCGGCCTGAAAGCGCTGGAGCAAGCCTTGGCCAAGCTGGACGGCACCGTCCAGGCCGAGATCCACTTCCAGCCCTTCGAGCTGAACGCCAATATGCCGGCCGAAGGCGAGGATATCGGCGAACACATCGCCCGCAAATACGGTTCCACCCCGGAACAGATGGCGCAGTCGCGCGAAGCGATCCGCGCGCGCGGCGAGCAGCTGGGCTTTACCTTCGCCATGGACAAGCGCGGCCGCATCTACAACACGTTTGATGCGCACCGGCTGCTGCATTGGGCCGGGCTCGAAGGGCGCCAGAAGGCACTCAAGATGGCGCTGTTCGATGCGTATTTCACGCAGGGCCAGAATCCGTCCTCGCACGAGGTGCTGCTGGCCGTGGCCGGCAAGGTGGGGCTGGACACCGTGAAAGCGGCCGAGGTGCTGGCATCGAACGCCTATGCGGACGAGGTGCGCGCGCAGGAGCAGTTCTACCAGCAGAACGGCATCAACTCGGTGCCTGCCGTCATCATCAACGAGCGCCACCTGATTTCCGGCGGCCAGCCGCCCGACGTGTTTGAGCAAGCCTTGCGCCAGATCATCGCTGGCGCTTGATCCGGGCGCCAATGGCGCGCGCCATGGCGGACTTTTTGCGCTACACTCGGCGCAGAAGGAGGATAGTCAAATGCCAACAGCCAGCTGGAATGGCGCCGTCATCGCGCAAGCCACCGACGATCAGGTGCAAGTCGTTGAAAACAATGTGTATTTTCCTTTAACGGCGGTGATGCAGGAGTACCTGCGTCCCAGCAGCCACACCAGCATCTGCCCGTGGAAGGGCACGGCCAGCTATTACGACCTCGTCGTCGATGGCGCCGTCAATGCCAACGCCGCCTGGGTTTACCCCCAGCCCAAGGATGCCGCCAGGCAAATTGCCGGCCACGTCGCCTTCTGGCGCGGCGTGAGCGTCGAGCGCTGACCTGACTCCCCCTATTTCCTGACCAAGAAAGCAGACGATGGATTTACGCCTCGCCGTGTATCAACTCGCCTCGGCCCATGCGCTCGATGCCCAACAAACCCGGCAGTTGCAGGAAGTGGCCGGCTTCCAGCGCGAACCGGCGCGCCTGGCCTACTGGCTGCCGCGCGGCGTGGCCGTGCTGGGCGCCGCGCTGCTGGGCATGGGCTTGATCTGCTGGGTCGCCGCCAACTGGGAAGAGCTGGGCCGCATGGGCCGCTTTGCCCTGCTGCAAGGCGTGTTGGCCGCCGCCTGCGTGGGCGCCTTCGCCGTGCCCAAGGCGAGAGTCCCTTTGTTGCTGCTGGCCTTGCTGGCCATCGGCGGCCTGTTCGCGTATTTCGGCCAGACGTACCAGACGGGCGCCGATCCGTGGCAGCTGTTCGCCCTGTGGGCCGCGCTGGCCTTGCCCCTGTGCCTGGTGGCGCGCAGCGACGTGCTGTGGACGCCGTGGATGCTGATTTTTTCGACGGCCGCCGCCTTGTGGATGCAGGCGCATGCGCACCACAGCTGGCGCATCGACTCGGCCGACTTGTCCATTTTCGTCAGCGGCTGGCTGGCCGTGCTGCTGGCCTGTGCGTTCGTCTCGCCCCTGCTGGCGCGCTGGACGGGTGCGGGCAGCTGGGCCTTGCGCCTGGGCCTGGTACTTGCCACCATCCTCATCACGGGCACGGCCGTCAGCGCCCTGTTCGGCAGCGAGGTCGGGTCGCCGTACTGGGCCGGGCTGGGCTTGCTGGCCGTTGCCGGTACGTTGCTGGCCACGAGTCAGTTCTTTGACGTGTTCGGCCTGAGCGCCGTCGCGCTGGGCCTCAATACCCTGCTGGTGGGAGGATTGATGTACCTGCTGTTCAACGGTGGCGGCGGCAGTGATGTGGGCAAGCTGATCATGCTGGGATTGGTCGCTGCCGTGCTGCTGGCGCTCACCGTGCAAGGCATTTTGTGGCGCACGCGCCAGGAGGCGGCATGAGCAATATCAACAGTCAGCGAGCCGATGCGCTCGCCACCCTGATCGACGACGCCACGCGCGCCGGTTTGTTGCCGTCGGGTACCAGCCGTCCCGTGCAGGATGTCCGGCCGTGGCCGTTGGTGCTGATGACGGCCTTCGGCGCCTGGCTGGCCGCCATCCCCCTGGTCCTGGCGCTGGGCGCGGGCCTGGAAAGTATCGTGCGCCACGGTCCCGGCGCGTATATCGTGGCCGCCATCGTGCTGCTGGTGTCTGTGCTGCTGATCCGCATGCGCGGCGTGCCGCTGTTTGTCGAGCAGCTGGCCGTGCCCTGCCTGCTGGTGGGCGGCAGCTTGCTCGGTTATGCCCTGTACCGCGATTGTTCCACGCAGACGGCATCGCTGCTGCTGTGCCTGGCCTGCCTGATGGTGGCCGCCGCCTTGCCGCGCGACTGGCTGCGCGTGCTGCTGGGACTGGTCGCCTGCGGTTTGCTGGGACTGGGCATCATCGATAGCACGCGCGACTGGATTTTCGAGAACGACCCAACGCAACTGTATCTGGCCTGGATGTTGGCCCTGGCACTCTGGCTGGGCGCGCACTGGCTGCAGAAGCAGGCCTTCAACGATGGGCGCGGCGCGCCCGTCGCCGCCTTCCTGGAATCGCTGTCGACGGGGTGGGTCCTGGCCATCTTGCTGGGACTGGTCTTCTGGTCCGGCATGACCTTCATGCTGGGTGGTGCGCTGGGCGGTGGTGTTGCCGGCGACGTGGCGCGCGAAGTGACCCGGCACCAGACCGTCGCCTGGTATGCGCAGGCGTTAAATGGGGTGTCGCTCGTGCTGGCTACGGCGGCGGCCGTCTGGACGGGATGGCGCTGGCCGGCCTTGCGCCAGTTGCCCGCCATCGGCGTGGCGCTGGTGCTGGTCGTGCTGGCGTGGTTCATGCCAGCGCTCGGTCCCGTGCTGCTGATCCTCGCGTATTGCGTGACGAGCGGGCGCACGCGCGTAGCCGTGGCGGCCGCGCTGGCGGCGGCGTGGATCATCGGCAGCTTTTATTACCAGCTGGCCTGGCCGCTGGCCAGCAAGGCGGCGCTGCTGGCCGTGGCCGGCGCCGTGCTGTGCGCCCTGTCGTGGCTGGCTACGCGCGGCGCGGTGCTGCATCTGGTGGAAAGCAAACCATCGGGCGTGGCGGCCGAACATCGCGCCGTGCGCCTGGGCGTGCTGGGGGGCTTGCTGCTGGTGCTGCTGGTCGCCAATGGCGGCATCTGGCAGAAAGAGCAGCTGATCGCCAAGGGGCAAGCCATCTTCGTGGCGCTGGAACCCGTCGATCCCCGTTCGCTGATGCAGGGCGATTACATGCGCCTCAATTTCGTCAACCTCGGCGTGCTGAGCACCCTGGCCAGCGTGGACAGGGCGCCAGGCCGGCCCCTCGTGGTGGCCAGGCGCGATGCGCGCGGCGTGGCAGAACTGCTGCGTCCGTACACCAAAGAGGCGCTGGCGCCCGGCGAATTCCTGCTCGAACTGACGCCGAAGGATGGTAACTGGGTGCTGGTCAGCGATGCCTGGTTCTTCAAGGAAGGCGAAGCGGCGCGCTGGGAAAAGGCCCGCTATGGCGAGTTCCGCGTGCTGCCCGATGGCCGCGCCTTGCTGGTGGGCATGCGCGGCCCGCAGCTGGAAAAGCTGTAGCGCAAGTAGCAACGCAAAAGCGCGCCGGGGCGGGCATCCTGTAAAATTGCCCGATGGATAATATTACGCATTCGGTCATCGGCCTCGGGGTCGGTGAACTGCTACACCGCAGCCTGCCGCCCGAGCCGCACCCCCCCGCCCAGCGCACCCGGCGTGCGCTGTTTCTGTTTACGGCCTGGTTTGCCAGCAACGCGCCCGACCTGGACCTGGTGCTGACCAAGCTGCTGCCGCGCCCGTTCGGCTATATGCTGCACCACCGTGGCCATACGCACACCTTGCTGCTGGCCTTGCCGCAGGCGCTGCTGTTGCTGGCACTGCTGTGGCTGCTCTGGCCCGGCGCGCGCCGCCTGCTGAAGGACAGCGTACCTGCCCGTATCGGCCTGGCGGCCTGTCTGCTGCTGGGATTCTGCTTGCACATGGGCATGGATTTCCTCAATTCCTATGGCTTGCACCCGTTTTATCCGTTCGACAGCCGCTGGCTGTATGGCGACATGGTCTTCATTGTCGAACCCATGTTCTGGGTGCTGCTGGGCGTGCCTGTGATCATGTCCTTGCGCTACGGCATCGTCAAAAGCGTGCTGCTGGCCGCCCTGGCGGCGGCCCTGTGTTTCTTCACCTATCAATCCTACCTGGCGCCTGCCTCGCTGGCTGTCTTGCTGGGGCTGGGCGTGGTGCTGGCCGTGCTGCAAGGCCGGGCCGGCGAGCGGGGACGGGGAGCGCTGCTGCTGGCCTTCGCGCTGGCCGCCACCTTCATCGGCACGCAGGGCGTGGCGTCGGCCATCGGCCGTACGCGCATCGAGGCGGCCGTACAGCGCCTGGACCCCGGCACGCGCGTGTGGGACGTGGCGATGACGGCGTTTCCCAGCAACCCGCTGTGCTGGATTTACGTTTCGCTCGACAGCAAGACCGACGTGTACACGCTGCGGCGCGGCACGTTGAGCCTGCTGCCCGAGTCGCTGGCGCCCGCCGCCTGCCCGGCCGGGCTGGTCGAAACCAGCAAGCAAGGGCGGCAACTGGCGCCCGGCATCGCCGTCTCCGCGCAGGCGGCGGGCAGCCTGGCCGCCTTGCGCACCTTGCAGGAAGACAATTGCTATGCCGACGCGTGGTTCCGCTTTGCCCGTATGCCCCGCTTGCATGCGGACAAGCTGACGGACGTGCGTTTCAATCCCGACATGCTTCCCAATTTCACCACGGTCGAACTGCAACAGTTCCGCAGCCGCCCGTGTCCCGCCTATGTGCCGGGCTGGGACCGCCCCCGTGCCGACATGCTGGCGCCGCCGAAATAGAGAACGGATGTGTTGCTTTTAGGAAAAAAATATCGCGTGTGGGTCTGCTTCGCCGTGGCCTAGCATGCGACACTACCAATTCAGCAAGAATGATATTTAGTTAGGACTATTTTGGAAGAGCAACACGCCTTACCGTATCTGCGGGAAACCCTGCTGTTTCTCGCCCTGGCCGGGATTTTTATTCCGCTATTGCAACGCCTGAAAGTCAACCAGGTGCTCGGCTTCCTGGCCGTCGGTGCCCTGTTCGGCCCGTTCGGCTTCGGCTTGTGGGCCGGCGATTTCACGTGGCTGACGTATTTTTCGTTTGTGCGTGCCGAGCAAGTCAGCGGCCTGGCCGAGCTGGGCGTGATGTTTTTGATGTTCATGATCGGCCTGGAACTGTCGACGGAACGGCTGTGGGCGCTGCGGCGCTGGGTATTCGGCGCGGGCGTGGGGCAGGTGGCCGTCAGCGCCTGCCTGATCGGCGGCGTGGCGTATTACTTCGGCCTGTCGCTGGAAGCGTCCATCGTGCTGGGCCTGGTGCTGTCGCTGTCGTCCACGGCCGTTGTGATGCAGCTGCTGACCGACCAGCGCTCGCTGCAGACCCCAAGCGGACAGGCGGGCTTTTCCATTTTGATGTTCCAGGATCTGATGGTGGTGCCGCTCTTCATCCTGATCGACGTGTTCGCCAGCGGACGCAGCGACGACCTGGCGTATCTGCTCAGCTTTGCGGCCGTGAAATCGGCGGGCGCCATCCTGCTGATCTATCTGCTGGGCCGCCGCGTGATTCGCCCCCTGTTCCAGTTTTTCGTCAAGAAACGCCAGCCGGACGTGTTCATGGCCCTGACCCTGCTCAGCACCCTGGGCATCGCGGGCCTGACGTATCTGGCGGGCCTGTCGATGGCGCTGGGCGCCCTGCTGGCCGGCCTGCTGCTGGCGGAGACGGAATTTCGGCATGAAGTGGAAGTGACGATCGAGCCCTTCAAGGGCTTGCTGATGGGCTTGTTCTTCATGTCCGTGGGCATGCAGATCGACGTGCGCGAAATCCTCAAGTCGCCGATTCTGATTCCCTTGGCCGTGCTGAGTCTGTTTGCCGTGAAAACCCTGGTCATCAGCGTGATTTTCCGCATCGGCGGCTTTCACTGGGGGCGCGCCGTGGAAACGGGCGTGCTGCTGGGGCAGGGCGGCGAGTTCGCCTTCATCGTCGTCGCGTATGCGCTGGGCACGAAATTGATCGGCCCGCAGGTGGCGCAGTTCGTCATGCTGGTGGTGGGCCTGAGCCTGTTTGCCACGCCGGCGCTGGCCAAGGCGGCGCGCGCGTTCGGCAACTGGTGGGAACGGCGCCACCACCATCAGCTGGCCGACCTGGCGCACGGCGCGCCGCCGCCGCAGGGCAGCACCGTCATCATCGCCGGTTTCGGCCGGGTGGGGCAGTTGCTGGCCAAGGTGCTGACGGAACAGGATATCGCCTATGTGGCGATTGAAAATGATGCGCGCCTGGTGACGACCCTGCATCCACGCGGTTTCCCCGTGTATTTCGGCGATGCGTCGCGCGCGGAATTGTTGCAAAAGGTCAATGCCGATCGGGCTGCCGCCGTGGTGCTGACCATGGATCATGCGGCCTCCGTGTTGCATGCCGTGAAATCGATCCGCCGCGAGTATCCGCAGCTGCCCGTGTATGCGCGCGCCCGCGACGAGGCGCATGCGGTGGCCCTGATACAGGCGGGCGCCACCCTGGTCGTGCCCGAGGCGCTGGAGTCGGCGCTGCAGCTGACGGCCACCGTGCTGCACACGGTGGGCCTGTCGGAAGCGCGCACGGCGGACATCGTGCAGGCCGAACGCGACCGGCGTAATGCCGTGTTGCTGGCCAAGAAGTTGGTGTAGCGCAAACCTTATTGCAATCGTGCGTGTCGCCGTGCTTTGTCAATTATCTATACAATAATAGTATATGAGCACACTACCCACATGAAAGCCGCGACGAAGAGCGCAGCGGCACCCTTGACGCCGCAGCAATTGGCGGCGCAGGAAACGCAGCAAAAATTTGGCAAGCCCGAGCGGGGCTGGCGCGAGCAGGTGTACACCGTCATTTTCGAGGCGGAAACGCGCACGGGCCGCGCTTTCGATCTGCTGCTGATCGCCGCCATCCTGATCAGCGTGACGGTGGTCGTGCTCAGCAGCGTCGCCTCCGTGGCCGAGCGCTATGGCACCTGGCTGACGGCGCTGGAATGGTTTTTCACCATTTTATTTACCATCGAATATTGTGCCCGCCTGTCGTGCCTGCAGCATCCGGTGCGCTACGCCAAGAGTTTTTTTGGCATCATCGACTTGCTGGCTATCGTGCCGACCTACATCGGCTTGCTGTTGCCGGGCGCGCATGTGCTGATCGACGTGCGTATTTTGCGCCTGCTGCGCATGTTCCGTATCCTCAAGCTCACGTCCTATGTGCATGAATACACGGTGCTGGGGCGGGCCCTGCTGGCCAGCCGGCGCAAGATCCTCATTTTCTTGTCTTTTGTCATGATGGTGGTCTTTCTGTTGGGTACTGTGATGTATGTCGTGGAAGGACCGGATAACGGTTTCAGCAGTATTCCCACGTCGATATACTGGGCCATCAGCACCATGACCACGGTGGGTTTTGGCGATATCACGCCGAAGACCGACATCGGGCGCACCATCGCTTCGCTGATGATGCTGCTCGGCTGGGGCATCCTGGCAGTGCCTACCGGCATTATCAGCGCCGAGATGACGGTACAGCGCAGTTCCAAGCTGGTCACCACGCGTACCTGTCCCACGTGCCTGAAAGAAGGGCTCGATGACGATGCCAGTTTCTGCAAGAGTTGCGGCGTCAAGCTGCCGCCGCTGGTACTCGATTGAGCGCCCTCCATTCACCGTATTTTTTCGCATTTAACTTACATAAAGGCAAACATGATTCCAGTTCGCCTGATCGCGACGGGCAAAGCCGTGCCCTCGCACAGCGTCACCTCCGCCAGCCTGGACCTGAAATTGGGCCATCCGGCCGGTTACACCCTGCGCAAGAGCGGCGTGCTGTCGCGCTTTGTCGCCGCGCCCGATGAATCGCAAAGCCAGCTGGGCGCCGCCGCCCTGCTCGACGCGCTGAAGAACGCCAGCCTGCGTCCGTCCGACATCGATCTGCTGATCTGCGCCTGCGGCGTGCCCGAGCAAGCCTTGCCGAACACGGCCTGCTTCGTGGCCGAACATGCGGGCTTGCCGCCAGGTACGCAAAGCTTCGATGTCAACGCCAGTTGCCTCAGTTTCATGGCCGCTTTCCGCGTGGCCGCCTCGATGCTGGCCGGTGGCGCCTACCGGCGCATCGCCATCGTCTCGTCCGACCTCGCCTCGCGCGGCGTCGACTGGAGCGAGCCGGAAGCGTCGATGATCTTTGGCGACGGCGCCGCCGCCGTCATCGTCGAGCGCGGTGACGGCAGCGCCGGCATCCGCGCCTACAAGATGGGGACGTATCCGGAAGGGCGGCGCTACTGCGAAATTCGCGGCGGCGGCACCGAGCGCAATCCGCGCAACGGCTGCGAGGCGGGCGACTATCTGTTCCGCATGGATGGCAAGGCCGTATTCCGCCTGGCCGTCAAGGTGATGCCAGATTTCCTCGCGGAACTCATGCAGGAATCGGGCGCCGGCCTGGAGAAAATCGATGTGGTCGTGCCGCACCAGGCCAGCCCGCTGGGTCTCGCGCATGCGGCGCGCATCCTCGACGTTCCCGATGCTAAAATCATCAAGATCTTTGAAACGCACGGCAACCAGGTGGCCGCGTCCTTGCCCACCGCCCTGCACGAGGCGGTGATGACGGGGCGGGCCGTGGCGGGCCAGCGTTTGCTGATGATGGGCACGGCTGCGGGCCTGACCATCGGCGGCATGATTCTTGATCTGTGAAGGCGGTGCGATGAGGCGGATACTGGTCACGGGAGCGACGGGCGGCTTGGGGCGCAATGCCGTGCGCACCCTGCTGGCGCAGGGTGTGGAAGTGCGCGCCACGGGCCGCAACGCCGCCGTGGGCCGTGAACTCGAGCGCATGGGCGCGCAATTCGTGCCGCTCGATCTGGCGCAAGCCTCGCCGCGCCAGGTCGATGAGCTGGTGCGCGGCATGGACACCGTCTGGCACTGCGCCGCGCTGTCCTCGCCATGGGGCGCCGAGCGCGATTTCATCGCCGCCAACGTCACGGCCACGGGCCAGCTGCTGCGCGCGGCCGCCAGCTTGCACGTGGCGCGCTTCGTGCACATCTCCACGCCGGCCATATATTTCGATTACCGCAACCGCTACGAGGTGCCGGAAACCTTCCGCCCCGATGCGTTCGTCAACGCCTATGCGCGCTCCAAGGCGATGGCGGAAAAGCTGGTGCAGGAGTCGGTCGACCGCCATCGCGGCATGACGTGCGTGATCCTGCGCCCGCGCGCCATCTTCGGCCCGTACGACCAGGTGCTGATCCCGCGCCTGGCGCGCGTGCTGCAGGAGCGCGGCGGCAAGCTGCCGCTGCCCAATGGCGGCGCGGTCAGCATCGACGTCACCTATGTCGACAACGTCGTGCACGCGATGTGGCTGGCCACCGTGCACAAGACCATCGCTTCGGGCGCTGCCTTCAACATCACGAATGGCGAACCGGCGCGCCTGTGTGACATCTTGCGCACGCTGTTTTGCGAGCACCTGCAGCAGCCGTTCCAGATCGTCAGCGTGCCCTATCGCGTGCTGGCGCTGGCGGCGCGCCTGATGCAGTTCGCTTCGCGTTTTACGGGGCGCGAGCCATCGCTCACGCCCTACAGCATCGGTGCGCTCAGTTTCGACATGACGCTCGATAACGCCAAGGCGCGCAAAGTACTCGGCTACCGTCCCATCGTCAGCCTGCAGGAAGGCATCGCCCGCACGGCGCAGTGGATGCGCCAGGAAGCGGCGGCGCACAAGGTGGGCAAGGAGCGCAATGGCTAGCATCACCGCATTTCGCGTCGGCCACTGCACGCATCCCTCGTGCATGGTCTTGAAAGGCAGCGGGCTGGCCAGCCGCTGCTTCCCCTCGCGCGCCTACCTGATCGAGACGCGCGCGGGCCTGTACCTGTGGGACACCGGTTACGCCGAGCACTTCCGCGCCGCCACATCGAAAGGCGTGTACCGCCTGTATGCGTGGGTGACGCCGATTTCGTTTGACGACAATGAGTCGCTGCGGGGCCAGTTGCGCGCGCAGGGCGTATCGCCCGGCGACATCCACACCTTGCTGCTGTCGCACTTCCACGCCGACCATATCGCCGGCCTGCGCGACTTTCCCGGCGCGCGGCTGATGGCCTCGCAAACCGGCTGGGACGCCGTGCGCGGCCTGTCCGGCGTGGCCGCCGTGCGCCAGGCCTTCGTGCCCGAGCTGCTGCCAAACGATATTTCTGATCGCCTGGCTTTTGTCGACAGCGTGCCCGAGACGGCCTTGCCGGCGGCCCTGCTGCCATTCACGCACGGGCGCGACGTCAGCGGCACGGGCGAGATTTACATCGTCGACTTGCCCGGCCACGCCATCGGCCATCTGGGCGCCTTCGTGCTGCAGGACGGTGGCTGGACCCTGCTGGCGTCGGACGCGGCCTGGGTGCCGGAAAGTTTTCAGCAGCTGCGCGGGCCGTCCGAATTGTCCTTCCTCATCCAGCACAAGCGCGCGCCGTATTACGCCACCCTGAACCGCTTGCACCAGTTGCACCAGTCGGGCAATGCGCAGATCCGCATCACGCATGAAGATACGCCCGACTATTTGCCTGTGGCGGGCCGCCCGTGAAGCGTATTTTCTGGTTATTGCTGTCGTACTGGCGCACGCGCCGCCTGCGTTTCACAAGCCGCGCGCAGCTGGACGCCTACCAGCGCAAGCAGCTGGCGCGTTTCATCGATGTGCTGTGCGCGCGCAGCCGCTATTTCGCGCCGTACCGCGATCTGCCCCTGGCGCAGTGGCCCACCATGAACAAGGCGCTGATGCTCGAACACTTCGATGCCATGAACACCGAGGGGGTGACTTTGGCGCAGGCGATGGACGCGGCCATGGCGGCCGAGCATAGCCGCGACTTCACGCCCGCCGTGGGCGACATCACGGTGGGCCTGTCGTCCGGCACCTCGTCGCGGCGCGCCGTGTTTACCGTCAGCCCCCGCGAAAAGGCCCAATGGGCGGGTGTGATGCTGGCCAAGGCGCTGCCCGACGGCCTGTTTTCCGGCGAACGAGTCGCGCTGTTCCTGCGCGCGAACAGCAATCTGTACACGGCCGTGCGCTCGCCGTGGCTCACGTTTGCCTTCTACGACCTGTTCGAACCGTTCGACAGCCTGTGCGCGCAGCTGGCGCGCTATCAACCGTCCGTCATCGTCGCGCCGGCCCAGGTGCTGCGCCAGCTGGCCTTGCGCGTCATCGATGGCAGCCTGGCGCTGGCGCCGGAAAAAGTCATCTCGGTGGCCGAAGTGCTCGAAGCGCAGGACCGCGCGCTGATCGTGCAGGCGTTTGGCGCCGTGCATGAAATCTACCAGGCCACCGAGGGTTTCCTTGCCAGCAGCTGCGAGCACGGCGTGCTGCACCTGAACGAGGAATACGTGCACATCGAGCCGCAGTGGCTCGATGCTGAGGCAGGCGAACAGCAACGTCGCTTCGTGCCCGTGATTACGGACTTCACGCGCATCACGCAGCCCATCGTGCGCTACCGCCTGGACGATATTTTGCTCGCGCGCGCCACGCCATGCCCGTGCGGCCGCGCCACGCGCGCCATCGACGGCATCGAAGGGCGCTGCGACGACATGTTGCTGCTGCCATCGGCGCGCGGCGGCGCCCCCGTCGCCGTATTTGCCGACGTGCTGACGCGCGCCTTCGCGCAAGCCTTGCCTCCGGACGCAGACTACCGCCTGGTGCAGCAGGGCGAAGCGGCCTTGCAGCTGCATGCGGCGCTGGACGACGCCGGCCTGGCGGCCCTGCGCGCGCATCTGGCAGCGGTGCTGCGCGGCCTGGGCGTGGCCGTCGATGGCCTGGCCTGGACGGTGAGCGGCGAACTGCCTCCCTTTGACCCCACCATGAAACGGCGCCGCATCCGGCGCCTTGCAACAGCATGAACCCTTCTTCCATGACCGTACGCTGCCGCCTGCTGCATCTGCTGGCTGGCTGGGGCAGCGTCGGCCTCGTGTATTTTTCCAGCGATGTGCTGCAAGGGCAGGGCGTGCTGCTGCCGGAAACGGCGCTGGATCGCACCATTCCCTACACGGACGCCGCCATCTGGCTGTACCTGTCCTTCTTCCTCCTGATCCCCTACGCCTACCTGGCGGCCGATGCGGCGCGCGTGCGCTGGCTGGCGCGCGCCATGGCGCTCTCCGCGCTGGCGTGCGGCGTGGTCTTCCTGCTGTACCCGACCACCCTCGCGTATCCGCCCGTGGGTGACGGGAATGCCTGGAGCACGCAGGCGCTGCGCATGCTGCAGGCGGCGGACTCCGCGCAAAACTGCCTGCCGTCGCTGCATGGCGCCCTGACATTGTTATGCGTGTGGGCCTTGTGCGACAAACGCCACCTGCTGCGCTCCGCGCTGGCCCTGGTGCTGGGCGTGGCCATCTGCTACGCCATCATCGCGCTGCGCCGGCATGTCAGCATCGACCTGGCCGCCGGCCTGGCCGTGGGCGTGGCGGGCGGCATGTTGGCGAAAATGCAGGTATTCTGGCTTACCCGCCGTGCCATTTCCACTGAAACCGCATCATGATGAATCCCTTTGCCCTGTCGTTTTTGATCATGCTGGCCTTCGTGCTGGCCGAACTGCTGATCCTGAAATGGGTGCGCAAGACGCCCGTGCCGTGGAAAGACGTCATTTTCAATCTCAATTCCGGCCATATCCTGATGTGGGTGTTCCGTGGCGTGGAAGTGGCCGCGTTTGCCTTGCTGCTGCGCCATGTGAACCTGCATATCGTCGACCAGTGGCCCGTGGTGGCGCAATGGGTCTTCGCTTTTTTTGCCTGGGACCTGTGCTTTTACTGGATGCACCGGCTGCACCACAAAATTCCTTTGCTGTGGGCCGTGCACGTGGTGCACCACCAGGGCGAGCATTTCAACCTGTCGCTGGGCGTGCGCAACTCCTGGTATTCGTCGCTGACGAATTTTCCCTTCATCGCCATCCTGGCCGTGCTGGGCGTGCCGCTGGAAATCTTCCTCGTCGTCTCGTCGCTGCATTACACGGTGCAGTTCTACAACCACAATGCGCTGGTGAACAAGTCCGGCATCCTCGATCGTTTCATGGTGACCCCCTCGCACCACCGCGTGCACCACGGCACCGACAAGCGCTACATCAACCGCAATTTCGGCGGCACCCTGCTGCTGTGGGACAGGCTGTTCGGCAGCTTCCAGCCCGAACTCGAGGGCGTGGAAATGCGCTATGGCGTGAAGGGCATGACACCCACGCACAACCCTCTGTTGGCCAGCAACGGCAAATTATTTACATGGCTGCGCGCGCGCTTTCCGCACTGGCAGTCGCGCGGCACCTTCGAGGTGCCCGAGCTGTTCATCGGCATCGGCGGCGTGATTCTGTTTGGCCTGGTGATTTATTACGTCAATCACGAAGCGGCACTGGCCGGCGCGCAGCAGGCCATCCTGTTCGCGCTGATCTTTGGCGGTACGCTGGCGCTGGGCGGCCTGTCCGATGCGCGCCGCTGGGGCGCCATCGCCTGGGTGGCCATCGCGCTGGCCATGCCGGTCCTGTATCTGGGCTGGTATGGCGCGCGCGATGCATGGGGCATGGTGTTTTTGGCCGCGCTGCTGGTGCATGGCCTCGACGGCGCGCGCCGCCTGTGGTGGCTGGCCGTGGCGGGGACGCGCGCGTGACGCCTGTGCCTTCCTTGCCGCCGCTGCGCTTCCAGCCCGCGCGCGATTCCGCCTTCCGCCGCGAATTGCGCGCGCGCGCCGACGCCTATCTCGCCAGCGAAGGAAAACACCGCTTCGGCGACAGGAGCCTGCACTTAAAAACCGTGTTCCTGGCCGCGCTGACGGCGGGGCTGTATGCGCTGGCCTTGAACGCCGACAGCACCTGGCCGTTTGTCGCCAGCTATGTCGCCTGCCTGGTCGCGGCCATGACGCTGGCCATGAATACCCTGCACGACGCGGCCCACAGCGCCGTCTTCCGCCAGGGACGCCTGAACCGCATCCTGATTCGCCTGGTGGGCTTGCCCGTCGGCGTGGACACGGATTTCTGGACCATCCGCCACGTGCACTTCCATCACACGTATGCGAACGTGGAAGGCTATGACCTCGACACGGAACCGAATCCCTTCCTGCGCCAGACGCCGTACCAACGCTGGTCGCCCCAGTACCGCTATCAATACCTGTACTGGCCCGTGGTGGCGGCCCTGTCGCTGCCGTATCTGAACTGGTATGGCGACTGGCTCGATCGCTTTGGCAAGACGCCCGTGGCCGCGCACAGCCGCCTGCAGGGCTGGCGCGGCTGGCTGTCGTTCCTGGGCTGGAAGCTGGGTCACGTGGCGCTGGTGCTGGCGCTGCCCATGTGGGTACTGCAGCAGCAGGGTATCGGCTGGGGCGTGGTGCTGGGCGCGTATTTCGTGGGCCAGATGCTCGCCTCGTGCGCGCTGGTGGCGCTGATCCTCGGCACGCACTGGGCCGAGGTGGCGTTTTTCCAGCCGGGCGCGGACGGCACCCTGCCGCACGACTGGTACCAGCACACCTTTTACACGGCCTGCGACTGGACGCCGCGACCGCGCCGTTTGCGCTGGCTCGGTTACTGGCTCGGCGGGCTGAATCTGCACCTGACGCATCATCTGTTCCCCACCTGGAGCCACCGCCACTACCCGGCGCTGGCGCGCATCATCGCCGAACTGGCGCCACGCCACGGCCTTGTTTACCGCGAACTCGGTTATGGCCAGCTGCACGCTTCGCAGCAAGCCTTCCTGCGCGCCATGGGCCAGCCGCCCGCATAGTCGTGACGAATCGCGCTTGACTCGATTTCTGTTTCGTCTTACATTTCTGTAACGACAGAAATAAGAGAAAATCATGGAACTGAGTCCGACCACGCAGAAGTATATTCTGCACTGGGGTGAAATGGGCACGCGCTGGGGCGTCAACCGCACGGTGGCGCAAATCCATGCGCTGCTGTTCCTGGCCAACGCACCGTTGACGGCGGAAGACATCGCGGCCAGCCTGAACGTGGCCCGCTCGAATGTCAGCAACAGCCTGAAGGAATTGCAAAGCTGGGGCCTGGCGCGCATCACGCACGTGATGGGGGACCGGCGCGACCATTTTGTCGCCCTGCAGGATGTGTGGGAAATCTTCCGCGTCATCATGGAAGAGCGCAAGCGGCGCGAGATCGACCCCACCCTGACGGTGCTGCGCGAATGCGCGATCGAGGGCGAGCAGGATGCGGCGATAGCGCCGGAAACGCTGGCGCGCATGGGCGAAGTGCTGGCTTTTCTGGAAATGCTCAGCAGCACCTACAGCGACTATAAAAACCTGCCGCCGGCGACCCTGCAGCGCATGCTGTCCATGGGCGGCAAGGTGGCCAAGTTCCTCAGCCCGGACGACAAGCCTGGCAAGCCGGGCAAGCCAGGTAAAAAACCATGAACGGCCCGTCCGAAGGAGAGCTGTTCAGGAAGGTGATGGGCGAGCAGTGGCTGACGCTGCACCCGGACATCCGCCGCCGCTTCGAGAAAAATCCCGCGCCGGGCCAGCCCCTGTACTACCGGGGCGAGCTCAGTGAACTGACCAGTTCGCGCCTGGGCAAGGTGCTGGGCTGGCTGACGCGCCCCTTCATCGACGGCGCGCTGATCCCGTATGACGATCACGACTTCCCCGTGGATATCGAAGTCTATTCGCGTCCCGCTTGCCCCTTCATCTTCAAGCAGCGCACTTACCGCCTGCATGGCCGCGCGCCGATCCGCTTCACGTCCTACATGGCCGAAAGCGCAAAAGGTGAAGTGCTCGAATATGTGGGCATGGGGCTGGGCATGAAGCTGCTGTTGCACGTCGAGGATGGCAACCTGCATTTCACCAGCGACGGCTATTTTTGGGATCTTTTCGGCTGGCGCCTGCCGCTGCCCGGCGTGCTCACGCCTGGCAAGACCTATCTGTGCCACCGCAACGACACGCCGCAGCAGTTCAACATCCGCATCGAGATCCGCCACGCGCTGTTCGGCACCACGTTTACCCAGGTCGGCGTGTTCCGCGAAAGCGCCGCGTCCGCCCTACACAAGGAGACACCATGAATACGCATCTGCTGGCCCTGCAACTGATGGCGGCGCAAGGCTGCCTGGGCGCCTTTGACACCATCTACCACCATGAAATCACGGAAGCGCTGCCGCAAAAGGCCTCGGCGCGCCTGGAATTGACTATCCACGCCACGCGTGCCCTGATCTACAGCCTGCTGTTCGTCGGCCTGGCGGCCTGGGAATGGCATGGCGCCTGGGCCTGGGTGCTGGTCATCGTGTTTGGCGTGGAAATCGTGCTGACCCTGTGGGACTTCGTGGTCGAAGACCAGACCCGCCTCTTGCCCGCCACGGAGCGGGTCACGCACACGGTGCTGGCGATTAACGCGGGTGCCTTCATCGCGCTGCTGGCCCTGAACAGCAGCGAGTGGGCGAACTTGCCGACGGCCCTCGTGTGGCAGCCGTATGGCTGGCTCAGCGTCTTCCTCGCCCTGTGCGGCGTGGGCGTGGGTTTGTCCGGCCTGCGCGACGCGTATGCCGTGTGGCAGCTGGGACGGCGCAAAGAGGTGGCGGAAAAAGAGACGGAGGATTTGCCGTTTGCCAGTACACCGCAGTCCGTGCTGGTGACGGGCGCCACCGGTTTCATCGGCCAGCAACTGGTCAGCGCTTTGCTGGCCGATGGCCATGCGGTGACGGTGCTGACGCGCCAGCCGAAGCAGGCCGCGTGGACCTTCGATGGCCAGGTGCGCTGCATCCGGTCGCTGGATGAATTATCGGATGCGCAGCGCATCGACATGGTGGTCAACCTGGCCGGCGCGCGCATCGTCGGGCGTCGCTGGACGCCAGCGCGCAAGGCGGCCTTGCGCCGCAGCCGCGTGGCGCTGACGCAGGCACTGGTGGCGTGGATCGCCCGCGCGCAGCACAAGCCGCGCGTGCTGCTGTCGGCGTCGGCCATTGGCTATTACGGCGTGCAGCCGCAGGGCGACGCGACGGAACTGGCTGAAGACGACGCGCCGCAAGCCATCTTCATGTCGCAGCTGTGCCAGGAATGGGAGGCGGCCGCGCGCCAGGCGGAGAAATTTGGCGTGCAGGTGGGCTGCATGCGCTTCGGCCTTGTCTTCGGCCACCAGGGTTCGCTGCCGCAGATGCTCTTGCCTATCCGCTTCGGCGTGGGCGGCCCGCTCGGTAGCGGCAGGCAGTGGGTCTCGTGGGTGCATGTGCGCGACGTGATCCGCGGCATCGCCCATTTGGCGCGCCGCAGCGAACAGGGTGCGGTGAACGGCGCGTTTAACTTCTGTGCGCCGGAAGCCATCGAGCAGCGCCGCTTCGCCCAGGTAGCGGGCACCGTGCTGCACCGCCCCAGCATCATGCCCACGCCGGCCTTCGTCATGCGCGCCTTGCTGGGCGAGCAGGCCGACTTGCTGGTGGAAGGCCAGAGGGTCGCCCCGCGCCGCTTGCTGGCCGACGGTTTTGTCTTCCGCTACCGGCAACTGGAAGGGGCGCTGCGCAGTTTATAAGTTGGCGTAAGATGGGGATTGGAGGAACCGAACCATGCCCCGCTTTAGCCACACGATAGACAGCCATACCTATGCCTTCGCCAGCCTGAAGGAGCTGCTGGCCAAGGCCACGCCGCCCCGTTCGGGCGACGTGCTGGCCGGGGTGGCGGCCGCCAGCGCGCGCGAGCGGGTGGCGGCGCAGCTGGCGCTGGCCGAGGTGCCGCTGGCGCTGTTCCTCAATGAGGCGCTGGTGCCGTACGAAGACGATGAAGTCACGCGCCTGATTGTTGACTCCCACGAGCGCGCCGCCTTTGCGCCGATTTCCCACCTGTGCGTGGGCGACTTTCGTGACTGGCTGCTGGACGACGCGACGGATACGGCCATGCTGGCGCGCGTCGCCGCCGGCATCACGCCCGAGATGGCGGCCGCCGTATCAAAAATGATGCGCCTGCAGGACCTGGTGCTGGTGGCCCGCAAGTGCCGGGTCGTCACGGCTTTTCGCAATACCCTGGGCCTGGCGGGCGGTTTGTCCACGCGCTTGCAACCGAACCACCCGACGGACGACGCCACGGGCATCGCGGCGTCGATCCTCGACGGTCTGCTGCTGGGCAGCGGCGACGCCGTGATCGGCATCAATCCGGCCACCGACAATGTGGCGCAGGTGGTCGCGCTGCTGCACCTGCTCGATGCCGTCATCGACCAGTATCAGATTCCCACCCAGTCCTGCGTGCTGACGCACATCACCAACACCCTCGAAGCGATACGCCGCGGCGCGCCCGTCGACCTGGTGTTCCAGTCGGTGGCGGGCACGCAGGCGGCCAACCGCAGCTTCGGCATCGATTTGGCGCTGCTGGCCGAGGGGCAGGCGGCGGCCCTGTCGCTGGGACGCGGTACCGTGGGCAGCAACGTCATGTATTTCGAGACGGGGCAGGGCAGCGCCCTGTCCGCCGGCGCCCACCACGGCATGGATCAGCAGACGTGCGAGGCGCGCGCGTATGCGGTGGCGCGCGCGTATCAGCCGCTGCTGGTCAATTCGGTGGTGGGTTTCATCGGCCCCGAGTACCTGTACGACGGCAAGCAGATCATGCGCGCGGGGCTGGAAGACCATTTCTGCGCCAAGTTGCTGGGACTGCCCATGGGCTGCGACGTGTGCTACACCAACCACGCGCAAGCGGATCAGGACGACATGGACGCCTTGCTGACCATGCTGGGCGTGGCCGGCTGCAATTTCATCATGGGCGTGCCGGGCGCGGACGATATCATGCTGGGCTACCAGAGCACTTCGTTCCACGACGCGCTGTATGCGCGGCGCGTACTGGGCCTGCGTCCGGCGCCCGAATTCGCGGCCTGGCTTGCGCGCATGCAGATCACCGATGCACAGGGCCTTTTGCGCACGGCGCTGGCACCGGCCTTCCAGGCGGCCCTGCATCGCTTGGGGACGCAAGGGTAAATTGACGCCCTGCGCCGCTGCGCTGGTGCGATAATCGCTGCATCTCCCTATCCGACGCCATCATGCTGCCACCCGACCCCGATTCCCTCGACCCGCAGGACTGGGACGCCTTTCGCGCGCAAAGCCACCAGATGCTCGACGATATGCTCGACTATCAGCAGCAGATCCGCCAGCGGCCCGTTTGGCAGCCGGCGCCCGACAGCGCGCGTGCCCGCTTCGCGCAGCCGCTGCCACGCGCGCCGGGCGCACTGGCCGACGCCCACGCCAGCTTCCTGCAGGACGTGCTGCCCTATGCCGTTGGCAACGTGCATCCCGGCTTCATGGGCTGGGTGCACGGCGGCGGCACGCCTGTGGGCATGCTGGCCGAGATGCTGGCGGCGGGCCTGAATGCGAATGTGGGCGGGCGCAACCAGATGCCGGTCGAGGTGGAGCGTCAGATTTCGCGCTGGATGGCCGAACTGTTCGGCTTTCCAGAGACGGCCAGCGGCATTTTCGTGACGGGCACCTCGATGGCCAACCTGATGGGCGTGCTGGTGGCGCGCACGCAGACGCTGGGCGTGGCCGCGCGCCAGCAAGGCTTGCAAGGCGCGCCGCTGGTGGCGTATACCTCGGCCGCCGCGCATGGCTGCATCGCGCAGGCCATGGACCTGTCGGGCCTGGGCACGGCCGCCCTGCGCCGCGTCGCCGTCAATGCGCACCAGCAGATCGACGTCGCTGCCTTGGCCCATGCCATCGCCACGGATCGCGCGGCGGGCTTGCGTCCCTTCTTCATCGCCGGCACGGCCGGCACCGTCGACACGGGCGCGATTGACGATTTATCGGCGCTGGCCGCGCTGGCCGCGCGCGAACAGCTATGGTTCCACGTAGATGGCGCGTATGGCGCTCTGGGCATGCTCTCGCCCCAGATAGCCCCCCTGCTGGCCGGGATCGAACTGGCCGATTCGCTGGCCTTCGATTTTCACAAGTGGGGCCAGGTGCCGTATGACGCGGGCTTTTTCCTGGTGCGCGACGGCGCGCGGCACATGGCCGCCTTTGCCGCGCCGGCCGCGTACCTGCGGCGCGAGGCGCGAGGACTGGCTGGCGGTTCGCCCTGGCCCTGCGACTTCGGCCCCGATCTGTCGCGCGGTTTCCGCGCCCTGAAAACCTGGTTCACCTTCAAGGTGCACGGCGCCGAGCGCATGGGCGCGGCGATCGCCCATACCTGCGCGCTGGCGCGCTACCTGGCAGAACGCGTGCAAGCCACGCCGGAACTGGAACTGCTGGCGCCCGTGACGTTAAATATCGTCTGCTTCCGCCATCGCGGCGTGGCCAACGGCGATGGCGACGCCTTCAATGGCGAGATCGTCGCCGACCTGCACGAGTCGGGTATCGCTGCGCCATCGACCACCACCATCGGCGGCAAGCTGGCCATACGCGCCGCCATCGTCAATCACCGCACGCGTGCCGAAGATATCGACGCGCTGCTTGCGGGCGTGCTGCGCTTCGGCGCGGCGCGCCTGTCTTGAAGGGAATGTCCATGTACGATTTGATGCAACACGCGGCCACGCCGTATGCACCGTTGATCGGGCTGGCGCCGTTGATGCGCCACGCCTTTCTGCGGCACGATCTGGCGCCGCTGGGGGAAGCGCTGCTGGCGCGCGCGCAGGCGCATCCCGAGGACGCGCATGCCTATATGGATTTTTCCATCGTGCTGCAGCTGAAAGGCCAGCGTGAGATGGCGCTGGCCGTACAGGCGCAGGCGATCGAACTGCAGCAGTTGTATGTACTGCCCGCGCAAGCCCCGGCATCCGGGCCGGGCATCAAGGTGCTGATGCTGACGGGGCCGGGAGACCTGATGTCAAATACGCCCATTGAATTTCTCGTCGAGCAGTCTGACGTGACGCTCGAACTGCTGTATGTCACGGCAGAGGGGACCTGGCCGGACGAAGTGCCGCAGCATGACGTGCTGCTGGTCGGTGTGGCCGAATCGGATGCGAACCATCCCTTGCTGGCGCGCCTGGCGCAATTCGTGCGGGACTGGCCGCGCCCCGTCGTCAACCTGCCGCAGCATATCGCGCATACTTCGCGTGATGGCCTGTGCGACAAATTGCAGGGCCTGGCCGGCGTGGCCATGCCGCGCACGGCGCGTATCAGCCGCGAACAGCTGGCAGCGCTTGCGTCCGGACAAATGCCGCTCGACGCGGTGCTTCCCGGCGACGCCTTTCCCCTGATTGTGCGTCCTCTCGGTTCGCATGCCGGCCATGACCTTGAAAAGATGACGCAGGCGAGTGACTTGCTCGCGTATCTGCAAAGCGTCGACGCCGAACGTTTTTATATTTCCCGCTTTGTCGACTATCGCAGCGAGGATGGGCAGTTCCGCAAGTACCGCATCGTGCTGATCGACGGCTTGCCATACATCTGCCACTTCGCCGTCTCGTCGCACTGGATGATTCACTACCTGAACGCGGGCATGGATGAAAGCGCGGCCAAGCGCGCCGAGGAAGCGCAGTGCATGCTGCACTTCGAACATGCGTTCGCGCTGCGCCACGCTGCCGCACTGCGCGCCATCGATGCGCGCATGGGCATGCCCTACCTGGGTATCGACTGCGCCGAAACCCGCGACGGCGAGTTGCTGGTCTTTGAGGCCGACAACGCCATGATTGTGCATGCCATGGATGCCGAAGAGATGTATCCGTACAAGCGTCCGGCCATGCACAAGGTATTCACTGCTTTTCGCGCCATGCTGGCGCGGGCGGCGGCCGGTAACTGATCAGCTGCCGAGCAGCTGCTCCAGCAGCCGGCGCTTGGCCGCGCTGCGCCCGGCCTCCCAGTAGTTGTCGAACTGCAGTAGCAGTTTGCCATCGCGGTGAATGCGGATGCACTGCGGTTTTCCCAGCATGATGGCGTGCACGTAGCTGGCGAATGACTCGGCAAAGTCTTCATGCATGCTGGTGGCCGCATACAGGGTGGCGAAGTTCGCGCCGCGCAGCTGCGCGTAGGCGTCCGGCATCTGGCTGGCGGCCAGGCGAGGCGCCTGGTAGTACGCGATATCGCCACGCAGCGGGAAGTCGTTTTCGGGCAGGGGCACGACCTGCTTCTCTGGCGTGATGCGCCAGGCCAGGGGCAGGTAAAGGTAGTCGTCCGTCTCGCGCATGGCCTGCGCATCGTTCCACCATTCGGGCAGCAAGCCCCTGCCGGCCGCCAGCACATGGCCGAATTCATGCAGCAGCAGGTATTGCAGCGCGCCTTGGCGGTGATCGTCCTGCGGCGCGGCGATCTGCGCTTCCAGGCGGTAGCCGTGCATCGTCGTGAACGGCGTGTTTTCTTTCCAGCTCGCCCAGGCATTCGCCGTGCGCGCCTCGAACGCATCCACATCGAGCGCCACCACCACGCCCAGGATCACCCCTTCGGCGCTGGTGACGATATCGCTGATGGCCGAGGAACCCAGTTGCCGCGCAAAACGCACGCCCAGCAGCACGCCGTCGAGCAGGGCCAGCACGCAAGCTGGCATGCCGGCCATTGCCGCGCGCACGTCGGCGTGAAAGTCGGCGTGCACTTCTGTCGAGGCAGGCTTCGCGGCCAGGCCGATGGACGCATTGACTTGCGCCACATGGGCGATGATTTCGTCCTGGGCGGGACCGAGACGCTCAAGCAGGGGCAAGTCGTATTGCTGGTCCCACAGCGCGGCGTCGGCTGCAACAATCATGGCACTCCTCGAATGGATAGGGACGGTGATAACATGTTTAGCGGCGCAGTGTAGCAAGGATACGCATGCGCGGGGAGGATGACATGGTTAACAAGCACACCTTTGGCGACAGTTCCTGGCAAGCCCTGCGCCGGCATACGGCGGCGCGCATTGCGCTCGGGCGCCACGGCGTGAGCGTGCCGACCAGCGCGCAGCTGGCGTTCCAGCTGGCCCACGCGCAGGCGCGCGACGCCGTGCACCTGGCGCTCGATGGCGAGGCGCTGGCACGCGCCCTGGCCGCACAAGGGCAAGACTGCGTGCAGCTGCATAGCGCCGCCGCCACGCGCGCCGAGTATCTGCAGCGCCCCGACCTGGGACGCCGGCTCGACGACGTTTCACGCGCGCGGCTGCTGGCCGGTGCTGCGCGAGTCGACCTGGCGCTGGTGGCGGCCGATGGCCTGTCGGCGCTGGCGATACAACGCCACGCGGCGCCGTTCTTGGCCGCCTTGCGCGCACGGCTGGCGGCAGAAGCGTGGACGCTCTCGCCGCTACACATTGTGGCGCAGGGGCGGGTGGCCATCGGCGACGAGGTGGGGCAATTGCTGCAGGCGAAGGCTGTGCTGGTGCTGATCGGCGAGCGGCCGGGCCTGAGTTCCCCGGACAGCCTGGGCCTGTACCTGACGTGGGCGCCAACAGTGGGGCTGCTGGACGAGCGGCGCAACTGCATCTCGAACGTGCGTCCCGAGGGCCTGGCGTATGCGCAGGCCGCGTACCGGCTGCACTACCTGCTGTCGCAGGCGTTCAGCCGGCAGTTGTCGGGCGTGGCATTGAAGGATGAAACGGTGGAAGAGGGCGCGGCCCTGGCGGGTGCGCGCAACTTCCTGCTGGAGTGATCAGACTTCGCGGATGTCGTCCAGCGGCCAGCGCGGGCGCACGTTGAACGAGTAATCGTACTTGGCGGCGTTCGGGTTGATCTGCAGGCGCATGGCGCCGGCAAAGGCGATCATGGCGCCGTTGTCGGTGCAGAATTCCAGCTCCGGGTAATACACTTTAAAACGCTTCTTGGCGGCCGCCGCGTTGAGCGAAGCGCGCAGCTGCGCGTTGGCGCCCACGCCACCGGCGATCACCAGGCGTTTCAAGCCCGTGTGCTTGAGGGCCGCCACGCATTTGGCCGTCAGCACGTCGACGATGGCGTCGACGAAGCCGCGCGCGATATTCGCCTTGTCCTGTTCGCAGATATTGGCGATGACTTTTTCTTCATGGTTCTTCACCACCGTCAGCACGGCCGTCTTCAGGCCGGAAAAGCTGAAATTGAAATCCTTCGAGTGCAGCATCGGGCGCGGCAGCTTGTACGCCAGCGGGTCGCCGAATTCGGCCAGGCGCGAAATGGCGGGGCCGCCCGGATAACCGAGGCCCAGCAGCTTGGCCGACTTGTCGAACGCTTCGCCGGCCGCATCATCGAGCGTTTCGCCCAGCATGGTGTACTGGCCCACGCCATCGACGCGCATCAGCTGCGTGTGGCCGCCCGACACCAGCAGCGCGATGAAGGGGAATTCCGGCGGCTCGGACGCCAGCAATGGCGACAGCAGATGGCCTTCCAGGTGGTGGATGCCCAGCACCGGCTTGTTGATGGCCAGGCCCAGGCTGCAGGCGACGGAGGAACCCACCAGCAGCGCGCCGGCCAGGCCAGGACCCTGCGTGTAGGCGATGGCGTCGATCTCGGGCAGGGTGATGCCGGCCTTCGTCAGGGTCTCTTCCAGCAGCGGGATGGCGCGGCGGACATGGTCGCGCGAGGCCAGTTCGGGCACCACGCCGCCATATTGCTCGTGCATGGCGACTTGCGAATAGAGGGCGTGCGACAGCAGGCCGCGTTGCGTGTCGTACAAGGCCAGGCCGGTTTCGTCACAGGAGGATTCGACGCCAAGAACAATCATGAAGGTGCTAAATAGGGAGGAGTAATCCGTCATTGTAAAGGAAAGCCGGGCAGTCCACCGTGCGGCCGGCGCACCATTTCGGCGGCAGTGTGCACTTGCGCAGTGCGCCGCGGTGGTGTTTTGCTCCCGATTTCCCCCTTTCTTTGCCTGTCTTGGCACTGGCACCGCTCTTGCTTAGGCAAGTGTGTGCCTTTTTCAAGGAGCTAGCGATGCCGGAACAATGGAAAATGATTTGCCGCCTGAAGGACATGCCGCAGGCGGGCGCGCGCATGGTGCAGCGGGGCCTGGCGTGGCAGGATTTGCCGGGCGTGGCGCTGTTTCGCGCGGTGGACGACACGGTGTACGCGCTGCTCGACACGGTGCCTTGCCTGGGCGGCCCGCTGGCGCATGGGGTGCTGATGGAGAAAAACCTGATGGGGCCGAAGAACAGCTGGATCATCGAGCTCGATTCGGGCCGCCTGGTGGCGCCCGTGCAGGGCATGGCGCGCATGTATGCCGTGCGCATCCTGGACGGGCGTATCTACCTGGACGTCAATGAACTCAATATCCCGGCCAGCAAGGCCGAACAGGCGCTGGCGGGATCGTTCGCCGTGCTGCCGCATGTGCAGATGGCGTGATATGCCTGGTGGTAGTCGGCTTACGCGCTGCGCGCTAAGCCGACCTACGGCCGGCCGGGTAGGTCGGATTAGGCCCACAGGGCCGTAATCCGACAATATCGTTGGCCGTCATCTGCGATATTTACGCCGGGCGATTGAGCAAATGTGCATGCGCATCGCGCAGCATGGTCGCCGTCGTGTCCCAGTCGATGCAGCCGTCGGTGACGGAGCAGCCGTAGGTCAGTTGCGACAGGTCTTGCGGGATCTTCTGGTTGCCGCCAACGATGTTCGATTCGATCATCACGCCCACCAGCGAGTGGTTGCCCTGGCGGATCTGGTTGACCACGTCGGCCATCACCAGCGGCTGCAGTTCCGGCTTCTTGTAGCTGTTCGCATGCGAGCAGTCGACCACCAGGTTGGCCGGCAGCTTGGCCTTGGCCAGCGCCTGTTCGGCGATGGCGATCGACACCGAATCGTAGTTCGGGCGGCCGTCGCCGCCGCGCAGCACCACGTGGCCGTACGCGTTGCCGCGCGTGCGCACGATGGCCACATTGCCTTCGGCGTTGATGCCCAGGAAGGAGTGCGGGTGCGCCGACGACAGGATCGCGTTGACGGCGATGCTGATGTCGCCATCGGTGCCGTTCTTGAAGCCGACTGGCGTCGACAGGCCCGACGACATTTCGCGGTGCGTCTGCGATTCCGTGGTGCGCGCGCCGATGGCGGTCCAGGCGATCAGGTCACCCAGGTATTGCGGCGAGATCGGGTCCAGCGCTTCGGTGGCGGTAGGCATGCCCAGTTCGCACACGTCGAGCAGGAACTGGCGCGCCTTTTCCATGCCTTCGTTGACCTTGAACGAATCGTCCATGTACGGGTCGTTGATATAGCCTTTCCAGCCCGTGGTGGTACGCGGTTTTTCGAAATACACGCGCATCACCAGCAGCATCGTGTCCTTGACTTCCTCTTGCAGCGCTTTCAGGCGGCGCGCGTAATCGAGGCCGGCGACGGGGTCGTGGATCGAGCACGGACCGACGACAACGAACAGGCGCTGGTCCTTGCGGTCGATGATGTTGCGCAGCGCTTCGCGGCCGCGGCTGACGGTGTCGAAGGCGCTCTCCGACAGCGGCAGTTTGGCGTGCAGTTCGGCCGGTGTCGGCATGGGCGCGAAGGAAGTGACGTTGATATTTTCGATGTCTGGCGTATTCATGATTCTGGCTCGGCTTTCGCTATTGCGTTCTTTAAGAGGCAATAGTGTAGCGGAAATGCGGCCTGGCGGCGTGGCTGGCCGCCAAATGGCAGCGGATGAGTTGTTATTGTGGCCGGCTGGCCGCGTCCTCGCCCGCCACACTCCCGCTTCCGCTTGCCCGGCTGTTGCATCGGCGCCAATCCGTGTAAGCTGGCGCCATGACGACTGTTTCCATCCCCCATACCGATGTGGCCGGTGAGCCATTCCCCGCTGCACGTTTCATCAAAGAAATAGGGCGCGGCAAGAACGGCGCGCGCAGCATGACGCGCGATGACGCCCGCGCCCTGTACCGCGCCATGCTCGAGGGCCGTGTGTCGGACCTGGAACTGGGCGGCATTTTGTTGTCGATGCGCATCAAGGGCGAGTCGGTCGATGAGATCGCCGGCTTCCTCGATGCGGCCGAAGCCTCGTTCGTCCCGCTGGCCGCGCCGGCCGGTGAGTTTTCCCCCATCATCATTCCCAGCTACAACGGCGCGCGCAAGATGGCCAATCTGACGGCCTTGCTGGCGCTGCTGCTGGCGCGTGCGGGCGCCCCCGTGCTTGTGCATGGCGTGACGAGCGACCCGGGCCGCATCACCACGGCCGAAGTACTGGCCGCGCTGGGCGTGCCGGCCTCGGCGGACCATGCGCAAGCCGAGGCCGCCATGGCGCGCGGGGAAGTCGCCTTCCTGCCCATAGCCTCACTGGCGCCGCGCCTGGCACACATGCTGTCGCTGCGGCGCGTGCTGGGCGTGCGCAATTCCACGCATACCCTGGTGAAGATCATGCAGCCGTTCGTCGGGCCGGCCCTGCGCCTGGTGTCGTACACGCACCCGGAATACCTGGAAATGCTCGGTGACTATTTCCTGACTGCCTCTGATCCCGCGCGCGGCGATGCTTTCCTGATGCGCGGTACGGAAGGCGAGACGGTGGCCAACGCCAACAAGGCGCAGCAGATCGACTGGTTTCACGGGAGCGAACGCACGGTGCTGGTGGAAAAGCAGTTGCTGGTCGAGGAGTTGCCGCATTTGCCCGCCGAGCGCGATGCGGCCACCACGGCGGAGTGGATCGCCGCCGTGCTGCGCGGCGAGGTGCCCGTGCCGCCGTCGATCGCCGGGCAGGTGGAGCAATGCCTGATGGCGTCGCGGCAGATTGCTGCACGGCCGCGCTAGCCGCGTCGCCGCAGTTTACAATGGTGTCTTTGTAATCAGCGGTGAGCGGAATTCTTATGGCAAAACAATTTGATGTGGCAGTGATCGGCGCGGGCGCGGCCGGCATGATGTGTGCGGCTGTTGCCGCCCAGCAAGGCAAGCGCGTGGTGTTGATCGATCACGCGGCCAAGCTGGCCGAAAAGATCCGCATCTCGGGTGGCGGGCGGTGTAATTTCACTAATATTAACGCCACCCCGCAAAATTTCCTCTCGGAAAATCCGCATTTCTGCAAAAGCGCGCTGTCGCGCTACACGCCGCAGGATTTCCTCGCGCTGGTGAAAAAATATCGGATCGGCTACCACGAGAAGCACAAGGGCCAGCAATTCTGCAATGAATCGGCCGAGCAGATCATCGACATGCTCAAGGACGAGTGCGCCGCTGGCGGCGTGCACTGGCGCATGCCGTGCAAGATCGACAATGTTGCCCAGCAAGCGGATGGCGGCTTCGTGCTGCAGACCGATGGCGGCGACATCGAGACGGCCAGCATCGTCATCGCCACGGGCGGGCTGTCGATCCCGAAGATCGGCGCCACGGATTTTGCCTACCGCATCGCCAAACAATTCGATCTGATGATGGTCGAGCCGCGTCCGGCCCTGGTGCCGCTGACGTTCGATGCGGACAGCTGGGCGCCATTCGCGGAACTGTCCGGCATCGCGCTGGAAGTGGATGTGGAAACGGGCAGCCTGAAAGGCCGCAAGGCGACGGGTGCGCGTTTCCGCGAAGATTTGCTGTTTACCCATCGCGGCCTGTCCGGTCCGGCGATTCTGCAAATTTCCAGCTACTGGCTGCCGGGCGAGCCCATCGTCATCAACCTGCTGCCGGAAGTGGACGTGGCGCAGACCTTGATCGAAGGCAAGGGTACCCTGAAGAAGCAGTTGGGCAATATCGTGGCGCAATGGCTGCCGCAGCGCCTGGCTGACTGCTTGCTGGCCGTCAACGGCCTGGCGCCCGATGCGCGCATCGCCGACATGCCCGACGCCCAGCTGCGCAAGCTGGGGCAGGCCATCAATGCCTGGTCCATCGTGCCGAACGGTTCCGAAGGCTACCGCAAGGCCGAAGTGACACGGGGCGGCATCGACACGCGCGAACTGTCGCAGCAGACCATGATGGCCAACAAGGTGCCGGGCCTGTATTTCATCGGCGAAGCGGTCGACGTGACGGGCTGGCTGGGCGGCTACAACTTCCAGTGGGCCTGGGCCTCGGGCGTGGCGGCAGGTATTGCCTTGCAGTAAGCAAGTCTGTAGGATGGGGTTCTGGCGCCCGGTGCGCCGGCCCCGGTGCGTGGTTTACGCCACATTCCGGCAGCGATCGCAGGCTGCATGCCGCACGCAAGTGGGGGAGGGGCTTCCCTTTCCGAATAAAAGCTGCTACTATCTATCTCTTCCTATACACCACCTCAACGGTTTGAATTTTACATGACCACTATTCGCCTTAAAGAAAACGAGCCGTTCGAAGTCGCAATGCGTCGCTTCAAACGCACCATCGAAAAAACGGGTCTGCTGACCGAATTGCGCGCACGCGAATTCTACGAAAAGCCAACAGCTGAGCGCAAGCGCAAGCTGGCAGCTGCTGTAAAGCGTCATTACAAACGCATCCGCAGCCAACAACTGCCGAAAAAATTATTCTAAGACTGTTCAGTCAGAACCAACCCGGGTAGTTCGGCGCATTGTTCGCCACGGGTTTTGTTTTGATTCGCCTGGAGTGATACTTCAGATGAGTCGCATACCCGCTCCGGTTCGCCGCAGCGGGTTTTCGCTTTTGTGGCTGCCTGCTTGGAGCGTACACATGAGTATCGACCCCACTTACCAACACGAGGATTGCCATGAGCTTGAAAGAACAAATTACCGAAGACATGAAAAACGCCATGCGCGCCAAGGAAGCGGGCAAGCTGGGCACGATTCGCCTGTTGCTGGCGGAAATCAAGCGCAAGGAAGTCGACGAGCGCATCGAATTGACGGATGCCCACGTGACGGCCATCGTGGAAAAAATGATCAAGCAGCGCAAGGATTCGATCACCCAGTTCGAAGCCGGTGGCCGTGCCGACCTGGCCGACATCGAAAAAGCCGAACTGGTGCACCTGGCCGGCTACATGCCTGCCGGCCTGTCGGATGAAGAAGTGGCGGCTGAAGTGGCTGCCGCCGTGGCCGCCTCTGGCGCCGCCGGTCCGCAAGACATGGGCAAGGTCATGGCCATCGTCAAGCCGAAGCTGGCTGGTCGCGCCGACATGACGGTGGTGTCCGCCCTGGTCAAGAAAGCCCTGACGCCGGCCGCGTAAGCATGCAATAGTAGCAAGGGCTGCCCGCCGTCGCGCTGGCAGCCTGTTAACAGCCCACACGTTGACCTGGCTCAACCTCAGGCCACGTGCGGTAGTATAGTCTGACCTATAACAAGACCCGCCCTAGCCAGTGATACCTCAATCCTTCATTTCCGATTTGCTCAACCGCGTCGATATCGTCGATGTGGTGGGCCGCTATGTGCAACTGAAAAAAGGTGGCGCCAATTTCATGGGCTTGTGCCCGTTCCACAGTGAAAAATCGCCCAGCTTTACCGTCAGTCCCACCAAGCAGTTCTACCACTGCTTCGGCTGTGGCGCGCATGGCACCTCGATCGGCTTCCTGATCGAGTACTCGGGCATGGGCTTTGTCGACGCCGTCAAGGACCTGGCGCAGAACGTGGGCATGGTCGTGCCGGAAGCCGATGACAAGATCCCGCCGGCCCAGCGCGCGCAGATCCAGGCGCAAAGCATGGCCCTGTCCGACGCCATGACGCAGGCTTGCGATTACTACCGCGGCCAGTTGCGCCACGCGCCGGAAGCCATCGCCTACCTGAAGAACCGGGGCTTGACAGGCGAAGTGGCCGCTCGCTTCGGCATGGGTTTTGCGCCCGGCGGCTGGGACAATTTACGTTCCGTCTTCCCCGATTACGACGTGACGGCCCTGGCCGAGGCCGGTCTTGTGATCGACAAGGTCGATGAAGAGGGCAATAACCGCAAGCGCTATGACCGTTTCCGCGAGCGCATCATGTTTCCGATCCGCAATACCAAGGGCCAGGTCATCGCCTTCGGTGGCCGCGTGCTCGACCATGGTGAGCCGAAATACCTGAACTCGCCGGAAACCCCCTTGTTTTCCAAGGGTTTCGAACTATATGGCTTGTTCGAGGCGCGCCAGGCCATCCGCGACGCCGGCTATGTGCTGGTGACGGAAGGTTATATGGACGTGGTGGCGCTGGCGCAGATGGGGTTCCCGCAGGCGGTGGCGACCCTGGGCACGGCGTGCACGCCCACCCACGTGCAAAAACTGCTGCGCCAGACCGATAACGTGATTTTCAGCTTCGACGGCGACAAGGCCGGCCGCCGCGCCGCCCGCCGCGCGCTGGAAGCGAGCCTGGCCCACGTGTCGGACAATAAGACCATCAAATTCCTGTTCTTGCCGTCGGAACACGATCCGGACAGCTATATCCGCGAATTCGGCACCGAAGGTTTTGAGCAGCAAGTGCATGAAGCCATGCCGCTGTCGCAATTCTTGCTGAAAGAAGTGTCGGGCGAGCATGATCTGTCGGAACCGGAAGGGCGCGCCCGCGTGCAGTTCGACGCCAAGCCCCTGCTGCAGCTGATGGCGCCGTCGTCCCTGCGCCTGCAGATCGTGCGCGGCCTGGCGCAGCTGACGCAGTCCACGCCGGCCGAGATCGAAGCCCTGTTCGAGCTGGCGAAACCGGTTGCCGTGGCGCGCCGTGCGCCGCCGAAATCGGGCCGTCCCGTGCCCGTGGGGCTGGAATTGAAGATCATGCGCATGCTGGTGGCGCATCCGCCCCTGAGCCTGCGCATCGACGAGGCGGCCCTCACCGCTTTCCAGCACCTGGGGCCGGATGCGGCCCACAGCCTGGGGCAGCTGGTGGCCGTGGGCCAGGCGCTGGGCGAGCATGGCAGTTTTGCCGCGCTGGCGCAGCAATTGAAGGAGCTGGGCAGCGAATACGACGAGATCATCGGCGAGATTGCGGCCGGCACGGAATCCGATTACGACAGTGAATTGTCATGGCTGGTGAGCACCATCCGCGAGATCAAATTGAATGCCTTGAAGGCGGAATTGCAGCAATTGTTTGCGTCGGGTTTGCCATCGGAGAAAATTGGTGTACGCTACCGCGAAATCACGCAGGAGCAAGGCGAGTTGGAGCGCGAACGCGATGCCGAGTTGGTGAATCGCTAATCTTGCTCTGGGGGTATGGCGCGCACTGGAAAAACATTTTTCGCGTGCTATAATTAAATGCTAAGTATTGTGTGCTTTGGCAAGCTAGTTCTGTTTCGTAAATAGTATTTGTTTTCAGTAAGTTAGGCTCTTGATCGGCGCGGTGGATCGTGTCGGCAGCCAGGGCCAACTGGCGTTTTCAGCGTTGCGGGCAAGGCTCGCAGACGCTGGCAAGCCGCGCCAGGCTCTCGCTCCCAACGCGGTCGATGCAGGAATTTTTGCCGAGACGGCTGGCAACAGCCGGTGGACAGGAATTGCTGCGCTTCCCGCGGATCGTGGCCGATGAGGTGTAAGTAACGTAACAGTGTCGGATTTGCGTAGTCGGCAGGTTCGAAGATGGTGGTTCCCGCAGGTAGACAGGGAACTGGCAGCAAACTTTATCCTAATCCACCGTAAAGCAAGTCGTTGTGTAATCGAAAGCGCCTGTGCCAATCAAGAAACCCGAATCCAAAGCGGCTGCAAAGCCCACCAAAGTTACCACGAAAGCCGAAAAGGCGCTCGACCGGCCAGAAGCGCGCGTGACCAGCGCGCCCGTGGTCAGCCAGACCACCGACGCCGCCACCCTGGCGGCCATCGATACGTCCGGGTATGTCTTGCCGTCGGTAAAAGTACCAGGCCGCCGCGGTCGCAAGCCAAAAGAATTCCAGCCAGAAAATGATGAAGTCGCCGCCCTGAACGCCGTCGAGCGGGCCGAACTGAAGGCCGTCGACAAGGCCAAGGCCAAGGACCGCAAGGCGAAGGAGCGCGCGTTGCTGAAAGACGCCTTCTCGTCCGACACGGAAGCGAGCGAGGAAGAACTCGAGCGCCGGCGCCAGAAACTCAAGACCCTGATCAAGTTCGGCAAGGAACGCGGTTTCCTGACCTACGCGGAAATCAACGATCACTTGCCTGAAAACATCGTCGATCCGGAAGCCATCGAAGGCATCATCGGTACCTTCAATGACATGGGCATCGCCGTCTACGAACACGCGCCCGATGCGGAAACCTTGTTGCTGTCCGATAACGTTGCCGTCGTCACCAGCGACGACGAGGCGGAAGCGGCGGCCGAGGCCGCATTGTCGACCGTCGACTCCGACTTTGGCCGCACCACCGATCCCGTGCGCATGTACATGCGCGAAATGGGCTCGGTCGAGCTGCTGACGCGCGAAGGCGAGATCGAGATTGCCAAGCGCATCGAAGATGGCTTGAAAGACATGATCCAGGCCATTTCGGCCTGCCCCGTGACGATCGCCGAAATCATCGCCGCCGCCGACCGCATCGCCAACGAAGAGATCAAGATCGACGAAATCGTCGACGGCCTCGTCGATGAAAGCGAACCGGTCGCCGCCGCGCCTGTCGTGGTCGCTCCCGTCGAAGAAGACGAGGAAGAAGGCGAAGCGGAAGAAGAGGAAGTCGAAGAAGAGGAAGAGGCGAACGCTTCCGGCGCGGCCGGCTTCTCGGCCGAGCAGCTGGAAACGCTGAAACGCACGGCGCTGGAAAAATTTGCCGTCATTTCGCAGCAGTTCGACAAGATGCGCCGCGCTTTTGAAAAAGAAGGCTACAACTCGAAGCCCTACGCCAAGGCGCAGGACGCCATTTCGCAAGAGTTGCTGGGCATCCGCTTCACGGCCAAGGTGGTGGAAAAGCTGTGCGACACCCTGCGCGGCCAGGTCGACGAAGTGCGCCATATCGAGAAACAGATTCTCGACGTGGCCGTGAACCGCTGCGGCATGCCGCGCGCCCACTTCATCAAGGTCTTCCCCGGCAATGAAACCAACCTCGACTGGGTCGATGGCGAAGTCAACGCAGGACACGCGTACAGCGCCATCCTGGGCCGCAACATTCCGACCGTCAAGGAACTGCAGCAACGCCTGATCGACCTGCAGGCGCGTGTTGTATTGCCGCTGCCGGACTTGCGCAACATCAACCGCCAGATGGCGGCCGGTGAAATGAAGGCGCGCAAGGCCAAGCGCGAAATGACGGAGGCCAACTTGCGCCTGGTGATTTCGATCGCCAAGAAATACACGAACCGTGGCCTGCAATTCCTCGATCTGATCCAGGAAGGCAATATCGGCCTGATGAAGGCCGTCGACAAGTTCGAGTACCGCCGCGGCTACAAGTTCTCGACCTATGCGACCTGGTGGATACGCCAGGCCATCACGCGCTCGATCGCCGACCAGGCGCGCACGATCCGCATTCCCGTGCACATGATCGAGACGATCAACAAGATGAACCGGATCTCGCGCCAGATCCTGCAGGAAACGGGCGCGGAACCCGATCCGGCCACCCTGGCGATCAAGATGGAAATGCCCGAGGACAAGATCCGCAAGATCATGAAAATCGCCAAGGAACCGATCTCGATGGAAACGCCGATCGGCGACGACGACGATTCCCACCTGGGCGACTTCATCGAGGACAACAACACCCTGGCGCCGGCCGACGCAGCCCTGCACGCGTCCATGCGCGGCGTGGTCAAGGACGTGCTCGATTCCCTGACGCCACGCGAAGCGAAAGTGCTGCGCATGCGTTTCGGCATCGAAATGTCGACCGACCACACCTTGGAAGAAGTAGGCAAGCAATTTGACGTGACGCGCGAGCGCATCCGCCAGATCGAAGCCAAGGCGCTGCGCAAGCTGCGCCACCCATCGCGCTCCGACAAGCTGAAAAGCTTCTTGGAAGGCAACTAGAAGCCAATAGGGCTTGACGTGCGCCCCTGATACCCCTATCCTCGCGTGTCCGTTTCCAAAACGGCCGCGCGAGGCGGGTTTCAATAACGCCGCCACGCCGCAGTCCCCCTTGGGCCTCTAGCTCATGCTTGGTTAGAGCAGCGGACTCATAATCCGTTGGTGCCGTGTTCGACTCACGGGAGGCCCACCAATAAAAACAAGGACTTAGGCTGATAGCCTGAGTCCTTTTTCTTTATACGTAATCTTCATGTAGGTACCATGTAGATTTTGTGAAGATTCCCTCCCTCCTTATGTTGGGGCTGGCTGATGTTTCCAATCGTGATTGTTCCTCCTGACGCTGCTGAATTATCCGAGCAGATGGGCACAAAATTCAAATTCTGGTACCTAGATGACCAGCGTCGACGCACGCTTTTTAAGGAGGGTCGTCCAGGTACTGGGGAGAATTGGGCCGAAAAGCTTGCTGCCGAACTTGCTGGGTTGCTTGGTATCCCTCATGCACATTACGACTTGGCTGAGTGGAAGGGGATGCTAGGGGTTATCTCGCCCTCTTTGGTTGCCAAAGGGGACCGTTTGATTCACGGTAATGAATTGATTGAAAGCAAGGTTACCGTCGCGAGCAATGATGAAAAAGTAAGGTACTATGAACAGCGAAGCCATATTGCTAGCCGAGCATTTCAGTTTTTTGAGGTGAACGCTGACCTTATTTTGCCTCCACCAACTTATGAGCCAATTGAGGGCGTACACTCAGCTCTAGGCGTATTCATCGGCTATTTGCTGTTTGACGCATGGATAGCAAATCAGGACCGCCATTCTCAGAATTGGGGAGTGGTGAGTAGCGCGGGGAGATTATACTTGTCTTCGTCTTATGATCATGGTTCGAGCCTTGGTAGGAACGAAACGGACATCCGTCGAAAGTCTATTTTGACAACTAAGGATAAGGGTGCCTCGATGGCAGCCTATGTTGCAAAAGCAAGATCTGCGTTCTACCCCCATGCAGCGGGAAATGCCAAAGTGAAAGCTCACCTAACGTATGATCTGTTCCAGATGGCGTATAAGGCAGACCCTATAGCGGGGAGAGCATGGATATCAAGACTAGCTGACATAAGCGACCCTGCGATAGCGGCTGTTATAAAAGAAGTGCTTGGTCATCTGATGTCCGACGTTGCACGAGAGTTCACAGCAAAGTTGTTGAGAGCAAATATGGATAGATTAATTGGGTAGGTTTAATCATGAGCACACTTTTTGTCGCCTGGCAACAGCCAGATTCTAGAGAATGGATTCCTGTCGCAAAACTGGAGTTTAGCGATGGCACGTACTCTTTCTCATATACTCAAGGTATTTTTAGAGCAAAAGAATTTCGTCAGTTTAGCGGTATGCAAAAGGTAGACGTGGTTTACGAATCGCCTCGTCTTTTTCCTTTGTTCGCGAATAGGTTAATCAGTAAGTCGCGTCCTGAATTTAAAGATTATTTACGCTGGTTAGGATTGTCGGACATGGACGATGATCCAATGGCGATTCTTGCCTTAACCGGAGGAATCAGAGGAACAGACTCGATTGAGCTCTTTCAGCCACCAGCAGTAAGTGAGCGGGGTGAGTACAAGTTTGAGTTTTTTGCTAGGAGTTTGTCACATCTCCCACTGGCTGCAATTAATCGCATCGGAGAGTTACAGAAGGGCGAGCGTCTCTATCTTATGTTAGATCCGCAGAACGACTTTGACCCTCGGGCTGTTGCAATGCGAACGGCTACACCCTCCTCATTCTTGGGGTATTGCCCTAAATATTATGCTCAAGACCTAGGCACGTTGCTCGCTAATCCCGAGTGTGATTTGACGGTAAAGGTAAAATGTGTGAATCTCGATGCGCCTTCTAACATGCGCTTACTATGCACTGTGACAGCAAATGTTCCGAGTGTATTTACTCCGCTGAGTAAGGAGAGGGATTTTCTTCCTGTACAGGGCATCCCGGCGGAATGGGTACAGCTAACAACATCGCTCGATGAGGTGCTCCTGAGTTAGTAAATATGCTTAGGGTATGACAATACTCGAAATGTTAGCGTCTGAAACGGCATAGGTTTAAGCACGCGCGTTAAGATTCTCTCGCTGTCCATACTTGCCGATAATTTTGTCGTGCTGCTCGGCGACGGTCTTTGTCGGCCGGACCGGGTCTATGTATTGCCAATACGGGCGAGGTTTTAGTAATGGCGCATATCGATGTGCGGGGTAGTTATTATGTTCATGGCGGTAGATTGGAATTTGGAATGTGATTATTTGGGTAAATATTTAATACTGGAAGCGCTTTTTTATCGGTAAGAATTTTGTGAACTTCTGAAAAAATCTCAGCACGCTGAGTCATTTCGTCGACATGCGCCTGGGCTAGATAAGCTTCATACTTTAATTCTTGAGCGGAAAAATGGTAACCGAGATGCTCTCCCATCACACGTAGAAGTTCAACCCGAGCATCACTGGTGGCCTCAATCGATACAACCTCTGGGGGCGTTTTGTTTACGCAGGAAAAATAGTGCTTCCACGCAGAAATTACAGGCGACACACCATGAAAATCAAGCGGAACCAAACTCCACGCCTGTATGAAATACTGATTTAGAGGGGTAGATCGAAATGTTATCATGTGGCGGAAAATCAGAAGCTGACGCTCCCGCACTTCACTCTCTTTTTTCTCGCCTTGTTGTTGATTAGAACGCTGCTCCTCGCGCCCAGCTTGAATCTGAACGGCGATAATAGGACCGACCAAGGTGGCCATGAGAATGGCAAAATCAGTCATCTTTACCTTGTCGTAATAGACTCCAACGGCCACAGCTGCCAATGCTACAGTTAGAAGCACTCCGGTCATGAGCGGGGTTGTTATTTTAATTTTCAGTTCATATGGCATCTTCGCTTCCCTTTTATTGATGTATTCCTTAAACCCAACGTTATCATGAAATACATATTATTGACGTATCTTGTAACCTGAAAACTTGACGTAATGTGCCGCTTGGCGACAGATGAAGGATGAAACGAGATGACGGCTGAAGTGAAGATTGACGATATCGTGGTGGGTGACGGCAAGGCGGCGGCGCGTGGCGCGCTGATCACGGCGCATTACCGGGGCTGGCTGGAGGATGGCACGGAATTCGACTCGTCCCACAAGCGGAGCGAGCCTTTTCGCTGTGTGTTGAGCAATAACAAGGTCATCCAGGGCTGGATTCTGGGTTTGCACGGCATGCAGGTCGGTGGCACGCGCAAGCTGTGGGTGCCGGCGCATCTGGCGTATGGCGAGCGGCAGGTGGGTTTGATACCGCCGCATTCCAATTTGATCTTCGAGATTGAGTTGCTGGAAGTGCTGACGCGCGATTGATGTATGGATCGTGTCATCAGGCAGATACGACGCCGGCTTTTTTCAGCAGCAGTTGCTCGACATCGGCGCGCAGCGCCTGCTGGGTGGGGAAGTTTGCATAGCGTAGGGTGACATAACCTGCCAGCCTGAGCATGTCGTCGCGCTCCTTGTCTTCGCGTTCGCGTCCGGCGTGGCTGCTGTCGTCGAGTTCGATGACGGCGAGGACATTCAGCTGCTGGCTGCACAGCACAAAATCGGCCACCTTGCGGTCGAAACGGTTTCTGTTGGCCCATCCTTTCGCCGTCACCAGTGCGGAAAACGCCACTTGCGCCAGCACCGTGCATTCCGGCAAGGCCGTTTGCAGCAGGTGGTACATTTGCCGCTCGCGCGCCGTCATGACGGGTTTTCTGTGCAGTCGCAGCGGTGCACGGGACTTCGCGTTTACGCGCACGGCCAGCATGGCCAAGAACAGGATCAAGGCCGCAATGGCGATCAGGACGGTGTAGGAGGGCATGGGCTGGCATCAGGATGGACGAGTCCTGATGGTACGCGAACAGCGGCGTGTTTCGTGCCGCTGCCGGCGTATTTCAGGCGCTGCGCTTGTGGAAGATCAAGCCTGCTTCAGCTTGACTTGCATCAGGTCCAGCGCCGGCACGATGTCATGCAGGCTGGCCACTTCACAAGTGGGGATGGCGGCCGAGGTATTGGCCATGTTGTCCGGGTTGAACCAGCAACTGTCGATGCCGTAGCGGTTGGCGCCGAGGATGTCGGCGTCCAGGCGGTCGCCGATGATGATGCTTGTATCTTTGCGGAATGCGCGCGCCATGTTGGCGGCGTATTCGAAGAAGCGCACGTCCGGCTTGGCGTGGCCGCATGCTTCGGAGGTGGCGACGAAGGAAATGTAGTCGCTCAGGCCGGAGGCGGCGATGCGGCGGTTCTGGATGGACTCGACGCCGTTGGTGATGATGCCCACTTCGCCGATGCGCGACAGCGTTTCACACACTTGCCTGGCGCCATCGATGAGCACGACCGTGTCCGGCAGCGATTCCAGATACAAACGGCTGGCCAGTTCCGGCTCGATGGCGATGCCGTTCAGCGCAAATGTCTTGCGGAAACGCTCCACCTTCAGGAAGTCCTTGCTCACGGTGCCCATTTCGAAACGTTTCCACAGGTCGACGTTGATCGCCTGGTACTGGGTGAACAGCGCGTCGATGCTGTCGCGCAAGCCCAGTTCGTGCATGGTGTGCAGGAACGAGCGTTTTTCGGACGCCCTGAAATCGAGCAGGGTATCATCCAGGTCAAACAGGAATAGCTGGTAGGTCATGGTATGTATTGAAAGGAACTTGTCTTGCATCGTAGCACGTAGTGCCGAGTTCGGTTGGCTGTGCCTTGCGCGGGCGATCCGCTACAATCGCTGCCAGAACCGTCACTTTCACTCCATTCCTTCCAAGACCCAGCTCTCCGTCAACGTCAATAAAATCGCCTTGCTGCGCAACTCGCGCGGCCGCAACTTCCCGGACCTGCTGGCGTTTTCCGCGCGCTTTCTCGATCTGGGCGCCGCCGGCATCACCTTGCATCCGCGTCCGGACCAGCGCCATGCGCGCTACGATGATGTTGCCCCGTTGCAGCGCCTGTGCGCGGAGCGCGGATGCGAGCTGAATGTGGAGGGCTATCCGGCGGCGGAATTTTTGGAGGTGGTGAAAAGCGCCCGCCCCGCGCAATGCACCTTGGTGCCCGATATGCCGGGGCAGCTGACGTCCGACCACGGCTGGGACATCGAACAGCACGCCGCGCTGCTGCGTCCCGCCATTGCGCAATTGAATGAGCTGGGCATCCGCGTCAGCCTGTTTGTCGATGCCGATTATCCGGCGCTGGAATGGGCGCGCGAAGTGGGGGCGGCGCGGGTCGAGCTATACACGGAGCGGTTTGCCGAGAGCTATGGCGGCACGCAGGCCGATGCAGTGTTTGAAACGTATCTGCAGGCGGCGCGGCGGGCGCAGGCGCTGGGCCTGGGCGTGAATGCCGGGCATGACCTCGATTTGCACAACCTGGCGCGTTTCCTGGACATTCCCGGCATCCTGGAAGTGTCGATCGGCCATGCGCTGGTGGTCGAATGTCTTGAGCTGGGCATGGACAAGGTGCTGGGCCGCTACCTTGAGATATGTCAATCGTAGGGCAGCCGCACATCGAACGCGCTTGCCGCTTGCTGATCTTGCTTGCCAGTCATTTCTGAATGGATTTTTGCCTGTTTGACGCAACTGCGGGGAGTGGCTTGATGAGTGATACCGAGCGCACTATTTGCACTGGAAGCTGACTGTTTTCGTTCGCTGTGTAATGGCTGCGACGCACTGTTTGACGCCTGGCAAAGCCATGCGCAGGTAGCGCTCGGTACCGGCATACAGGCAGTCCACCTGAAACAGATATTGGGGCGCATCAAAATTGATATCCCAGCGTTGATACAAGGTGCCGGCGCGTGTCCATTCCCTGACTGGAGCCAGGATAGGCAAGGCTTCACCGTCTGTCTGCGGCTGATCCGCCGGATAGGACAGCACGCGCACGCTGTCGAGCCTGGCGGCTGGCAGGTTCCAGGTCGATGGAGCTGCTTGCGGGCAAGAAACGGACGCAACGGGGGCTGCGGCAGCTGGCCGTATCGCCGCGGCAGCGATGAGCAATGCCAGCAGTGCGAGCGGCTTCATTCCACCACCGAATAGAGTTCTGGGCGATTCGATGCCCCGGCCGCCGAACGGCCAAAGTGAATCACGCGGGCGTGTGGTTACGCCACTGGTCGAAAATTTCAATGCCGCCAGGCACCTGGCGGATGAACAGCGCCGCATGGTTGCCCTGTCGCAGATTCTGATAGCGGCCGTTGACGAAGGTGGCAATCACCGTGCCTTTCGCAATGCCGCCTTTTTCCAGCAGGTCCGGCACTTTGTCTCCTTCGCGCCAAAGCGATGAGGCGCGGGCGCCAGCGAGGTGTCTGACCAGGGTAACGCACTCGCCATTTCCCACCATTTCTTTTTGCTTCGCATAATCGGCACGCGCGATGTAAGGCATAGCGTTTCTCTCTGTGGTTGACGATAGAGAGAGCGTACGCAAGGCGTGGGCCAGCAGCTTGATATGTGCCAGAGCGGCGCATTGACATGTGTCATGGCCCTGCCTGGCGCACGGGCATGCTTACATATCTACCCACCAGTTGAGCAAGGTTTCATCATCGTCGTCATCGAGGTTGACGTAGATATTGGAGAAGTACCATTCCACGCCTGTCGCCGTGCGGAAGGCGTCGAAGGGACCGTTGACGTTGTAGATGCCGTGGTGTCCCGGCACGCTGAAGGTGAGGTTGCCCTTGTACTGGCCGTCCAGTGTGCCGCCCAGCTGGCTTTGCACGTCGCGTTCGAGCTGGTCCACTGCTGCTTGCGGCACGTCGTCGGCGTAGATCTGGATGCAGAAGTTGCCGCCGCGCTTTAAGACTTCGGCGGGGGCGAGCGGGTTGGCGATGCTGACGATGTCGCCGCGCGCCAGGTTCAGGGTCAGGCCTGGCGAGGCCAGCAGTTCGTAGACGTGCTCGTCGATTTGACGCGCCGGCAGGGTTTCATACACGGGGCCGTCGGTGTTTTCGCCTGCCAGTACGCGGATGTGCGGCAAGCCTTCGCAATTGATGTCTTCCATTGATTCTTTCAGAGTGCCGGCGCGCTGCGATGCGAGGTGCGCCTGGTAGGGGTTGATGGCAATATTGTACCGGGATCGTGCCAGCTGGCAGGGTACGCAACGATACAAACGAAGAGACGTAATGGAGAGTGTGATGCGGGCAGGCGCTTGCTTCTGTGGCGCCGTGCGCTTTGAGGTGACAGGCGAGGGCAGCAATCCGCATAGCTGTTCCTGCCGAAATTGCCAGCAGCACACGGGCGCGCCGACGGTGCCTTGCTGGTGGGCAGTTTTGATGATCCAGGCCAGGCCGCGTTTGCGCCCGAATACCACTCGTTTGAAGATCGCACGCCGCACTGGTGGCTGGTCGCCACTGCCGCTGCTGATGAGGGGCATCTGGTTTGCAGCAGAGTTAACGCCCCGGAATGAAAAAAGCACGCCGAAGCGTGCTCGCGCTGAAGAATTGCCGCTGATTACTTAGAGCCTCTCCCAGTAGATGAATACATCCCCTGCTGGCGCCCCTCAGAAGCGGGGACTGCGTTGATCGTCGTTGCGTGGCTCGCCACGCGTCCTCCTCACGCCTTGTCCGCGCTCCTGATCCGCTGCCAGCAGAAGACGCTCCCTACTGGGATAGGCTCTTAGTTATGTGCGCTGATGCCGTTACGGAATTGTTCGAAACCGGCGCGCGCTGCCTTGTAGCAATTGCCTGCTGCCGCTTCCAGGCCTTCGCGGTCGAGCACTTCGACCGTGCCGCGGCGGTACCGGATCAAGCCTTCGTCCTGCAGCTTGCGCGCCGTGACTGTGACGCTTTCACGGCGCACGCCGAGCATGTTGGCCATGGTGTCTTGCGTCACCTTCAGCTCGTTCGACAACGAACGGTCGAGGCGGTCCAGCAGCCAGCGGCACAGTTTTTGTTCGATGCTGCAATGACGGCCGCCCACCACATTCTGTGCCATTTGCGCAAACATGGCGCTGGTGTAGCGCATCAGTAATTGCGCCAGCGCGCCGCCTTCATTGAATACTTCGCGCAGGAAGGCCGTTTTCAGGCGGTAGCCGTAGCCAGCCGTCTGCACGATGGCGGTGCAGGTGGCGCGCTCGGCTTCGTACAGCACCACGCCGGCGACGCCTTCACGGCCGATGACGGCGATCTCGGTGGTGGCGCCGTCTTCCATCACATACAACAGGGAAACGATGGCGTTGGTGGGGAAATACGTGTATTCAATCTTGCCGCCGCAATCGAACAGATGCTTGCCGGCAGGCAGAGCGACCAGTTCCAACTGGCAAAACAGGCGCTCCAGATCGGCGCGCGACAAGGCGCGCAGCAATTCGTTCTGTTGTGCGCCCGTGATGCTGATCATGGGTGTTGCCGGCGCGGCTTGCCAGTTGTGCTGGGCTGCGGCGTGGGTATGCGTTGCTGGGGTCAGGTTGCTATAAGCTTTGTACATGGTAGGGCCTCGTCTTCTGATTTTGTTGGATGGCGCTGCTTTTCTGGCTTGCTAGCGTTGTGCTGAATCTTGTATCCACTATAGGGCCAGGGGGCGCGGACGGGCATCGGATGAGCCGACGCGCTTATGTAGGCTAGGAACATTGCCTCGTGTCATCCAACTCCTACGCTTGCTCCTGTACTTTTCCTCGTGGAAGCAACCCGGCGATTTCCGCCGCCGGGAACCGGCGCCCATGCCGGCCGTGCAGGATGCCGACATGGCGCTGAATGAAACGCGCGTGCTTGACGTTGCCAGCACCGCCATGGGGGGAGCCGCGCGCGCGTCAAGACGCCTGCTGCCGTGGCGCCAGCGGATGAGTGGAAAAGCTTTTAAGTAAGAAATTAAGCGCGTTTGCGCGGCTTCTTGATGCCTGGGGCGGCGGCTTGCTGGCGCTGCTGCCACGCCCTCAGGGCCTCTTCGTAGGCGGCCAGGTCTTCCTGGTACATTTCCAGCACGCAAAAGGTGCAACCGCTGTGGCAACACTCGTCATTGCCCGGCTTGCTGGGCGCTTGCGGTTGCGGATCGTGGGGCAAAGGCGCGGTGGGCATGATGAAGGCAGGCGACGGTGGCGCTGGCATAGGAGCTGGCATGATACGGCATTCCGGCGTGCCGTTGCTGGAACGCTTTTTGCTCAAAAATCACGGTTTCCGTGTACAGTTGCGGTGAATTAGGGTATCGTTTACAGCACTGATATTGTATCTTCTGCGCGCGATGTTCCGCCGGCGCGATCTCCGCCGCCATCGCAGCACATCTCTTCGACGCTCCCGCATACGCCATACAGCATGTCCCGGAGCACGGAGGTGCCGCAAGAACGATGATCCATGGCTTGCAAGACGGAGCTGCCTGTGCCCAGAAATGTTGTTTATTGAGAAAGCATGGCTTCCGCAGTGCGGAGGCACACCAGAAAATTTATGTCTGAAACCGAATCGACTCCTACGCCCAGCCCGGCGATTGCCCCTGAAGCGGCGCCCGCCGCTGCACCTGCACCTGCACCTGCAGTATCCGCTGCCCCCACCCTGACTTTCGCCGACTTTGGCCTTGCGCCTGAAATCCAGCGCGCATTGACCGATCAGGGCTACACCCGTCCGACACCGATCCAGGAGCAAGCCATTCCCGTGGTGCTGCAAGGGCGCGATGTGATGGGCGCCGCGCAGACGGGCACCGGCAAGACCGCCGGTTTTTCCTTGCCGATCATCCAGTTGCTGATGGCGCATGCCAGCAGCAGCATGTCGCCGGCGCGCCATCCGGTGCGCGCGCTGATCCTCACGCCGACGCGTGAGCTGGCGGTGCAGGTGGCGGAAAACGTCAAGGCCTACGCCAAGCACACGCCGCTGCGTTCGACGGTCGTTTTCGGCGGCATGGACATGAAGCCGCAAACGGTCATCTTGCGCGGCGGCGTGGAAATTGTCATCGCCACGCCAGGCCGTTTGCTCGACCATATCGAGCAAAAGAATATCAGTCTGAGCCAGGTGCAGATGCTGGTCATGGATGAAGCCGACCGCATGCTGGACATGGGCTTCCTGCCGGACTTGCAGCGCATCATCAACTTGCTGCCGAAGCAGCGCCAGAACCTGATGTTCTCGGCCACGTTCTCGCCAGAAATCAAGAAGTTGGCCGCCACCTTCCTCAACGATCCGCTGACGATCGAAGTGGCGCGCAGCAATCAGACGGCCGACAAGGTCACGCAGGTGGTGTACAAGGTGACGGAAGACCAGAAGCATGCCCTGGTCGCCCATCTGCTGCGCCAGCGCGACCTGAAACAGGTCATCGTCTTCTCGAACACCAAGATCGGCGCCTCGCGCCTGGCCCGCGTGCTGGAGCAGGAAGGCATGAGCGCCACGGCGATTCATGGCGACAAGAGCCAGCAAGAGCGCATGGCGGCGCTGGAAGCGTTCAAGAAGGGCGAGATCGACGTGCTGGTCGCCACCGACGTGGCGGCGCGCGGCCTGGATATTTCCGACTTGCCTTGCGTAATCAATTTCGACTTGCCGTACAACGCGGAAGACTATGTGCACCGTATCGGCCGTACGGGCCGCGCCGGCGCCTCGGGCGACGCCATTTCGATCTATTCGGATAAAGACGAGCGCTTGCTGGTCGATATCGAGAAACTCATCAAGCAAAGCATCAAGCGTGGCGAATTGACGGGCTTCAATCCGGCTCCCGCCCGCAGCAGCGACAGCGAACGCCGTCCACCGCGCCGCACCGAAGGTGGCGAGGCGCGTCCCGTGCGCGCACCCGAGAGCCGCCATGCTGGCGACAGCAGCCGCGACAGCCGCTCCGCCGAGCGTGGTGCGCGTCCCGCCTTTGGCCCCGGCGCCCGCCGCGAAAAAGCCGATCCCTGGTTCCTGAAGCCGTATGAACCAGCCAAGGCCGCCGCTCCCGCTGCTGCCAGCATGGCGCCAGTCGCTGCCAAGCCGAAGCAGAAGGTGGCGGCGTTGTTGGGTGGCTTGCTGAAGAGTTGATGCTTTTTTTCGCGATTGACTGGGGTAGCAGCAGTCCCTGATTATTAATGAAATCCAACAAGTTCACTGCGGATTTTTGGGTAATGAGATGGTCATCCTCCACCCTATAAGTTACTAAACTTATAGGGTGTTTTCATTTCTGAAGGAGACCATCATGGAAAGCGTCATGCTCATCGGCATCGATCTCGGCAAACACAGCTTTCATGTCCACGGACAGGATCGCCAAGGTAAGACACTGCTGCGCAAGAGGTTCAGCCGCCCACAACTGATCGCGTTTCTCGCCACTTTTCATCCCTGCACCATCGTCATGGAGGCCTGCGCAGGAGCGCGCTTCATCGCCCGGCAACTGGCTGGCTTTGGCCATGAGGTCAAGCTGATCTCGCCGCAGTTCGTGCGCCCCTTCGTCAAGAGCAATAAGAACGACTTCCTCGATGCCGAAGCCATCTGCGAGGCGGCCAGCCGTCCTTCCATGCGTTTTGTCACGCCCAGGAACGAGGCTCAACAGACGCTTTCGGCGCTGCACCGCGTGCGCGAATCGCTGGTACGCGAGCGTGTCAGGGCGAGCAACCAAATTCCACGGCTTTCTGCTGGAGTGCGGTATCAGCTTGCCCGTCGGCCACGCGGCGATCAAACGCTTGCCTTCCGTGCTGGCAGAACAGCGCCTGCCAGCACGGCTGGTACAAGTGCTGATCGGACCGATCACCGCCAGCGTGCTGACCGTCGAAGTCGGTGACGGCAAGCACTACCGCTGCGGGCGTGACTTCGCCGCCGCCGTCGGGCGGGTGACACGCCAGTACAGTACCGGCGGTAAAAACAAGTTGCTGGGCATCAGCAAGCGCGGCGACAAGAATCTGCGGCGCCTGCTGGTGCAGTGCGCGCGGGCCTACATGCAGAGACTGGAGCGCCAACGCGGACAGCTGGCGCAATGGGTCCGCTCCATGCCCACGCGTCGCCACTCGAATGTGGTGGCGTGCGCCCTGGCCAACAAACTGGCGCGCATGGCATGGGCCATCGCGGCCCAGCATACCGAATTTGAAATAAAAGAGGCCCCCATGACAACATGAGGGCCTCCCAGACTCACCGTTTTACAGCACACCGACCTGGTTTTGCGACTGCTGACATTGGATGACGTGAACGGCACACCGGCCTGCCGGATACCCTGGCTAAAAAATCGGCTGTGAAAGCCGAGCGGGTTGTCAGGACCGACAGGCGCGACTCCCATCGTGGCGCGGAGAACTTTCTCCAATCAGACGCCGGATAGATTTAAGCAAGCCTACTTGTCAAACCAGTCGTTGCCGGCGCCGGGTGTGCTATCGTAATCAGCCTTGCAGCAGTTGACGGTTATTCTGCCACCAACGACGTCCGAGCACGAAAAACATAGAGATACCCAAGCCTGCCAGTAGGCTACCTAACAGGGCTACTGACGTACGTGTTGTCCGATTTTTGGGCAGACTAGGGCCAGCAATAAACCGTGTTTTTTCCAGATAGAGACTAATTGCTGAACTATTATCGACACTGATTTGGTTATATACTTCTTTGATCGTTTCGTCTTCCATATCCTTGTTGCTAAAAACGGTTTTCTTGATTGGTTCCAGTCCTCGCAGAATGGCTTCGCCAGATTTTGTGCTCTCAGCCAATGCTTTTGCGCGATCGTAATACTCTGCAAGAATCATATATTGCTTCTGTTCCCGCTTTGCCTTGTAGATGGCTTCATTCGCTTCAGTAATCTCGACTTCGCTAGTCATCAGTTGGCTAAGCGGCGAAAGGTAGCGCGCCGTATCTTCGGTGATTGAAACAAGTTGGCGGGAAGCCTGGTTCGCAGCGTCTGGATAGCGTGTAACGATCTGCTTCAGCTTGATGCCTTTGCGCTGATACGAGTCGATCTTTTCCTTGTTTTCAATGATCTTATTATCCAACTTGGTAATGGCAGCGGAAATTTCGGAATTTTTAAAGCGTAAAATATCCGTATAAATCATGTAGACAATAGTGTCGACTGTATATCGTCCGAGCAAACTCACCGCTTGTTGTGCGCTTTCCGGTGTCTTGGCCGCGTAGTTGATGGAAACGGCGATGACATTGTTGTCGGTATCCTTGGTGCTGCTCATTAATTCTTTTGCATCAAGCTTGGTGAATGGAAAGATCGGTTCGATTACCTTGGAAATTCCCCCGCGCGAGGAAAATGTCTGACTCAAAGAGATAACGGCGGGATCATTTTCGATATTGTTTTGCCTGGAAAATTCGGCAAAACGTTCGCTGGTATTTAATGCTGAGGAATAACGCTTGTAGTCAGCCAAAGCGATGCCGGTCGCTTGTTCTTTTATTTCTTTGCCGTCTTTCTCTATTTTTTTTTCAGGAATGGCGCCGCCAAATTGTAAAAAACCCTCACTTTGATATCTTCCAAAAAATAAGGCACTGGAAGTGCCGAGCACCGTTACCAAAGCAGTTATCGGCATGATAACCGCACGTGATTTCCATAAGGTAGTCAGAAAATTTGTCAAATTGAAGTCATCATCTTCAACGTAAAATTCTGCTTCATTCAATTCGTCATGTTTTTCCATAATTTCTCTTTTTTAATTTTCTAGCTTGCCACTTTTAAGATAAAAAGGATAAGGACGTTTCAAAGGGCTAGCGTGTCATATCGCTTGATCTACCTGAAAATTCCGTCTCCTGAACGACATGTATTCGGTACTGCTATTCTTGACGAGCAAGTTGATTGCTATTGAGTGAAAACATTTGGTTTCAAGGGTGATCAATGATGTTGATTTTTCTGTTTCGAGGTTCGTTTTCTCAAAGAGCAGATTTTTTCACAAAATATTATAGGCAATAATGGGGAACGTGAAAATAGGTATTTGTTACAATTTGTTAGCTTCCTTGTTCCGCTACCTATACATTCCCCTTTCCCTTTTTATTCAATCCAGTCTTCAGTTAGTCGCTCGGTTCATGATAAAAAATTGGTATCGCTGAGCGATGGCGACTTATCTTGTGGCGTAGCCTGTTGCTGTTTCGTCCAGATCAGGTCTTCGATACCACATTGCGGTACATATTCGTGAACAGCCAGCAGCAGCAGATTGCGTAGCGCCTCGAAATTGAAGTTAATACATGCAAGATCCATTTCTTCCAAGATCTTTTTCAAATCTTGCCAAGGTACTTCGGACTCTTCTGCCCGCATAATGAGGGGATGCTCAGTGCCTTCTACATTGCCCCCAATCAATAACTCTTCATAGAGCTTTTCTCCGGGCCGCAGACCTACATGCTGTATTTCGATGCCGTCTGGGGCCGACTTGCTCTTCACTTCCAGGCCACTCAAATGGATCATGCGTTCAGCCAGATCCATGATCTTCACCGGTTCGCCCATGTCAAGAACGAACACATCGCCGCCGGTGCCCATTGCGCCGGCCTGCAGGACAAGTTGGGCGGCCTCTGGAATGGTCATGAAATAGCGTGTGATTTCCGGATGCGTCAGCGTGATGGGACCACCGGCCTCAATCTGCCGGCGGAACAATGGAACGACGGAACCCGACGAGCCCAGGACATTGCCAAAACGCACCATGCAAAAGCGCGTGGAGTTCTGTTCGCGTGTAAAGGCCTGCAAAATGAGTTCTGCGAGGCGCTTGGTCGTGCCCATCACATTGGTTGGGCGTACTGCTTTGTCCGTGGAAATCAGGACAAAATATTTGACATGAGCCGCCATCGCCGCCTTGGCAATACTGAGCGTGCCGAAAACATTGTTACGTACTCCCTCAATGGGGTTATGTTCTACCAACGGCACATGTTTGTAGGCCGCCGCATGATACAGCGTCTCCACCGAGAAGGACTGCAAGATGCGCTGACATTTTTCGGTATCGAGCACGCTGCCGAGGAAGGGGAGTATGTCGACACCCAACTCATATCCCTCATTGATGCTTTTTAACTCCTGCTTGATGGAATAAAGAGCAAATTCGGACATGTCCAGCAAGACGAGGCGCGCAGGTTTCAATCGGATGATCTGGCGACACAGTTCGGAGCCGATGGAGCCACCTGCGCCCGTTACCATGATGGATTTTCCGATAATGCAACTGGATATCAGCGACAGATCGGGCGATACTTGGTCACGGCCCAGTAAATCTTCAATCTCGATGTCGCGGACATCTTGCACACGCAACTCGCCGCTGACCAAGCTTTCAACGGGCGGGGTGACCTTGATCTTCACTTTTAAGTGTTCAAGGCTATTGAGGATTTTTTTCTGCTCGCCTTTATTCAAGGCAGGCATGGCCAGCAGTATCTCGTTCACACCATATTTTTCGATCACGTCGGCAAGCGCATCGGAGGGATGTACTTTGATGCCAGAAATAGTTGCATCCCGCATTTCTTTCATATCATCGATGAACGCCACTGGCAGATACTCGCGGCCAGCACGCAAGGCGCTGGCCAATTGCACACCCGCTTTGCCTGCGCCATAGATGGCCACGCGAGTATGGCGACGTCCCATTTGGTGCAGCAGCACACCCCGTGCAAGAAAGCGGCTGGCCACGACGTAGGTCAATGCACTCACCCAGTAAATGCCAAATACGCCGCGCGAGATGCCTGCCATATGCGTCAATAGCCCAGCCAATGCCAGTAAAACGGCGACCGACAGCGTGACACCAAAAACGACTACATACACGATTTTCTGATCGATGAAGCGTATGACGGCGCGGTACAGGCCAGTTTTGATAAAGATGGGGATGGCGACGATGGGTGCCGCAACGATGATCCAGAAATAGCTGAGGAACAAGTTCAGGTTAACGACATCGTAGCGAAAAATAATTGCCAGACAAAAGGTCAGTGGCAGGAATATCAAATCAGCTGTAACAGCAATCAGCTGTTTTTTAAAGCGTGACAAATCAATAATTAATTTCATTTTGACGAATAATTACTTTAGAAAGAATAAGGGCCGCGGTAGTTTTGCTGCATACCGTTGTAATGTTGTAAAAATAATACTGTTTTCAACGCAAAACTCATCAATGCGTGACGCCATCACGGCGTACTACCTTGAGTGCCGTCAGGACGATAATTTTCAAGTCGAATAAAAAGGACTGCTGCTGCATATAGGCCAGATCTAGTTTGACCTTTTCTGGGATCGGCAATTCGTCGCGGCCATTGATCTGTGCCCAGCCGGTCAGGCCGGGCAGTATGCGGTCGATGCCGTATTCTGTCCGTAACGCGATCAAATCCTGTTGGTTGAACAGGGCGGGACGGGGGCCGACAAAGCTCATGTCGCCGCGCAGAATGCTCCACAATTGCGGTAACTCGTCAAGGCTGGACTTTCGCAGGAAGGAGCCTATCGGCGTGAGGAATTGCCCGGGATTACTTAGCAAGTGCGTTGCTACGGCAGGTGTGTCTATACGCATCGTACGGAACTTTGGCATGCGGAAGATCTTGTTGCGCACCCCAACCCGGTCCGACCAGTAAATGGCTTGTCCCGGGGAGGTCAGCTTGACGAGCATGGCGACGATGAGAATAGGGACGGCAAAGGCCAGCAGCAACACGGCCGAAAGGGCGAAATCAAATAGTCTTTTCATTGGCGTATTTTTATTGTTTTGAAGTAAAAGAAGTCACCGTATTATTGATGGCGTCCTGCATCGTATAGGGTGGCTGCCAGTTCAACGTGCGTTTGGTATCGCTCACATCAACCTGCAAGGAGTCAAGCAACCGACTCGCATCCATCGATTTTCCTGCCAGGCGCGCCAGTGCCGCAATCAGGCTGGGAGGAATGGGGATCAGCCAAATATGTTTTTTCATGCCGCTTGCCAACATGCGCAGTAACTGTGCAATGCTGACATCGTGGTCATCAGACACAAGGAATATTTTGCCCGCTGCCTGTGCATGCCATGTGCTGAGCGCAATCAAATCAACAAAATTCTCCAGTGCAACCATACTGCGGGCATTGTGTACGGCGCCAAACGGTAATGGTACACCGCGCTGTACCAAACGCATCAAACGTTCGAAATTAGCGCGCACGCCAGGCCCATAGATTAGCGGTGGACGCAGAATCACGATTTCCATGCCTGTTTCGCGCCCAATGGCCAGCAGGGCTTGTTCGGCTTCGTGTTTTGACGTGCCGTAGGGGTCTTGTGGATTCGCAGTATCACTGGCCCGGAAAGGGCGTCCAGGAAGTGTCTGCTCGCCATTCACCTTTAACGAACTGATGAAGATGAATCTGCGGATGCCGGCATCTGCCGCCTGGCGGGCCACATTGATGCTGCCTTGTACGTTAGTACGACGAAATTCGTCCGCAGGAGACGCTGCCGTTTCTTGCATGACATGGACTCTGGCAGCAAGATGAATGACGACCTCCACACCGCTGAGCGCCGCGCGCCAGTCCTGTGTTTCAAGCGCGTCGCCGCACTGGAAGAACAACATGTTTGGCGTCGCGCATGGGATGTGGCTGCGTGCCGCACACACCACACGCGTTCCGGCCTGTGCGCCAAGGTGTTGTGTCAGTGCCCTGCCGACAAAGCCCGATGCACCCGTCACGAGAAAACTGCGGGGATTAAAAGATGTTTGCATAGCCGCTCGAAATTCTGTCCCATGTATACAATTGATCCGCCAATTGTTTCATCTGCTGCCCCAAGAGCATCAGTTTGGCCTCATCCAGGTTGTTCAGCAGTTCAGTTAATTCTGCTGACGTATCAAAAAAGCAAGCCTGCTGATTGGTTGTTTCGCGGTTGAAGATGCAACCATAGGCAAGCACTGGCAAGCCAAGGCTCATCGCTTCGACCAAGGATGGATTGGTGCCGCCGGCGCTGTGGCCGTGGACATACACTTGGCAGGCAGCGCGTAGCTGATTGAGGATAGTGTGATCGTAGATTGGGTCGAGTAAATGTAAATGAGTAATGCCGGCATATTTTTGCCGTAATTGCGTGCCATATTCGCTATTGTCCCAGTTTCCCACAATGACAAGATCCATCGTGGGCGCGCTGGCGAATGCCTCGATAATCATGTCGATATTGTTTTCAGGTTCGATACGGCATACTTTAAATGCGTATTTCAAGCGATCGAGTCCGTACGCTGCCAAAATGGCATCATCCCGCTGTGGACGTACGGCATGGTCACCACCGTAGGCGATCAATGCACTATCGCGTCCATATTGCGTTTTGACATAATCTTGAATCGCTTTGTTGTCGGTCACGACCTGGTCGGCATAGCGTACGGCGGCCGATTCCGATAGTTTCAGGAACCATTTGGCAAAACCGCTCCATTTGGCGCGGCGCCACTCCAGGCCATCAATATTGATGACAAATTTTTTGCGCGATATGAGTTTCAGCACAGGCATAAAGACGCAGCCGGACACCCCCAAGACCACGATCGTATCGGCATAACGGATAGCTTTCAGTATCGACCACAGGTCATAGATGATGCTTTGCATGCCGTTGGCATCGAGGTTGATGTAGACCAGCTTGGCGCCATTATAGGTTGCCAGTTTCTCCGGGTATTTTTCGGCGCAGCAATACACGGTGAAATCGAAGGAGGAGGACAAGCGCGACGTCAGGTGGTCGACAAGTGTTTCCCATCCTCCATATTTTGCTGGCAATCCGACGGAACCTACGATAGCGATTTTTTTCATATTAATGTAAACCTGTTTTTTTTGTTGCAAGAAAACTTGAGAAATAGCCTAACACGATGTAACAGAATACGGATTCATTGCTGAAAATACCGCAGATGACCATATTGGACAGTAATAGTCCTGCGATGCTGCCAAGTATCATGACTCTGCCACGGGGATCGACACAGTGCTTGGCACGCTTGAATATTTTTACCAGGAAAGTGAGATAACACAGCATGCCGATCAATCCACTCTTGATCAAAATGTAAAGATAACCATTGTGCATCCAGGGAATTTCCGAATACTCTCCACCACCCAGCACGACTGAAAAATCCAAATGCACCAAGGCGCCAAACCCACCACCAAATACTTTATTGATAAAATTATAATTTTTAAATTCATTAAATGCGGCAAAAATCTCGTAGGCACGATAACTGGTGCCCATGTCTTCCTGAGTCCAATCGTCATTGAAATGCAATTCAGATATGGCTTTATGCAGAGTCTCGCCAATTAAATCATACAAGCCAAAAGCTCCCGCGATGAGTGCGGCGATGACAAAAAAGGCGATGGCGCGCCACATTATTTTGGTGTCCAATATTTTCTTTCCGGATAGAAAAAAAAATGCCGCCAGAATAATTACATAAGTGCGTGAAAATTGTGCGAGGAAGACGGCGTGTACGGCAATAAACCAGGGGTTATGCAAGAGATTCCGCCAGGATTTTCGTTTTTCATACAGCAGCACGATACAGTAAACCAGCAAGAAGCTGCCAGGGCTGACAAAATCACGTATCTCCAATACTCCTATGAATCCCATTTCATACCAGAAGAAACATAGAAGCAATAGGAAAATAACGCAGTATATTTTTGAGTAGCCAAAAATCAACGCCCGAATATTTCCGCCTTGCTTGAAAAACCTTTTACCTGCCAAAAAATAAATGTATGGAATGAGAAAGAATAAAATATCCCGCACCGCATCGGCGAGATGGTTTTTCCACGCAAAAAGAATACCAATGACGCATGGTAAAAGCAAATAAAATTCGAGCTTTTCCCCACGATAGCGCCGGATCTTTTTTACGGGCAGAAAAATATAGAGTCCCATCAGGAACAGGCTGCCCAGCTTGAGATAGTTAGAACTGAAAAAGAGACCAAGCACAGACAGCAGGAGTCCCCAGAATAGGAATTGCGGCGGCTCACCGATCCGACGTGGCGTATGGATTATTTTACTGATTAACAAACTATTTCCCGTTATATTGGAAGGGCACGTCTTATGATTGGGCCAGTGCGTTGCGCTTTATTGTAATTTTTGCATGACGCTTCTGAGCGCCTGCGAAAATTTTTCTTTTGAAAAATTGTCCGCTCTGCGACGTGCGGCTTCCGACATGGATTCGCACAGGGCCGTATCGTCTGCCAGGGTGAGCGTTCTTTGCTTTAACATGGCGAAGTCACGTGAATCGACTAGAAAACCTTCTTGCATATCGTGAACCAGTTCTGCAGGTCCGCCCACTGGCGGTACCAGTACCGGTATGCCAAATGCCATTCCTTCCAGCACCGTGAGGCCGAATGTTTCAATCCAGCTGTCGATGCGCGAGAGATTGAACAGGACGCCGGCGCGTTGGTAAAACATGGCCGGATTGTCCGTGCGAGGATAAACTCGCAGGTTAGCCGTGACGGGTTTATTGGCGAAATATTGATCGATGGCTGCCTGGTCATCATTGACAACCAGTTCAAATTGCACATCCGCACGGTCGGCAAGCGCAGCGGCAAGCGCCACCATTTCTGGTACGCCCTTATAGTCGCGCAGCGAAGCCAGCATCAGCACCGTAAATATGCCGTCGTGGCGCGCCTGATAGACGGCTTGTGCAGCGATTGCCGTGAAGTCGTCATCAAGCGCATTGTAGATTTGTACGGACGGCACGCCAGCGATGGGCAAGGCCTCCGCATGCGACTTTGAAACATAAATGTTATAGGCAGAGCTGATGTGCGCGATAGTGCATAAAAATACGCGCAACGGCTTCGGTTCTATCGAAATCTCATGCACGTGATAGATGACCTTACGTCCGGTGAGCTTGCCATACAGTGCGCCGCCGAATGGAAGCAGGGTATTCACATAGATAACGGCATCCTTGGCAATCTGTCGCTCGCATAGCAAGGAAAACAGCAGAAATAGCTGGCTGAGTATCAGATTGCACAGGGTAATGATACGAAACTGTGAGCGGTGGTACCAATAGCGGCGGATGGGAATACCGCACTTTTCCAGCACGCCGCGGCCCTGGGAGCCGACAAACAGCATGGCGCGCGCAGGATCGTCCACCAATGCCTTGATCGTTCCGCGCAGGACGCGTGGACTGCCCGACGCATCATTTAACAAATGACAAAAAATCAGGTCGACTTTGGCGTGGTCCGCGCCAGGGATGGGAATAGCTTGTGTCATGCGATGAGTGATTTCAGTTTACGCGCAGGAATACCGCCATATACGGCATTGCCTTCATATTCTCCCGCCGTGACGACCGCACCAGCGGCGATCACGGTGTGGTCGCCGATACGTGCGCCGTCAAGTATGGTGGCTTTGGCGCCGATCCAGCAGTTTTTCCCGATGTGTATGCCTTGCTGGGTAACGCCTTGCAGGCGTATAGGGATATCAAGGCGTTCGAAATTATGGTTTTCGGAATGCATGCTGACAAAATTTCCCAGTATCGTATCATCGCCAATGCTGATGCCACCCGCACAACCCAGGAAACTGAAGGAACCAATGCCGACATTATTGCCCGCAGAAAAACCTATGCCTAAGGTGGCCAGCGAACCCGTACATTCAATGGAGGCCCCCCGCCCCAGGGAGAAATTGTTACCCAGCCTGATGCCATCGCGCGACAGGGCATCTACATAGCATCCGGAAGCGAATTTAATGAAGCGACCCGTACTGATTTTCGATGAACACAAAATCTCGGCTTGCTTGCCGATAAAAATACGCGCATTCATTCGCCGGAAGACGAGCACGCCCCGCAGGAGGTCAATGACCTTAGCCGAGAAAAAACGCAGCAGGTAGGAGCGAGGCACGTCCGGATCGATGGCGAATTTTTCCTTCCTCGCCCGTGAGGCCAGTGCCGAGAAAAAATCACTCATGTGATACCTTTTCGTAGAGGTCGCGCACCTGGCGAAGGCTGATATCCCAATGTAATTCCTTTTGGCGGAGCAGGACATTGGTCTTCATGAGGTCGACGGTGGCGTGGTTATCGAGACAGAAGGTTATATGTTGTGCCAATTGTTCGACGATTTCTTCCAGCGTATTGACGCGCACTTTGAAGCCTGTTTCTGCCGTTATCAGGTCGTGCGCGCCAAATTGGTCCAGAGCAATACTTGGCAAGCCCATTTCAAACGCTTCCAGCAAGACAGTCGGATTGCTGTCCATGATCGAGGGCATGATGTGCACATCTGCTTCGCGCATGATGCGCAGCACGTCCTCGCGCTGGACCTGGCCATGCCAGACTATCTGCTTGTCCAGCTCGGATGCCACGGCCCTGGCCTGCAGCATGGATTTGATCGGTCCGTCACCGATCACGTGCAAGCACCAGTCTGAACGGGACGGCAATTGATCGAGGGCACTGAGCAGCAGATTCAATGCCTTGCGCTCGTCGATGCTGCCGGCCCAGACGAACTGCACCTGGGCACCTGTAGGCTTGATCGCTTCCTTTATGTTCAGCACCGAATTTTCGCGGATGACCTGGCAATCCACATTGAGAAACCGCCTGAAATTGTCGCGGTCCGCCGAGGTGGCGCAAAAAACCGCCTTGGCAGCTGTTGCGGCATTCCTGACGCGTGCGGAATGCCGCAGAAAATACCGGTTTGTCCAGTTACGCAGCTTATTTCGCAGGTAATTTCCTTTGCTGAGGATGGGGAAAAAGATATCGTTTAAATCCGAACTCCCGCCCACCGGGCCCCATACATATGGCAGGTCGAGTTTCCACAAAAAACCCGGATGACGGAAACCTATGGTGTTCAACTGATGTACCAGGCTGTAGTCTTCATTTTTCTTCAACTTTTTTGCAGTTGCCAGTACTTGGCGTTGCCATAACATGTAAGAAAAGGAGAAAAACAGCGGCGTCACCGAACGGTTCATCCAGTCGAAGAGGCGCACCAGTGCATTCGGCTCGACGTAGACATACTTGACACCATCCGCAGGCTGGGATTGCAGATAGGCGAGCATGGCATCGCGATTGCCCATGCAGACTCCCGAGGTGCCGTACATGACGGTAATGTCATAGAATTCGCTTAACTTGGAAACAAAATTCCACCCCACGCCGAATTCCGAGCCTGAATAAGGAGAAATAGCGTAGGCAGCAATCAGTATCTTTTTCTTCTGCGAAATTTTGGAAGTCATGATTTTATTTTTTATAAAGGTATTGCTGAACGTACTTCAATGTGGCTGCGATCCGGTTACCGGGAAACGAGCAGCCACAGACGCAATGCCAGCCTGCTAAAATGGTAAAACGGAAAGATTGGCAATTCCGTCAGGCCGTGTTCACGGCGCAGGCGGTCCCGGTCAAGCTCGATATTCCAGAAGCTTTTATATTGTTTTATCGTGGTCAACGCATAGAGTTGTGCATAAATGCGCAACAGCGAAGGTGGCGCCTTGACATGCTGTTCAAGGCTCCTGCGTAATTGCAGATTTTTTGCGATAAAACCTTCTCCGGTACTCGGGTTGGCGGTTTCATTTTCATGAATGCGGTAATAAGCCAGGGTCTTGTTTAGCCTGCTAGCGCCAAAGCGCAGGAAATACATCGTGAAAAATACGTAGTCCGAACTGGGAAAGGCCGACGCTTTATAGCCACCGATCTCCATAGCATTGCTGCGCTTGAAAATGAGGCCGAGAGCGCTTGATGGCGCATCCATATACACGTGTGAAATGGGGATCGTGCTCAGGCGTGGCATCAGCCAGGTATTCTTGATATTTTTCAGCCCCTGTTTTACCGTGCTTTTGAGCTTTCTGGCAAAGTTTCCGCGATCATCCATGAAAATGGAACGACAATAGAGCATGCTAATTGCAGGTTTTTTCTCCAGCACTGAAAACATTTCGTCGACAAAGTTCGTATGTAATAAATCGTCGTCGTTGAGGATGGAAATCCATTCACCGCGCGCCAGTTCAATACAGCGGTTCCAATTGCCAAACATGCCCAGGTTCTCACTGTTGCGGAACAGGCGTAGACGAGCATCGCCAAATTGACGAACCAGTTCGTCGATTTGCTCGCTCATCGAGTGATCGTTGTCCACCACGACGATTTCGAAGTCGATATCGCTTGTCTGGGCCAGTACCGAACGAATCGCCTGTGCCAGCATGCCTGGTCGGCGATAGGTCGGGATCATGATGGACAGTGTTGGCATGATGTGCTTGCCACCATCAATGATGAGTGACGAAGGACGATCTGCACAAATGGCAAACTGGTCTTCAATATCAAGTATGTTCAAACGTTACACTTTCATTTGATGGTGCGAGGAGGGCGCAGGCGACGCTTTATTGCGATACAGTTCGAGCCAGACCATGTATGGCCATTTCCAATTGTTATAGATGAGTTGTACTGTAAATTGACTCGCAATAAGCCACGTCAGACCCATTCCTCCAAAACGCAGGCCTAGCCACGAGAGCGTAACAATAGCCACCCCAGAAATGAGTGCTGGTTTGACAAATGGCACACGGTTACCGGTGACAATGACGCTGGCGGCCAATGAATGGTTCAATTCCAGCAGGACCATGATCCCAACCCATATCAGTAGCGGGAATGCTAACAGTCCGGTTTGACCGCCGATCCATTTAATCATGGCCGGGCCAAAACACACCAGGATGACCGCGCCACAGAGAAAGATCCCGAGTGCATAGCCGATGCCTAGCTGAATTGTATGACGCAGGCCCTCGGGTTCATTGGCAACACGGTATTGCGCAAGTTTAGGTTGCTGGATATTGAACAAAACCATCGACATATTTTGCAAGACGGAATAGACCTGCAGCGTCAATGCATACGCGGCGGTGGTGGCCAAGCCCAGATAGGCTGACGATAGCAGGGTATTGGCTCTTAGTATCAGGAAGGCGCCGATAACCCCAAGGCCCATGCGCCAGGCGTTATGCCAGAGAATGCCGAAAAGATCACGCGTGGAGATGCTGGAGGCCGGTGCCTGATGCAGGGCTGCCTGGAAAGACTGGTCGTGAAAATAATACCAGCTGAGCCAGCGTCCGATGAGCGCCGAAACAAGGTATCCCAAAGCCACCGCCAGTAAGGTCAGTCCGCATTGCAAAAGTATGGCCGTGACAATCACGAAGCCGAGATTGGACAGAGCACTCGATTTGTAGAAGGCGGAATACAGGCCGCGTCCTTGCAGCAAGGGCGTATAGTATTTGTAATACAGATTGATTACTGTAGCGACAACAAACACACCCCAGGCAAGCAATACTTCTTGCGCGGCGATCTGCCCTTGCGATACATGCACGATGTACCAGCTACCCAGGGTGGCCAGCAAGACGAAGGCGCAGCCGGCCAATACCATGAAGATGTGCCGTGCTGCGTGAATGATGGCGTTGAACAGGCTATAGTCGACAGGGGAAGGTGTGCTCAGCACCTCGAAACCATCTTTGAGCAGGCGTTTCGCGCCGCCCAGGACATAACTGACATTGCGCGCAAGCGTGGGCGTGAATCCGAGGTCGAGCATCGTCACCAGAGCCGATATCGTCATGAAGACATACCAGATGCCTAGCTCGGCACTACTCAGTTTTCTCAGTAATAATGGCAGAATCAGCAAAGCTGCTCCGTACTGCAAAAACTGAGACAGATAGCCCCAGAGCATGTCTTTTTTCATTTACTCGGCCCGATCAGCAAGCCGTCGATGAGGGGGGCGGCTTCCATGCGTGCGATCCCTTGCTGCAACGTAATATGTGGCTGCCAACCTGGCAGGCGTGGCTGATGTGTACACGGTTGCATGGTTTCACGTGGACGGTAGGGAAGGCCACCCCATTCGATCTGCAGGTCTTTGCCTACGACGGCGCCGTACACCTGCACCAGATCTTTCAATGTCAGACGTTCGGGGTTGCTGACGGCATAGCATTCCGCTGCGCCAATCGAGGGGAGGCGGTGCATGGCCAAAAGGTAGGCATCGAGGACGTCATCGATGTACACGAGGTCGAGCAGTTGCTCTCCCGGCGACATGCGCAGGTTGACGCCGTTGCGGGCCGTCTTGCGCAACAGGCTGAACAATTTTGCACGGGTATCGCCGGGGCCGTAAGTGTCGAACAGCTTCAATGTGATGGCCTGAAAACCATGCGCCGATACATAATAAGCCAACAAATCCTCAAATGCTTGTTTGGTCGCCGCATACAGGTTAACGGGGTTGTATGCAGCGTCCTCAAAGTGCTGCCAGGAGGTGCCGGTATTAATCAGGCGACGCAGGCCCAGCTGTTGCATGGCCTCAAGCAACTGTGTCGGCATGCCGAGATTTGACTCGATCAGGCGGCTCACATCTTCCGGTTTATGCTGTGCCAGGAACAAGGAGGCAACGTGACACACGACGTCTGGCTGAGTTTGCGCCAGTGCCGCATATAAGGAGAGATAGCTGCCATCATGGATATGCACGCTAATCTTTGGTAAAGCGTCATGCAATACGCTGAGATCAGAGTGCTGACGTACCAGGATTGCAACCTCGTGATTATCGCCAAGCAGACGTTTGACCAGCTGACTGCCTATAAAACCGGTAGCGCCAGTAAGAAATACTTTCACGGAACATTTCCTATTAAAACGGAGAAATGAAATCGGCAAAGACGCCGTGCTGCTCATCGCGCGCCGACAGGAGCGGTCGCGTCACTTGCCAATCGAATCCGAAGCTGTCCCAGTGGATGCCGCAGTCGGCAGACGGGGTGTGCACCGTACTGGTCTTGTACAGCATCAACGCTTCCTCTGTGAGCGCCACAAAACCATGGGCGATTCCTTTGGGAATAAAGACCATCAGGCCGTTTTCTCCAGACAGGTCGACGGAAGCTACTTTGCCGTAACTTGGTCCTTTTCGCAGGTCTAGCAGCACATCGCGGACGGCGCCGCGGGTACAGTAAACCAACTTGTCATGATCGTGCGGTGGCAGCTGAAAGTGCATGCCGCGAATGACGTCCTGGCGTGAAATAGAATAGAACTCCTCTTGGATATCCAGATTGGCACCTAAGCTTTTACAGATACCTTCATGATAGGTTTTAACAAAGGTGCCACGCGCATCTTCAAAGCGGCTAGGCTCAAGCAAAAAACAGGCGGGAAGGAGTTCTTTTAGTAGTTTCATAATGTAATTTAGAAATTCACACCAAAGAATTCTTCAATCTTGCTGATCGAGAAGTCCATCATCTCCTTGGTCAAACCAGGGAACACGCCAATCCACAGCGTGTCGTGCATGATGCGGTCAGTATTCGTCAGCTCGCCCGAGACGCGGTAGTTACGCCCGATCATGTACGGCTGGCGTGTCAGGTTGCCGGCGAACAGCAGGCGGGTACCAATCTTGTTTTGATCGAGGAACGTCAGCAGGTTGACCCGGTCCACATTGGCTTCCGGGCGCAACGTGATCGGGAAGCCGAACCACGATGGGTCCGAGTTTGGCGTCGCTTCCGGCAGGATCAGGAACTCCGCACAGCTTTGCAGGCCGTTTTTCATGTAGTTGAAATTGTCCTTGCGCGCCTGCACGAAACCGGCCGCGCGGTCCATCTGCGCCAGGCCACATGCCGCTTGCATGTCGGTGATCTTCAGGTTGTAGCCCAGGTGGCTGTAGGTGTACTTGTGGTCATAGCCATCCGGCAGCGTGCCCAGCTTGCAGCAGAAACGCTGGCCGCAAGTATTGTCCTTGCCCGGTGCGCAGTAGCAGTCGCGGCCCCAGTCGCGGAACGATTCGGCAATCGCTTTCAGTTCCGGATTGTTGGTAAACACTGCGCCGCCCTCACCCATGGTGATGTGGTGCGCCGGATAAAAGCTCATGGTGCCGATATCGCCGAAGGTACCGCACATCTGGCCGTTATAGGTGGCGCCCAGGGCGTCACAGCAATCTTCCACCAGCCACAGATTGTATTTTTTGCACAGTGCGACGATGACTTCCAGATTGAACGGGTTGCCCAAGGTGTGGGCCAGCATGATGGCCTTGGTCTTGTCGGTAATGGCCGCCTCGATCTTGGAGGCATCGATATTGTAGGTGCCCAGTTCCACGTCGACGAACACGGGCACGGCGCCAAACTGCAAAATAGGATTGACGGTGGTCGGGAAGCCCGCCGCCACACCGATGACTTCGTCACCGGGCTGAATCGCGCGTGCGCCCAATTTCGGTGAGGTCAGCGCCGAGAAGGCGACCAGGTTGGCCGACGAACCGGAGTTGACCGTAATCAGGAATTCGACACCGATGAACTTGGCCAGGCGTTTTTCAAATTCGTCATTGAAACGACCCGTCGTCAGCCAGGCGTCCAGCGAGGCTTCGACCATCAGGCCCATCTCAGGGGCACCAACGACTTTACCGGCAGGTGGAATCACCGTCACGCCCGGTTCGAATGGTTTCGGTACGCTGGCCAGTGCGCCATATTGCGCCACCAGGGCAGCGATCTGTTCGCGGATTTGTTGTTGGGTCAGTTGTTCGTTCATGGTACAGCCTTCAATTTGTTAGGTATTTTGATAAGTAGTGATTTGCGCCAGCGTCATTGCACGCATGTCTGCGCCCTGGTCGCAGGCTTTATGCCATTCGACAATTTTGGCGATCGTCTGACCGATGTCCCAACGCGGATGCCAGCCCAGTTGGCCACGGGCCTTGGAGCAATCGAGCTTCAGATAGGTCGCTTCGTGTGGATGATCCTGACCATCGAGCGACCAGGACGCGCCCGCGCCCCATTCCTGCGTCATGCGTTCGATAATCCACTCGACCGGTTTGGCATCGGTGTCGTGCGGACCGAAGTTCCAGCCCTCGGCATGCACGGGACCTTCCGTGTACAGTTTTTCCGCCAGGGTCAGATAGCCGCTCAGCGGTTCGAGCACATGCTGCCACGGCCGGATCGAATGGGGATTGCGTATCATCACCGGCTGCCCAGCGCCGATGGCGCGCAGCATGTCGGGGATCAGGCGATCCAGCGCCCAGTCGCCACCGCCGATGACATTGCCGGCGCGGCCGCTGCCTAGTGCAGTGCCATGTTCCGCATACTTCTCGGCATTAAAAAATGAACTGCGGTAGCCGGCCGTCACCAGTTCGGCGCAGCCCTTGCTGTTGCTATAGGGGTCGTAACCGCCCATCGCTTCGTTTTCGCGGTAGCCCCATGGCCATTCGCGATTTTCATAACACTTGTCGCTGGTAACATTAACCACCGAACGCACGCCCGGGGTGGCGCGCACGGCCTCGAGCAGGTTGACCACGCCCATCACATTGGTCGCGTAGGTTTCCACCGGATTGACGTACGAATAACGCACCAGCGGCTGGGCAGCCATGTGGATCACGATTTCAGGCCGCGCTTGTGCCATGGCGCGCTTCAGCGCTTCACCATCGCGCACGTCGCCGATAATCGAAACCATGCCGCGCGCCACGCTCGCCACTTCAAACAGGCTAGGGGTGGTGGGCGCTTCCAGCGCATAACCGGTCACTTCGGCGCCCAATTGCTGCAGCCACAAGCTCAGCCAACCGCCCTTGAAGCCGGTATGACCGGTCAGGAAAACACGCTTGCCTTGCCAGAATGCTGCGTCCATCAGCGCACCTTCCAGGGAGCTTTACCCGATTGCCACAGCTCTTCCAGGTGCACCTTGTCGCGCAGGGTGTCCATCGGTTGCCAGAAACCGCGGTGAAAAAAAGCGTCCAGCTGACCTTCGGCGGCCAGGCGTTCCAGCGGCTGCTTTTCCCAGGTCGTGCTGTCGTTCGCGACGTAATCGATGACCTTTGGCGACAATACAAAATAGCCGCCGTTGATCCAGGCGCCATCGCCTTGCGGTTTTTCCTGGAAACTATTGATTTTCTGGCCGTCCAAGATCAGTGCGCCGAAACGGCCCGGAGGCTGGGTCGCGGTCAGGGTAGCCATTTTGCCGTGCGCTTTGTGGAAGGCGATCGATTCAGTGATATTGACATCACTGACGCCATCGCCATAGGTGAAACAGAACGCTTCTTCGCCTTCCAGGTACTGCTTGACGCGCTTCAGGCGCCCGCCGGTCATGGTCTCGTCGCCCGTGTCGACCAGCGTGACTTTCCACGGTTCGGCATTACGCGCGTGCACTTCCATCTGATTATTCTGCATGTCGAACGTCACGTCCGACGTATGCAGGAAATAATTCGCGAAATATTCCTTGATGACATAGCCTTTGTAGCCGCAGCAAATCACAAAATCGTTGATGCCGTGGCTTGAATAACTTTTCATGATATGCCACAAAATTGGCTTACCACCAATTTCAATCATCGGCTTGGGTTTGGTGTGGGTCTCTTCTGAGATCCGGGTGCCGAGGCCACCCGCAAGAATGACTGCTTTCATTTTTATTATTCCTATTGAACGAAGTAAATTTGCCTGTTTCATCGGTTTGCAGGCTGGTGCCCGAACAACTGACCGGCCAGTGCAGTGCCTGGCGGCAAAGTATAAATTCGGTGTGCATGTCAGGCAACATGCCACTATGTCCGCTCTTGTCCCTGTCTTTCCGCATCGCTCAAGTTGATATCTCCGTGCTTGCCATCATCCTGCAATTTGTGTAAGCGTGGCGCCCCTGAGGGTGTCGCGATGGCAGGCGCTTGTCTGCGCCTGCCTGAGTGCTGTTCCAGTGCCCGGCTATGTACCATTTAGCTCTCCGAACTACAGCCTGCCTGAGTAGTTTTGTTATTGTTATTTAAATTTCAATAGTTCGGAGCATCATGAATAGAAAACCGGTTGGCATATAGCCAGGTTGACTGAATGTCTGTTGTGCAAACTTTCCGCGCAAGCGTGCTTATCACATCAATTACAGGTTCATCGTTCTGTGTAAGCCGAGTCAGCATGAGTGAAATTACAAAATAATAAACTCCGGCTCACTTGTTACCAAAATCATCTAAAATTTCCTATGGGAAAAGATACAATCAACTCTCGATTATAATTCAGAATACATGGAATTGCCATGTATGCATCGCTTCAACAGACGCCGCCCGGTGACAGGCAGATTGGAAAGAATATGAAATAAAGCACGTAATAATGCCTGATATTAAAAATATCGAAACGGCAATTACTATTGTGGAGACAAGCAGTGTTTATTAAAGTCAAAAATAAATCCAATGCTGTTACATTTGCTTGCGTTTTAGAGGGAGCAGGACGAGTGCCTGGTGGAATATCCAACGATGTTGAAAGATTCACTATTTAGTCATTGCGTGGTGGCCATTTCAGGTCGCTCACTACAATGCCTTGGAGCGCCAGGGCAAACGCGTACCGCCATGTGTGGCCACCAAGCCACACATTCTTTCTCATCATTTTTGTCCGACGTTATTGGGTGATTTTCTTGCCGTAGCAATGCGGACAAGACACCTCATACACGTATTCAGGCGCCAGCTGCTGGCGCGGCGTGACGACGGCGCGGCAGACGAAACATTGCACGGTTTCCGTCGGTTCCAGTTTCGGGTTCAGGGCCGTGCGGTAATCGAACACGAAACAGTCGCCCGTGTAGTGCTCGCCGCCCACTTCCTCGAAATACTTCAGGATGCCGCCGTCGAGCTGGTACACGCTGTCGTAGCCGATTTCCTTCATGTGGATGGCGGCCTTTTCGCAGCGGATGCCGCCCGTGCAGAAGGTGACGACCGTCTTGCCTTCCAGTTCTTCCTTGTGCGCGGCGGCAACGGCCGGGAATTCCGTAAACTTGTCGATACGGTAATCGAGCGTGTTGTTGAACGTGCCCACGTCCACTTCAAAGGCGTTGCGCGTTTCCATCATGACCACGGGTTTGCCCGCATCGTCGACGCCGGCGTCGAGCCAGCGCTTGAGCGTGTGCGCGTCGACGGACGGGGCACGGCCCAGTTCCGGCTTGATCAGCGGCATGCGCATGGTGATGATTTCTTTTTTCAGCTTGACCAGCATGCGCTTGTGTGATTGCTCGATTGACAAGCTTTCCTTCCATTCCAGATCGGCCAGACGCGCGTCGCTGCGCACCCAGGCGAGGAAGCTGTCGATATGCTCGCGCGTACCCGAGAGGAACATATTGATGCCTTCCGGTGTCAGCAGGATCGTGCCCTTCAGTTCCAGCGCCAGGCATTGCTCCTGATACAAGGGACGCATGGCTTCCGTATCGGCTAGCGTAATGAATTTATACGCGGCGATATTGACAAACGTGACGGCGGGTGGGCTGACGGCGGCGGAAACGGCGGGTGTTGCTGGAGTGATGGCTTGCATGATGGCGATCGGCTTAGACTGAACAGCCGATATTATAAGCCCGACGGGCCAGGCCGGATACCCGGTCCGCACGCGCGACGCGGTAGAATAGACCCCATTGAATTTTGCACGAAACGGTACACAGGATGGAAATGGTAATGCAAGAGGCCGGCGCTCCGGCAGGTTCACAGCAAGCGGTGCAGCCCGGTCCCGCCTTCGTCCACTTGCGCGTGCACTCGGAGTACTCGATCGTCGATGGCCTGGTGCGCATCGACGACGTGGTCAAGGCGGCGGCGAAGGACAAGCAGGTGGCGCTGGCCGTCACCGACCTGTCGAACCTGTTTGGCATGGTCAAGTTCTACAAGGAAGCGCGCGGCAAGGGCATCAAGCCCATCGTCGGCGTCGACGTGTGGATCACGAATGACGACAACCGCGAAAAACCGTCGCGGTTGCTGTTGCTGGCGAAGAATCGCATGGGCTATCTGCAACTGTGCGAACTGCTGTCGATGGCCTGGCTGACCAACCAGTACAAGGGACGTGCCGAGCTGCGCATCGAGTGGCTGCAGGCGCTGGCGACGAATACCTACGACCTGTACCCGGGCGAAAGCGCGGCGAATGGCTTGATCGCCCTGTCCGGCGCGCATTTCGGCGATGTTGGCATTGCTATCGAGAATGGCAACCTGGCCCTGGCCGAACGCAACGCCCAGCGCTGGGCCGAGATTTTCCCCGGCCACTTCTATGTCGAAATCCAGCGCGGCGGTCAGGCCAACCAGGAAGCGCAGGTGCGCCATGCGGTGGCGCTGGCGGCCAAGCTCGGTTTACCCGTGGTCGCCACGCATCCCGTGCAATTTATTTCTCCAGAGGAATTTATTGCCCACGAAGCCCGCACCTGTATCGCCGAAGGCGAAATGCTGGCCAACGCCAAGCGCGTGAAGCGCTTCAACGACAGCCAGCGCTTCCTGTCGCAGGCCGACATGGCGGAATTGTTCGCCGACTTGCCGGCCGCGTTGGCCAATTCCGTGGAAATCGCCAAGCGCTGCAATTTGACCTTGACCCTGGGCAAGCCGCAACTGCCGAACTTCCCCACGCCGCCCGGCATGACGATCGACGAGTTCCTCGTTGCCGAATCACAGGCGGGCCTGGAAAAGCGCCTGATCCAGCTGTATCCCGATCCCGAGCGCCGTGAAAAGGAGCGTCCGCGCTACGAGTCGCGCTTGAAATTCGAGACGGACACGATTTGCAACATGAAATTCCCCGGCTACTTCCTCATCGTGGCCGAGTTTATCCAGTGGGCCAAGGAAAACGGCGTGCCCGTCGGCCCGGGCCGTGGTTCGGGTGCCGGTTCGCTGGTGGCGTATTCGCTGCTCATTACCGACCTGGACCCATTGCAGTACAACCTGCTGTTCGAGCGTTTTCTCAATCCCGAACGCGTCTCGATGCCCGACTTCGATATCGACTTTTGCCAGGAAGGGCGCGACCGCGTCATCCAGCACGTCAAGGATTTGTATGGCAAGGAGGCCGTCTCGCAGATCGCCACCTTCGGTACCATGGCCGCCAAGGGCGCGATCCGCGACGTGGGCCGCGTGATGGACTTCGGTTACAACTTCTGCGACGGCATCTCCAAGCTGATCCCGTTCAAGCCGGGCAAACCCGTGTCGATCGCCGACGCCATCGAGGAAGAGCCGCTGCTCAAGGAGCGGCTGGAAAACGAGGAAGAGGTCAAGCAGTTGCTGGAGCTGGCGCAGCAAGTCGAAGGCATCACGCGCAATATCGGCATGCACGCGGGGGGCGTGCTGATTGCCCCGGGCAAGCTGACGGATTTCTGCCCGCTGTACACGCAGGGTGGCGACTCGGGCGTCGTGTCGCAGTACGACAAGGATGACGTGGAGGCCGTCGGCCTGGTGAAGTTCGACTTTTTGGGTCTGACCACGCTCACCATCCTCGACCGCGCCGTACGCTACATCAAGCAGCTCGATCCCGCGCAAGCCGATTTCGACCTGGCCACCTTGCCGCTGAACGACAAGCCGTCGTATGACTTGCTGACCAAGGCCAAGACCGTGGCCGTGTTCCAGCTCGAGTCGCGCGGCATGCAGGGCATGCTGAAAGACGCGCGTCCCGACCGTTTCGAAGACATTATCGCGCTCGTGGCGCTGTACCGTCCGGGTCCGATGGACCTGATTCCCGACTTTTGCAAGCGCAAGCACGGCGAACGCTTCGATTATCCCGATCCGCGCACGGAAGCGATTCTGTCCGAAACCTACGGCATCATGGTGTATCAGGAGCAGGTGATGCAGATGGCGCAGATCGTCGGCGGCTACTCGCTGGGCGGCGCCGACATGCTGCGCCGCGCCATGGGCAAGAAGAAGGCCGAAGAGATGGCCGAGCACCGCGAGATCTTCCGAGCCGGTGCGGCCAAGGATGGCTTGACGGCCGCCAAGGCCGACGAGATCTTCGACTTGATGGAAAAGTTCGCCGGCTATGGTTTCAACAAATCGCACGCCGCCGCCTACGCCTTGCTGTCGTACCACACGGCGTATTTGAAGGCGCACCACACGGCCGCCTTCATGGCCGCCAACTTGTCGCTGGCCATGGACGACACGGACAAGATCAAGATCCTGGTGGAAGACTCGCTGGAAATCTGCAAGCTGACCTTGTTGCCGCCGGATATCAACGAATCGGACTACCGCTTCACGCCGAGCGGCGCCGCGCCGTCGGTGAGCGGCAAGAAAGTCACGCAGATCCGCTATGGCCTCGGTGCCGTGAAGGGTTCCGGCCAGAACGCCATCGAAGCCATCATCGCCGCGCGCGAGGCGGGCGGACCCTTCACCAGCCTGTTCGATTTCTGCAAGCGCGTGGATAAAAAGCAGATCAACCGCCGCACCATCGAGTCCCTGATACGCAGCGGCGCCTTCGACTGCCTGAAGATCGACCGCGCCATCCTGCTCGCATCCGTGGCGTTCGCCATGGAGTGCGCCGATCAGGCCGCCAAGGCGGCGAATCAGGTGAGCCTGTTCGGCGGCGACGACAGCGACATGGTGGCGCCGCCCGAGTACGTCAAAGTGCCCGTGTGGAGCGACAAGCAGCGCCTGACCGAAGAAAAGATCGCCCTGGGCTTTTATCTGTCCGGCCATCTGTTCGACTCGTATGCGCCCGAGGCGCGCCGTTTTGCGCGCACGAAACTGTCTGAATTGTCACCGTCGCGCGAACCGCGCATGATGGCCGGCGTCATCACGGGCTTGCGCACGCAGATGACGCAGCGCGGCAAGATTCTCATCGTCACCCTGGACGACAAGAGCGGCACGGTGGAAGTGACCGTGTATGGCGAATTGTTCGATGCCAACCGGAAAATCTTCAAGGAAGATGAATTCCTCGCCGTCGTGGGCAAGGTGTCGGAAGACCGTTTCTCGGGCGGCTTGCGCATCACGGCCGAGAGCGCCTTCGACATCATCGCCGCGCGCGTGCAGTATGGCCGCCAGCTGGGCCTGACCTTGCCGGCCACGCTGGACGCCAAGCGCATCCGTGACGTGATCCTGCCGCACCGGGCCGAGACGGGCTTGCCGATCGCTGCGCGGGTCAGCCCGCAAGGTGTCAGTTGCGTGCTGCAGTTCGGGGATGAGTGGAAAGTGGCGCCATCGGATGAATTGCAGATGGCGCTCGAGCAGATGCTGGGCGCGCAAGAGGTGGCGGTCGAATACTGACCGGCACCGCCCGGCGCAGACAATAAAGCCAAACCGCAGGCATGCTGGTTTGGCTTTGTTCGTTTACATGTCTTTCAGGCCCGTGATCGCGTAACCCTTGGCGGCGATCTGCTGGTGCGGCTGTTCGATATGGTAGTCGGGCAAGATCTCGGCATCGTCGGCCACTTCGCTGGCGCGCGCTTCGAGTTGCCAGTCGGTATTGGTCACCTCTTCGGGAATGATCTTTCCTTCCGGCACGGCGAGGTAGGAAAAAATGCCGTCGTGCTCGGCCCGGCGGTAGATGTCTACGCGCATGAATGCCTCCTAGTAAGCGTTGGGGGAACCGGCGCACCACATGTGCATACCGATAGCGCTAGCGTAACAGGATTGTGCCGCGCATGGGTTGAAGCGTGTGCCGCAGGGGGGGCTCAGGCGGCAGCGTAGTCTTCGTCTTCCAGGTCGGCCGCTTGCCGTGCCTCGTTGGCGGCTGCCGCAGTGCCTGCCGTGGCGACCTGCAGCGGGCTGCGATGGGCGTCCAGGCCGCTACGCAGGCTGCCGATCATGGCCAGCATCAGTTCGTGGCGTTTGCGTGCTTCCGAGCGTTTTTTTGACGGAATGTCTTCCAGGGCAGGCAGGGGCAGGTTTTCGCATGGCAGCTCAAAATCGCCATCCTTGCGTACCTGGGCGCCGAGTTCTTGCCAAAGGGCATTGTAGTCGGCGAACAGCCGGCCCTTTTTGGCGGAATGGTGGACGGCCCGGTTGGCGTTGCCTACCAGTACCATATTGCGGCAGCCATGTTCATGTCCCAGCTGGCGCACCAGGCGCACCATCAGGGCCTTGGGGCGCATGCCATGCAGGTCGCGCGTGGCTTCGCGCACCCGGCGCAAGCCTTCCGCGCCGCGCGGACCCTGGAGGCAACCGATGCCCACGCCCATGCTGGCGCGCGCGCGGGAACCGAAAAAGGTAAACGCGACCGAGTAGATCACATCATCGCCACGCGCCAGTTGCAGCACCATCTCGCCTTCGCGGTCCATCGGTTGTAGCGAACACAGCTGCAGGTGGTAGGGCGCGCCCGATTTTCCCGGTACGGTACCCAGGCGCACGGGGGCGCGCGCCGCCTGCGTCATCAGCTTGCCCCAGCCTTGTTGCAGGATGAAATGATAGTGTTCGACCAGCAAGGCGACGCGCTGGCGGCATGACAGGTTCGTGCTCAGGTAATGGCGGTACACCTTGTGCATCATGCGCGGATAGGCTTGCAGCAAGTCCTGGAACACGGGATGGGAGTTGAGCAGCTGCAGCCAGATGCGCGTCTGCCTATGCTGCAAATGTGCCCGCAATTGCAGCTTGAGCAGCTCGCGCACGCGGGACATGCCCGGCTTCATATTGCTCAGGCCGGCATGCAGGGTAATAGTTTGTGTCATCAAAGAGTTTCCATGTGTGTGTATGGCGGGCGCCGGCTGCGCTTCAGGCAGGCGGCGGCCCGCTCATGCCGTCGGTATCGGCCATCAAGACCGTGGCGCTGCGCGTGGCGCGCGCCAGCTTGCGTGCCAGCGCGCCGGCAAAGCGGCGTTGCCAGGGACCGTGCCGCAGGGCCGGCAGGACGATTTCGTGGCAACCGAGCAATTCAGCCGTATCGAGGATCGTAAACAGCAGCTCGCCGGCGACAATATGCGTGCTGAAGGCGAGCTGCGAACGGCTCAGATACAGTCCCGCCTCGTGCATCATCTGCTGTGTGGCCAGGTCCAGCGCATGGCATGCGCCAGCGCTGTGCCGGGGCATGCCATCGGCCTGGTGCCGTGGCGCCGCTGTCACGTGCAGCAGGCTGACGCTGACCGGGATGCCCCATTCCTGCAAGCGCCTGGCGTAGCGCGCGCCGTAGATGATGTCGCTGGCGCGCTTGACGGGCAAGAGCAGCAGCAAGGTATCCTGGCCCGTCTTGCCGCCCGCGCCCGCGGTGCTGTCCGGGGCGCGGTGACGTTGCGGGGCAAGGCGCGATGCATGCATGGATGGATGGCCATAGTCGGAAAAGCATGTCATCTTATCCATGCCACCCCCTGCTGTAAATTGGCGAAACAGCGTACGGGTTTCCCTTATGTCGCCCCGGTTTTAATAGCGGTAGGTGGCATATACGGCGCCGACCGGGGAGGTCTTGCGCTGCACGATGGGGCTCTTGGCCGCGTCGCCCATGCGGTGCTCGACGCCGACCAGGGTATTGAGGCTCCAGCGCGCGTCGAAGCGGTGCTCCCAGTTGACGGTGGCCTGTGCTTCATAGAAACCGCCCTTGGGCGTGTATTGCTTGAACGAGGTGTTCGCGGCCTGGGTGGCCGTGACGCCATACATGGTCTGCACGTACTTGCGCTCGCCCCAGCCCAGCTGGCCACCGATGGTCACGCTGTCCTGCTGCACACCCTTGGCATCGGTCCGTCCGTAGACCTGGCCTGTTGCGCCGAAATGCACGTTCGCCCCATTTTCGCGATTCGACAGGGGAATGTCGCTCGACACGCTCAGCGACAGGCCCGGCAATGGCGAATAGCCTGCGCTGAGGAGGGCGCTGGCGTTGCCCTTGACCTCTCCCATGCCCTTCAGATAATCGCTGCCACCCCAGCCGTTGACGCCCGTGCGCTTGTGGTCTTCTCGCTTGCCGCGGTAGCCCAGCGCGGCGCTATAACTGAATGACCCTGCCTGGCCGCCATAGCCGATGCCGCGCGAAGTGCTGATGAACAGGCCATTGGCCATGGCATAGTCGAGGATGATCAGCGGCGAAGCCGACAGTTTGTCGGCGCCGGAATAGCTGGACACGGCAGCGACGCCGCCGCCGATGGTGAAGACATTTTCCGCGGCCGGTTCGGCCGCCGCGGCGGCCAGGGGGTTCAGGCTCAGACCGCAGGCCAGTGCCAGCGAGGTCAACAGGGTTGTGGGTGCGTGCATGGAGTTTTCCGTCAGGTGGAGAACCGAGTCCGGAGTGGCTCGATTGACTGCGGCTAGTATCGGCCTGTGCCATGAAGGAAAAATGAGCCCTTTATTAAGATCGCATGAAGAATGCTTCTTTACCCATTCTTCAGCTTGCGGTGGTTTAATACTCCCCATGAAGATACTGCTGATAGAAGACGACATGGACCTGGGCAATGGCGTGCGCATCGCCTTGCGTGACCAGGGCATGCAAGTGGTGTGGGTGCGCAGCCTGGAAGACGCGGCGCGCAGCATCGAGCACGACAGCTGCGAACTGGTGCTGCTGGACCTGGGCTTGCCGGACGGCGATGGCCTCGATTTGCTGGCCCGGCTGCGCGCGGCGCGCCTGCCGGTGCTGATCCTCAGCGCCCGCGATACGCTGGAACAGCGCTTGCGCGGCCTCGATGGTGGCGCCGACGATTACCTGGTCAAGCCGTTCGTGCTGGCCGAGTTGCTGTCGCGCGTGCGCGCCCTCGCACGCCGCAGCTATGGCTTCGATGGCGACACCATCGAATTGCGCGGCCTGCTGCTGCAAGTGCCCACGCGGCGTGTCAGCGTGCAGGGCCGGCCCGTGGAGCTCACCGCCAGTGAATATGCACTGCTGAAGACCTTGCTGATGCGCGCCAACCGCGTCATCACGCGCCGCGTGCTGGAGGAACATATCCTGCCCGGCGGCCTGGCCAATGCCAGCAATACCCTCGACGTGCATATGGGCAACCTGCGCCGCAAGATAGGCGAAGGGTATATCCGTACCGTGCGCGGCGTTGGCTATGTCATCGACCAGCAAGGCGAGACATCCTCCCCGCCGGGTGCCGGCGCATGATGGGGCGTGTCTGGGCCATGCTGCGCCGGCCTACGCTGCTGCGCCGGTTGATGCTGGCGCAAATGCTGATGCTGACCGTGCTGTGGAGCCTTGCCGTGGCGTATGTGCTGGTCGAGGGAGCTGGCGAAGCAAGCAATGTGGGCCGTGGCGTCTTGCACGCCATTATCAGCGTGGCCGATAACCTGGCCGAGCAGCCGCAGCGACAGGAGCAAAGCTTGCGCGCCATCGACGAAGCCTTGCGCGAAGAGTTTGAAATGGGCCAGGTGCCTGAGCTGGCGCCGCGCATCCTGGTCTGGCGCGAAGGCAAGCTGCTCTACAAGTCCCCCGCAGCGCCCAGCGGTATTCGCAGCGCCGGTCCTGATCAGATGGAAGTGATCTACATCAAGGGACAGGCCTGGCGCAGCCGCAGCCTGACTGAGGGGGGCACGCGCGTGACGGTGCTCGAGCTGGGCGGCCCATGGCAGTTTTTCATCACGATCAATTCACACGGCTATTACCTGCTGCCGCTGCTGATCAGTTTGCCTTTCCTGTTGCTGCCGGCCTGGCTGTCGATCCGCCTGGCCATGCGGCCCTGGCGCCGCGTGGCGCAAGAGGTGGCGGCGCGGGGGCCGCAGGATTTGCGCCCGCTGGCCTTCAAGCCACCGCATGGCGAACTGGCGGCATTGGTCGACAATATCAACGCGCTGCTGCAACGGGTCGATGCCAGTGCCGCGCGTGAACGCAGCTTCATCGCCGACGCCACGCATGAGCTGCGCACGCCGCTGGCGGCCATGCGCGTGAATGTCGAGGCCTTGCAGGGCCAGGCACATGACGCCCGCCAGCAAGAGCTGCTGGACGGCATCTTGAACAGTGGTAACCGTGCCGCGCGCCTGGTGGGGCAGCTGCTGCAGCTGACGCGCAGCGAAGTGCAGGCGGGTGCCGGCGAGCTGCCGCGGCGGCAGGCGCTCGATACCTTGCTGCAAGATCGGCTGGCGGCCCTGTCCGGCCTGGCCCAGGCGGGGGAGATCGAGCTCGAGTTGCAGGCCAGCGTTTCGCTCAGCGTGCCCGGACAGCGCGAGAGCCTCGTTTCGCTGATCGACAATCTGGTGGAAAACGCCATCAAGTACAGTCCGCGCGGCAGCAGCGTGACGGTGTCGCTGCATGCGGAGCGGGGCCAGGCTGTGTTGCATGTGGCCGATCAGGGGCCGGGCATCGCGCCGGCGCTGTATGCGCGCGTGTTCGACCGCTTTTTCCGCGCGCCGCAGCAGGCGCAGCCGGGCAGCGGCCTGGGCTTGTCCATCGTCGCTTCTGTCGTGCGCCAGCACGGCGGCACGATTCAGTTACATAGCGGTAATGGCGGTATGGGCTTGCTGGTGGAGGTCAGGTTGCCCTTGGCCGATGCCTGAGGGCGCTGGGGAGCTTTGTGATATGGCATGAAGATGTGAGCTTATAACGCAAGATGGCATGGCGTGGCGCGCGCCTGCGATGCATAATGGGGAACAGTCAAAAAACACCGTTATGCGTCCATTCCTGTCCCGCTACCTGCAATATCCCTCCTTTGTCGGTCTGTATCTGCTGTTTGACTGGGCGACCTATATCGACCCGATGTACGGGCTGAACATCACCCCCTGGAATCCCGATCCCGCGCTGGGCCTGGTGTTTTGGCTGATTCACGGCCGCAAGGCGGCGCTGCCGTGGTTTATCGCCTTGCTGGCTGGCGAGGTGCTGGTACGCGGCATGCCGGCAGGTCTGCCCCTGACCTTGCTTTGTTCGGCGTGGCTGGTGCTCGGCTATGGCGGTATCGGCGCGGTCCTGCGCCGCAGTTTCAGCAGCGGCGACATCTTTGACAACCGGCGCCGCCTGAGCGCCTGGGTCGCCATCGTGTTGCTTGGCACCGTGCTCAACGCGCTCGGCTACATTTCCTTGCTGTCGCTGACGGGACGCATACCGGCCGGCGAGTGGGGCACGGCCGTATGGCGTTTCGGCATCGGCGACACGGTCGGCATGCTGGTGTCGATGCCGCTGATCTGGGTACTGTTCAGTGAGCGCGGGCGGGAGCGCCTGCATGCCGCCGTCTGGCGCTGGGAAACCCTGGCGTATCTGGCCCTGGCCAGCTTTGTGCTGTGGAGTGTCTTCGGTTCCATCGTGCGTTCCGAATACAAGCATTTCTATTTCCTGTTTCTTCCCGTGATCTGGGCCGCCTCGCGCCAGGGCCTGCATGGCGCCGTGCTGGCCGTGTTTGTATTGCAACTATGCATCATCACTCTGGTGAAATGGTCGCATGCGGTCGATATTCAGTTTTATGAATTGCAACTGCTCGATGCTGTGCTGGCCCTGGTGGGATTTTTTATCGGCATCGTCGTCGATGAAATGCGCCAGGTGGCTGACGAACTGAAACACACGATGCGGCTGGCGGCTGCCGGCGAGATGGCAGCCGCGATCGCGCATGAGCTGAACCAGCCGTTGACGGCCTTGTCCACTTACGGCAAGGCGTGTGAATACCTGCTGGAACGGGGCGAGAACGGCGCCTTGCTGCAGAGCGCCATCGGGCACATGATCGTTGAATCGGGACGCGCCGCGGACGTGGTGCGCCGCCTGCGCGACTTTTTCCGTACCGGCGCGATGCAGCTCGAGGCGGTGGAGGCAAGCGCCTTGATCGAAGGCTTGGCGCGCCAGTTCACGCCGCTGTTCCATGAACATGGCATCGAGCTGCTGCTGGCGCCGCCATCGCCGCTGGCCGTCAATGCGGACCGCCTGCAAATCGAGCTGGTACTGCGTAACTTGCTGGCCAATGCGCAGGATGCGGTGATGGGCCAGCCGCGCGGCCAGCGCCGCATCACGGTCTCGGCCGAGCCGCTCGATGGCGGCCGGCTGTGCCTGTCCGTGGAAGATAGCGGGCCCGGCATTTCCAACAGCCTGGCCGCACGCCTGTTCGAACCGTTTGTCTCGACCAAGGCCAGCGGTCTGGGTCTGGGGCTGGTGCTCAGCCGCAGCATCGTCGAAGCGCATGGCGGCCAGTTATGGGCCGAAGTGGGCAAGCATGGGATTTTTCGTTTTATCCTGCCCCTGGCGCACGCCAGTGCAGCCGCTACGGGAGAGTGTGGTGACAAGTAATTTGACGGTATTTATCGTGGACGACGATCCCGCCGTGCGCGATGCGCTGGGTTTGCTGTTGGGTATACGCGGCTACCGCACGGCCCTGTTTTCCTGTGGCGAGGATTTCCTGCACAGCTGGCGGCCCGAGTGGGCCGGTTGCCTGCTGATCGATATCCGCATGTCGGGTATGGATGGCCTGAGTCTGCAGCGCCGCCTGCTGGAGCTCCACTGCATGTTGCCCATCATTATCATCACGGGGCACGGCGACGTGGCGCTGGCACGTCAGGCATTCAAGGCGCAGGCCAGCGATTTCCTGGAAAAACCATTTGACCACGACAAGCTGCTGGCCGCCATCGACGAGGCGTTTTCGCGCGAGGCGCACACACGCGGCCAGTTGCAGCGTCAGGTGGAGGGGCAAGCCTTGCTGCGCGCCTTGACGCCGCGCGAGCGCGAGGTGATGCAGTTGGTGGTGACGGGTCAGCACAACCGCGATATCGCCCCGGCGCTCGGCATTTCCGTGCGTACGGTGGAAGTGCACAAGGCGCGCCTGATGGACAAGCTCGGTGTCGATAATGTGGCCGATCTGGTGCGCATCAGCATGCTGGGCACCGGCTAGCCGCTGCGGCGTTGGCTAGGCGATGGTCTGCAATACCTGATCGACCGAGATCGCCTTGACCCAGTCGCTGCGTCGCGCCACCGTGATGACGGTGCTGTTGGCGCTGTCGAACGGGGCCCATTCGGGATTCTTCTTGCGCATCAGCGCCACCACGGGCACATGCACGGCGTTCGCCAGATGCATGATCGACGTTTCCACCGAAATAATCAGGTCGCATTGCGCCAGCATGGCCGGCAGCTGGAAAAAGTTGTCGACGGCGCTGAAGGCTTGCGTGCGCGGCAAGCCATGCGCTTGCACCACGGCATTCACCTTGGCCAGTTCCTGCGGCATGGCATTGATCAGGAAGCAGGCATTTGCCCACTTCGGCATCGCCTGCATGCGCGCGATCAGCTCGGCAATGCGCTCCAGCGGCCAGCCGCGCTTGTGCGACTTGGCAAACGGGTTCAGGAGTACGAGCGGACCCTGGCGCGGGGCGAAGCCCCAGGCGTTCAACTGTTCCTGCGCCTGTTGCAACGCGCGTTCGGGAATGTGCACGAAGGGATAGCGTTCTGCCACGGGAATGTCGAGTCCCGTCAATTGATGGAACCAGTCCGCATACACGCTGCTGATATGGTGCTCGCCAGCATCCTGGCCCGCATACGAGGCCAGCACGGCATCGATCTTGCGGTAGGCCAGGTAATGCCAGGGGCGTAGCGGGCTGAACGGTTTGCGCGTGCCGATCACCAGCCCACGCGGGCTGATCGCGCGCGCAAGATCCGCGTACTGCTGCGGCCGTACGTGGGCCAGCGACACGACGACAGGATAGTGCTCCGCTTGTGCTTCGCGCAAGGATTCTTCGTAGAGCGCGGGGCTGTAGGTCTTGCGGTACACCTTGGAGAACAGGCCCGACTGTTCTACCCAGTCATACAGCGAATAGGTGCGCAAGCCTTCCCATTGCCTGGCGTCGGATGTGCGGCGGACTTCGTCGACCCACAGGTGAATCTGAATATGCGGGTAGGCCGCGGCGAAGGCACGGAAGCCGTTTTGCAGGTAGGTAAAGTCTCCCAGCGCCAGATGGGCGATGAACAGAATTTTGTCCGACTTTTGTATAAGTTCGGCGGGAATCAAAGGCGTCATGTATCAGTACGATTTCAGGTATTGGGTCGATGGTATCAAACCACTTGCTGGGAAAATTGCAGGCGATGCAGATTGGCATACGCGCCGTTGGCATCCAATAATTGCTGATGATTGCCGGTTTCCATTATTTTCCCATGTGACAATACCACGATACGGTCCGCCCGTTCAATTGTTGATAGCCGATGAGCAATAACTAAGGTGGTTTTGCCTTGCATCAGGTGCTCCAGCGCCGCTTGCACGGCCCGTTCCGCCTCCGTATCCAGTGCCGAGGTGGCTTCATCGAGAATCAGGATGGGTGCATCCTTGTAAATGGCGCGGGCGATGGCCACGCGCTGGCGCTGGCCGCCGGACAGGCGCGAGCCGTTGTCGCCCAAGCGCGTTTCCAGGCCATCGGGCAAGCCGTCGATGACGTCCGACAGGAAGGCGGCGGCCGCCGCCGCTTCGACGCGCTGCCGGTCAGGCGCCGCATCGCCATACGCGATATTCGCGGCCAGGGTGTCGTCGAACAGCACCACCTGCTGGCTCACCATGGCGATCTGGCTGCGCAGGCTGGTCAGGGCGATGGTATCGATATTCTGTCCATCGAGCAAGATCTCGCCACTGCTGGCCGAGTAAAAGCCCGGCAGCAGGCTGACCAGGGTCGATTTGCCGCCGCCGGACATGCCGACAAAGGCGATCGTTTGTCCCGGCGCGATGCTCAGATCGATGTGCCGCAGGGCCGGCTCCTGATGTCCGGGGTAGGCAAAGCTCACGTCCTTGAACTCGATGCGGCCGCTGCTGCGGCCAGTGAGCGGCTTGCCGCCCGTGCGTTCCGGCGTCTTGTCGATCAGCTGGAACACTTCCTCGGCGGCGGCCATGCCGCGCTGCAGGGGGCCGTTGACTTCTGCCAGTTGCTTCAAGGGTGTCAGCAGCATCAGCATGGCCGTGATGAAGGAGACGAAGCCGCCGACCGTGATTTGCCCCTGTTCCGACTGGGACAGGGCCATCACGATGACCAGGGCCACGGCGGCGGCCGTGATCACCTGCGTGATGGGCACGGTGGCGGAAAAGGTCGTCGTCATGCGCATGCTGTAGCGGCGCAATTGTTCGGCACGTTCTTCGAAGCGCGACTTTTCGTAATCCTGGCCGCCGAAGATCTTGATCACTTGCTGGGCGCGCGTGGTTTCCTCGATGACCTGGGTCAGCTCGGCATTGACGGCCAGCGAGTCGCGGTTGAGTTTTTTCAGGCGCTTGCCCGTGGTGCGCACGACGATGGTCAGCAGAGGCAGCAGCACCAGGGTGACCAGGGTCAGCACCCAGTTCAGGTACAGCAGCCACGCCAGCAGGCCCAGCACGGTCAGCGAGGAGCGCACGATCGACGTAAACACCTTGGTCACCATTTCGATGATCTGCTGCACTTCAAACATGATGGAGTTGATGACTTTGCCCACCGTGTGCGTGTTGTAGAAGTCGATGGGCAAGTTCAGCATGCTGGCAAACATCCTGCGCCGCAACTCGTTGAGAATGCGCGTGGAAACATAGCTCATCAGATAGCTGCTGGCAAACGTCGATGCGCCGCGCATGGCAAAGATACCGATGACGATCAGCGGCACCAGCCAGAAGGAAAAATTGACCTTGCCGCCAAAGCCATTGTCGAGCAGTAACTTGAGCGCATACGGCAACAGCGGTTCCGTGGCCGCCGTGACGACCATCGCCAGCAAGGCCAGGGCCAGATGTTTCTTATAGGGCGCGTGCAGCGCGGTGAGGCGCTTCAGGTCGGGCGTGAGCATCGGTATGGTTCCTTGCAGGGGACAGCAAAAACGGTCAGGCGGAAAACGAGCTCAGGAAGTGCGTTCTTGCTGGCGCAGCAGGGACCACAATATCACCATCGGGAAAACCAGCATGATGATGCCGATATTCAGGGTGAGCGAGCTCGTTGTCAGGCCAAAAATCATGTAGCACGTGCACAGCATCACACCCGCCAGCGCAAATGGGTGCGCTGCAGCGGTGCTGCGCAGCAGGGCTTGTGCAAACAGGGTCAACGGCAGCAGAAATAGCAGCAGTAGGGCCAGAAAGCCGAAGATGCCGCGCTTGACCAGGGAGTCGATGTAATCGTTATGCGCATTGGTGTAATGCAACACGATTTCGCTCATTTTTCCTTCTGCCGACAGCTCTTTCTTTGCATCTAAATAGCCGTTGCGTCCCATGCCGAGCCATATATGGTCATCTGATAGAGTTAAGGCTGTGCGCCACATTTCCAGCCTTTGGCCGACGGACGTGCTGACGTTGTCGCTGTCTTCAAATTTTTTCAAATCTTTTACGGCATCTGTCACGCGTTCACGTACAGGTGAATTAGGTAGTGCGTAGGAGAGTACCGCCACGGCCAATAGCGCCATCAGCAGGCCAGTCATGTAGTGCTTGCCGCGTGTTCCCGCACAATAGACGACAAATATGCATCCGCAGACGGGCAGCGCCAGCCAGCCGCTGCGGCTGCCGCTGATAACGGAGCCGAAAATTCCGATGAGGCCGCCGGCTAGCAGTAATACGCTCCAGGCGATTCGGTGGCGCTGTTTGATGGCCCATTCGAGCCCACATAACGATAACATGCCAAACAGCATGCTGACATTGCCATAATGAATAGCATTGCTGGTGGCAGCCTTTGGCCGGAAGTGGCTACTTGGAATATATTGTGAGGCCGCTAAGGCGGCGCCCGCGATAGCGCCGATTGCCAAACCGCTCCACCAGGCTTCCGGCCGCGGCGGATAAGCAAGCAGCAGCAGCAGCACTGGCGCGGCCAGCAGCGCCCTCAGTGGTATGTCGAGTTCGCGCGCCGGATCGGCGTGATACAGCATGTTGGCCGTAAAAATGAAGAAGTAAAGCAACAGCGTACCGAGCATCAGATAATCGCGGCGCTGCAGATGCAGGCGGGGACGTTTCCACAGCAGCCAGCTGCTGGCCAGCAGCAGCGCCAGTGCACCAAGGGAATATCCGCTGGTGACAGCCAGCGCCAATGCCGAAAAGAGAAAAACACAAACAGAGGTCAGGCCGAGCATGAATATCCTTGGTAACGCACATCATCGCCATTCTGGCAACTGTAGCAACATAAAGTAGACGTCATTGTAATCGAAGGTGGCAGCAAAAACGCTCAGCGGGAATTTACTCTTCGACAACTATCTGGGTGGTCTCCAGGGGAAAATGAAAAAACCATGGTTTTCAGCCATGGTTTTTTTGTAAGCAATGGTAACTTGCTGTTATTTTGCCAAGCCCGGCAGGCCGGTCATGCGTTTCAGGCGCTGGCCGGCACGCGCGTGGCCACGCCGGTGGCGATGGCCGCTTGCGACACGGCAGGCGCGACCCAGCTGCGCAGGCGCTCGTCGAACGGCGACGGTATCAGTTGCAGCGGGCTCAAGGCGCTGGTTTCGTGGCCCGGCAACGGTTCTTTGGCCAGCGCGGCGATGGCGCGCACGCAGGCCAGCTTCATCTCTTCATTGATGGTGGTGGCGCCCACGTCGAGCGCACCGCGGAAGATGTACGGGAAGCACAGCACGTTGTTGATCTGGTTCGGGTAATCCGAGCGGCCCGTGGCCACGATGGCGTCGTCGCGCACGGCATGCACCTTTTCCGGGGCGATTTCCGGATGCGGATTGGCCAGGGCGAAGATCAACGGCTTGGCGGCCATCGATTCGACCATCTGTGCGCTCACCACCCCGCCCTTCGAGACGCCGATGAAGATGTCGGCGCCGAGCATGGCATCGGCCAGGTCGCGGTCGCTCGTGTCGTTCGCGTAGCGCGCCTTGTTCTCTTCCATATTGGCATCGCGGCCCGGGTAGATCACGCCCTGGCTGTCGCACACTTTCAGCAGCGACTTGTTCAGGCCCAGCGAGACGAGCAGGTCGAGGCAGGCGATCGAGGCCGCGCCCGCGCCCGAGACGGCCACTTTCACATTGCCGATATCCTTGCCCACCAGTTCCAGGCCGTTCAGGATGCCGGCCGCGACGATGATGGCCGTGCCATGCTGGTCGTCGTGGAAGACGGGAATGTTCATGCGCTTGCGCAATTGCTGCTCGATATAGAAGCAATCGGGCGCCTTGATGTCTTCCAGGTTGATGCCGCCGAAGGTCGGCTCCATGCGCACCACGGTGTCGATGAACAGGTCGGGATCGTTCTCGGCCAGTTCGATGTCGAACACATCGACGTCGGCAAATTGCTTGAACAGGCAAGCCTTGCCTTCCATGACTGGTTTGCTGGCCAGCGGGCCGATATCGCCCAGGCCCAGCACCGCCGTGCCATTCGTGATCACGGCCACCAGGTTGCTGCGCGAAGTGTAGATGCCGGCCGTGCGCGGATCTTCCACGATGGCTTCGCAGGCGAAGGCCACGCCTGGCGAGTACGCCAGGGTCAGGGCGCGGGCGTCGCCCAGCGGTTTGGTTGGCGTCACGGAAATCTTGCCTGCGCGGGGTTGCGCATGATAGGCGAGGGCGGCTTCTTTCAGGTTGAAGGTTTCGCCGTTCTGTTCGGCGTGCTTGCTGTGGGAAGTAGACATAAGAATTCTGGGAAGGGCAACCAGGCCCGAGTGGTCAATCCGGGCCATGTTATGCAAGCGTTTGCACGCTGTCAAGGCTGGATTGTACTTAAGAGTCTCAAAACCGCTTTGGGTAACGGCATTATTTCAATGCAAGCGTTTGCTCGGTTTTTGACGGCAGGGGCATTTTTTGCGATAAAATCAGCGTATTGCGATCCGGGAAGCCCATGACAAACAAGAACCCCACCTTAAGCGACGTCGCGCGGGCCAGCGGCGTGCACTTTTCCACCGTCTCGCGCGTGATGAACCCGGCAACGCGGCAAATGGTCAGCGCCGAGGTGGCCACGCGCGTGCTGGCCGAAGCGGGCCGGCTCGGTTATCGGCCCAACCGCGCCGCCTCCACCCTGGTCACGCGCAAGTCGCGCATCATCGGCGTGGTCTTGCCCGACATAACCAACGCTGTGTTCCCGCCGATTCTGCTGGGCATCGAGGAAGGCTTGCGCAAGCATGGCTACCTGGCCATCGTCGCCAACGTGGGTGCCGATGAGCAAGAGCAGCTGTTCGTCATCAACCGTCTGCTGGGGCAGCAGGTCGACGGCCTGATTTTGGCTACCGCACGGCGCCACGATCCCGTCATCAAGATGTGCATCGACCAGAATGTACCTGTCGTCACCGTCAACCGCAGCGACGAGACGGGTGTCGCGTCCTGCGTCGTCAGCGACGACGTGGTCGGCATGCGCCTCGCCGTCGAGCACTTGCTGGCGCTGGGCCACCGCCATATTGCGCACATTGCCGGCCCGGAAAACCTGTCCACGGGGCATGTGCGCCGCCTCGGCTTCCTGGCCGCCATCCAGGCCAGCGAACTCGATCCCTCGCACGCGTTCGTGTTTGAAAGCAGCGGCTATTCGCGCGAATGCGGCAAGGCGGCCCTGCTGGCGCTGTTGCGCCAGTCGCCGCGGACGACTGCCGTGGTGACGGGCAGCGACCTGGTGGCCCTCGGCTGCTACGACGCCATCCGCGAACTGGGCTTGAGCTGCCCGGACGATATTTCCGTGGTGGGCCACAACGACATGCCGTACATGGACATGATCCGTCCGCCGCTCACCACCATCCGCATCCGCCACCACGGCATCGGCACGGAAGCGGCGCGGCTGATCCTGCAAACCATCGCCTCGCCCGATTCCGCGGTGCTCGACGTGCGCCTGAAACCGGAACTGGTGGTGCGCGAATCGACGGCGCCGCCGCGCGCTTGAACTTCATCTGTTCCCCGGTTTGCCATTCCACTGGCGAACACATGCTGACATGCGGGATCGTCCCGCCCCATCTGCTATAGTGAAATGCCAGACGCTATCGTTGGGCTGGCATTGCCGCTCGTATTGGCCGGTTCAACGATGGTCATCCGTGCTCAATCTCACTTGACCAAGGAAATACATTGAAAACACCTTCTCCCCGTAAGATTCGCATGGCGCTCCTCGTGTTCAGCGTCGCCAACTTGCTGATGCTGTCAGGCTGCACTTGGCCGATCTTTAGAAACTGAGCCATCGGCGCCAGCCAGTACTGAATCCAGTACGCTTTCCGCTGGCGCGGCTGTATGCGGGCGTCGGAGCATGCCGCTTTCTCCTGTCGCCTGGCACGCGCAACAAAGGCGTCGCACCGTCCGGCTCCCGCCCGGCATGCCATGAAAGCGGCCGCAAGGTATGCCGCTGCTGCCGCATGGTGTTAAACTGGCGGCCCTCATTGTTTCCCTTGCCCTCCATCGCCATGACCAAAACCACCACGCCTTCCCCGAAACGCCGCGAAGAGGGCGTCGCCAAGCTGACCGTCAATCCCTTCCTCGACGCCGAGTTTTACGCACGCATGCGCGATTACACGGAGCGCGATGCGGCCATCATCAAGGAATTGAAGGCGATCGCCGAAATTCGCGCCGGCAACAAGCAGCCCGATCCCCGCCTGGCGCCGTCGTTGCAAGCCCTGCGCGATACCGTCAAGAAAGGCCTGACGTTTGGCGAAATGCTGGAGCGCATGGCCGCCGGCAAGGAAAAAGGCCTGTGGGAACCGTGGATGACGACCTTCGGCATCGAGATCCGCGCCGTCAACTACGGCGCCGGCCCGCGCAACGCCTGCCTGGTGCTGGACCTGGCCGCCAACGCCCCTGCGCACGCGATGTTCGCCAAGGCGGGCATCCAGAACTGGCGCAGCCTGGCCGCCGACGACTGCTCCGTCGTGCGTTCGGAAAAAGCCACGGAAACGTCGCCACTGAAAGTGTACGCCGTGTTTTACCTGGATCCGTTGCCGGCCTGATCCGCCAACAGCACCACCGCCAGCACGATCAGCATCACGCCCGACAGCCGCTCCAGCAGCGGCAGCGCCTGCGCAAAGCGCTGGCGCAGGGTAGCGCTGCCGATCGCCAGCGCCACCGCCATATCCCACGCCAGTACGGCCAACACCATCCACGCGCCATACGCCACCATCGCCCCTGCGCTGGTGTGCCGGCTGGCCAGCACGGCCGCCAGGCTGACATAGAACAGCGCATTTTTCGGGTTCAGGATGGCCGACATAAAGCCCATCAGCAAGCCGTCGCGCCAGTGCGCCGTGCCGCTGGCAGGCTTTGCATCCAGGCTGCTCTTGCCCGCATGGCGCAGGAACAGCCAGCCCAGGTAGAACAGATAGGCGCAGCCCGCCAGCCGCACCAGCATGAATGGCGTACTGCCCGCCTTGAGCACCGATAGTCCGCCAAACGCCGCCGCGATAAACACGCCATTGGCCAGCGCAATGCCGATGCACGCGCCGGTGGCGCCGCGCCAGCCATGCGCCAGCGAACTGCGCGCAACAAGAAAGAAATCGGGCCCCGGCGACAGCAGCGCCAGGAAATGGGCGCCGGCGATCCATAGAAAATCCTGCATGACTACGCGGCTCCATCAATGGTAAGGAGGCGAGTATGCGGATGCGCCAGCGGCGCGTATTGAAAAAAATTGCGCAGTGCGCCTAGCTGCGGTAGCGTCCCGGCGTAATCCCCGCATGGGCCTTGAACACGCGCTGGAAATGGCTTTGATCGGCAAAGCCCAGCTCATGCGCCACCTGCGCCAGCGCCGTCCCTGCCTGCAGACTGCTGCGCGCGCGGTTGATATTGGCATTGAGCTGATACGCATGCGGTGTCATGCCGGTGGCGGCGCGAAAGGCGCGGATCAGTTGATAACGGCTCATGCCTGCTGATTGTGCCAGTTGCTGCAGGGAAGCGAGCGGCTGTGCTTGCAGCGCATCGAGCACGGGCGCCAGCTGCAGAGGTATCTGCTTGCGCACCGAAGGGAGGATATCTGTAGTGGCACTGGCGCAAGCATCGAGAAACGCCAGCAGCGCCGCACCCTTCTCTGCTGCGCCGGCCTTTGAGAACAGCAGCGCATGCATCGCGCAGAACTGCGCATACAGCTCCGGGCAATTCAGCACCCGCGCCGTCTCGCCATCGAGCGCCGGCGCCTGCGTTTGTACCCACCGCGCATCGAGATGCAGCATCTGGTAGCTCCAGAAGGCGTCAGGCAGGGGATTGCAGGCATGGACGCAACCGGCAGGCACCAGCACCAGACTGCCCGGCGCCAGCCTGACTGCCGCGTCGCCGCTGCCCGTAAACATGCTGCCGCCAGCGTCGACGGCGCCAATCGAAAACGTGGGATGGCTGTGCGGCTTGTAGCACGCCCGGCTGTGGCAGGCACGACGGCTCTCCACGTGGGGCAGCGCCGGGTCGCGCCAGAAGGAGGCGGTGCCACGCATGGCTACATCAGAATGACGTCGTACTGCTCCTGGTGGTAGGCATTTTCCACCTGCAGCGAGATTTTCTTGCCGATGAAATCACCGAGCATGGCCAGGTGCTGCGATTCTTCCTCTAAAAACAAATCCACGACTTCCTGCGAGGCGAGGATGCGGAACTCGCGCGGGTTGAATTGTTTCGCTTCGCGCAGCAGTTCGCGCAGGATTTCATAGCAGATGGTGCGCGAGGTCTTGACTTGCCCTTTGCCGGCACAGGCGGGGCACGGTTCGCACAGGATGTGGGCGAGCGATTCGCGCGTGCGCTTGCGCGTCATTTCCACCAGGCCCAGCGGCGAGAAATTGCTCACCGACACCTTGGTGCGGTCGCGCGACAGGGTGCGTTTCAGCTCGGCCAGCACTGCGTTGCGGTGCTCGGCATTGTCCATGTCGATGAAGTCGAGGATGATGATGCCGCCCAGGTTACGCAGGCGCAGCTGGCGCGCGATGGCGTGCGCCGCTTCCAGGTTGGTCTTGAAAATCGTATCGGCGAAATTGCGCCCGCCCACAAAACCGCCCGTGTTGACGTCGATGGTGGTCATCGCTTCCGTCTGGTCGACGATCAGGTAGCCGCCCGATTTCAGGTCGACGCGGCGCCCCAGCGCGCGCAAAATTTCTTCTTCCACGCCATATAAATCGAACAGCGGGCGCTCGCCCGTGTAGTGCTGCAGGCGCGTCAGCTCGCTGGGCGTGTAGATTTCCGCGAATTCGCGCAATTTCACATAATTTTCACGCGAGTCGACCTGGATGGTGGCCGTTTCATCGCCGACGAAGTCGCGCAGCACGCGCTGCGCCAGGCTCAAGTCCTGGTGCAGCAGGCTGGTGGCGGGACGCGTGCGCGCGCCGTGCGTGATGGTGCTCCAGGTCTTGCGCAGGTAGTCGACGTCCGCCTTCAGGTCCGCGTCGGACGCGTCCTCGGCCATGGTGCGCACGATGTAGCCGCCCTTTTCATCGGGCGGCAGCAGGCTTTGCAGGCGCACGCGCAATTGCTCGCGTTCCGCTTCCTTCTCGATTTTCTGCGAGATGCCGATGTGCTTGTCTTGCGGCAGGTACACCAGCATGCGCCCGGCGATGGAAATCTGCGTCGACAGGCGCGCACCCTTGGTGCCGATCGGGTCCTTGATCACCTGCACCGTCAGCACCTGGCCGTCAAAGAGGATTTTTTCAATGGGAGCGGGCGTGGCGTTCTGGCCGTCGTGGCCGCGCGCTTCCCAGATGTCGGCCACGTGCAAAAACGCGGCGCGCTCCAGGCCGATGTCGATGAAGGCCGATTGCATGCCCGGCAACACCCGCACCACTTTGCCGGAATACACATTGCCGGCCAGGCCGCGCGTGAGCGTGCGCTCGATGTGCAATTCCTGCACGGCGCCCTGCAGGATGAGGGCGACGCGGGTTTCTTGCGGCGTGATATTGATCAGGATGTCTTCGTTCATGGAGGCGGGGAAGTGGAGGCAACGAATGACATCATACCCGATCAGGGCAGGGGCAAACCTGCCAGTCTTAGCAACTGTGCAGTTTCGTACAGGGGCAGGCCCATGATGCCGGAATGGCTGCCTTCGATATGCTCGACGAACAGCGCGGCGCTGCCCTGGATGCCGTAGCCGCCGGCCTTGTCGTACGGTTCCGGCGTGGCGCAATACGCGGCGATGGACGCGGGCGAGAGCACGCCGAAGCGCACTTGCGACACCTGCGTGCGCTGCTCGGCGAAGTCCTTGTAGTGCACGGCGATCGAGGTGAGTACCTGATGCGTGCGGCCCGACAGCTGCTGCAGCATGGCAACCGCTTCGGCGCGGTCGGCCGGCTTGCCGAGGATGACGCCGTCGATGGTGACGGTGGTGTCGGCCGCCAGCACGGGGCGCGCTGTCAGGTGGCGGCGGCGCACCAGGTCCCAGGCGAAGGCGGCTTTTTCATTCGCCACGCGCGCCACATAGTCGAGCGCCGACTCGCCGGGAAGGACTTCCTCGGTGACGTCGGCGCCGCGCGGGCCGTCGCTGCGCAGCAGCAGCAATTCGAAATCGATGCCGATCTGGCGCAGCAGTTCGCGCCGGCGCGGACTTTTGGAAGCGAGGTAGATCTTGTGATCAGCCGTTTTCATGGGGGGAGTTCAGACGCGGTGATAGGGGTGGTTTTGCGTGATCGACCAGGCACGATACAGCTGCTCGGCGAGGATCACGCGCACCACGCCGTGCGGCAGGGTCATGCTGGAAATGCGCAGCATGCCTTCGGCACGCGCCTTGAGCTGCGGATCGAGGCCATCGGCACCGCCGATCAAAAACGCGGTGTCGCGGCCATCCTGCTGCCACGCCATCAACTGCTGCGACAGGCCGACGCTGGTCAGGTCCTTGCCGCGTTCGTCGAGGGCGATGATGCGCACGCCCTTGGGCAGGACGGCTTCGATACGTTCGCGTTCCAGCGCCATCGCCGTAGCGGCGGTTTTGCTGCCGGAACGCTCCACCGGCTTGATTTCTTTCAGCACGATGCGCAGTTCCGGCGGCATGCGCTTCGCGTATTCCGCGAAGCCCGTCTCTATCCAGGCCGGCATTTTATGGCCGACCGCAGCGATGATGAGCTGCATCGAGGCTTACGCTTCGACTTTTTTGATACGCTTGATCACGGTTTTTGCCGGTGCAGCATCGGCTGCCGGTTTGGCCGCGCGCGGGGTGCGCACTTTTTTCTCTGGCAGCGCTTTCAAGGCTTTCACGGCAGCCGCTTCGGTCTTGGTCGGTGCGATTTTCACGGTCTTGCCGACAGCTTTCGAGGCGGCTTTTTTCGCCGGGGCTTTCTTGGCGGCGGTGGCTGCCGTGGCTTTCTTCGCTGGTGCTTTCTTTTCGATCACGGGCGAAACTTCGACCTTGGCCTTGCTCGCTGCCAGATGGCCGCTGATTTTCTTCGGCTCGTCGTCGCCGGCTTTTTTCGGCGCGCGCTTGGCGGCACCGAGCTTGATCGGGGTGTCGCCCCAGATTTCTTCCAGGCGGTAGTAGGCGCGGATAGGCGCTTGCATGATGTGGACGATCATGTCGCCCAGATCGACCAGCACCCATTCACCCGTTTCCTCGCCTTCCATGCCGATGATTTGGCCGCCGGCGTCCTTGACCTTGTCGCGCACCGAGGCGGCCAGCGCCTTGGTTTGACGGTTCGAGGTACCGGAGACGATCGCGATGCGGTCGAACAGGCTGGTCAGGTGACTCGTTTCGAAGACGGCGATGTCTTGGCCTTTGACGTCTTCAAGGGCGTCAACGACGAGGGTTTGCAGTTTTTTGATGTCCATTTAGCTTTTGTATAAATTATGTTGTTCAATATAGTCTAGCACTAGCGGGGAAACAAGCGAGTTTGCCCGATTCCCCCGTTGTAATGCCGCACGTATTTCGGTGGCGGAGATATCCACCGCGAAGTCCTGTGCCAGATAAGTCAGACCGTGCGGCGTGTTGCGGATGCTGTCAAGCGACCCCAGGCGGCGCGAAAACTCGTCGGCGACCACTTGCGGTACTGCTGTGTCATTCAGCGCGAAGCCGGGGCGGGCCGCGACGCAGATATGCGCGTATTCAAATAATTGCTGCCATTCGCGCCATGTCGCGAGCCGCTGCAGCTGGTCGGCGCCCATCAGGAAAACGATGGAAGCGCGCGCTCCCAGCTCGGCGCGTACCTGGCGCAAGGTATCGATGGTGTAGCTGGCCTGGCCATGTTCGCTGCGCTCGATTTCCTGGCGGTCGATCACCACGGGCAGGGGCAGGCCGGCAAACGCCAGGCCGGCCATCTCGGCGCGCTGCTGGCCGGTGGCGCCCAGCTTGCTCTTTTGCCAGGGCGCGCCCGCCGGAATCACGCGCAGCTCATCGGCGTGCAGCAGGCTGGAAAAATGCGTGCCCAGCGCGACATGGCCCATGTGCACCGGATCGTAGCTGCCGCCTAACAGCGTCACGCATGCCGTACTACCTTCGGTCACGCCTGCAGCCAGTCGCGATGCACGAGGAAGTCAGTATACAACGCCGCTTCGGGACTGCCAGCTTCCGGGTGCCAGTCGTAGCGCCACTTGACCACGGGCGGCATCGACATCAGGATCGCCTCGGTGCGTCCGCCCGACTGCAGGCCGAACAGGGTGCCGCGGTCAAACACCAGGTTGAACTCGACATAGCGCCCGCGCCGGTAGCACTGGAAATCGCGTTCGCGTTCGCCGTAGGGCGTGTCCTTGCGGCGCGCCAGGATCGGCACGTAGGCGTCGATGAAGGCGTCGCCGGCGCTGCGCATCATCGCGAAACTGTCTTCAAAGCCCAGGGCATTGAAGTCGTCGAAGAAGATGCCGCCGGCGCCGCGCGCTTCGCGCCGGTGCTTCAGGTAGAAATAATCATCGCACCACTGCTTGAACTTCGGATGCAGTTCCTCGCCAAACGGCGCCAGCGCATCATGGCACACCTGGTGGAAGTGCTTCACGTCGCCCGCGTCGCCATAATACGGCGTCAGGTCCATGCCGCCGCCGAACCACCATACGGGGGCGCCATCGGCATTCACGGTGCTGAAAAAACGCACGTTCATGTGCACCGTCGGCGCGTAGGGATTGCGCGGATGGAGCACCAGCGACACGCCCATCGCTTCCCACGCCTTGCCACCGAGTTCAGGGCGCGCGGCCGCCGCCGATGGCGGCAGTGCGGCGCCGGTGACGTGCGAAAAATTCACGCCGCCACGCTCGAACACATTGCCTTCCTCGATCAGCCGCGAAATGCCGCCGCCGCCCTCGGGGCGCTGCCAGGCATCGGTCAGGAACGGCTTGCCGTCCTGCGCTTCGAGCGCCTGCACGATACGGCTTTGCAAATCGAGCAAATAGGCTTTGACGGCCGAAGGAGAGGGAGTTGACGACATCGCGTGGGCCGACGAGGCCGAAATAAAAAAGTAAGGACGGATTGTACCCTGTTACGCGTTTTTGTGATAGCGCGGCGCTGGCCCTGTGCGTTTGTGTTGTGGTTCAGCGCGCCGGCGGCGTGGCGCCGTCCTGCACTACCGTGATGGACAGGTCCGTCCCGGCGCCGGGCACGCGCGCACTCTCGACTGCCTGCGCGGCGCGCTGCCGCAGGTCAGGCCGTTCGACGCCCTGTCCAGTGGCAGGGATGGCGGCGGGGGAGGGCGCTGGCCTGGCCACGATGGCGCACACCGCAAAGGCCATTGCCAGCACCAGCAGCGCGGCCATCACCCAGGTTGCCGGGCGCGCATAGGCGGGGCGCTCGCGGCGGGCCTGGCGCGCGGCGCCGTCGACGATGATGCGGCCCAGTTCCGAGCCGTGCTGGCGCGTGCGCAGTAACTCGAATTGCTGCGCCGTCAAGGTGCCTTGCCGCAGCATGTCGCGCAGGGCGGCGATGGGCGAGGCAAGCAGACGGTCCCCGGGCAGGCTGGCGTGGGCGGCATCGCGCTGCCACTGGCTGATCAGATCTTCCTCGTACAGTGTGTCGATGGCCTGGCCGTTGAGCAGCTTGAGCGCATCGGCGGCCAGTTGCTGGCGCTCGAGCAGGGCCGCGCCATCATGCCGGCGCGGCAGCTCCTGCACGCGCCGCAGGAAGTCGTCCTGCGGCAGCAGGTCGGTGCGCAGCAGCCACGCCAGCGCTTCGGCGGCACGCGCGCCGGTAGCCAGCCGTGGCATGTCGACGTCCTCGTCCTCGTCCAGGGCGAGGATTGCCAGTTCGGCGATGGCGTCGTCGAGTTCATTGTCCGTGATCAGGAGGAGTTGGCGCAGTTCGGCGAGTGCAGGATGGGGGTGGCTGGTCATGGGTTGCAATCTTGTCAGGAAGGTGACATCTTGGCGCAAGGCCCGTTTTCCTGGCGCGCCCATGCAAACGGGGCCGGGGCGGATGCATCCCGCGCCGGCCCCGCCGTTTGCCGCCAAGGGGCGGGCTTAGTGCCTGGTGCTTAGTGCTTCAGGCCGCGCCAGCCGATGTCGCGGCGGTACTGCGCGCCGTCGAAATGGATTTTTTCCACGGTTTCATACGCCTGCTTCTGCGCCATCTTGATGCTGTCGCCCAGACCGACCACGCACAGCACGCGCCCGCCGTTGGTGACCAGGCGTTCGCCCTCGATGCGGGTGCCCGCATGGAAGGTGACGGAGTCGACGGTTTCGGCCGGGATGTCGCCAATCGGCGTACCCTTGACGGGATCGTCCGGGTAGCCGGCGGCGGCCATGACGACGCCGACAGCCGTGCGGCGGTCCCATTCCAGTTCCACCGCGTCGAGGGTGCCGTTGACGGCGTGTTCCATGACGGCGACCAGGTCGGTCTTCAGGCGCGCCATGATCGGCTGCGTTTCCGGGTCGCCCATGCGGCAGTTGAATTCCAGCGTCTTCGGCGTGCCCTTGTCGTCGATCATCAGGCCCGCGTACAGGAAGCCCGTAAACGTGATGCCATCCTTGGCCATGCCCTGGATGGTCGGTACGATGATCTCGCGCATGACGCGCGCATGCATGGCCGGCGTGACGATCGGCGCCGGCGAGTACGCACCCATGCCGCCCGTGTTCGGGCCCTGGTCGTGGTCCTTCAGGCGTTTATGATCCTGGCTGGTGGCCAGCGGCAGGATGTTCTTGCCGTCGCACATGACGATGAAGCTCGCTTCTTCGCCGGCGAGGAATTCCTCGATGACGATGCGCGCGCCGGCGTCGCCGAACTGGTTATCGGACAGCATCATGTCGACCGCCTGGTGCGCTTCTTCCAGGGTCATGGCAACGACCACGCCCTTGCCGGCGGCCAGGCCGTCGGCCTTGATGACGATGGGCGCGCCCATGGCGTCGATGTAGGCATGCGCGGGCGCGACGTCGGAGAACGTCTGGTAGGCGGCCGTCGGGATGCCATGGCGCTGCATGAAGGCCTTGGCGAAGTCTTTCGACGATTCCAGCTGCGCCGCTTCTTTCGTCGGGCCGAAGATTTTCAGGCCGCGCGAGCGGAACAGGTTGACGATGCCTGCCGCCAGCGGCACTTCCGGGCCGACGACCGTGAGGCTGATGTGTTCCTGCTGAACGAAGTCGGCCAGCAATTGCGGGTCGCTGATGTCGAGATTGACCAGGCGCGCATCGCGCGCGGTGCCGCCGTTGCCCGGCGCGACATACACCATCTGTATGCGTTCGGACTGGGCCAGTTTCCAGGCCAGGGCGTGTTCGCGGCCGCCAGAGCCGACTACCAGAATTTTCATAGGGACCGTTCGTTCAAGGTGGGTTGCAGGGCGGCGGTGCCGCCCTTGAGTGCAGAGTGACTAATTGTCTGGATTAATTCTCTATTAACGCGTTGGTGAAGACTTCCTGGACATCGTCCAGCAGCTCCAGCGCATCGATCAGCTTTTGCATCTTGATGGCGTCGTCGCCCGCGTACACGGTTTCCGTCGCCGGTTTCATGATGACTTCGGCCACTTCGGCCTTGAAGCCGGCCGCTTCCAGCGCTTCCTTGACGGTGGCGAAATCGTGCACGGGAGTGAGCACTTCGAAGCCGCCTTCTTCATCGGCGATGACGTCGTCGGCGCCCGCTTCCAGGGCCGCTTCCATCAGCTTGTCTTCATCGGTGCCCGGCGCGAACAGCAATTGGCCGCAATGCTGGAACATGAAGGCGACGGAGCCTTCGTTGCCCATGTTGCCGCCATTCTTGTTGAAGGCGTTACGCACTTCGGCCACCGTGCGCACCTTGTTGTCGGTCATGCATTCGACGATGACGGCCGCGCCGCCCACGCCGTAGCCTTCGTAGCGCACTTCTTCGTAGTTGGCGCCATCGACGCCGCCGCTGCCGCGGTTGATCGCGCGCTGGACGTTGTCTTTCGGCATATTGGCGTCAGCCGCCTTGTCGACCGCCAGGCGCAGGCGCGGATTGGTGATGGCGTCGGCGCCGCCCATGCGGGCCGCGACCGTGATTTCCTTGATCAGGCGCGTCCAGATTTTGCCGCGCTTGGCATCGGTGGCAGCCTTTTTATGCTTGATATTGGCCCATTTGCTATGTCCTGCCATGTCGAATCTTCCTTAGACGGGGGTTCAATTGTGGCCGACATTTTAGCATATCGGCCCCCGGCCAAGCGGCATGGCCCCGTCATCAGGATGACACAATCTGTTGCTAAAGTGACGCGCTTTCACCATATCGAGGGCGCGACATCATGGCAAGTCAAATGGACAGACGGCAATTTCTGAAATTGGGCGGCTTCATTACCGTGTCGGTGGCCACTGTCGGCCTCGCCGCCTGCGGCAGCACCGATTACAGCGATCCTGGCGTGCCGCTGGCCTCGGGCAGCGACTGGAAATTCCCGCAAAGCGTGGCCTCGGGTGATCCGCGCGCCGACAGCGCCATGCTGTGGACGCGCGTCGTGCCCGCCAGTTTCGACGCCGTCGCGTCCGCCGTGGCCGGCAAGTCCGACGTCGCCGTGCGCCTGATCGTCAGCGCCAGCGACAATACGGCCGCCCTGGGCGGCAACACGGCCCTGGCCGGCACGCCCATCGTCGACGCCAAGCTGCCGCTGAAAGCCGATTTCGACAATACCCTGCGCCACAAGGTGACGGGCTTGCAGCCGGGCCAGGTGTATTTTTACCAGTTCATCGCCGGCGACGTGCGCTCGAACGTGGGCCGCTTCAAGACGGCGCCTGCCGCGACTAGCGACGTAGCGCAGCTGCAGTTCGCCTACCTGACGTGCCAGGACTGGAGCATCAACCACTGGGGCGCGCTGTCGCACATCGCCGCCAACGAAAGCCTGGACTTCATCGTCCACCTGGGCGATTACATCTATGAAACGGTGGGCGAAGCCTTCCAGAGCGGCGCCGTGGAAAGCCGCCACGACCAGCTGAAATTGCCCGATGGCACGTACAAGAGCGGCAGCGCGGGCGCGAAATACGCCACCACGGTGGCCGACTACCGCTACCTTTACAAGAAATACCGCACCGATACGCGCTTGCAGGCCGTGCACGAGCGCTTCGCCTTCATCGCCGTCTGGGACGACCATGAATTCACGGACGACGCCTGGCAGGACGCGTCCACCTACGAGGGCCTCGTGGCCGCCGACGGCAGCGATTTGCACCAGCCGGCGCGCCGGCGCAGCGCCAACCAGGCCTGGTTCGAATACATGCCGGCCGACGTCACGTTTGACGCCGCCGCGACGACGTTTCAGAACATCCAGATTTACCGCGATTTCCAGTTCGGCAAACTGATGCAGCTGGTGATGACGGACGAGCGCCTGTACCGCGCCGACCATGCGATCGCCGAATCGACCATCAACCCGGCCACGGGCAAGCCGCTGGGCAGCATCGGCAGCCGCTACCTGGTGCCGCAAGCGCTGTTCGACAGCGTGGAAGGGCAGAAGATGGCGGCCGCCACGAAAGCCGGCGCCGATCCGCTGGCGGCCGTCGGCATGCTGGGCACGACCCAGCGCGACTGGTGGAAGGGCAAGATGAAGGCGGCGACGTCGACCTGGAAGCTGTGGGGCAATGAAGTGTCCTTGCTGCGCATGGGCTTGAACGGCACCGATGCGATCGCCACCTTGCTGGCGCTGGGCGCCATGGCGAACGTGGGCAAGGCCATCGCCAGCACGCTGCCACTGGTGGGCGGCAGCGTGCCGCTGGCCTGCGCCATCGTGGCCGCTTCGACGGCGGGTGCATCGACAACTGTGGCGCAGGCGGCCGCCATGGCGATTGCCGCTGCCACCGCGAATGCCGGCGCGCAGGGCGCCGCCGCCGTGGGCGCCGGCCTGAGCGCGGCCCAGGCCGGCATCACGGTGGCCGCCTACAACAGCGCTTCGCCGGCCGCCGCCGCGCAAGTGATCGCCTTCGGCTGGATCAAGCCCGACGTGCAGGCCAAGGGCGCCGCGTCCAGCTTTGTCGCCGCTTCCGGCCAGCAGGCCGCGCTGGCGCCATTCTTCACGCGCTTCCTGCTCAATTGCGACCAGTGGGATGGCTACAACAGCGAGCGCAAGAATCTGATGGCACACCTGAAAAATAATGCCATCGGCAACGTGGTGGCGCTGACCGGCGATATCCACTCGTTTTTTGCCGGCACCGTCAGCGATGATTTCGACGCCGCTGGCGGCGGCACGCCCGTGATGGTGGACCTGGTGTCGGCCGGCGTGAGTTCCGATTCCTTCTTCAGCTACCTGAAGTCGGCCGCCGGCGCCATGGGCGATATCGGCACCCTCGTCAGCTATCCGCTGGCCATTCCCGTCACGGGCCTGGGCACGGTCAATCTCGACGTCAACCTGCTCGACTACACCATGGGCAAGGCGGCCCCGACCGTCGACAGTCTGCTGGAGCAACTGCGCGTGCAGCTGCGCGGCGCGCTGGCCGCCAAGGGCGTGCCGGAAGCGCAGCTCGACGCGACGGTGGCGGCCGTGCAGGCGGGCTTGAAAGCAAACACTGACTTCAGCACGACCCTGCTGGGCCTGGCGCAGCAATTGTCCGGCCTGGGCAACAATCCGTGGATCAAGCATCTGAATACGGATGCGCAGGGTTACACGGTGGTCACCTTGACGCCTGGCAAGCTGGTGGCGCAGTTCAAGCAGGTGAATAAGCTGATCGGCACGGCGGCGCCGTCGAACGTGATTGCGCGCGTGACGACGGCGACGGTCAATGCTGGGACGGTGGCGGTGGCGGTGGCGTAACTGCTGGGGTCAGACCCGTCGGGTCTGACCCCGGTACTCAGCCGCCTTTGGCTTTTGCCTTACAATCTGGGCATGAGCTCCAGTTCCCCGCAAGCAAGCCCTCCATATATTCCCCGTTCCGTCTACCTCGGTGGCCTGGCCATCGCCGTGGGCGGGGCGGTGCTGTTTTCCACCAAGGCCATCGTCGCCAAGCTGCTGTACCGCTACCAGATCGACGCCGTCACCCTGATCGCCTTCAGGATGATTTTCTCTCTGCCCGTGTTCGCCGTCATCGCCTGGTGGAAGATGCGCACGGCGCCGCCATTGTCGACCAGCGACCGCTGGCGCCTGGTCGGGCTGGGCCTCGTCGGCTACTATCTGTCCAGCTATCTGGATTTCCTGGGCCTGCAATATATTTCCGTGGGGCTGGAGCGGCTGATCCTGTTTCTCACGCCCACCTTCGTGCTCTTGATTACCACCGTGTACTTCAAGCAGAGCATCAGCCGCCTGCAGTGGCTGGCCCTATTGACCTCGTATTGCGGCATCGTGCTGGTGTTCGTGCACGACTTGCAGGGCGGCGCCAGCAATGTGGCGCTGGGCTCGACCCTGGTGCTGGGCTCGGCCTGTTCGTATGCCGTGTATCTGCTCGGTTCCGGTGAGCTGGTGAAACGCATCGGCTCCATGCGCCTGGTCAGCTACGCGATGTGCGTGGCCAGCTTTGCCTGCATCGCCCAGTTTTTCATCCTGCGCCCCGTCGAGCTGCTGATCCAGCCCATGCCCGTATATGGCCTGTCTTTGCTGAACGGCATCTTTTGCACGGTGATGCCCGTCTTCATGACGATGATCGCCGTCGAACGCATCGGCGCGCCCGTCGCCTCGCAGGCGGGCATGATCGGTCCCGTGTCGACCCTGTTCCTGGGCGCCTTGATCCTCGATGAACCGATCACCAACTGGCAGCTGGCTGGCACCAGCCTGGTATTGGCCGGTATTTACTTGCTGTCGAAAAAGAAATAATTCTCCCACCCACTGAAAATGCTCTCACCATGAAAACACGCATCGCCCTGATTGCCCACGACAAGAAAAAAGATGACATGATTACCCTGGCGGGCGAATACCTGGACTTTTTGAAGGGTTGCGACCTGTCGGCCACGGGCACCACGGGTGGCCGACTGATCAACGAGCTGGGCTTGCAAGTGGAGCGCAAGCATTCCGGCCCGTTCGGCGGCGACTTGCAGATCGGCTCGCTGCTGGTGGAAGGCATGATCGATTGCGTGATCTTCCTGCGCGACCCGATGACGCCGCAGCCGCACGAGCCCGACATCAATGCCCTGGTGCGCGCCTGCGACGTGCACAACGTGGCATGCGCGACGAATCTGTCGTCGGCGCACCTGGTACTGTCGCAGCTGCAGGCGCGGGCCGTTGCTGCCGCCTGATTCACCCAGACAAGGAGATGAGCATGAGCGCAACGATTACCACCAAGGCCATCCGCGTACAGCGCGTGGGCGGCCCGGAAGTGATGGAATACGTGGATGTGGAACTGCCGCCGCCCGGCCCCGGCGAAGCGCGCGTGAAACACGAGGCCATCGGCCTCAATTTCATCGACGTGTATTTCCGCACGGGCCTGTATCCGCAGCCGCTGCCCAATGGCCTCGGTGTCGAGGGCGCGGGTATCGTCGAGGCGGTGGGCGAGGGCGTCACGGAAGTGAAAATCGGCGACAGGGTGGCGTATGCGGCGCGCATCAATGGCGCGTATGCGCAGCAGCGCAACTTGCCGGCCGCCCTGCTGCTGGCGCTGCCCGAGCGCATCGGCTTCGATACGGCCGCCGCCATGATGCTGCAAGGCTTGACGGTGCAATACCTGTTCCACCGCACGGTGGCGCTGAAGGCGGGCGATACCATCCTGTTTCACGCGGCGGCGGGCGGCGTCGGCCTGATCGCCTGCCAGTGGGCCAAGGTGCTGGGCGTGAATCTGATCGGCACCGCCGGTTCCGATGAAAAGGCGGCGCTGGCCAAGGCGCACGGCGCGGCCCACGTCATCAACTACAACACGGAAAACTTCGTCGAGCGCGTGCGCGAGATCACGGGAGGCAAGGGCGTCTCCGTGGTCTACGATTCCATCGGCAAGAATACGTTTACGGGCTCGCTCGACTGCCTGGCGCCGCTGGGCATGATGGTCAGCTTCGGCAACGCTTCCGGCCCCGTGCCGGCGTTCACTCTGTCCGAGCTGGCCTCGCGCGGTTCGCTCTTCATCACGCGCCCCGCCTTGTTCAGCTATGCCTCGAACCGCGCGAACCTGGAAGAAATGGCTGCCTCGCTGTTCGGCGTCGTCAGCAGCGGCGAAGTCAAAATCGAGATCAACCAGCGCTACAATCTGGCCCATATCGCCCAGGCGCACACGGACCTGGAAGGGCGCAAGACCACCGGCTCGACCATCATCGTGCCATGAGCGGCGGCAGCGGAAACGACGGCACGCCGAAATTCGGCCGCCTGCTGATCGTACTGGTGTTGGCCGTGGCGCTGATCGGCGCGCTCACCTTTGCCGCCGAGGCGTATTACTCATAGGCATAAAACGCAGACATAAAAAAACCGGCTGGCGCATTGCTGCACCAGCCGGTTTTTTTGCATAGTCACGCCATTACTCTATTTTGACTTCGACCTTGCGGGGAACTCCACTTTGTCCCGGGAAGTCCGCAAAGGCGCTCGCTACCATGGCCGGCATCACTTGCGACGTGGCGCGCTTGGTGCTGGTCGATTGCACGGTCACGTCATACAGTTTCTTGCCGCTGCGGTCATTGATCGTCACGCGCAATTCGCGCTCGTATTTATGGCGCACGCTTTCTTCGATATCCATCGGACCATACCAGTAGGGGTTGTAGCCAAAGCGGCCATAGCCTGGCCATGCGCCGTAGCGATAGCCGTAGCGGCCAGGCCAGTAGCCGGGGCCATACCAGAATGGATCGGTGGCTTGCAGCACGCGCTCAGGATAGTCGACGGTGGAAAACTGCATCGCCACGCGCAAATTGGCTGCGGCAGGGCCGGAAGCTTCGCCGAAGCCGTGCTTGGCCAGTTCCGCGCGCACCAGGTTCTGGTAGCTGCGGTATTCCAGCGTATCGTTTTCCGCCGCTGGCGCTTCAAAGACATACGATTTGTCCTGCAATTGCGCAGGCCACTCATGGAAGACGGTCACATCGCTGCGTATGGTGGTGGCGCATCCGGTCAGCAACACGGTCAATGCGGCCATCATGATGGTGAGATATCGTTTCATTGCATGATCTCCTGTTAGTAGACGCAATTCATCACTTGGTATTATAAGAATAGTTCTATTTGTTTCCATGCATTATTACAGAATGTTACCTGGCATGTCGGCGTGTAAGGGAATCCAACATTCCTGAGCTGAATCGCGACTATCGGGGGGCTGGTGTTGGTAAAATAGGCTTTTGCCTCCGCTCCCACCCATTCCCTATGCGCACAGACAGCCCTCAGACGATTTACCGCAAAGATTACACGCCGCCCAGCTTCCTGGTCGACAGCGTCGAACTTGGTTTCGATCTTGATCCCGCCCGCACAGTGGTGGCGAGCCGGATCCACATGCGCCACAACCCCGCCAGTACCAGTCGCAGCATCGAATTGCACGGCGAACACATCGAACTGGTGCTGGTGCGCCTCAATGGCAAGGTGCTGAAACCGTCGCAGTACAAGCTGACGGCCGGCATGCTGACCATTCCCAGGGCGCCGGATGACGTGCTGCTCGAGATCGAGACCGTGCTGGCGCCACAGGACAATACCTCGCTGTCCGGCCTGTATGTGTCGAACCATAACTTCTTCACGCAGTGCGAAGCAGAGGGTTTCCGCCGCATCACCTTCTTCCCGGACCGCCCGGACGTGATGGCCAGGTACACGGTCATGCTGCGCGCCGACAAGGACAAGTATCCGGTGCTGCTATCGAACGGCAACCTGATCGAAGAGGGCGACCTCGGTGATGGCCGCCACTACGCCAAGTGGGAAGATCCGTTCAAGAAGCCATCCTATCTGTTCGCCCTGGTCGCCGCGCGCCTGGTCTGCCAGGAAGAGCGCTACACCTTGAAGTCCGGCCGCGAAGTGCTGCTGCAGGTATGGGTGGAAGAGGGCAACCTCGATAAAACCGACTACGCCATGCAGTCGCTGAAAAACTCGATCCGCTGGGACGAGGAGCGCTTCGGCCTGGAGCTGGACCTGGACCGCTTCATGATCGTCGCCGTGGGCGATTTCAACATGGGCGCCATGGAAAACAAGGGCCTGAACATCTTCAATACCAAGTATGTGCTGGCCAATTCGCGCGTGGCGACCGACGTCGATTACGCCGGCATCGAGGCGGTGGTGGGCCACGAGTACTTCCATAACTGGACGGGCAACCGCGTGACGTGCCGCGACTGGTTCCAGCTGTCGCTGAAGGAAGGCTTGACGGTATTTCGCGACCAGGAATTCTCGGCTGACATGATCGGTACCGACACGGGCCGCGCCGTCACGCGCATCGACCAGGTGCGCACCCTGCGCCAGGCGCAGTTCCCTGAAGACGCGGGCCCGATGGCGCATCCCGTGCGTCCCGATTCCTTCGTCGAGATCAATAACTTTTATACGGTCACCATCTACGAAAAAGGCGCCGAAGTGGTGCGCATGTATCAGACCCTGGTGGGCCGCGACGGTTTCCGCAAGGGCATGGACCTGTATTTTGAACGTCACGATGGCCAGGCCGTGCAGTGCGACGACTTCCGCGCCGCCATGGCGGACGCGAATGGCCGCGATTTCACCCAGTTCGAGCGCTGGTACAGCCAGGCCGGTACCCCCATCGTGAAAGCATCCACGCGCTACGACGCTGCCAGCCAGACGTTTGAACTGACGCTGGCGCAAAGCTGCCCCGCCACGCCGGGCCAGCCGAAAAAACTGCCATTCCACATTCCCGTCACCGTCGGCTTGCTGGCTGCCGATGGCCGCGACCTGCCGCTGCACGTGGACGGCGTGGCATCGCATGGCGCCACCAGCGTCGTGCTGGAATTGACCGAGGCGTCGCAAACCTTCCGCTTCACGAATGTGACGGAAGCACCCGTGCCTTCGCTGCTGCGCGACTTCTCCGCGCCCGTGGTGCTGGAGTACGACTATACCGATGCGCAGCTGCTGCACCTGTTCCGTCACGACAGCGATCCCGTCAACCGCTGGGAAGCGGGCCAGCGCCTGGCCATGGAACGCCTGCTGAAACTCACGGGCGCCGTCGCCGCCGGCGACACGCTGGCGCTGGACGAGACCTTCATCGCCGCGCAGCGCGCCTTGCTGGCCGACGACACGCTCGATCCCGCCTTCCGCGAGCTGGCCCTGATCCTGCCGTCGGAAACCATCATCGCCGAGCGCATGGCGCAAGTCGATCCGCAGGCGATCCACGCGGCGCGCCAGTTCATGCGCACGACCATCGCGGCAGCCTTGAAGCCCGAATTGCTGGCGCAATACCACGCCAACCAGACGCCGGGCGAGTACAGCCCTGACGCCCTGTCGGCCGGCAAGCGTGCGTTGAAAAACCTGGCCCTGTCGTATCTGTTGATCGCGCCCGGGGCGGCGGAGCTGGACCTGGCGCGGCTGCAGTTCGACAATGCCGGCAACATGACCGACCGCGCCGCGGCGCTGGCGGCGCTGATTCATTCCGGCTCGCAGCCGCATGCGCAGGCGGCGCTGACCAGCTTCTATACCGATTTCGAGAACGAAGCGCTGGTGGTCGACAAGTGGTTCGCCATGCAGGCTGCCGCGCCAACGACCGACGTGCAAGCCGTGCGCCAGTTGATGACGCACCCGGCCTTCACCCTGAAAAATCCGAACCGCGCGCGCAGCCTGATCTTCAATTTCACCAACGGCAATCCATCGCAGTTTCATGCGGCGGATGGCAGCGGCTACGCTTTCTGGGCCGAGCAAGTCATCGCGCTCGACGCCCTGAACCCGCAGGTGGCCGCCCGTCTGGCGCGCTCGATGGACCGCTGGCGCCGTTACGTGCCCGCACTGCAAAGCCACATGCGCGACGCGCTGGAACAAGTCGCCGGCCAGGCCAGCCTGTCGAATGACGTGATGGAAGTCGTCAGCAAGGCGCTGGCGAATTGATGGCAGGTCGGATTACGCCCTGCGGGCTAATCCGACCTACGCGGCGTCATGATTTCGTAGGTCGGCTTAGCGCCAACGGCGCGTAAGCCGACAATCACCGCACGCGACACTTAAAATAACGACATAACCAACAAAGGGAATTCATGAAACGCATCAGTCTTACGCAATACCTGGTTGAAGAGCAGCGCTCGAACAACAGCATCCCGGCCGAACTGCGCCTGCTGATCGAAGTCGTCGCGCGTGCCTGCAAGACCATCAGCCACGCCGTCGGCAAGGGCGCCCTCGGTGAAGTGCTGGGCACGGCCGAGACGGAAAACGTGCAGGGCGAAGTGCAGAAAAAGCTCGACATCATCTCCAACGAGATCCTGCTCGAAGCGAACGAATGGGGCGGCCATCTGGCGGCCATGGCGTCGGAAGAGATGGAGTCGATCCACCCGATCCCGAACCGCTATCCGAAGGGCGAATACATGCTGCTGTTCGACCCACTCGATGGCTCGTCGAACATCGACGTCAACGTCTCGATCGGTACCATTTTCTCGGTACTCAAGGCGCCGGAAGGCATGGGGCAGCCGACCGAGCAGGACTTCATGCAGGCCGGTACCAAGCAGGTCGCCGCCGGCTACGCCGTGTATGGCCCGCAAACCATGCTGGTGCTGACCTTCGGCAACGGCGTGAACTGCTTTACCCTGGACCGGGAAATGGGGTCATGGGTCCTCACGCAAAGCAATATGCAGATTCCGCCAACGACGAAGGAGTTCGCCATCAACATGTCGAACGCGCGCCACTGGCATCCGCCCGTGAAACGCTATGTCGACGAACTGCTGGCCGGCGACACGGGCCCGCGCGGCACCAATTTCAACATGCGCTGGATCGCTTCGATGGTGGCCGACGTGCACCGCATCCTGAACCGCGGCGGCATCTTCATGTACCCGGCCGACCTGCGCGACACCTCGATGCCGGGCAAGCTGCGCCTGATGTACGAAGCGAACCCGATGGCCTTCATCGTCGAACAGGCCGGCGGCGCCGCCACCGACGGCCAGCAGCGCATCATGGACATCGCCCCGCACAAGCTGCACCAGCGCGTGCCCGTGTTCCTCGGCTCGAAAGACGAAGTGGCCCGCGTCACGGCCTACCACGCGGAGTAAAAAGCCGCGATTTTCCGCGGCCCGCAGCCGGGCCGCGAAAAAAATGCAAAAAAGTTCGCGTTGACACTAGCAAATTTTGTGCATTGTTTGTAGAATGTGGGTCTTCGCCGTTGTAGCTCAGTTGGTAGAGCAGCACATTCGTAATGTGAAGGTCGCCAGTTCGATTCCGGCCAACGGCACCAAGTATTCGCAGTAGAAAAAAACCACCGCACAAACGGTGGTTTTTTTTCGTCTGAAGCTTGGTTCCCCGCCAGCCTGCGCCGACGCGCGCATCTACCGCCTAAATGACGAACTCCTGGTGCAGCACCGGCTTGTGCGCCAGCAGCAGCGACAGTTTTTTCAAGGCGCTGGCCAGGCGCGCGCGGTCGCGGATGCTGCCCAGGGAGATGCGGATGGCGTTTGGTGGTTTGCTGGCGTGGAAGGCGTCCGAGGCCGTCACGGCCACGCCCTGGGCGCGGGCGGTGGCGGCCAGTTCGCGCGAGCTCCAGTAGCTGGGTAGTGAAAACCAGACATGGATGCCTTCGCTGCGCGGGTGGCTGATGCCCGTCAGAATCGTGCGGATGACATCCTGGCGTGCATCGGCCTCGCTGCGCACGCCGGCCAGCAGTGCGTGCGCGGAGCCGTCGTGTATCCATTGCGTCGCCAGCGCCGTCGTCAGCGGCGTGGCCATCAGGGAAAACGAGCGCAGGGCTTGCACGAAGCGTTCGCGCAGCTGCGCGTCGGGCACCAGCGCGTAGGCCATGCGCAAGCCCGGCGCCAGGCATTTCGACAGTGTGGCGATATACGACACGTTGCCCGGCGCGTAATGGGCCAGCGGCGGCGGCGCGTCGGAGGCCAGCAGCCAGTACGGGTCGTCCTCGATGATATGCATGCCGCAGCGTATGGCCACCTGCGTGATGGCCAGGCGGCGCGCGGCCGGCATGGTGTGTGCGGTGGGGTTTTGCAGCGTGGGATTCAGGTAGACCAGGCGCGCACGGTGCTTGCGGCCGGCTTTTTCCAGCGCCTCGGGCAGCATGCCGTCGGCGTCCGTTTCCACGACGACGGTCTTGCGATTGAGCTGCCCCGCTGCCGAGCGCAAGCCCGGATACACGGCTGGCTCCGTCAATATGCTGTCGCCGGGCCGGCTCAAAGCCAGTATCAGTGCCGCCAGCGCCGCCTGCGCGCCGGGGCAGGCCACCACCTGCTCCGCCTCGACGTGGCCGAACATGGGCGCGAGCCAGACGGCGCCCGCCGCGCGGTCGGCCTTGCCGCCGCCGCCCAGGTGATAACTCATCAACAGATCGCTGTCCGTGCGCATCAGCACCTGCGCCACGCCCTGTTTCAGCAGGTCGTCGAAATCCACGCCTGCGGGCGGCGGCGGGATGTTCATGCTCAGGTCCATCATCTGCGTCAATTCCACTTTTGGCGCGGCCACATAGGTGCCGCGCGCGCCGTGCCCCTCCAGCAGATTGCGGCGCTTGGCTTCGTCATAGGCGCGCGTCACCGTCGTCAGGTCGATCTGGAACAGCGCGGCCAGGCGGCGCTGCGGCGGCAAGCGGTCGCCGGGGCGCAGGCTGCCGTCGGACAGCGCGCGCTCGAGCATGTCGGCGATCTGCAGGTAGCGCGGACCGCCGTGCTGCACGAACGGCGTGATCCACGCACTGGCCCGGCTATCTTCTTGTATGGCTTTTGATTTGGACATTTTCTATATGTATGGATATTGCCTCTCGCAATTATGCGGAAAGCGTGGTTAAAAATCCATACATATTTGGCTTGCCCGCTCGCCCCGCCAGGCTGGCGGTGATTGTTATTTCCATCAGGCATTTAAGTCTGGCTTCAAGGTGTGGCAGCGCACGGTGGCGCACGGCGGGCGCGGTTAAGGTAGTGCCAACAGCTTGCTGCTGATCCCGTATTTGATATGGCTCAGCCCGGCAGCGTTTAGCCGCTTCTTTTTCCCCGAAGCGAGGAGAATCATGATTCGGTCACGGCATCGAGCATGGTTGAAATTATTCACTGTTAAAGGAAACCACCATGAATGCGATTGAAAAAACCAGCGCCGAGATGAACGGCACCACCCAGGATACCCGCCAGGACTTGCACCGCACCATCGACAAGGTGGCAAGCCAGGCCCAGCCCCTGGCCGACAAGGTCGCCACGCGCGCCCACGAAGGCGTGGACCAGGTGGGCGACCGTATCGACCAGGTCAGCGACAGCGTCAGCAAGGCCTCCGAAACCCTGATGGCGCGCGGCAAGCAATTGAGCGCCGCCTGCCAGCGCGCCGGCGAAACGGGGCGCGGCTATGTACGCGAGCGCCCGGCCATGTCGCTGCTGATTGCGGCGGCGGCCGGTTATGGCCTGTCGAAACTGTTGGGTTCGCGTAAATAAGTTTTACGCAGTCCGGCCAGGTAGTTTGTCGTGGGCGCTGTTCCCTTCGCCGTCATGGCGGGGCGGGCCAGTGCCCACGCGCACAGTAGCAAGCAGTAAAGGAGAGTGATGATGCGCTCCATTTTGTTGTGGTTGATCGGCATACCTATTCCCATCATTATTTTGATTGCCCTGTTCGTGCGCTGAATGAGGGAGTTGTAGCGTTCTCCCGGGGCAAACTACTCACAGGAGATGTAATGGCTACCACCAAGAAAACGCCGTCCACGGACGGTGCGGGTTCCGTCTTGAGCAGCATGTCCGGCCCATCCGACAGCAATGCGCCGCACAGCGTGGGCGCGGACAATGACGTGACCCGCGCGCTGCTGCAAAAAACGGCAGCCAGCCAGCAGCTGGCTGCCGCCATGGCCGTCAATCCCAAGGAGGACGGCCAGTACGGCGAGGCCGCGCGCACGCCGCTCCAGGGTGTGCATGTGGCAACCGGCGAAGCGCTGGCCACGGCCAGCACCGCGGGCGAAACGATAGCTTCTGCGAAGACGGGCGCTGGCCAGCCCGCGCTGGGTGAGAGTGCCGCGAATGCCTCGCTGGACCGCGCCAGGTCCGACGACAGCGGCTGCGTGCTGACGACCAACCAGGGCGTGCCCGTGGGCGACAACCAGAATTCCCTGAAAGCGGGCTTGCGCGGTCCCACCCTGATGGAAGATTTTATTTTGCGTGAAAAGCTCACGCATTTCGACCATGAGCGCATCCCCGAGCGCGTCGTGCATGCGCGCGGTTCGGCCGCCCATGGCTACTTCGAATGCTACAAGGAGCAAGGCAAGCTGACGCGCGCGGCGCTGTTCGCCAAGGCGGGCAAGCGCACGCCCGTCTTCGTACGCTTTTCCACCGTGGCCGGCGAACGCGGTTCCACCGACACGGCGCGCGACGTGCGCGGCTTCGCCGTGAAGTTTTATACGGATGAAGGCAACTGGGATCTGGTGGGCAACAACATCCCCGTCTTCTTCATCCAGGATGCGATGAAATTCCCCGACCTGATCCACGCCGTCAAGCCCGAGCCGCACAATGGCATGCCGCAGGCGGCCAGCGCGCACGACACCTTCTGGGATTTCGCCTCGCTGTCGCCGGAAATCACGCACATGCTGATGTGGGCCATGTCCGACCGCGCCATCCCGCGCAGTTATCGGATGATGCAGGGCTTCGGCGTGCATACCTTCCGTCTGGTCAATGCCAAGGGCCAGTCCGTGTTCTGCAAATTCCACTGGTCGCCGATGGCCGGCACGCATTCCCTCGTGTGGGACGAAGCCGTCAAGATCAGCGGCGCCGATTCCGATTTCCACCGGCGCGACCTGTGGGAAGCCATCGAGTGCGGCGAGTATCCCGAATACGAACTGGCCTTGCAGGTGTTCACGGAAGCGCAGGCCGAAGCGTTTCCGTTCGACGTGCTCGATCCCACCAAGCTGATTCCCGAAGAACTGGTGCCGCTGGTCCCCGTCGGCAAGATGGTCTTGAACCGCAATCCCGACAATTTTTTCGCCGAGACGGAGCAGGTGGCCTTTTGCACGGCGCACATCGTACCCGGCATCGATTTTTCCAACGACCCGCTGCTGCAGGGCCGCATCCACTCGTATGTGGACACGCAGATCACGCGCCTGGGCGGCGCCAACTTCCATGAAATCCCCATCAACTCCCCGCTGGCGCCCCTGCACAACAACCAGCGCGACGGCATCCACCGCCAGGCCATCAACCGTGGCCGGGTCGCGTACGAGCCCAATTCGCTGGCGGGCGGCTGCCCGTTTCAGGCGGGCGCCAAGGGTTTCAACAGTTTTCCCGCGCCCGCCGAAGGCGACAAGGTGCGCGGCAAGCCCGAGAAATTCGCCGAGCATTATGGTCAGGCGCGTTTGTTCTGGATCAGCCAGACGCCTATCGAACAAGACCACATTGTGCACGCGTTCCGCTTTGAACTGAGCAAGGTGCAGACGGTGGTGATCCGCCAGCGCATCGTCGCCATGCTGCGCAATGTCGACGAAACCCTGGCGCAGGAGCTGGCCGATGCCTTGGGCCTGGCGCTGCCGCCGGCCATGCCGCGCGCCTCCCTGCAGCCGCTGCCCGCGTATGCGCCGTCGCCAGCGCTGTCGCTCTTTTTCCGCCCCGGCAAGACTGGCATCCATACCCTGCGCGTGGCCATCCTGGTGGGGCCGGGCAGCGACGGCGCGCAGGTGCGCAATATCTATGCCGCGTTGCTGTCCGATGGCGCCGTGCCGCGCTTGGTGGGCAGCCAGCTTGGCCGGGTCGATACCAGCGGCGGTGCGCCGCTCGACGTGGAAATCTCGCTCGAAGCGGGACCGTCCGTGCTGTTCGACGCCGTCGTCGTGCCCGACGGCCAGGGCGCCGTGCAGCAACTGGGTGACGACGCCAACGCGCTCGACTTCCTGCGCCTGCAATACCGCCACTGCAAGCCGCTGCTGGCCATCGGCGCGGGCAAGGGCTTGCTGGACAAGGCTGGCGTGCCGGCGGCGCTGCCCGATGGAAAGCCGGATCCCGCCGTCATCGTCGCAGCGTCCGGCGACGTGGTGAAAGCCGTGGCGGCTTTTAAAAAGGCGCTGGCGGCGCACCGGGCGTTCGCGCGCGAAACGGACCCGCCGAGGGTGTAGGTGACTGCACCAGCGCAGGGGCGGGATCGGCCGGCCCCTGCCGGTCCCGTTGCCTACCCTGTTATCGCCGCATGCGCAACGCCATGCAACAATGTAAACAATAAAAACGTCCTGCGGTGATATGCTGCTGACTAGAACTGTTCATTTGCAACTATTTCGATAGCAGCAAGGAACGGCTTCAGCAAACCGGATCGCGATTACCGCATGGACAAGTACACACCTCGCACCTGGGGGCCGGGCGAACGCCCGACCTTGCCCGGGTCGCCATCGATGCCCGAACATTCGACGCCCAAGCGTGTCGCGTATTTCATCGTCGGCCTGATCGTCGCGCTGACGGGAGGGCTGGGCAACGGCCTGGTGACGGCCAATCTGCTGAACCTGCAAGGTTCGCTGGCCGCCTATGCCTACCAGATGCAATGGCTGCCGGCCGCCTACGTGATGACCATCGTTTCCATGAACCTGCTGCTGGTGAAATTCCGCCAGCAGTTCGGTCTGCGCCTGTTTACGGAAGCGTTCCTGGTGCTGTACGCGCTCGTCACCTTCGCCCACCTGTATGCGAATACCTTGCCGTCGGCGATCGCCGTGCGCGCCGCGCATGGCATGGTGGGCGGCGCGCTGGGCGTGCTGGGCCTGTACTACACCTTGCAGGCGTTTCCCGCGCGGCACCGCCTGAAAGGCGTGGTGCTGGGCCTGGGCTTTGCCCAGCTGGCGCTGCCCCTGGCGCGCATCTTCACTTCCGAACTGCTGCAGATCGGCGAATGGCATGGCCTGTACCTGTTCGAACTGGGACTGGCCCTGCTGGCGCTGGGCTGCGTGCTGGCCCTGAAACTGCCGCCCGGCGACCGCGTGCAGACGTTCGAGCCGCTCGACTTCCTCACCTTCATCCTGTTCGCGCCCGGCGTGGCCCTGTTGTGCGCCGTGCTGGCGCAGGGGCGCACTGCGTGGTGGATGGAGTCCGAGTGGGTGGGCGTGTGCCTGGCGTGCTCCATCGTGCTGATCGCCGCCTCGCTGGCCATCGAGCATAATCGCGCGCGCCCGCTGCTCAATACGCGCTGGCTCACCACGGGCAAGATCGCCAAGCTGTTTTTATCGGTGCTGCTGTTTCGCATCGTGCTGTCCGAATCGACGGGGGCGGTGGGCTTCCTGCAGGCGCTGGGCCTGAACACGGACCAGATGCAGCACCTGTTCATCGTGGTCCTGCTGGGCAGCGTGGCGGGGCTGGTGGTCAGCGCGCTGACGATCAATCCGAAGACGCTGCACCGCTCGCTGATGTTCGCGCTGCTGCTGATCGCCGCCGGCGCCCTGATCGACGCGCACGCCACCAGCCAGACGCGCCCCGTCAATATGTATGTCAGCCAGTTCCTGCTGGCGTTTGGCGGCACGTATTTCCTCGGCCCCACCATGGTGGCCGGCATGGGCGCCGTGATTGCCGAACCGCGCAACCTGGTGAGTTTTTCCGTGATGTTTACCATGACGCAGAACCTCGGTGGCTTGCTTGGTTCGGCCATCGTCGGCACCATCCAGACGGCGCGCGAAAAATACCATTCCAGCTATCTGGTCGAGCACCTGACCATGCTTGACCCGCAGGTGGCCGCGCGCGTGCAGTCGGGCGCCGCCAGCTACGGCGGCGTCTTGGCTGATCCGGCATTGCGCAGCGCCCAGGGCGTGGCGCGCCTGGGCGCCGTCGCCACGCGCGAAGCCAATGTCCTCGCCTACAATGACGTCTTTCTGATGATCGCCGGCGTCGCCATCACCACCTTGCTGTGGATGCTGGTCAGCCAGTCCTGGAGCCGCATCACTACCGGCGCGCGCCGCCTGGTCGGCCCCGTGCGCGATGCGCAGACGGCCATGGCCATCGTCCCCATTACCAATTCGGAACCGAGCAATGACAGAAAATAACAGCACGCCGCCAGCAGCTCCCACCGCACCCGCACCCGCCGCCCCTTCCATGGCGCAGCCGGACCGGCGCCACCAGTGGCTGTCCGCGCTGGCCTTTGCCGCCGTGGCCCTGGTGGGCGTGCTGATCGTGCTGTACGCGTGGCGTTTACCGCCGTTCACCAGCCCCATCGTGACGACGGAAAACGCCACCGTGCGCGGGCAGGTGACCATCATCGGCACGCAGCTGTCCGGCTATGTGGTGGAAGTGACGGTGCAGGATTTCATGGATGTGAAGGAAGGGCAGCTGCTGGTGCGCATCGACGACCGCATCTACCAGCAGCGCTACGAGCAGGCGCAGGCGCAACTGGCGGCGCAGCAGGCGGCGCTGTCGAACTGGACGCAGCAGAAGGCCAGCGCGCAGGCGGGCATTTCCGTCAGCGAGGCGGCGTTGGCCAACGCGGAAGCGCAGGCGCGCAAGGCCAGCGCCGATCTGAATCGCGTGGAGCAGCTGGTGGCTGACGGTTCGCTGTCGCAGCGCGAACACGACCAGTCGCGCGCCACGCAGGCGCAGATGGCGGCCGCGCTGGCGCAGGCGCGCGCCAATCTCGATATCGCCCAGCAAAGCGTGCAATCGGTGCTGGTCAACAAGCAGGCCCTGGAAGCGGCTGTGGCGAACGCGCAGGCGGCCGTCAAGGCGGCGAAGATCGACCTCGATAACACGCGCATCGTGGCGCCATCCGATGGACAATTGGGCCAGGTGACGGTGCGCCAGGGCGCGTACGTGAACTCCGGCGCGCAGCTGATGGCGCTGGTGCCGCGCCAGATGTGGGTGATCGCCAATTTCAAGGAAACGCAGATGAACGGCGTGCAGGAGGGGCAGAGCGCCACCTTCCACGTCGACGCGCTCGATGGCGCCGTGCTGACGGGCCAGGTGGAGCGCATCTCGCCGGCCACCGGTTCCGAATTTTCCGTGCTGCCGGCCGATAACGCGACGGGCAACTACCTCAAAATTGCCCAGCGCATTCCCGTGCGCATCCGCATCGATCCAGGGCAGGCGAATGCGCGCCGGCTCGTGCCGGGCATGTCGGTGGTGGTCAGCGTCGACACGTCCGCCGTGCTGAATGACTCGGCGGACAATCCGGCGCCTCCGCCTGCGCCAAAGAAAGCCAAGCCATGAAGCGCCGCGCATGGCTGATGGCCGGCGTGCTGGCGCTGGCCGGCTGCGCCGCCAACGCGCCACCGCAACCCGCATCGGCCCTGCAATTGCCGTCCGGCTGGCGCGCGCCAGCCGAGGGCGGCGCAGTGTCCGCGCATGGCACGCAGGTGGAACAGCTGTGGTGGCAGGCCTTCGGCGATCCCGTGCTAAGTGATCTGGTGGGCGAGGCGCTGGCGCGCAATGGCGACTTGCGCGTGGCGCGCGCCCGCGTGCAGGAATACCGCGCGCGCCTGGCGCAGGCCGACGCGAACCGCGCGCCGAACCTGGCCTTTGACGGTTCGCCCACGCGCGCGCGCACCCTGGCGTCGAGCGGCAAGCCGTATGTGACGAATGTCTTCCAGGCCGAACTGCAGGCCAGCTATGAAATCGACGTGTGGGGCCGGCTGGGCAATCTGAGCGACGCGGCCGGCGAAAGCTACCGCGCCGAGCAGGCCAGCCTCGATGCGGCGGCCCTGTCGATCGCCGCCAGCGTGGCGACGAGTTACCTGAATCTGCGTGGACTCGACGCGCAGCTGGCGCTGACGCAATCGACCTTGCAGCTGCGCGAACAGTCGCGCGAGCTGGCGCGCAAGCAGTTCGAGGTGGGCTACAGTTCGCGCCTGGAATGGCTGCAGGCGCAATCGGAATACCATGCGGCGGCCGAGCAGGTGCCGCAGCTGCAGCGGCAGATTTTTGAGCAGGAAAACGCGCTGGCCATCCTCGTCGGCGGCAATCCTGGCGCCATTGCGCGCGGCTTGCCGCTGGCCGAGCTGGCGCCGCCGGGCGTGCCTGCCGGTCTGCCGTCCGAACTGTTGCGCAGGCGGCCCGACATCGCGCGCGCGGAACACAACCTGGCGGCCGCCAACGCCAGCCTGGCCGCCACGCGCGACCAGCTGCTGCCCTCGTTCAAGCTGACGGTGGCGGGCGGCGGGCAAGCCACGACGCTCACCGATTTCCTGCATGCGCCGACGGCCCTGTGGCGCCTGACGGCCCTGGCGGCCGGCCCCCTGTTCGATGGCGGGCGCGTGCAGGCGCAGACCGATGCGGCCGGCGCACAGCGCGACCAACTCGTGTACACGTATGAAAACGTGGTGCGCAACGCCTTCGCCGAAACGGAGAACAGCCTGGGCGCCATCTATCGGCTGCAGCAGCAAGCCGTGGAAAACGACGCGCGCCGCGCCACAGCGGCGGACACCTTGCGCATCGCGCACAACCGCTACCGCAATGGCTACGCCTCCTACCTGGAAGAACTCGATGCCCAGCGCACCCTGTACAGCGCCGAAGTGGGCTTGCTGCAGCTGAAGACGCGCATCCTCGTCGCCTCGGTGGACCTGTACCGGGCCATGGGCGGCGGCTGGTCGGCCAAGACGCAATAGGCGCGTGTGCACGGCGCTGCCAGTGTAATATTCTGACCAGGGAAAGCTGCGGCATGGTGCCAGCGGCTCCCGTCACGAACGAGGTTGTAATATGACGATTTTTGGCATAGGCATCCACATCCTGATCGCAGTATTTTTTGCGATTCACGTGGTGCGCAACGGGCAGCAGCTGTACTGGCTGCTCATTTTATTCATGTTCCCGCTGCTGGGCAGCGTGGTGTATTTCTTCGCCATCTACCTGCCCAATTCGCGCCTGCCGCAAGGCGCGCGCAAGGTCGCTTCGGTGGCCGTGCAGGTGCTCGATCCGAATCGGGAACTGCGCGAGGCGAGGGCCGCCTTCGAGTACACGCCGACGGCGCAAAACCAGATGCGCCTGGCCAGCGCGCTGCTCGAAGCGGGCGATGCGCAGGAAGCGGCATCGACGTATGAAGCCTGCCTGCAGGGAGCATTTTCATCGGACCTGGAAATTCGCCTGGGCGCGGCGCGCGCCTACCTGGAATGCGCGCGCGGCGCCGAGGCCTTGACACACCTGGAAATCATCCGCCGCAGCGACATCCATTTCCGTCCCGAGATGGTGTCGCTGCTGACGGCGCGCGCGCTGGCGCAAAGCGGGCGCCAGGTGGAAGCGAAGGCGGAATTCGACGACGCGCTGACGCGCTACAACAGCTTCGAGTGCCGCGCCGAATACGCGATCTGGGCGCTGCAGCAGGGCGACAAGGTGTTGTCGGAACGCCTGCTGCTCGACATCGACAGCGCCATGGACCGCTGGAGCAGCCATACGCGGACCATGTATGCGCCGCTGCTGGCGCGCCTGGAGGCGGCACGCCGCTGATTTGTTGCCGGTGCCTGGCTCAGACGCCAGGCACCGTATTTTTGCCCTCAATCAGTTTATATCCCTTGCCATCGAAGCCATAACGCGCGTGGCCATTCAAGGGCGTGGCGATGCGCGGCGGGTCCTGGTCCGGTTTGACCGTGACGCCGGGCTTGATCTTTTCGGACGCTCCCTTGAAATCGATCAGCAAGTCGTCGTAGGCGCCGCCGTTGCGCGCGGGAGCGAAGCGCCACTTGCCGTCGACCATCCAGCATTCATCCATGTCCGGCGTGCAGGCGCCCATATTGTCCGAGTACAGGTCCATGCCGCCATCGAGCGCGGTCACTTTGCCGTCGCCGATTTCAAACAGGGCCAGTTGCGTGATGGTGTAACCCTGGCCCGTATAGCCGTGGCGGATCGCCAGTCCCGGCTTGTTCGCACCCAGCATGATCCAGTGGACCTCACCGAGTTGTCCCGACGAACCCAGGGCGGCGATGTTTTCCAGGCGTTTCACGACTTGCCACTGGCCGTCTTCCGGCTGGCCCTTGGGTGCCAGGAAAAACACGTTCAACAGTCCCGGCGAGGCGTGCGCCGATTCCGCCGTGCCTTCCGTGTTGGCCGTTTCCGCATTCGCCACCAGGATGGCGCGGCCATCGGGCAGCAGCCTGTGGCTGACGGCACTGACGACATAACTGAGTTTGTCGACATGGTTGTCCGGATCGGGCAGGTCGGCCAGCGCATCGTCGCTGTCGCCGCGGTAGTCCTTGCCAAAGACGGCGCGCATCATGCCCGCCTCGCGCTCGCGCGCCTGCGGCGTGTTCATCTCTTCCGTCTTGGGCGCGGTGGCGGCCGGCGGCGGCACATGTTCGGCCGATGCGGTGTCGGCTGCGTCAGCGGCGGCGGGGACAGCAGCTACCACGTCAGCTGCCGCGTCGGTGCTGGCGGCGGTGGTCTTGTCCGAACAGGCGCCGAGCAGTGCGGATACCATTAGCAGGACGAGCGGGGTGCGGTAATTCATAGGCAGGGCAGATTGCGTTCATGGAGAATGGGCGCAGTATGCCAGATAGATGGAAGCGAGGGAGCGCGGCCTGGCGGCCGGTCCTTCGCTTCCTTGCCCGCAGGGGGCGATTTTGCAAACAATGGCGGCGCTTATTTTTCCAGCGCCGCCCTGTCATCGCGCCGCAGCGGTGCCTTCTGGCGGCGCAGTTTCGCCATGCCGCGCTTGAGCAGGTGCTCGAGGTCGTCGATATAGGTGAACACGGCCGGCACCACCAGCAGGCTCAATAAAGTCGAGGTGATCAGGCCGCCGATGACGGTGATCGCCATCGGCGAACGGAAGCTCGGATCGGCGCCCCAGCCCAGCGCCAGCGGCATCATGCCGGCGCCCATGGCAATCGTCGTCATCAGGATGGGCCGGCTGCGCTTGTGGCAGGCGTCGACCAGCGCGTCGAAGCGGTTCATGCCGGCCTGGCGCGCCAGGATCGCATAGTCGACCAACAGGATCGAGTTTTTCGTGACGATCCCCATCAGCATGATCAGGCCGATCATCGACGGCATCGACAGGGCGCTGCCCGTGATCAGCAGCGCCACGAAGGCGCCGCCGATCGACAAGGGCAGCGCCGCCAGGATGGTCACCGGCTGCATGAAGTCCTTGAACAGCAGCACCAGCACGCAGTAGATGCACAGCACGCCGATCAGCATGGCCAGGCCGAAGCTGGCAAACAGCGAAGCCATTTCCTGCGCGTCGCCCAGTTCGGCGATCTTCACGGACGGCGGCAAATTCTTCATCGACGGCAGTGCGCGCGCTTCTTCATTCAATTCGCCGAGGGTGCGCGAACCGAGTTCCACGTCGAGCGTCACGTTGCGGCTGCGGTTCAAACGGTCGATCTGTGCCGGGCCGCTTTCCATCGTCACGCTGGCCACGTTCGCCAGGCGCACGGGACCATTCTTGCCGGGTACGCTCAGGCGCTCGATGGCGGCCAGGTCGGCGCGCACGCTGTTGGGCAGCTTGACGCGGATCGGCACCTGCCGTTCGGGCAGGTTCATTTTCGTCAGGTCCGTATCGTAGTCGCCGGCCGTGGCCACGCGCACCGTCTCGCCGATGGCTGCCGCCGTCACGCCCAGGTCAGCCGCCTTGGCAAAATCGGGACGCACGATGATTTCCGGGCGCACCAGCGAGGCGCTGGAATTGACGTTGCCGATGCCTTTCAGGCCGCGCAGCTCGCGCTCGACCTTTTGCGCCGCCGCCATCAACGCCACCGGGTCTTCCGAACGCAGCACCAGCTGCATCTTGACGCCAGTGTCGGGCGGCCCCACCGTGAAGCGGGCGCCGGGGATCGTATCGAGCTTGTGGCGCAGCTGCGTTTCCAGGCCCGCCATCGATTCCTTGCGCTCGGTGCGGTGCACGGTGGTCAGGGTCAGCACGGCGCGGCGCGCCTCGGCCGCCGCGCCGGGGGCGAAGGCATCGCCGCTGGAGCCGCCGCCTATCGAACTGAAGACGCCCTTGATGCCAGGCGTCTGCATGGCCGCGTCGCGCGCCATGGCTGCCACGGCCTGCGTTTCGGCCAGGGTGGAGCCGGGCGGCAGTTCCAGGTTGATCTGCGTCTGCGCGCGGTCGGCGGCCGGCACGAAGCCCGTCGGCAGCAGCGGCACCAGCAGGATCGCGCCGACAAAGAACAGGGCCGCGGCGATGGCCGTGACGCCGCGGTGGTTCAGGCACCAGCGCATCACGTGCAGGTAGCGCGTCATCAGCCAGCCATCCTGTTCTTCCTTGTGCGGCAGCGGTTTCAATATGTAGGCCGCCATCATCGGCGTGAGCAGGCGCGCCACCACCAGCGAGGCCAGCACGGCCAGCACGGCCGTCCAGCCGAACTGCTTGAAGAACAGGCCGGGAATGCCGCTCATGAATGCCGTCGGCAGGAATACGGCCACCAGCGCGAAAGTGGTGGCGATCACCGCCATGCCGATTTCGTCGGCCGCTTCCATGGCCGCTTGCATGGGCGACTTGCCCATGCGCAGATGGCGCTCGATGTTTTCGATTTCCACGATGGCGTCGTCTACCAGCACGCCGACGACCAGGGCCAGCGACAGCAGGGTGACGGTATTGAGCGTGTAGCCGAACCAGTAGATGCCGAGGAACGCCGGCATCACGGACAGGGGCAGGGCGGCCGCGGCCACCAGGGTAGCGCGCCAGTCGCGCAGGAACCACCACACCACCAGCACGGCCAGCAGCGCGCCTTCGTACAGCAGCTCCATCGAGCCTTCGAAGTTTTCCTCGACGGGGAAGGCATTGTCGATCGACTGCTGCAGCACCACGTTGGGGTTTTCCTTCTGCAGGTCGGCGATGGCGTCGCGTGCGCCCTTGGCGACGGCCACTTCGCTGGCGCCCTTGGTGCGGAACACCTCGAAAGCGACGACCGTCTTGCCATCCTGCTCGGCCAGCGCGCGCGGTTCGGCGATGGTGTCGCGCACCGTGGCCACCTGGTCCAGGCGCACATGGCGGCCGTCCGGCAGCGGCACTTCCACGCGCGACAGTTCATCGGCCGTCTTCACGGTGGCGATGGTGCGCACCGACTGCTCGGCGCCGCTGACGTCGCCCCGCCCGCCAGGAGCTTCGCGCTGCACCAGGCGCAGCTGGCGCGAGACGTCGAGGGCCGACACTTTCAATGCGGCCATGCGCGCCTCGTCGAGTTCCACCTGGATCTCGCGGTAGACGCCGCCCACGCGGGTGACGGCGCCCACGCCGGGCACCGTCAAGAGGCGCTTGGCCACCGTGTTGTCGACGAACCAGGACAGGTCGGGAGAGTCGAGCGGATTGTCGACACCGGGTTTCGCCGTGGCGATAAAGGTCAGCACCACGCGCCCGGCGGTGGACGCCTTGGTGACGGTGGGGTCGCGCAGCTCGGCCGGCATGTCCGCCTTCACGCGGGCGACGGCGTCGCGCACATCGTTGACGGCTTCGGCGATCTGCTTTTCCAGGATGAATTCGACGGTCACCGTGACGACGCCATCGAGCACCTTGGTGTAGATGTTCTTCACGCCTTGCAAGGTGGCGACGGAGTCTTCGATCTTGCGCGCCACTTCCGTTTCCAGCTGGGCCGGCGCGGCGCCAGGCAACACCGCGCTGACGGTGACGATGGGCAGTTCGATGTCCGGGAAATCCTGCACCGGATTGGCCTTGTAGGCCAGCAGACCGGCCAGGGTCAGCAGTGCGAACAGCATGATGGCCGGGATCGGATTCTTGATCGATAGGGAGGAAAAGTTCATGGCCTCTCCTTACTTTTTCGCTGCCGGTGCAGCTACCGGCGTCTGAGCCGGGGTTTTCACATTACGGACCAAATCTCCGTCATTGAGGAAGCCGGCGCCGCTGACGACGATCGTCGTGTCGGCCGTGATGCCGCTTACAATCTCGATGCGGTCGCTCAGGCGCCGTCCGGCCTGCACCTTGATCTGGCTGACGCGCTGGTCGGGATTCAGGCGGAAGACATAGCTGAAGCCATCGCGCACGGCAATGGCCTGCTGCGGCACCGTCAGCGCGCCCGAGGTCCCCAGTTCAAATTCGCCGCTGGCGTACATGCCGGCCTTGAACGGCGCATTGTTGCCCGTGCTGGCCGGCAGGTCCACGTAGACGAGGGCGGAACGCGTCTGCGGATCGACGGTAGGGGCGATCATGCGCACCTTGCCCGTCAAGACGCTGCCATTGGCCGCCTTGACTTGCGCCAGCGTGCCCGGTTTCAGGTTCAGCAGCTCGGTGGCCGTCACTTCGGCGCGCCATTCGAGGCGGCCCTGGCGGATCATGCGGAACAGCTCCGTGCCGGTGCCCACCACCGACCCGACGGTGGCCGAGCGCGAGGAGATGATGCCGCTGTCGGGCGCCACCACCTGCGTGTATTTCAGGCGCAGCTGCTGCGACGCCAGCTGCGCCTTGGCAGATGCAATGCGCGCGTTGGCCGTCTGTTCGGCCGTCAGGTACTGGCTGATCTGCTGCGCGCTGATGGCGCCCGTGCTTTGCAGCGAGCGGGCGCGCTGGGCGTTGGCTGCGGCCTCGGCCGCATTCGCTTCCGCTTCCAGCACGGCGGCCTTGGCCTGCGCCACGTCGGCGTTCACCGTGTCGTTCGAGAACACGGCCAGCACCTGGCCGGCGCGCACCACGTCGCCGACATTCACGCGCACGTCGGTGAGGCGCAAGCCGTTCGATTCGCTGCCGATGACGGCTTCCTGCCAGGCGGCCACGTTGCCGTTGGCCTTCAGCTTGATGGGCAGGCTGGCCGTTTGCGGCTTGGCCGTGGTGACGGTCAGCGCAGGCTTTTGCGCCGCGTTCTTGTCTTTGGCATCGTCGGCCGCCGTGGAGGATGGGGAGTACAGGGCCACGCCGGCGCCCAGCATCACGCAAAGGGCGGCAAGGGCGAGCGCCATCGGTTTCAAGGTCATTTTTTTCATGTTGTCGTATCCGTCAGGGGGCATTGTTGGCGATGGCGTTGCTGCTGTTCCAGCCGCCGCCGGCGGCGCGGTACAGCGCTACCCAGGCGGCGCTGCGTTCGCGCGCCAGGTTGACCACGGTGTTTTCGGCGGCCAGGCGCGTGCGGCGCGCGTCTTCCAGTTCGATCAGGCTGGCCAGGCCATTCTTGTAACGGTCTTCGGTGGCGACGAACGACACGCGATAGCCTTCCATGGCCGTTTTCGCATGGCCGCTGCGTTCGTCCGTGCTGGCCAGGTTGACCAGCGCTTCTTCCACTTCGCGCACGGCCTGGCGCACGCCGGCGCGGTATTTCACTACCGCTTCGTCGTAGCGCGCCGTTGCCGCATCGACCTGGGCACGGCGGGTGCCGCCATCGAAGATGGGCAGGCTGACGGCCAGCGGCCCGATGCTCCAGGTGCTGGCCGTGATGCTGCTGCCGCCAGCGCGGATATTGCCTTTGCCGATGGAGCCGGCCAGGCTCAGCCGCGGGTAGCGCTGCGCCTGGGCGCCGCGCACTTCGAAGCTGGCGGCCGCCACTTCGCGTTCGGCGCTGTAGATGTCGGGACGCTGGCCCAGGGTTTGCGCCGGCAGTTGCGCAATCGCCACGGGCGAGGGCAGGACCGCCGGGCTGGCCGCCAGCTTCTGGCGCAGCGTCTCTTCCGGCACCGCCGACAGGGCCACCAGCGCCTTGACATTCACATCGCAGGCGGCGCGTTGTTCGATGGCGCGGCTGGCGCCTTCGGCGGCGCTGGCGCGGGCCAGGGCGGCGTTGGCGGGCGGCTGGAAGCCGGCGCCGGCGCTCAGTTCCGTCAGGCGTGCCGAGTCGCGGCGTGAGATGGCGTCCTGCTCGGCCACGGCCTGCAGTTGCTGGCAGGTGCGCAAGGCGTAGTACTGGTTCGCCACTTCGGCGGCGACCGAGACGCGGGCCTCATGCCAACCCGCCCGGGCGCTGTCGTAGCGCTCCTGTGCCGCATCGCGCGTGGCGCGGTTGGCGCCGAAGACGTCGATCTCCCACGACGCTTGCAAGGCGGCCTGCGAGGTGGTGCCGCCGGGCTGCGCCGATTGCTGGCTGGTGCGCACCACGCTGCCGGTCGCATCGAGCCTGGGCGCCAGCGCGGCGCCGCTGGCGATGCTGTCCGCGCGCGCCTGCACGATGCGCGTGCCGGCGGCGGCGACGGTGGGGCTGACCTGCTGCGCATCGGTGATCAATTCCACCAGCAGGCGATCGCCCTGGCCCTGCCACCAGCTGGCCAGGTCCGTCAGCTTGCCGTTATGCGGCAGCGGCGCCTGCCATTGCGCGGGCGCGCTGGCGGCCACCGCCGCGGGCGGCCCCTGCAGGGCGCAGCCGCCCAGCGCCAGCACGATGCTGGCGGCCAGGGCGCGTTGAACGGTGCATCGAATAGTCGTCATGCTGGTCCTTCTGCTTGTCGTTGAGTGGTGGGGGGAGAGGGAGGCGTGGCCAGGCGCCGGCGCTCCACGTCGGCCATGGCCAGCGCGTAGTCGGTCATGCGCGCCAGCCAGGTATCGATGGCGTGCGGTGTTTCCAGCAATTGCGGACGCAAGGTTTGCAGCACCTCGGCGCCGACCATGTGCTGCAGGGCCAGCGAGGCGATGGAAAACGCCAGGCGGTGCATGTCGTCGCTGTTGTCGGGCGCGCCCAGGTGGCGCGCCAGTACGCGCGTCAGCGCCTCGTGCTCGGCACGGATGTTCTGGTCAACCTCGCGCGCCCACAGGCCCGTCGGTTCGAGCATCTCGCGGCACCACAGGCGCATGCAGTCGCGTGCGATCTCGCCCTGCTGCATGGGAGCGAGCAATTGCGCATAAAAGCCTTCCAGACTTTGGCGCAGGGTGAAATGCGGTTGCTCGTACAGGGCGATATTGTCTTGTGGATTCGATAGTTGATGGGAGAAGGCGGCGCGGTACAGGCCCGCCTTGTCGCCAAAATAGTAGCGGATGGCCGCCGCGTTGGTGCCGGCCGCCTGCGCCAGTTCGCGCGTGGACGTCTTGGCGTAGCCTTGCTCGGCAAACAGGCGGATGGCGCTATGCAGCAGCCGCTCGCGCGACTGTTCTCCATCGGAACGCGGCTTGCGTCCGTCGTCGGCGTGGGGAGTGGGGATGGCGTTTTTTTCAATCATGCCGGAGATTTAATCACATATCTCAAACGATTGATATAACTAAATCGTTTGATTTAGTTAAGGAAAGATGAAGAGGCGTGGAAAACGCAGGCAAAAAAAAGCCCGCGTACTAGCGCGGGCGCAATCCAATGTTCAGGGAACGAATTGGAGGAGACAGTTCCACTATAGCGCTGAAAATGGTGCGGTGCAATACCGTAGAACTACTGTATCGATCTGCTTCAGATGGCAAGAAATCCAGATTTATGCTGCGGCGCACCCGAATCAGGGCTTGCTGCGCAGGGCCAGCGTAAACGTGCTGCCGGAGCCGTAGTCGCTATTGAAGAACAGGGCCCCGCCGATGGCGTTGGCCAGGTTCTGGCACAGGTACAGGCCCAGTCCCGCGCCTTCCACGTGGCGCGTGGAGGTGGAATCGAGCTGCGAGAAGGCCTGGAACAGCTTGGCCTGGTCTTCTTCCTTGATGCCGGCGCCACTGTCGGCGATGCTCATTTCCGTCACCAGCCCGCCGTCTTCTTCGCGCTGGGACAGGCTGATGCGCACCGTGCCCTGTTCCGTGAACTTGATGGCGTTGTTGAGCAGGTTGATGAGGATTTGTGTCAGCGCGCGGCGGTCCGTGTCGATGATGACGGGCGGCTGGCCCGCTTCGCCCAGTGCCATTTCCAGCGCCAGGCCCTTTTGCTGGGCCAGGGGGCGCAAGGTGTCGGCCACTTCGGCCATCAGCTCCTGGCAGTGCACGGGCTCGATCGACAGGGTCAGCTTGCCCGCTTCGATCTTGGCCACGTCGAGGATGTCGTTGATCAGGGAGAGCAGATGGCGCGCGCTGGCGCGGATGGTATTGAGTTGTTTGTCCTGGTCGGACGTCAGGGGGCCGGGCAGTTTCATCAGCAATGCGCCGGTAAACCCGATGATGGCGTTCAGCGGCGTGCGCAGTTCATGCGACATATTGGCGATGAAGGCGGACTTCATGCGGCTCGCCTCGGCCAGTTCCAGGTTCTTCAGGGCGATTTCGCGGTTGATGGTTTCCAGTTCGGCCGCATGGTGCGCCAGGCGCATGTTCAATTCAATCACCTGGCGTTCACGCGCCTGCAGTTCGCCGTTGACCTGCACCGCCTGTTCATACGTGGAAATGAGCAAATCGAGGATTTGCTGGCGCTCCGCATTGATGAAGTGCTTCTGGTCGCCCAGGTACAGGGCGATGCCGATTTCCACATTCTGGTTCTTGCGCAGCTTCTGGTTCATCAGCATGTGGCTGATGCGGTTGAGCAGGTAGTCTTCCGCATACGGCTTGCGGATGAAATTGTCGGCGCCGCATTCGATGCCGCGGATGATGTCCTTCGGGTCGTTGAGCGAGGTGACGAGGATCACGGGAATATCGCGCAGGGTCGGATCTGACTTGATGGCGCGGCACAGGTCGTAGCCATTCATTTCAGGCATGACGATATCGGACAGCACCAGGTGCGGCTTGCGCTCGCGGATGGCGGCCAGGGCCAGCTGGCCATTCGACGCCACGCGCGCGTTGTAGTGCAGCGACTGGATCAGGCGGCGCAATCGCTCCGCCTGGGTCGGGCTGTCCTCGACGATCAGGATCTCGATTTCGTCAGGCTTGATTTGGTTGTTGGAGTCCACAGACCTCTCCTAGAATTTCAGTGTGGTGATGCTGGGCGCGGTGAGCGCGCAATATCGACATCGTATGACTATATCGGATTTAGGTCTGCAAAAGTAACTTCCAGGTAACTATTTTGGCCACAGGGAATGCTGTGGCCGCCTGTCAGTTTTCGCCCTGGAACTGGCCTGCGCGATACGTCAGCACCAGCGTATCGCGGTGGCCATGCTCGCCGATGGGCTGGATCGGTGTCGATTCGTGGATCACCGCCGCATCGTCGAGCAGCAGCAGCGACCAAGGCTCGGTCAGGGTAAAGCGCTTGCCGTTGGGACCATGGGCTTCGAAGATGCGCGTCTCGCCGCCCTTGACCTGTTCGCGTCCGATCAGCAGCACGGCGACGAAATCGACGCCGTCGCGGTGCGCGCCTTCCGGCGTAGGGCGGCCGATGCCATCGGTCGTATCGATGCGGAACTGGTGCGCCTCGATGAACCACGGCTGGCTGCCCTTGACCTGCGAGCAGGCGTCGCCCAGCGCACGGATCAGCTGTTGCCAGGCTGGCTGCGCGACGATGGCCGGCTCGACCGGCTCGAACAGGCGGTGCATGCCGCCATGCAGGGCGTTGTATTCGACCGGTTGCCAGTGCGGGCGGTGCGCCGTCTGCGTCAGGCGCGCGCCATCCTGCACGAAGCACGAGTGGCGCCGGCGGCGATAGCGGCCGCCATCCTTCAGGTAATTGTCCAGCGCCAGCGTATTCCAGCTGCCTTCCAGCGCGCGCAGCGCGGCCAGCGGGCAGCCGGCCAGCGCGGCCACGTCCAGCGGGCGCAGGACGGCATAGCCGTCATCGCGCAAGGCGTCCTTGACGTGGGACGGGTCGGTAAAGATCGGTGCGGAAGTGCTCATGGCGGTGCGGGCCGGAACGCGGCCTGTCTCAGTTTATCCAGCCTGGCATTCTACGACTTCGCGGCGACTCTTGTGTTACGTCCGCCAGGAATTATGCTTGTTGCGTTAAAAATTCTTTACCAGGGTCAGGCGCAGCGAGCGCGATTCCACCGGATGGAAGTGGATATCGTCGACCGGCTGCGCCTCGCCGGGCAGGCGCGAGGCATAGTAGTAATCGATGGCCGAGTCGCGCCGGTTGGCCAGGTTGTAGCCCTCGACTTCCACGCGCAAGGTCTTGTTGATCTGATAGGCGAGGCGCCCGTTCAAGCCTACGCTGGCCGCCGAGCGCACGCTGTTGTCTTCGATCAGCGGGCGCGGACCGAAGTAGCGCAGGCGCAGGGAGCCCGACCACGGCCCCGCCGGCGTCAGCGTCATGGCCAGCTGGGCCACGCCTTCGATGGCGCCGGGGATGAAGTCGCCGGCCGGGGCGCTGCCGCGCGAGCGCGCCCGCGCATACGCCAGGTCCAGGTCCAGCGACAGCCAGCTGGCCGCCTTGTAGTAGCTGGAAAACTCGATGCCATAGCGGCGGCTGGGGCGGCCCGCCTCGGTGGCGCCGGCGTCGCCGATGAACAGCAGCTCGGAATCGAAGTCCAGGCGGTACAGCGACAGCGAGGTTTGCAGGCCGGCGATGGCGGCGCTGCGCAAGCCCAGTTCCAGTGCGCGCGAGCGCACCAGGGGGGCCGCTTCGCCCGTCTTCGGGTCGAGCGTGATCGTCGTGCCGCGCGCGTCGTTGCTGTGAAAGCCATTGCCGATGTTGACATACGCTTCCGTCTCGCGCCACGGCCCGGCGATCACGCTCAGGCTGGGGCTGAACAAATGGTCGCTGGCCGTGCCCGAATTGGCGGCGCGGTCGCTGCGCACGTCGAAACGGTAGGCGTCGGCGCGCAGGCCGGCCACGGTGCGCAGCGACCGCGACCAGCGCGTGCTGTTTTCGCCATATACGCCGATGCTCGATTCGACGATATGGTCTTGCCGCGTGGTCGACACGATCTGGCGCTGGCGCGTGTGGTACAGGCCATTGTGGATATTGTCGTTCTGCAGCTGCACGCCGATGGTGGTGTCGCTGCTGCCCCGGTCCGTGTGGCGGTGCCAGGTGTGGCTGGCGTCGAGGCCGGCCGTCACGCGCCGATCGGGCTGGGCGAACTGGTCGCCGTTGACCGGGTCGTCCATCGCATACGTAAAATTCGAGAACAGGGCCAGGCGGTTGGCGATCACATACGCGCTGACCTTGGACGACACGTCGTCCGTGGTCTGGCGCCAGGCGCCCGACAGGCTGTAGCGCTGCGCCTTGCCGCCGTCGCTGGCATCGATGGCGTCGAAGCGGCCCAAGGTGCCGTCCCGCACGGCGCGCAGCGGAATCTGGTCGGTGGCGTTCCAGCTGGCGTCGTACGCCATGGCCGTGACGTTGACACCGTTGTTGGCATAGCCTTCGCTGTAGCGCAGCACGCCATTGAATTTGCGGTAGCGGTCCGGCTGCGTGAACGGGCCATCGTTATGCTGCGCTTCGAGCGCGTACAGCAGGCTGCCGTCGCCCGCGTCAAACGAATCGGCCAGCAGGGCGCGGCGAAAGCCGTTTTGCCCGATCCCCGCGCTGGCGATTCCCTGCGTCAGGCGGTTCGCGTAGACGATGGACGCCGCGCCGGCCGAGGAAAAATCGCCTTGCGCCGCCGCATACGGCCCCTTTTTGTAATCGAGGCGCATGGCCAGTTCGGGGATCAGGAAGTTCAGATCCGTCCAGCCCTGGCCGTGGCCATGGCTGCGCTGGTTGACGGGCATCTCGTCGACGCTGGTGCGCAAGTCCGTGCCGTGATCGAGGTTGAAGCCGCGCAGGTAGAACTGGTTGGCCTTGCCTTCGCCGCTATGCTGGCTGACGATCAGCCCCGGCACGGCTTCGAGCAATTCGCCGGGCCGGTAGCTGGTGCGCGCGTCGAGCTGCTGTTGCGTGACGCTGCCCACGTTGGCCGAATCGGCCACGCCGAGCTGGTTCAGGCGCGAACCGTCGACCAGCACGCGCTGGAAGATGTCGTCGGCGTGGGCGGCGGTGGTTGCAAACAGGGTGGCGAGGAGCAGGGGCAGAGAGCGTGGCGTCATGGGTATAGTGGGGCTTGGCGGATCGGCAGTTCCGTGTTCTGGCGGTCGAACATCAGCGTCTGGATGCTGCCGCTGTCCTGCACATTGAGGGTATTGCGCTGGCTGGGCAGGAAATCGATCAGCAACTGGTTGTGGATGCGCGTGGCGGGGGCCAGGCGCGTGTGCTCGATCTCCTGGAAGATCACCACATTGTCGGCATTGACCTTCATGCCGACCCAGTTCAGGCGCAATCGCTTGCCGTCCGGCGCCACGAGATAAAACTGTTTGTCGACATAGCGGCGCAGCGCCGCCTCGCTGTCTTCCTGGCCCAGGTCGAAGCGGCGCTGGTACAGATTTGTCAGCAGCGCCTCGACGTCATGGCCCGTGTAGGTGTGTACCACTTCCGTGCTGCCGCTGGCCGGGTTATAGCTGATGTCGGCGATGCCCATGTGGAAATTGTGGGCGCCGGCCGCCATGCTGGCGCAGGCCAGCATGGCGCAAGCGAGCAGGCGCCAGCGCTTCACGCCTCGTCGCCCTTGGCCGAGCCGCTGCCTTTCAACGGCGTCTGAAAGTCGCGCATCAGGTTATCCTTGGGGGATTTTTCGCTCTTGAACAGTTCCAGGCGCGATGGCGTGATTTTTCTCGGCCAGCTATTGTTGCTGGTGTCAATGTCGGCCGTTTCCCAGTACGGATCCTGCACCAGGCCCACCATTGGTTCATCGGTGATGACGACCTTGGTGATTTTCTTCGGCGAGTAGCGCCACACTTCGGCCGGCACGCGCTCGACGTATTTTTTGCCGCTTTTCAGTTCGATCTCGAGGATCAGCGGCATGACCATGCCGCCCAAGTTCGACAGGTCGACCAGGTACAGGTGCTTGCCCTGTTTCAGCAAGTCCTTTTCCCACGGTTCCAGAGCGGCCAGCGCTTCGGCGTAGGCGTTGCGGTCCTTGTTGGTCACCGTGAAATCGTCGTGCTGGTTGTAGAAATCCTTCAGCTCCGGGTGCGCGTCGACGCGGCGCGGCATGCCCTTGTTGGCGCGGCTCGTGACCGATTCCGGCTGGGCGTCCTTCTGCGCCTTTTTCCAGGCTTTTTCCGTTTCCGGATTTTTGGAGCTCACGCCGTATTCGCTGATGCCGTCGATGCTGATGTCGACCGGGTCGGTGGTGTAAAACCAGCCGCGCCAGAACCAGTCCAGGTCGGTGCCGGAGGCGTCTTCCATGGTGCGGAAAAAGTCGGCGGGCGTGGGGCGCTTGAACTTCCAGCGCTGCGCATATTCCTTGAACGCGTAGTCGAACAGTTCGCGTCCGAGGATGGTTTCGCGCAGGATGTTCAGGCCGGCCGCCGGCTTGGCGTAGGCGTTGTTACCGAACTGCAGCAAGGACTCTGAATTGGTCATGATGGGCACCTGGTCGCGGCTACGCATGTAGTCGACGATTTCGCGTGGCTCGCCGCGCGAGGCCGGGTAGTTCTCTTCCCACGCCTGCTGCGCCAGGTACTGCACGAAGGTGTTCAGGCCCTCGTCCATCCAGGTCCATTGGCGCTCGTCCGAGTTGATGATCATCGGGTAGTAGTTGTGGCCCACCTCGTGGATGATCACGCCGATCAGGCCATACTTGGTGCGCTTGGAGTAGGTCAGCTCGCCCGTCTTTTTGTCTTTCACGGGACGGGGGCCGTTGAACGAGATCATCGGATACTCCATGCCGCCCACAGGGCCGTTGACGGAGATGGCCGTCGGGTACGGGTAGTCGATGCTGTACTTGTTGTACTGTTCGATCGTGTGCACGATGGCTTGCGTGCTGTACTTTTCCCACAGCGGATTGCCCTCTTTCGGGTAGTAGGACATGGCCATCACGTCGCTGCCGCCCTTCTTGTAGCCCTGCGCATCCCAGATGAACTTGCGGCTCGAGGCCCAGGCGAAGTCGCGCACGTTGGCCGCCTTGAAGTGCCAGGTCTTTTGCGCGCGGCTGATGGATTTTTCGGCCGCCTCCGCCTCTTTTTGCGTGACGATGACGACGGGCTTGTCGCTGCCGCGGGCCTGTTCCAGGCGCTCGCGCTGCGCGGACGACAGCACCTCCTGCGGATTTTGCAGTTCGCCCGTGGCGGCGACGATATGGTCGGCGGGCACCGTCAGCTGCACGTCGTAGTCGCCGAACTCCAGCGTGAATTCGCCCGAGCCGAGGAACTGCTTGTGCTGCCAGCCGGCCGCGTCGTAATAGGCCGCCATGCGCGGGAACCACTGCGCCACTTCGAACAGGGCATTCTTGTCGTCGAAGACTTCATAGCCGGCGCGCCCGCCCAGCACCTTCTGTTCATTGATGCGGTAATCCCAGTCGATCTGGAAGACGAAATCCTGGCCCGGTTTCAGGGGCTGCGGCAGGTCGATGCGCATCATCGTGCGGTTCACAACATATTTCAAAGGCTGGCCATCGGCGCCCTTCAAGGCACGGATATGGAAGCCGCCCTGGAAGTCGCCGCGCGCGAGGATGCCGCGCAAGCCTTCGAATTTCATCGCATCGTCGCCCGCCGTTTTGGCCCACGCCTGGCGCGACGGTGCCGTGGTCATGCGGCGCGCGTCGGAATCGGGCTGGTAGATATTCTGGTCCAGCTGCAGCCACAGGTAGCCGAGGGTGTCGGGCGACTGGTTGTGGTAGGTGATGCTGCCGCTGCCGGCGATTTCGCGTTTGGCTTCGTCCAGGGTGGCGCGGATGGTGTAGTCGGCGCGCTGCTGCCAGTAGGCGTGGCCTGGCGCGCCGGAGGCGGTGCGGTAGGTGTTCGGGGTGGGCAGCACTTCTTCAAGCTGGCGGAACTTGTCGTCGAATGGTTCGGCAGCGAAAGCTGACACGGTAAAACACAAAGCCAACGAGGCTACGGAGCCGAAAGGTATGCGCATGGTCACCCTGATGTTGTTGTAAGGAAATAGTGGCAACTATTCTATACGCAGGGTGGGGCCAGCCATGTATCGATTTGTAATAAAGAAAGGCGGATTGTGCGCCAGCTTTTGCCTGGCGCTGTCAGGGCGATGCTTTGCCTGATTTTGCTCGGAAAAGCGGCGCTTTTATTCACTTTTCATCAGGCTGTCGCGCAACTGGTTCAGTTGTTGTTTCATGTCCACAACCTGCTCCACGCTGCAGTGGCTGGCCGTCAGGATGGCTTCGGGCAGCAGGGCCGCTTCATGGCGCAACTGGTCGCCCTGTGCGGTCAGGGAAATGATGACCTGGCGCTCGTCGCTGGCGGCGCGCGTGCGCGTCAACAGGCCCGACTGTTCCATGCGCTTGAGCAGGGGCGTCAGGGTGGCCGAGTCGAGGAACAGGCGCTCGCCCACTTCCGACACCGTCAAGCCGTCGCGCTCCCACAGCACCATCATCACCAGGTATTGCGAATAGGTGAGACCGAGTTTACGCAGCAGCTTGCGGTACAGCTTGTTCATGGCGAGTGAGGTCGAGTACAGCGCAAAGCACAGCTGGCTGTCCAGGCGCGGCACCTGGTGCAAGGGCTTGGGGGCGGGGGTGGTATCCATGGACACAGTATATATAGTGCGCTATTTAATTGCAATGCGCGGCGCCGGACCTGGCGATCCGGCGCCGGACGCGGATGTTTATCCGGCGTAGCGCGCGCGCAGCAACTGCAGCATCGCGACGTTCTGGTCCCAGGCGTCGCTCACGGGCTGCTGCGTGTATGGCAGCGTTTGCGTGTAGGGCGCGGGGCCGAATTCCGGCGTGAACGTCATGCGCTCGGCGCCGGCCGCGCGGCGCAGGGCGACGATGGCGTCCCACCACGCCAGGTGGGCGTCGAGCGCCGGCTTGGCTTCCGGCGCGCGGAAGTCGGCCACCTGCGGGCCTTGCGCATGACCGACGCGCGCGTGCACGTGGCGCACCAGCGGCAGCACTTGCGCCAGGGTCTGTGGCTGGTCTTCCAGCAGCGATTCGCAGGCGCAGCACCAGTGCGACAGGTCGGCCGTCAAGGGCAAATCCGTGTACTGCTGCAGATACGGCAGCAGCAGCATCGGGTGGCCGGAAAAGCGGCTGCGATGGATTTCGTGCACGATGGGCACGCCGTGCTTTTCCGAGATCGCGGCGGCCAGGTCGAGCAACTGCGCGTTTTGCGCCTGGCTGTAGTAATCCTTGCCCGTGTGCGTATTGACCAGCACGGGGCGCGCCAGGCAGGCGTTTTCCAGCAGTTCCGCCAGGGCGGCGCGGTGCAGACCGAAGTCGCTGTGGAACACGGTTTCCCACTGCGCGGCGATCAGTTGCAGTCCCGCCCTGGTGATGCGGTCCGTCCATTCCTCGCGCAGGGCCGTGTCCAGCGGCAGCGACATCTCGATGCCGTCAAAGCCGGCCGCCAGAACCTTGTCGATGAAGACCTCGGGCGCCAGCTCGTTATTGCCCCAGTGGGCGGCGAAGACGTCGATGCGCATCAGACGAAGCCCCGCACGGGGAACGCCGCGTCGCGCTGGATCCAGTTGTGCGCCGCGTACTCGGTCTGGCCGTCGGTGGCGTGCAGGGTGTAGGCGTGGCGCGAGACGGGCGAGCGGTTCGGCGCGCTGTAATGGGGCAGCAAGCCGTGGAAGCAGACGAGGGCGCCGGCCTTCACTTCCAGCGGCACGGCCGTGCTGTCGTCGGGCCACGGCGTCGCATCGAGCTTTTCCACGCGCACGGCGTCGCCGTTGCGGATGAAGCGTTCGCGCAGGGGGCCGCGGTGGCCACCCGGTTCGGCCCACAGGCAGCCGTTGTCCAGGGTCGCGTCTTCCAGCGCGAACCAGAACGTGGTCACGCTGATCGGCGTGGTTTCGAAATAGGTGGCGTCCTGGTGCCAGCGCACTTCGCCGCCGATGCCGGGCTGTTTAAAAATGTACATCGATTGCCAGACCTGCGCGTCCGCCAGGCCCAGGTCGCGCGCCACCTCGGCCAGTTTCGGGTCGGCCGAAAAGGCGCGGAAGACGGGGTCCAGGTCATGCATGGCGTGGCCGATCTTGTTGATCGACAGGGACTTCGCCTGCTTTAATTGACCGTCCGGGCCGAACGCCTCTTCCTCGAAGAAGCAGCGGATGGTGTTGTCGGAGGCGAGAAAATAATCGTTGGTGTTCTTCGCCTGATCGCGCGTGGTGAAGATGGACTGGCTGACGCTGGGGTCGAATTCGTTGACAATCTGCTCGGCGCGCGCGCGCAAGGCGGCGATGTCGTCCGCTCCCTTGAAATCGGGCAGGATGAGGTAGCCGTCGCGTTGGTATTGTTCTTGTTGTGAGATTGTCAGCATGGCGGCGGCTCCGGAAGGTCTATGGAAAACGCCATTGTAGGATGGGCGAGGGCGGCAAACAATCGCCCAGCGGTTGACAGATTGTCGCCAAAACGCAGACAATCTTTGACATGGATCAACTAAAAGCGATGGAAATCTTTGTCGAAGTGGCGCGCCAGCGCAGCTTCACCGTGGCCGGGCAGCGCCTGGGCCTGACGCGCGCCATGGTCAGCAAGACCATCATGCAGCTGGAAGAACGGCTGCATGCGCGCCTGCTGCACCGTTCCACGCGCGAAGTGAGCCTGACGGACGCCGGTCGAGCCTACCTGGCGCCGTGCATGGCGACCGTCAGCCAGGCGCAGGAAGCGGCGCGCATGGTGGCGCACGTGGCGCAGACGGGAGCGGGGGCGGAGCTGGCCGGGCCGCTGCGCATCCAGGCGCCATCGAGTTTCGGCAGCGCGTGGCTGGCCGATGCCGTCGCCCGTTTCTGCCTGCTGCACCCGCAGGTGCGGGCCGAGTTGTTTGTCGACGATGCGCTGCTCGACCCGATACGCCACGGTTTTGATTTGACCATCCGCGTGGGCGGCATCCCGGACAGCAGCGCGCTGGCCATGCGCCCGCTGGCGCCGTGCCGCGCCGTGCTGTGCGCCAGCCCTGCCTATCTGGCGCAATGGGGCGTGCCGCAGGTGCCGCAAGACTTGTTGCAGCATCAGTGCCTGCATTTCAGCCACCTGACCGATGGCACACACTGGCATTTCCAGCGGGGAGAGGGGGAACAGCGCGAGGAAGTGGGCGTGCGCGTGCAGGCGGGTTTTACGGCGAATAATGGCCTGGTGCTACAGCAGGCGGCGCAGCGGGGGCTCGGCATCGTCTACAGCACCACCTTCCTCGCCTGGCGCAATCTGCTCGATGGCAGCCTGCTGCCCGTGCTGTCCGGCTGGGCGCTGCCGCTGAATCATTTGAGCGCGCTGTATCCGGCCAGCCGGCAAATGTCGCCGAAGGTGCGCGCGCTGATCGATTTCCTGGTGGCCGAATACCAGCCCGTGCCGCCGTGGGACCGCGAGCTGGCAGCGGCCGGATTTTTTAGTTGAAGGTGACGGGTTCCAGCGTCCATGCTCCGTCCGCGTACACGCGCTCGTCATCGAGGTAAACGGCTTCGGTGACGGCGAAGATATCGACGTGGTAGCGCGCATCCTTGCGCTTGAACTGCGGCTTGGTGTAGACGCCGTGCTTGGCGCCCAGCGACAAATGGATGCCGCACATGCGTTCATACGTGCCGATGTCGTTGACCAGCTGCTCGCGCGAAAAGGCGCGGTTCATGCCGAAGCCCAGTTCGCGCACCCACACGTCGCCCTCATGCGCGCGGATGATCTCCAGCATGGCGGTAAATTCCGGCGTAGCGTGCTCCGTGCCCGTGACTCTGCCCTTGTCGATGATCAGGGTGATCGGCGTGTCGGGGCGGTTGACCATGAACTGCGTGTCGCCGAAAACAAAGATGCGCACGCGCCCGTTCACCGCTTCCAGGTCCTGCGCTTCCGTAAACACTTCGCCCAGGGGGAACTGGCCGCCGATATTGTTCATCCCCGCGTAATCGCCGATATTGAGTTTGGCCGATTCGAACGGCGAGGCGAACACCAGCTGCTCGCCGCCGCTGTCGACCATGCCGTGGCGGGCGCCGTCGATGCGCGCTTTCAGTGCATGGCCCACGCCGCGGTAGTAGGCGGGGTCGTAGGCCAGCGAAGCGATGTAGTGCAGCCCCTGCACGCCGGGCATGCGCGACAGGTGCACGTGTTCGATCACTTTCAGGCCCCGCTTGAACAGCTCGATGCGGATGCGGAACGCTTCCAGGCGGAAGCTGGTCGACTGGATCAGCACGACAAGGCTGCCGGCCGGCAGTTCGGCAAACGCGGCCAGCACGGCGTCGGGCGTGACCTCGTCGAAATCGATGAAGCTCGCGTCCGGCAAGGCCTGGCGATACGCTTCCGTCAGCACGACATTGAGCCAGCTGCGCTTGTCGCAGACGATCAGGGCCGGTTCGTCCGGGCGGTGGCAGATGGCCATGGCCAGCAGGTCGGCCACGTTTTGCGCGGCCACTTCGGTGGCGGCGGCGCTGATGGCGTCGAGCCGGCTGGTGTCATTCTCGGGAAGCGTCATGGTGCGGAGGTGTCTGGCGTGAAGGAATCGCAGCATTATAAGATGATTGCTGCTTGAGGTGATTGCGGCAGGGCACACCATTCCCCATCCGGCGCAGGACCTGTGGCTGCCGCGCCCTGATTATCTTGTGTAGTGCTTTATGGCAATGTATTATTTGATAGATGGTATATGAATGGGTATGAATGGGTATGGCAGCGAGCCTGGAAGCGCATCGGCGCAGCGGCAAAGCCGCGCATGCGCACGGTGACACGCTTTCAGTGATGCAGGGACAACAAGCCAACAGGCGATGATGAAGAGTGTGATGTGATGAGCATAATCGGACAAGATATTCCCATGGAGCGGCCAGATACGGATGGGCGCGCTGCCGTATTCGTTCCCGTCACGGGCGTCAAGGAAGATGTCTTGCTGACCATACGCAAGGGGGCGGCGATCGTCGGCTTTGCCAATCACGACCGCACGATCACCGTGTATTTTGAAAGCAACCGCTTTGACGATCCCGTGCTGGCCAAGTGGGAGCACAAGGCGCGCAAGGCCTACGACCGCCTGGTCGAGAATGCGCCCACGGTGTCGAAGCTGACCACCAGCCCCGTCAATTTCGAGCAGATCGGCTATATCAATGGCAAGGGCATCACCATCCGCCGCATGGAAAGCTTGCAGCGCTGGCTCGCGTATTCGGACGCGATGGAGACGTGCCCGGCAACCGATATCATTCCGCGCACGGTGATCGCCAAGATTGACGCTGTCAAGGTGTAAGAGCGGCTGATAAAACGCCCATGGCGTTGTTGCCTGCCTCTCGCCGTACTGACGTACTGTCTTCGAGGCGGCGCTTGGCCCTGAGCATTTTCTCAGCAGCTCCTGGTGTGCATACGGGAGCCAACGATGTTGTCGGATTACGCGCGGCTTTGCCCCGCTAATCCGACCTTGTATTATTCCCTTCATGCCGTTCGCGATATTGCGGACGGTATCGACCGCTGTCAAAATCTTGGTAGGCATATCAAGACCGGGTAACTGGATGCCGTATCCGCCCTTAGGCTCCGAGCCAGTTTCGTAGATCTCGCACCAGTTACCCATCCTCCATGTCAAGATCGGACAGTATCTTTGGCACCGGCATGCCGGTTAGCCCGCATTCACAAGGTAGATCGCAAGAGGACCACAGCATGTTTAATTTAGGAATCGACGTTGCCAAGGCGAAGCTCGACTGCGCGCTGCGCCTGCCGAATGGAAAACACCGTAACAAAGTGGTAGAAAACAATGACAAAGGATTCGTTGCACTCAGCGAATGGCTGCTCAAGCAGGATGCCGGCAGCCCGCGCGTGTGTATGGAAGCGACCGGTACCTACTGGGAAAGAGTGGCTGAATATCTGGCGGGACGGGGCATGCTGGTCAGTGTCATCAATCCGGCGCAGATCAAGGCCTTCGGCGCTTCGCGCCTGGTGCGCACCAAAACGGACAA